>NZ_JBWKNK010000001.1:0-1067170 GCF_059415525.1 Sphingomonas sp. GW821-FHT10C01 | reverse complement strand
GCCGGTGCCGCCGGTTCAGCTTCGCTGAACCGAACTATTTTGACGCCGCGATCCAGTCGTCGACCTTCTTCTCCAGCACCGGCATCGGCAGCGCGCCGGTGTCGAGCACCACGGCATGGAAGGCGCGCGGGTCGAACTTGGCGCCCAGCGCCGCCTTCGCTTTGGCCTTGGCCTTGAGGATGGTCAGCTGGCCCACCTTGTACGCCAGCGCCTGCCCCGGCATCGCGATATAGCGCTCGACCTCGGCGATCGCGTCGGTCTTGGGCATCGGCGAGTTGGCGAGCATGTAATCGATCGCCCGCTCGCGGCTCCAGCCCTTGGCGTGGAGGCCGCTATCGACCACCAGCCGCATCGCGCGCAGCATCTCGTCGCTCAGGCCGCCCATCCGCTGGTACGGCTCAACCGCGACGTCGAGTTCCTTGTACAGCGTCTCGGCATAGAGCGCCCAGCCTTCGACAAAGGCGGTGTTGCCGCCGAAGCGCATGAAGGCGGGAAGCTTGTCATTCTCTTGCGCCAAGCTGATCTGGAAATGATGCCCCGGCACCGCTTCGTGCAGGTAGAGCGTCTCCATGCCCCAGGTGTAGCGCACGGGCAGATCATGAGTGTTGTAGAAGAACACGCCCGGCCGCGAGCCGTCGGGCGTGCCCTGAACATAGCTGCCCGCCGCGTCGCCCTCGGCGCGGTAATCCGGGACCGGGCGGATCTCGAGCGGGGTCTTGGGGATTAGCGAGAATTGCTCGCGCACGCGCAGGTCCACGCGCTTGCCGATCGCCTCATAACCCTCGCGCAGCGCCTCGGCGCTCTTGGGCTGGAAGCGCGTATCGGTGCGCAGGAAGGTGAAGAATTCGGACAAGGTTCCGGTGAAGCCGACCGCTTTCTTCTGCGCCTCCATCTCGGCGAGGATGCGCTTGACCTCGGACAGCCCCAGATTGTGGACATAGTCGGCGGTCAGCGGCAGCGTCGTGTTGCTCTCGATCGCGTAGTTGTACACCGCCGCGCCACCGGGCAGCGCCGAAGTGCCGACGCTGTCGCGCGCGGCCGGGAGGTACTCGTTGGCCAGGAAGTCGCGCATCTTCTTGTGCGCCGGGATGATCACGTCCCTGATCTGCGCCGCATAGGCCGCGCGCAGCCGCGCCTGATCAGTGTCGCCGACACCGTCCGGGAACTTCTTGACCGGCGCGTAGAAGACCGAGTCCTCAACGCCCTGCGCGATCAGCTTGTCAAACTGCCCGACCATGTTGCGCACGACCAGCTTGGGTTGGACAATCCTGCGCTTGATGCCCTCACGGAACAGGTCGATTACCCGAACATAGGTCGCCGCATATTCCACGTTGCGCTTGAGGTTGTTGTCATAGTCCGCAACCGTCTTGAACGGCGCCGCTCCCTGCCCCGACGCAAAGTCGGGATAGAAGGTCTGGAAACCGGTGAAATGATCCATCGGCAGGTATTTGCTGACACCCATGATCGCAGGGGCGAAGCCCTTGAGGCTGCGCTCCTGATCCGCCTTGAACACGTCATAGGCGATCTTGTTCACCGCGTTCAGCTTCGTACGATCGATCCGCCTTAGCGCGGCGAGATCCGCCTCCGTCGCCGCTTTCTCCGCCGCGGTATAGGCATCGGTATAGTAATTGCCGAGGCGGTCGGCGTAGCGCAGGTCACCGCGGAAGATCGCCATCAGCGGCTGGCGCTTCAGCATCGCCTCGTCGCTCGCGTGGAACAGCGCCTTGAGCTTGGCATCCTCGGCGCTTTCGCCCGGCTGAGCCGCCGGAGCCTGCTGCGCGAACGCGGGAGCGGAAACAACGGCACTGCCGGCAAGCAGGCCGGCGAGCATCAGGCGAGCGTAACGCATATGGAGAAGTCCCCCGAACAGGTGTGATAGCAAACCGCTACACCTGCCCCATTCGCGCTGCAAGACTGCCCCGCAATCGCGCAGAATTTGGCCACACCTGCTCAATAATCAGGCAGCGGCGAACACTTCTTCGACGCCGCACAGCGGAATCTCTCGCCCGGGATTCTGGCACGCCTCGTGCAACCCGCGCGATAAGGGGCGTTTCGCTTGATCCCAATCCCTGCCTTCGCCAAGCATCGGCGCGGGACCAGGTGGAGTCGGGGCGAAGGAGAACAAGCCCCGCTTGAAACGAAGGAATGACAGGCCGTGAAAAAGATCGAAGCCATCATCAAGCCGTTCAAGCTGGATGAGGTAAAGGAAGCGCTGCACGAGGTTGGAGTTTCGGGGATCACCGTCACCGAAGCCAAGGGGTTCGGGCGCCAGAAAGGCCATACCGAGCTGTACCGCGGCGCCGAATATGTCGTCGACTTCCTGCCCAAGGTGAAGCTGGAGGTCGTGGTCGAGGACGCCCTGACCGACCGCGTGGTCGAGGCAATCGCCACCGCCGCGCAGACCGGTCGTATCGGGGACGGCAAGATCTTTGTCACCGCGATCGAGACCGCGCTGCGCATCCGCACCGGGGAGCGTGACGACAACGCGATTTGAGGCGCGTCATCCGGACGTGACGTACCGCAGTTATTTTCAGAAGACTTGAGTTGAGAAAGGGCTTGGTTCCAATGGCTAACACCGCCGCCGACATTCTGCAGATGGTCAAGGATCAGGAGATCGAGTGGATCGACCTGCGCTTCACCGACCCCAAGGGCAAGTGGCAGCATCTGACCATGGTCGCCAGCATCCTGGGCGAGGACGAATTGACCGACGGCCTGATGTTCGACGGTTCGTCGATCGAGGGCTGGAAGGCGATCAACGAGTCCGACATGATCCTGAAGCCGGATCTGGACGCCGTCTGGACCGATCCGTTCAGCGCCACCCCGATGTTGATCCTGGTCTGCGACATCGTCGAGCCCTCGACCGGTGAGCTCTACGCCCGCGACCCGCGCTCGACCGCCAAGCGCTCGGAGGCGTACCTCCAGTCGCTCGGCATTGGCGACACCGTCTATGTCGGCCCGGAAGCCGAATTCTTCATGTTCGACGACGTCCGCTTCGAGAACACCTATTCCTCGAGCTATTATCAGCTCGACGATATCGAGCTGCCGGGCAACTCGTCCAAGCAGTATGAGAGCGGCAATATGGGCCACCGCCCGCGCGCCAAGGGCGGCTACTTCCCCTGCGCGCCGGTCGACAGCGCCGTCGACATCCGCGGCGAGATGGTTTCGACCATGCTTGAAATGGGTCTGCCCTGCGACAAGCACCACCATGAGGTCGCTGCCGCGCAGCACGAACTGGGCCTGACCTATGGCACGCTGGTCCAGACCGCCGACCGCATGCAGATCTACAAGTATGTCGTGCATCAGGTCGCCCATGCCTATGGCAAGACCGCGACCTTCATGCCCAAGCCGATCAAGGAAGATAACGGCTCGGGCATGCACACCCACTTCTCGATCTGGGATGGCGGCAAGCCGTTGTTCGCGGGCAATGGCTATGCCGGCCTCAGCGAGATGTGCCTCTACTTCATCGGCGGCGTGATCAAGCACGCGAAGGCACTCAACGCTTTCACCAACCCGTCGACCAACAGCTACAAGCGTCTGGTCCCGGGCTATGAGGCACCGGTGCTGCTCGCCTATTCGTCGCGCAACCGTTCGGCCTCGTGCCGCATCCCTTACGGCGCCGGCACCAAGTCGAAGCGCGTCGAGTTCCGCTTCCCCGACGCGCTGGCCAACCCGTATCTTTGCTATGCGGCGCTGCTGATGGCCGGTCTCGACGGCATCCAGAACAAGATCCATCCGGGCGACCCAATGGACAAGAACCTCTACGACCTGCCGCCCGAGGAACTGGCCGAAGTGCCGACCGTGTGCGGTTCGCTCCGCGAGGCGCTCGACAGCCTGGAAGCGGACATGGACTTCCTGCTCAAGGGCGACGTGTTCTCGAAGGACCAGATCGAGGCCTATATCGAGATCAAGCGTGCCGACGTCGCGCGCTGGGAAATGACCCCCAGCCCGGTCGAGTTCGACATGTACTATTCGTCGTAAGACGACACCCCTTCCAAGCGCCCCCTCCACCGGACGGGGCGCCGGACAGCGAGACGCCCGGACCTAGCGGTCCGGGCGTTTTCGTATGCGCGCTCACGCGCGTTGGCGGACCCAATTGTCCGGGCGCTTTCGCATCAACTGTTCAGCCTCCGCAAGCCGCACCAGCCAAGCATGCCCCCGCGCGCCGCCGCCTCCAGCGCCGTGCGGTCCGCACCATCGCGCGCCAGGACCGACATCCCGGTCTGCACGCTCAGCAGGAACGCCGCGGCGCCCGCGACGTCGAAGCCAGCTGGCAACTCCCCATCGGAAACCGCACGCGTCAGCCGTTCGCCGATCTCGCCAAGGCTGGCGCGACGCCGCGCGCGTAGCTCGCCGCGCGCCGGATCGCTTTCGCCATCCTCATGCTGGGCACCCAGCACGATCAGGCAGCCGGCCGGATCACCTGGCGTCGAATAGGATCGCGCGGTCGCGTGCAGGAACGCCTCCACCGCGGAGTCGATCGCCGGGATGTCACGCAGCGCGTGCCAGATCTCGGTGCCGTGATGCTCGGCATAATGCGCCACCGCCTCCCGGAACAACGCCTCCTTGCTGCCAAACGCCGCGTAGAGGCTCGGCGCGTTGATCCCCATCGCCGCCGTAAGTTCGGCGAGCGACGTGCCCTCATAGGTCTTGCGCCAGAACAGCCGCATCGCCTGCTCCAGCGCCGCATCGCGGTCGAACCCGCGCGGCCGGCCACGCTCCACCCGTTCGATCTTCGTCACGCCGCCTCCTTTCTGTAGCAATCGATATAGAAAGTAGTTGACGCGGGAACAAGTCGATCCATATCTGTATCACTCACTACATAAATGGAGTTTTCAAATGCGATTGGAAGGAAAGCGCGCGCTCGTCACAGGCGGCAGCCGCGGGATCGGGGCCGCGATCGCGCGGCGGCTGGCGACCGAAGGCGCGGATGTCGCGATCACTTACGCATCTGCGACCGACGCCGCAGCCAGCGTCGTCACGGATATCGAGGCAATGGGCCGCACCGGACTCGCAATCGCGGCGGACAATCGCGACGCCACCGCGATCGAGGCAGCGGTGGCGCAGGCCGCACAGGCGCTCGGCGGGATCGACATCCTCGTCAACAACGCCGGCATCTTCATCGCCGCCCCGATCGACGAGCTCAGCCTTGAGGATTGGGATACGACGATGGCGGTCAATCTGCGCGCGGCCTTCGTCGCGGTACGCGCGGTGCTCCCGCATATGGGTGATGGCGGGCGGATCATCGCGATCGGCAGCAACCTCGCGCTCCAGGCCCCATCGCCCGGCCTGACCGCCTACAATGCCAGCAAGGCCGGCATCGCGATGCTGCACCAGGCACTGTCCCGCGACCTCGCCCCGCGCGGCATCACGGTGAACACCGTGAACCCGGGATCGACCGATACCGACATGAACCCGGCATCGGGTCCGCACGCCGCCGATCAGATTGCGCTGACTTCGCTCGGCCGGTTCGGCAGCACGGAGGATATCGCATCCGCCGTCGCCTATCTCGCTTCGCCCGAGGCACGATCGGTGACGGGCACCGGCCTGCTCGTCGACAGCGGCGCCAACGCGTGACCCGCATCGCGGCCGCGCCGCTTATCTTCGGCGCGGCCGTGATCGTGGCGACGGAGTTCGTCGTCATCGGCCTGCTCCCCGCCATGACGGCGGAGCTACATCTGTCGCCGGTTCAGGCGGGATTGCTCATCACCGTCTTTGCGCTGGCATCCGCCCTGTTCGGACCGGTGCTGGTGGCGGCAACGACACGATTTCCTACCAACCTCGTCCTCACCACGGCATTGCTGCCCTTCGCCGCGAACCTGCTCCTGCTCACGATACCCAGCTTTCCCCTCGCGATCGCGCTTCGTGTGCTCCAGGGCGCGACACTGCCCGTGTTCATGAGCCTCGCCGGCGTCCTGCTGGGAGCCAGCCGCGGCACCGGCAATGGGATCGCGCTCCTCTATGTGGGCGTGACCATCGGTGGAACCCTCGCGCCGCCGGCAGGCAATTTCATCGCCGCGTATCTTGGTTGGCAGGCACCGATGGTTGCAACCGGCGCGCTGGCATTGGCCGCGGCTGCGGGCTGTCTGACGGTATCCGGCACCAGTACCGATCGCGCCGAAGCCCCATGGCGCCTTCTGGGCCGCCCGGCGTTGCGACGGCACCTGCTCCTCTCCACCCTCGCCTTCGCGGCCATGTTCACGGGCTTCAGCTATATTGGCTTGCTGCTCCGCCAGACCGGGTTCGACGACGACGGTGTCACGCTTGCCTTGCTCGCCTTCGGCATCGCTGGGCTTGGCGGCAACTGGCTGGCGGGCAGGTTGGCATCGCACGCACTGGCAGCAACCGCCGCCTCAGCGCTTATCGCAGCGGGGATGGCGCTGCTGGTCGCCGCGGGCATGGCACGATTCGCGGCGGGACTCGCCGTACTGATCTGGGGCGCCGCGCATGCTGCCAGCTTTGTCTTCTGTCAGGTCCGCGTCATGAACGCCGCAGCGGACGCCCCGGCCTTTGCCGGCTCGCTCAATATCTCGGCAGCCAATATCGGCATCGCGCTCGGCAGCCTCCTCGGTGGCAAGACGATCGAACTAGGCGGCACCTTGAGCGCCGCGACAACCGGGGGGGTGCTCGCACTGCTCGCCGTCGCGCTCGCGATGGCGCTCGAAAGGGCCACCCTCGCGCCGGCAACGCCCCTCAACCCCGATATCGCGGCAGAGTGATCCGTCCCGGACATCGAGCGCCAAAGACATCACCCTTTCCTCCACCTAAGGTGCCGGCCGCGCGCGAGACCGCGCTTCCAGGGAGAAGGGTGGATGTCCGTAGAGACCGAAACAATCGAGCCACCCATCTACATCGACAATGCGGGGCTGGTTCTCCTTTCCCCCTTTCTTCCCCACCTCTTCGAACGGCTCGATTTGCTGGACGGAAAGTCGAACCCGCAAGTCAGCGATCCCGATAAACGGTCGCGCGCGGTCCACCTGCTCCAATATCTCGTCACGGGTCAGCTCGACACGCCCGAGTCCGAGCTGACCCTCAACCGGCTGCTGGCTGGGATCCCGGTCTCGGCGGCCATCGCGTCGGGCATCGACGCCTCGGCAGACGATCTGGAGATTTGCGACAGCCTGCTCGCCGCGACGATCGGCAACTGGCCGATCATTCGAGGCACATCGCGGGACGGCTTGCGTGAAACCTTCCTTCAGCGCGAAGGCCGTCTGCGACAGCTGGACGAGCGGTGGCAGCTCACCGTCCAGCGCAAGACGGTGGACGTACTGGTGGACCAGATCCCGTGGGGCTTCGCGACAGTCTTTCACCGCTGGATGCCCGGCGCGGTTCACGTCACCTGGTGAACCGGGATCGACCGTCGCCACCGCACCGCTGTGTCACCGGGGCAACGTCACGCAACCGTCATCATTCCGCAACCTAAGCGACACGGATATCGCGCGTGAGTGACATGCGCCGCGCCTAGGCGGCCCCTCGACTCAATCGGGGGACCCCATGAACCGCAATTCTATCGTCGCCGCCCTTGCGGGCGCCAGCCTTGCGTCCGTTGCCATCGCGACCGCCACACCCGCAGCAGCACGGGAAACGTCCGAGCCTGCTGCGGAGGGCGATGAAATCGTCGTCGTGGGCAGCCGGCCGATCGCAGAATCGGAAGCGGCGGCACTCGAAGTACAAAAGAATTCCGATTCGCTCGTCGCCGTCGCGGCTGCGGACGGTGTCGGTCGCCTACCTGATCAGAACATCGCCCAGGCGGCTAGCCGCCTGCCCGGCCTCGCCATCGAGCGCGACCAGGGTCAGGCGCGCTACGTGTCGATCCGCGGCGCTCCCAACTACTGGACGACGCTGTCCTTCGACGGGATCAACGTGGTCAGCCCCGAAGGCCGCGACGCGCGCTTCGATTCGATCCCCTCGGCGATCGCCTCAAAGATCATCGTGTCCAAGGCCGTGACCCCGGACATGCCGGGCGAGACCGTTGCCGGAAACGTCAACATCATCACCCGCTCCGCCTTCGACTATTCGGGCTTCCACTTCGCGGGCAAGCTCGGGGGCGGCTATGCCGAACTGGGCAGCCGCGGCGAGTATGAAGGTTCGGCGGTGGTCTCGAACCGGTTCGAGACCGGCATGGGCGAAATCGGCGTGCTGGTGTCGGGCAGCTTCTACCAGCGCGACATGATCACCGACAATTTCGAGACCGACTATGAGCGCGTTTCGCAGGACCAGCGCCCCGGCAGCGGTACGCGCTTCTGGGCACATGAGACCGAGAACAAGCTCTACCGCCTGACGCGCAAGAACTGGTCGGTCTCGGGCCGCCTCGACTGGCGCCCCAGTGAAGGCAACCGCATTTCGCTGCGGTCGATCTACACGATCTTCACCGATGACGAGAAGCGCGACAACTATCGCTTCGACCTCGACGATCGCCAGAGCGATCTGGTCGCGAACACCGCCGCCTGCTCCACCACGGTCAACCCGACGCCGACTACCAGCGGTTATGCCGATGTCTGCGTCGGCAACACCCCGCTCAAGGGCACCGTCTATGGTATCGACATCCGCCAGCGCTCGACGCTGCGCGCCTTCCGCCAGTCGATCTTCACCAACACGATCGAGGGCGATCACGAATTCGGCGACGGCTGGAAGTTCAACTGGCTGGGCAACTACACCGAATCCAAGGATGACCGCTCGGTGGTCGGCGAGGCGAGCTGGGACAGCCCCAGCACCCGCACGCTGCGTCCGACCGTCGCCTATGATTTCACCGATCCCAATCGCGGCAATTTGACGCTGTACACCACCCAGCAGCTCAGCGGCCCGACCCGCTACCAGGCGGGAAGCCAGGTCACCGCGATCGACAGCTTCACCAAGCCGCTGTCATCGCTGACCATCCTCGACGCGATCGATACGACTAAGGCGTATACCGGCCGCATCTCGCTGTCGCGTGAGACCGGCTTCCTCGGCGCCGATGCGGTGTTCAAGGCCGGATTCCAGTTCGACCAGCGCACCAAGACGGTCGACGAGAATCAGCTGACGCTCAACACCGCCGCCCAGTTCGCCGCGATCGGCATGCCGACCGACTATGCGAACTTCTCGCTCAGCGAGCCGTTCCAGGGCAAGATCCCGCTCGGCTACACCTTCCGCTATTTCGATGCGGACAAGATGCGCGCAGCCTCGAACAGCGCGCGCAGCCAGTTCGCCTTCGCGCCTGCCACCGCCAACATCTACGACGTGCGCGAGCAGGTCTATGCCGGCTATGCGATGGGCACGCTGCGCTACGACTGGGGTTCGGTGGTCGGCGGCGTTCGCGTCGAGCACGTCACCAACCGCGGCATCGCGGTGGCGACGGTGGGCGCGACGACCGGCCCGGTCACGGCGGAATCGAGCCAGACGCTCGCCTTCCCCAGCTTCCACTTCAACTATAATCTCGATGACACGAAGAAGCTGCGCCTGTCGTTCAACAGCGGCGCCGCGCGCGCCGACTATGATCAGATGCGCCCGAACGTCGTGGTCAACGACCCCAACGGCACCATCTCTGGCGGCAATCCGTCGGTGAAGCCGGAGCGCGCCTATGGCGTCGACGGCTATTTCGAATGGTATCTGCGTCCGCAGGGCTATTTGATGGTCGGCGCCTTCTACAAGAAGGTCGAGGACGTGCTGTACCGCCAGACCCGCACCTTCAACTCCGACGCGCTGAACAGCGGTGGGGTCGACCGTTCGGGCTATGCCTTCTCGGGCATCACCAACGGCGGCGGCGGACGTGTGTTCGGCGTCGAAGCCGCCGCGCAGCTTCAGCTCGAGCCCTGGACGGACTCGCTTGGCCTGCCCGACTGGATGGGCGGCTTTGGCATCTCGGCCAACATCACGCTTAACGACAGCGAAGTGACCAAGCCCGCGATCGGCACCGTTCCGGCGCGCAAGGTGCGCCTGCCCGGCACCTCGGACGTCGTGTACAATGTCGGCGGATACTATGAGAAATACGGCCTGTCGGTACGCCTCCAATATCAGCGGCGCAGCACCTGGCTGGACGGCATCGCCGACGACCTGACCGATGCGGGCGACACCTATTGGGCGGCGGACGACGAACTCGACTTCTCGGCCCGCTACGCGGTGACGCGGAACTTCGAAATCTATTTCGATGCGTCGAACCTGCTCAACAATCCGGGCCGCCGCTATGCCGAGCCGGGCAATCTCCTGACCGCCACCGGTACGAAGACGCCGCATACCGACTACCAGACGATCGAGTGGGAGCGGTTCGGTCGCCGCTTCAGCGGCGGCGTGCGGATCAACTTCTGATGATCCGGTGCAGCATCATCCTCAGCCTGCTGCCGCTCGCGGCGGCAGGCTGTGCCTCGACCAAGAACGCGGTTCCGGTCGTCCCCACCACCCCGGCCGCCAGCGTCCAGGCGCGCGGCGAGACCGAAGCAGTGGGCACCGCCAATGCCGATGCCGCGGATGATCCCGCGATCTGGCGCAATCCGGCGAACCCGGCGGCCAGCCTGATCGTCGGCACCGACAAGAAGGCCGGGCTTCACGTCTATGACCTGACCGGAAAGGACCGGTTCTTCATCGACGCGGGCCGAGTCAACAATGTCGACCTCAAGGATATGGGCGACGCCGGTGTGATCGTCGCGGCGAGCGACCGCAATGATCCGCGCAACGCGAAGCTCGCGCTGTTCCGGCTCGACACCGTGAACGCGAAGCTCGTCTCGCTCGGCGCCGTGCCGGTCGGCGCGGGCGAGGCCTATGGCGTCTGCCTCTACCGCACTGGCGGGAAGCTCCACGCCTTCAACGTGATCAAGGACGGTACGATCCGGCAGGTCGAGCTCGACCTCTCGGGCGCCGCGCCCACGGGCAAGCTGCTGCGCACGATGAAGCTCGGCACCCAGTCGGAAGGCTGCGTCGCCGACGAGCGCACGCATCGTCTCTATGTCGGGGAAGAGGATATCGGTGTGTGGCGCTTCGACGCGCGTGCCGAAGGCCCGGTCGCGGGAACCAAGATCGCCGCTGCGGACACCGAGAAGCTCGTCGCCGATGTCGAGGGCGTCGCGCTCGCCACCGAGGGCGACGGCAATGGCGGCTATCTACTGGTCTCCAGCCAGGGTGACCATGCCTATGCCGTCTACCGTCTGTCGGACGAGGCCTTTGTCGGCCGCTTCCGCATCACCCCGGACAAGTTCGGCTCGACCGAAGAAACCGACGGCATCGAACTGATCACCGGCGATTTCGGCCCCGACTATCCGGGTGGCCTGTTCATCGCGCAGGACGGCTACAACCCGCCCCGGGCCCAGAACTTCAAGTTCGCGGCCTGGGCCGACATTAAGGCCGCGCTCAAGCTCGATTGAGGCATTGCGAGCGCGGCGGCGGGAACAAAGCCGCGCTCGCGCGTTTCGCTCCTGTTACGGCAGGAGGGAAACGATGCGGCTCTTCGTCATCTGCACGACGCTGCTTGCCGCCGGATGCAACGGCGGCGGTGGAAGCACTCCGTCCCCCAGCCCAACGCCCGCTCCGGCCAACCGTGCACCCGCCTTCACCTCGGCGGCAACGGCTTCGGTGGTTGAGAATATCCCCACCGTCCTCACGGCAACCGCAAGCGATCCCGATGGCAACCCGCTCAGCTTCTCGATCGTGGGCGGCGCCGACGCCGCGCGCTTCGCCATGACTTCAGCGGGTACCCTGACCTTCGCGCCCGCGCCCAATTTCGACCTTCCGGCAGATGCCGATGGCGACAATGTCTATCAGATCCAACTGCGCGTCAGCGACGGTAGCCTGGCCGCGACGCAGGACGTGTCCGTCACGGTCACCAATAGCCGCGAAGGGATCGCCGTCCGCCGCGTCGGCACCGGCTTCACCCAACCGCTCTATGTCGCACCGATCCCGGGCGATACGCGAGTCTATGTACTCGAGAAAGGCGGCGGCATCTGGCGGCTCGATCCTGCAACGGGCGCCAAGGCATTGATCCGAACCATAGGAAGCCTGTCGACCGATGGCGAGCGCGGTCTCCTGGGTCTTGCCGTCAACACCAATGCGCTCGGCACCTATGGCGAAGCGTTGGTGATGGCGACCGCCCCGGATGGCGCAGTGGAGATCCGTTCGCTTTCGCTGAGCAGTCCGGCAACGCCTTACACCGTCGTCCTGAGCACGCCGCATTCGGCCAACAACAATCACAATGGCGGCTGGCTCGGTTTCGGCCCGGACGGACATCTCTATGCGGGCATCGGCGACGGCGGCGGGGGAGGCGACCCCTCCAACAATGCGCAGAACACCAATGTCCGTCTCGGCAAGATTCTGCGGTTGGCCCAAAGCGGAGGCAGCTATGTCGCCGCATCCGGTAACCCCTTCATCGCCGGCGGCGGCGACCCCTATGTCTTCGCGCTCGGCCTGCGCAATCCGTTCCGCGCCTCGTTCGCTCCCGATGGCCGCCTGATCATCGCCGACGTCGGTCAGGGCGCGCGCGAGGAGATCGACATTGTCCGCGCCAACCAGCCAGGCCTCAATTTCGGCTGGCGCTTCCTTGAAGGGACTGAGCCATTCAGCGGCACTGCGCCCGCCGGCGTCACTCCGCCCGTCACCGAATACAGCCACGGCACCGGCCCACGCCAGGGGCGCTCGGTGATCGGCGGCTATGTCTATCGCGGACCGGTGGCATCGCTCGCGGGTTCCTATGTGTTTGGCGACTTCATCAGCGGCAATATCTGGAGCGTGCCCTACGCGTTACTGGTCGCGGGCAGCACGCTCGCGTCGAGCAACTACGAGCGCCGAAATCAAGACCTCACGCCCGATGCGGGGACGATCAACCAGCTCGCTTCCTTCGGCGAGGATGCGGCGGGCAATCTCTTCATCGTCGACCTAGACGGCGAGATCTTCATGGTGACACCCGGCTAAGGGTTGCGGCGCGCGAGACCAGCCGCTTTAACGTGCGCATGCTTCGCGCCCTCACCCCGCTCGCCCTGGTCCTCGCCCTTCCCGCCGCCGCGCAAAGCGGCGCCGAACAGAAGATGGCGACCACCGTGAAGGCGGAGAGCGAGCGCCACGTCGCGCTGCTGGAGAGGCTGGTCAACCAGAATAGCGGATCGCTGAACATCGATGGCGTGACCAAGGTCGGCGCGATGGTCCGCTCCGAGCTGGAGCCACTCGGCTTCAAGGTCGAATGGATCGACATGAAGGAAACCGGCCGTGCCGGGCATCTGGTCGCGACCCATACAGGCAATGGCAAGGGTAAGCGCCTGTTGCTGATCGGTCATCTCGACACGGTGTTCGAGCCGGAATCGCCCTTTCAGAAATTCGTCCGCGCCGGCGACCGCGCGTCCGGCCCCGGCATCGGCGACGATAAGGGCGGGATCGTCGTGATCGTGGCGGCGCTGCGCGCGATGCAGGCTGCAGGCACACTCAAGGGCGCCGATATCAAGATCGTACTGACCGGAGACGAGGAACGCACAGGCAAGCCACTGGAGGTGGCGCGGCGCGATCTGATCGCGGCGGGCAAATGGGCCGATGTCGCGCTGGAATATGAGAATCTCGCGCGCGACAATAGCGGCGACATGGGCACGATCGCCCGGCGCAGCTCGGCGAGCTGGACGCTCACCACGACCGGCAAGACTGGGCATAGCAGCGGCGTGTTCGGCGCCTCGCTCGGCTATGGCGCGGCCTATGAGCTGGTGCGCATCCTTGACGAGTTCCGCCGCACGCTGCCCGAGCGAAATCTGACCTTCAACATCGGCACGATGGCGGCGGGCACCCCGGCAACGCTCGCGTCGAACAACTATCAGGTCAGCGCAAGCGGCAAGACCAACATCGTTGCGGAGCAGGCCGTCGCGCGCGGCGACCTGCGCGCGCTCACGCCCGAGCAGGAGGCGAAGACCCGCGCCGCAATGCAGGCGATCGTCACGAAGAGCCTGCCCGGTACCAGCGCGAAGATCGAGTTCGAGGAATCCTATCCGCCGATGGCACCGACAGCGGGCAACCGCGCGCTGCTGGCCAAGCTCAATGCGGTCAACCGCGACATGAAGCTCCCCGAGATGACGGAGATGGACCCCGCCAAGCGCGGCGCGGCCGACAGCGCCTTCGTCGCGGCGGATGTCGACACGCTCGCGGGCCTCGGCGTCGCGGGTGGCGGTGCGCATGCCGAAGGCGAGTGGGTCGACTTGACCTCGATCCCGCTCCAGGCGCTGCGCAACGCGGTGTTCATGACCCGGCTCAGCAAAGAGAAGCGCTAAGGGATCAGCAAGGTCGCGCCGATCGTCTCGCCCGCCGCGATCGCGCGGTGGGCTTGCGCCGCATCCTCCAGCGCGAACCGCTGACCGATCTCGACGCTCAGCACCCCGCTCGCGACCAGCTCGAACACCCGAGCAACACCCGCCGCGCGTTCTTCGGCGCTCGCATAATAGTCGTACAGCGTCGGCCGGGTGACGAAGAGGGATCCATGGCGGCTCAACACGCCGAGGTTCACCCCTTCGACCGGCCCGCCGGCATTGCCGAAGCTGACGATCAAACCGCGCCGGGCAGCGGATTCGAGCGATGCCTCCCAAGTCGATCCACCGACACCATCGAGCACCACCGGCACGCCCGCACCGTCGGTGATCTCGCGCACGCGCTCGACGATATCCTCGCGCTTGTATTCGATGACGTGAGCGGCCCCCAGCGCCCGCGCCCGTTCGGCCTTCTCCGCCGACCCGGCTGTGCCGATCACCGTCGCACCCAGATGCTTGAGCCACTGCACCAGCAACTGCCCGGTCCCGCCCGCTGCGGCATGGACGAGCACCGTCATCCCCGCCTGCACCTTCGCCGCGCGCTCGACCAGATATTCGGCGGTGCAGCCCTTGAGCATCACTGCCGCCGCAACCTCATCCGAAATCGCATCGGGCAGCTTGAACAGAATATCCGCCGGCACATTGCGCTCGCTCGCATAGGCGCCGAGCCCCGGTCCATAGGTCGCGACCCGATCGCCCGGCACCAGCGCGGTCACGCCCTCACCCACCGCCTCGACTACCCCGGCCGCTTCACTGCCAAGCCCGCTGGGCATCGGCAGCGGATAGAGGCCCGAACGGTGATAGGTATCGATGAAGTTAAGCCCCACCGCAGTGTGTCGCACCCGGGCCTCGCCCGCCCCGGGCGGCGGCAGGTCGCGCGTCGCCCAGCCGATCACCTCGGGTCCCCCCGTCTTCTCGATCACCGCCATACGCGCCATGCACTCGCCTCCAGTTTCAGGTTGCAACCCTTGCCCCGCATGGCCATCTAGATCGCCATACCCGATCTTGGAAAAACCGGAGGCGAGCATGCGGAGCTATCTCAAGCAGTATATTGGTGGCGCTTGGGTCGAAAGCGAGGGCGGCACGCGTCACGATGTGATCAATCCCGCAACCGAAGCGCCAGTCGCCGAAATCACGCTCGGCTCCGCGGCCGATGCCGACAAGGCAGTCGCAGCCGCGAAGACGGCGTTCGAGAGCTTCTCCCGCACCAGGGTCGAGGAGCGGATCGCACTGCTCGAAGCGATCCTCGCCGAATACAAGAACCGCGCCGGCGATCTCGCCGAGGCGATCGCCGCCGAAATGGGCGCGCCGATCAGCCTCGCCAAGACGGCGCAGGTGGGCAGCGGCATCGGCCATCTGATGTCGACGATCAACGCGCTCAGGAATTTCGAGTTCAGCGAACAGATCGGCACCAGCCTGGTCGTGCACGAACCGATCGGCGTCGTCGCGCTGATTACCCCTTGGAACTGGCCGCTCAACCAGATCGTCGCCAAGGTCGCACCCGCGCTGGCAGCGGGCAATACGATGGTGCTCAAGCCCAGCGAGGAAGCCCCCTCTTGCGCCGCGATCTTCGCCGAGATCATGGACAAGGCCGGCGTGCCTGCGGGTGTGTTCAATCTGGTCCAAGGCGACGGCCCGGGCGTCGGCAGCGCGCTTAGCGGCCACAAGGATGTCGACATGGTCAGTTTCACCGGATCGACCCGCGCGGGCATCCTGGTCGCCAAGAATGCCGCCGACACCGTCAAGCGCGTGCACCAGGAACTGGGCGGCAAGTCGCCCAACGTCATCCTGCCCGGCGCCGACCTGCCGCGCGCGGTCCAGACCGGTCTGTTCAGCGTCATCATGAATTCGGGCCAGAGCTGCATCGCGCCAGCGCGCATGCTCGTTCACGAAAGCCAGGCCGACGAAGCCGCGCAGATCGCCAGCGGCGTAATGAAGGCGGTCGAGACCGGCGATCCCGCGCAGGAAGGCCGCCATATCGGCCCAGTGGTCAACAAGACGCAGTGGGAGAAGATTCAGGGCCTGATCCGCACGGGGCTGGAGGAAGGCGCCAAGCTCGAGACCGGCGGCCCCGGCCGTCCCGACGGTGTCGAAACCGGCTATTTCGTCAAGCCGACCCTGTTCTCGGGCGTGCGCAACGACATGACCATCGCGCGCGAGGAGATCTTCGGCCCGGTGGTGACGATCATCCCGTACAAAGATGAGGAAGAAGCCGTCCGCATCGCCAACGACACCGACTATGGCCTGTCCGCCGTATTGTTCGGCTCGCCCGATGAAGTGAAGCGAGTCGCGCCCCGCCTGCGCGCCGGCATGGTCTATATCAATGGCGGCCAGCCCGACCCCAGCCTGCCCTTCGGCGGCTACAAGCAATCGGGCAATGGCCGTGAGCACGGCAAGTTCGGCCTTGCTGAGTTCATGGAAGTGAAGGCGATGGTCGGCGCGCTAGCCTGACCGAAAAAACCCTCCCCGTTTCCGGGGAGGGTTTGAACCTTAGTCGAACAGCTCTTCGAGAAAGCTCTTCTTGCGCTTGTGCTTGTAGCGCGGGTCGTAGCCATGCCCGTAGCCCTGATGGCCATAGCCTGGCTGCTGCGGCGGAGGATAGCCCCCGCCCTGCTGCCACGGACTGCCCTGTGGTGGAGACGGAGGGGCTTGCGGGGCCTGGGGCGCAACGGGGGCCGCAGGCACCTCGCCCGCACCGCTACGCTCGATGATCTTGTCGAGCTCACCGCGATCGAGCCAGATGCCCCGGCATTGCGGGCAATAGTCGATCTCGATCCCCTGCCGATCGCTCATGTACAAGCCCACCTTGCACACGGGGCACAACATTCCGGCAACGGCTTCAGCGGTTCGCATCGAATACTCCTATGGTGGTCGTTACCGGCAACCTAGGAAGCGCCAGCCGCTCACGCAACTGGCCAGGTCCACAAGATCAACGGCGTACCGACGAGCAGCACCAGCAACGACAGCGGCGCGCCCAGTCGCGCATAGTCGCTGAACTTGTATCCGCCCGGCCCCATCACCAGCGTGTTGCACTGATGCCCGATCGGGGTCAGGAAATCGCACCCAGCCCCTACCGCCGTAGCCATCAGAAACGCCTCGGGCCTTAGCCCGAGATCGCCGGCAAAGGTCGCGGCGATGGGCGCCATCACCAGCACCGTCGCGGCATTGTTCAGGAACGGAGTCACCGCCATCGCCGCCGCCATGATCAGCGCCACCGCGCCCCACGGAGGCAGCGAGGCAGCGGTCACCGAAAGCCAGCTGCCGATAATCTCCGTCACGCCAGTGGCGCGCAGCGTGTCGCTGACCGGGATCAATGCGCCCAGCATGATCAGGATCGGCCATTCGACGTGTTCGTATGCGTCGCGAACGGGTAGCGCACCGGTAAGCACCACCGCGGCGGCGGCGGCGAAGAAGGCGATCGCGACCGGCACCGCGCCCGTCGCGGTCGCCACCATCGCGACGGCGAGGATCGCGATCGGCAACAGCCCCTTGCGCGTGCTGCCCAGCCGCAACTCGCGCTCGGCCAGCGGCAATGCGCCCAGTTCGTTCAGCGTCTGCGGCAACCCGCCCAGCGACCCTTGCAGGACGATCACGTCGCCCTCCCGGAAGATGACATTGGGCATCCGCCGCACGATCCGTTCACCCTGACGGGAAACCGCGATCAAATTGAGCCCGAAGCGCTGGCGCAGCATCAACGATCCGGCGGTGCCACCCACCAAGGGCGACCCGGCGGCAACCACCGCCTCGATCACGCCGATCTCGTCGCCTTCAGGACTTGCCGGCACCTCACTTGTGCCGACGAAATCAAGCTTGTCGCGAGCAATCACGCGTTCGAGGCTGTCGGGCGCCCCGCCCAGGATCAGGATATCGCCCTCCTGCAGCACCGTGCCCGGCGCGGGAGTCGCGCGCACGCCGTCGCGCAGGAACATGGTGATCGTCACCTCCTGCTCGTGCCGGGCGATGAAATCCTCGACCCGTTCGCCCACCGCGGCCGATTGCTCGACAATCTTCGCCTCGGTCGCATAGTCGTGGATGTCGAGCGCCTCCCCCATCGTCGGCGCCGCGCGGCGGTCGAGCGGGAGCAGCCGGTAGCCGAAGCGCAGAAAGATCAGACCGACGACGGTCAGGCCCAACCCGACCGGGGCATAGTCGAACATGTCGAAGGGCTGGCCCGTCATCTCCTCCCGTACGCGGCTGACGATGATGTTGGGCGAGGTGCCGATCAGCGTGATGAGCCCGCCCAGCAACGACGCGAACGCCATTGGCATCAGGAAGGCGGAGGGCGAGGTGTCCGACTTCTTCGCCATCTGGAACGCGGCGGGCATCATCATCGCCAGTGCGCCGATATTCTTGACCAGGGCCGACCCGAAGCCGACGCTTGCGGCGAGCAGCAGCAGTTGCGACCGCACCGTCGTCACATGCCTCTGCAGGCGGCGCATCACCTGTTCGATCACGCCCGATCGCTGGACCGCGCCCGACAGCACCAGCGCCGATCCCACGATGATGACGATATCGTCGGAAAAGCCGCGAAAGGCGTCGGCCGGCTTGACGATCCCGGCGGCGATCGCGGCCAGCAGCGCCATCACCGCGACGACATCGTAACGAAACCTGCCCCACAGGAACATCGCCATCATGCCGATCAGCACGGCGATCGACAGAATCTGCGGCAGTGTCATGAAACCCCCATGCGCCCTAAACGCCGGGGAACGATCAGGTTTCCATCAGATGTCGGTGATCAGTGGACCGTTCCCACCGCGCGCTGGACGCTCATCAGCACGATCAGCCGCTCGATCTGGCGCCAGCGGCAAAAGTGGATGTGGTTGCCCAGGTCGCGATACCGGTCCGCGCGGGCAGCCGCTTCGAACCCCGCATCGTCGCCGAACATCGCGATGAGTTCGGCAGCGTCGGTCACATGGGCACGATCGGCGAGATAGGGGATGGTCGATATCGCAGGCGACATAAGCGGGGGGCGCTCCGAATGATGCTGCACAGTCACGCATCGCCCGTGCCATGCCCGACAGAGTCTTACATTCCCGCGCATCACGAGGGTAAACCTACGGAAACCATAAGCTTTTCCACCGTACCGCGCGTTCCGCATCGGGACGGTGGCGTCCCGGCGCGGGACGTGGCAAGGGGGGCTATGGACCGCAAGCCCTCCTCCGCCCCGCGTGGCGGCACTCCCATCGCGGGCGGCGCGCTGCTCGCGCTCAGCCTGGTCGCCGGCACGGTGATCGGCGTGCTCAAGGGCCAGCCTTCACTCGGTTTCATCGCCGGACTTGGCGTCGGCCTCGCATTATTGTTGATCGTCGCGTTGATCGACCGCGCCCGTCGGGGCTGACCCGCTAGATCCTGCCGCAGTCGCTCGGCGCGCGCTGACCGGCGAACCGCGCATCGATCCAGTCGAGCGTCGGCTTCGCCTCGGTCCGCGCCACCGTCGCATGCTCCCCGCCGGGGATGGAGATGTAGCGGACGGCCTTGCCCGCTCGACAGGCGCGCTGTGCGAAATCGCGTACCACGGCGGGCGCCACGATGGTGTCGGCAGAGCCCGTGGCGACCAGCAGCGGCGAAGGAACACCCGCAGCCGAGACGCTGTTCTGGTGGATCAACCGCGCCCATTGCGGGTGCTTGGTCAAATCGAGATTGCGGGTCGCACGCTCCGCGATCGCGATCCCCAGTATCTGGCCCAGCTTCGGCTTGGCGAATGAGGAGATGCAGTTATTGTCGGCGAGCCGCAGCATCACATTCTGCGTCGATCGGTTGCCGAACGTCGCCATCGGCGCACCGTAGAGGCGCGACCAGCTCGCGGCGGTGAACGCAGTCAGGATCGTCCGCGCACGCTTGTCGCTCCCCTCAACCATGTTGCGGGCAAGGTCGGTGGGCGGCACGATCGCCGCGACCCCGACGAGGTTCAATTCGGGGGCGTAGCTCCGCGCCAGTTGCCCGGTCCACAGTGCCGCGAAGCCGCCCTGCGATTCGCCCCAGACCGCAAAGCGCAACCCGGCGTTGACACCGCGAATGTCCCGTGCCGCCCGCACCGCGTCGAGCACCGAACGGCCGGTGGGCACGCCGGCCAGGAAGGGGTGCATCATGTCCGATCCGAGGCCCGGATAGTCCGGCGCAACCACGGTATAGCCCCGCGCGATCACATCCGTGAGCGACGGGATGACCTTGAAATTGCTGTCGTCCAGCGACGGCGCGCACCGCTGCGCGACCCCGATCGCGCCGTGCGTCCATGCGATCATCCGTCCCGGCCCAGGTGCGGGCCGCGCCGGCGCGATCACCATGCCACTCACCTCGATCGGCTGGTTGCGGTCGCTCGTCGTCCGGTAGACTACCCGCCAGGCGCGCATCCCCTCGGGCGCGCTGCTGACCGGTTCGGCAGAGACCAAAGTCCCGGCACGTTGAGCGAAGGCGGAGGCCGGCGTGGTGAGCAGGGCCGCCGCAACGATGCTGGCCAGACTGGCGCGTGCACGGTGCATGGCGTTGAAATACCACAAGCGCAGCCGAAACGAAAAGCGTGGCAACGATTTTACGCGCGCTAAACCAGCGCCCGGTGCAGCCACACCACCCGGCCCACCACGTCGATCGCACGGACCGGTAGCACCTCACGCGCGAACGCCGGATTGTCGCTCACCACCTCGACCTCGGCACCCATCGCGCGCAACCGCTTTACCGCCACCAGCCCATCACGCCGAAAGACATAGATCGCTGGGCGCGCGCCCAAGGCCCGCCGCGCGCCATCAACGAGGATCTCGTCGCCGTCGCACAGATTGGGTTCCATCGACGCACCCTCGACCCGGATAGTCGAGGCCATGTCCGCGCGCACCCCCAGCCGCCGCAGCAGCGCGGGATCGAGCAGCAATTCGCTGCGCAATTCGGTCTCGACCAGTCGCCCCCGCCCCGCTGCCGCGCCCGCATCGACGCGCGCGACCGGCACCAGCCCTTCGACCGCAGGCCCGCCCAGCGCCGCATCGCTCAACCCCAGATAGCGCGCCAGCTTGCGCCGGTCGGCCTCCGCCAGAAGTCGCGGCGAGCCGCGCGTCACAAACTGCTGAAGATAGGCGGCATTGCGCCCAATCAGCCTGGACAGCGCCGCAAGCGATTCTCCCCGCGCCACCGCCGCGCGCTCCAGCGCCTCGCGTTGTTCGATCGATTCCATGTTTCGACCATAGCCGTAGGATTTTTCCTAGACAAGTTGGAAATGGGAACATTTAATGAACATTCGAAAGCGAGCGAGTCGGGAGAACAGGAGTGATTGATGGCGATTTTGGGCAAGGTGGAACGGTATCTGCGCAAGCATGGAATGCCGGCCACCAAATTCGGGCGGCTGGCGATACGCGACCCGCGATTGGTGGGCGACCTGCGCAATGGCCGCGAACTGCGAATGCGGACGCTGGCGCGGGTCGAGGCATTTCTCGCCGCGCCGCCACCCCCACCGGAAATGCGGCCATGAGGCGCTGGCCTGATCTGGGCGTCCAGTTGGAACGCGCGCTGGTGCGAAACGCCGCCGACGCCGGATTCGCGCTTGCCGTCACCGCCGCCACGGCAACGCCCTGGGCCAGCGTGACCTTCACCGGCGCGCGTCACCGGCTAACGCTGACGGCAGCGCCCTCGCCCTCGCTGGATGCCTGGCTGGCGAGCCTGCCCGAGGCCGAGTTCCGCCCGCGCGGTCATCTGGTCGCGGATCTTGCCGTGGTCGGGACGGCCCATGCCGCCGAACGGATCGAGATCATCCTCGAACTGCTGACGGTGGAAGATTGCTAGGCGCGAACCGCCATCTTGCGCAACGCGGCGAGCGCGCCTTCCAATCCGGGCGGCAACGGCTCACGCACTGGTTCTGGAGCGGGTGGAGCGGGTGGAGCGGGTTCGGGTGCCGGTTCCGCCTGCTGAATCGGTGCCGCCTCAACAACAGGCGCCGGGACCTGATGCGTGCGCCGGGCGATGCCGCGCTCCAGCCGGTCGAGCAGCGCGTTCACGCTGGCGTCGGTCTCGGGCGCGGACAGGCTCTCGAGTTGCGGCGTCGATGCGGGCACTGGCGCCGGGGCCGGGCGTACCGGCGGGCGCAATTCGAACGTTTCGAACCGCTCGCCTTCGGCAAGCGTGGGCGCACGGTTGAGCGGCGCCAGCGGCGGTGGCGGCGTCCGCGGAAGATCGGGAATCGCGCCCGGGTCGAACGCCGAGAGCGGCTGATCGAGATCCGCGGGCAGCGGCTGGGGCGTTGGCGGCGGCGGCGCCTTCAATTCAACATGCGGCAGCACGATCGACGGCACGGTCTCTACCGGCGGCGCGGGGGTGCCCATCGCGATAATCGGTTCGGGCGGCAGTTCCGGGAGATCGAGGTCATAGGCTTCAGCCGCTTCCCGATCGTGCTGCGCGGCGGCATGAACATCGGCTTCGATCGCTTCAGGCACGACGGCCTCCCCCTTCGCGCGGAAGGGCATGCCAAGGTCGCGAGTCGCCAGCAGCGGCGCGCGCGGCGGCGCGTCGGGATGGGCATCGGCGCGGCGCACCACCGGAGGGCGTTCACCCACCTCGGCCTCTCCACGCGACTCGCGCCACATCAGCAACGCCGACAGCACGAACCAGGCGACGAGCGCCGCGGCTCCGCCCGCGAATACACCGACCGTGATTCGCGCAGTCATGCCTAGCGGCGGTTCGGCGGCGGGAATGAAGGCGGCGATGCCACTCGTCACCACGATATCCGAAAGCAGCCCATAGGGAATCGCCAATGTCGCCAACGCCACGAACGCGCCAACGCCCCCCGCGCCGGCAAGCGCGAGATTGGGTGTCAGACGTTGAACGAGGCTGTTTGCGATCATTTCCTAGACCGTAGACCTGTTTCAATGAGCGTTTGGTAAACAGGTTCGTAGCGTGAAATGTTTGACGACCAGTTACGCTCCTTTTCAACGAACATCCGCGCCCGTTCGCGCTGCGCGTCCCAGCCGCCGCGATTCTCGAAGACCTTCGCCACGGCCTGTGCGAGCGCGGCGGGATCGTCGGGCGGGAACAAGGTGCCGGTGTCACCGTCGCGAATCAGTTCGCGATGCCCGCCCACGTCCGACGCCGCGACCAGCCGCCGCTGCGCCATCGCCTCCAGTGGTTTCAACGGCGTGACCAGATCGGTCAGCCGCATATGCTTGCGCGGATAAACCAGCAGGTCGATCAGCGAATAATAGCGTTCGACCTGCTCGTGCGGCACACGCCCGACGAAATGGATCGCCTGCGCCGCACTCGACGCCTTGGCCTGCGCGCGGAGTTTCTCCTCCATCGGCCCGCCGCCGACCATCAGCAGCCGCGCCTTGGGGCGCGCGGCGACCAGCGCCGGCATTGCCGCGATCAGGTCGTCCAGCCCCTCATAGTCGTAGAAGCTGCCGATGAAGCCGATCACCTCGGCATCGTCCAACCCCCATTCGGCCGACAATTCCGCGTCGCGCGCCGGCGGCTCGCCGAACAGATGCAGGTCGACGCCATTGGGCGAGATCATGATCTTGTCGCCGTCGATCCCGCGCGCCACCAGATCGCGCTTCAGCCCGTCGCAGATCACCGCGACGGCATCGGCACGCTTGCAGGCATAGGTCTCCAGCCCCCGGGTCGCGCGATACTTCATTGATCCTTCGGTCCCGGTGCCGTTGCCCACCGCCGCATCCTCCCAGAAGGCGCGGATCTCGTAGAGCAGCGGAATCCCGCGCTTCCTCGACGCGCGCATCGCCGCGAGCGGATCGATCACCGGCGAATGCGCGTGAAGGATATCGGGACGGAAACGCTCGACGACCTGGTCGATCCGTCGTGCGAATGCCGCGATCTCCGCCATTTCGCCCAGCACCGGGGGCAGCCGCCGCATCTGTTTGGTGCGGTGGAAATCGATGCCGTCGAGCGTCTCGAACGGCGCGTCGCCGGTGTGGTAGCGCGGCCCGGTGACCCCGGCGACCGTCCAGCCACGTTCCATCTGCGCCTTCAGGATCGCGCGGGTGCGAAAGGTGTACCCGCTATGGAGCGGAAGCGAATGATCGAGGACGTGCAGAATGCGCATGATATGAAGCCCTTGCCACGCCAGCACTTAACGCCGCGTCAACCTCGCCGCGCTAGGGAAAATGGTGGATTGGGTCCGAATTGAGCGCGTAAGGGGACGGCAGCGATGATCGACACTCTTGTGCTGGGCCTTACCCATGGGCTGCTGCTGCTCACCGCCTGGCGCCTGACCAACAGCCCCCGGCTCGACGACGAGAATGCGCCGCCTCCGGGTGAAAAAACCCCCAATCGCTGGGGCCGCAAGCGTGCGTGATCTCGCCTTCATCGCATTTCTGGTGGCAATCTTCGGGCTCGGCTTCCGCCGACCGTTCATCTTCGTGCTCGCCTATGTCTATATCGACGTCGTCTCGCCCCAGCGGATGAGCTATTTCCTGCTCAACGCCTTCCCGATCTCGGCGATGGCGGTGGGGTTCGCGGTCCTCTCCTGGCTCGCCTTCGACGACAAGAAGGATACGCGCGTCGCCCCGCGTCAGGGGCTGATGCTGATCCTGCTCGCCTATTGCTACTGGACCACCACCAAGGCGGACTTCCCGATCGACGCGATGTACAAATGGGATTGGGTGTGGAAGGCGCTCGCCTTCGCGATCTTCCTTCCCCTCACCTTGCGCACCAAGCTTCGGATCGAGGCGCTGCTGCTGTTCATGCTGTTGTCGCTATCCACGATCATCATCAACGGGGGGCTCAAGACCGCGCTGGGCGGTGGCGGCTACGGCCAGCTCAAGCTGTATGTCGACAATAACTCCGGGCTGTTCGAGGGCAGCATCATCTCCGCCGTCTCGATCTGCGTGATCCCGCTGATCCTGTGGTTCACCCGCCATGGTACGATCTTCCCGCCCGACTGGCGCGTTAAGACCTTTGGCTATCTGCTCATCTTCGCCTGCCTGCTGATGCCGATCGGCACCCAGGCACGCACCGGCCTGCTGTGCGTCGGGCTGCTCGCGATCCTGATGCTGCGCGACGTCAAGCGGCGCATGGTCTATATCGGCGGCGCGGCGGCGCTGGCGCTCGTCGCGATCCCCTTCCTGCCAACCGCATTCAGCGAGCGGATGGGGACGATCCGCACCTATCAGGCCGACGCCTCCGCCTCGACCCGGATCGCGGTGTGGCAATGGACGCTCGACTATGTGACGGACCATCCGTTCGGCGGCGGGTTCGAGGCATATCGTCAGAACGAGATCAAGTACGACAAGATCGAGATGGTCGGCGAAGGCGCCAGCGTCACGGTGGTCCGCACGCCCGAGATCGACAAGTCGCGCGCCTATCACTCTGCCTATTTCGAGATGCTGGGCGAACAGGGCTGGCCGGGCTTCGCGCTCTGGCTGATGATCCATCTGGGCGGCATCATCCGCATGGAAGTTCTACGCCGCCGCTACATGAAGGCGCCGCCCGATCAGGCATGGATCTCGCCGCTCGCCACCGCGCTCCAGCACGCGCACATGATCTATCTGTTCGGGGCGACCTTCGTCGGCATCGCGCTCAACCCGTTCGTCTACATGCTGGTCGGCGCACAGATCGGGCTCGACACCTATCTTGCCCGCAAGCGCGCCGAGGAAGGCATGAAGCCGATGCACAAACGGCGCGATTCCCCCGCGCCAGCACCGGCATGATGGGCTAAGGCACAGAAATGTCCGGCCTGTTTCTCGCCCGCAACGACAATCCCGACTTCGCCGCCAGCGCATTGACGGCGGCGCGCGAAGCCTATGCGGCGCAGGGTTTTTCCGCTCCCGCCGAGCACGCCCTGCCTGGCTGGTCGCTGCTACACTTTCCCTACATCATCGGCGGCCCGGCAGGCCTGCTGGTTCGCGGGGAGAATCTCGCCGTCGCGGCCGGCACCCCGGTGATCGACGGCAAGTTCGGTACCGCCGCGCTCGAAGCCCTGCTCGGCATGAACCCGCTCGCGCTCGACTGGAGCCGGATCGGCGGGCAGTTCGTCGCGCTGGTACGCCGCAACGGCCGCACTTTCCTGTTCGGCGACTATTTCTCGGCTTTCCAGCTGTTCCGCGACACCGGCGACCGGCTTTTCTCGACCTCGCTGCTCGCCGCCGCCCAGGCGATGCCGCGGCTCAGCTTCGATCCGCAGGGGGTGTACGAGCTCGCCTTCAACGTCATGCCGATCGGCGACGATACGGTGTTCAGCGAACTCAAGACGCTCTCCCCCTTCACGGTGATCGAATTGACCGATCAAGGCGCCGTCCATCACCGCGTGGAAAAGCCCCTTCCCGACACGCCATCGCGCCTTTCGCTCGCCGAGCAGATCGAGCGCCATCGCGCTCCGCTCGCGGCGATCGTCGGAGCGCATGTCGCGCAATTTGGAAACCAGGTCCGCAGCCCGCTGTCGGGCGGACTCGATTCCCGCCTGGTCCTCGCCGCGCTGCGCCAGGCCGGGTGCCAGCCCGAACTCTATGTCTATGGTCTGCCCGGCGACGAGGATGTCGAAATCGCCCAGGCGATGGGCAAGGCTTGCGGGTTCGAGGTCCATTGGACGGACAAATACGCCGAGACTCCGCCGCCCGATGCCTTTCCCGAGCTGGTCGCGCGCAACTTCCATCAGTTTGACGGCCTGCCCACGTTCGGCAACATCTTCGATAATGGCGCGCATGGCGAAGCGCAGCTTGCGCGCCATGCCGGCGGCGCGCTCGCGGTCTCGGGCGGGTGCGGTGAAATCTACCGCAACTTCTTCTACCTGCCCGACCGCCGTTTCACCGCGCATGACGTTGCCCGCACCTTCTTCGCGCGCTTCACGCCGGGCGACGCAACCGATGGGTTCGACGCCGGCGCCTTCCTAGATGGGATCGCCGCGCGCATACGCGAGGCGATCGAGCCGCCCGCCGCCACCGGCCAGCTCGATCGCACGCGGATCGAGCAGATCTACCCCCGCATCCGCTGTCGCGCGCTGTTCGGACGCGAGATCAGCCTGGAGGGGCGCTACAGCCCATATCTGATGCCCTTCCTCGACCATCAGGTCGTGGCCCAGGCGATGACGATCCCGCTCGGGCTCAAACACGCCGGCCGGTTCGAGGCAGCGCTGCTCAACGCGATCGATCCGCAACTCGCCGCCCAGCCGTCGGCCTATGGGCATGATTTCACCGCCGGGCCGGACCGAAAGCACCGGTTCACCGAATGGTCGACGCGCATCCGCCCGGTCTGGGTTCGCCAGCACACCTATGCGCTGCGCCGACGCATGGGTCCGATGGGCGACGAGCATGGCGGGCTGTTGTCGCCCGGCTATATGCATCGCGTGATCGACCCGGAATTCCCGGTGATGCGCCGTTTCTTCCGCATGGACGCGATCACCGACAGCGGCCTGTGGCGCCGCATCGCCAATCTCGAATATCTGGCGGCAGAACTCGGGTCGAAGCTGGTCTAGGCTAGGCTCTTCCCAAACAGGGCCAGCAGCCGCCCCCATGCCTTCTCAGCCTGAACCTGATTGTACACCGGGCTGTCGGGCGGGCACCAGCCGTGCAGGGCGCCGGCATAGACCTCGATCTCGGCGGGCAGCTTCGCCGCCGCGAATGCGGTGCGCAGCGTTTCCTTCTCCTGCGGGAAGCGCTTGTCGTCATTCTCGGCGACGGCGATCAGGAAGTCCGCCTTCATCTTCGGGATCAGCAGATGCGGGCTATCCGGTTTGTCCGTGGCCAGTCCGCCGCCATGAAACGACGCCGCCGCGCGGATGCGGCTCGGCAACGCCGCCGCGGTCTGCATGATGATCGGGCCGCCCATGCAATAGCCGGTGGTTCCGGCGCCGCGCTTCGGATCCACCTCGGGCTGCTTGTCGAGAAAGGCGAGGAACGCGCCGGCATCGCGCGCGATCGCGTCGGCGGTCAACGCCTGGCGCCACGGCAGAATCCGCCCGCGCACCTCCGGCTGATCCCAGGATTCCCCCTCCTTGAAAATCGGCAGCCCGCTGGTGCGGTAGAATTGATTGACCGTCAGTACCGCATAACCCGATTGCGCCAGCCGCTCGCCCATCTTGCGGAATGCGGGGCGCAGGCCGAACACGTCGGGCCATACCAGCACCGCGGGATGCCGGCCCTTGGCGGGGGCGGTGAAGTAGGCCTGCGCGACGCCGTCCGGCGTCTTGATGGTGATGTCGCGATGCTTCAGCGTCTGCGCATTGGCCGGGGCTGGCAGCAGCGCCGCCAGTGCCGCCGCACCAGTCATCCCGGCGAATTCGCGCCGCGATACCTTGCCGAAGGCGCGTTCATTGTCGGCGTCGGTCAGATCGTCACACATCGCTCAGCTCTCCCTGAATCGGCTCGGCGTCTATCCTAGGCGGCCTTCCTCGCCGCACAAACCCGGTTCGACGAACGCCACGTGGTCAGGGCGCGCGATACCACCAGACGCCGTCGCGCTCCTCGCGCATCGCACGTCCCTCGACCTCCAGCCGCCGCAGATGCGCCAGCGTCTCGCCGGTCGCCAGGCCGATCATGGTGCTGTCGATCTTCCGCCGGAACATCCGCCCGAAACAATCGACCGCCCGTCGCGGCTCGGTGAGATGCGCGTCCAGGATATCGAGCCGCTTCAAATGCTCGTCACGCAGCGCCGCCAGCCGCGCATGCAATCCGGTGAAGGGCTCGCCATGCGCGGGCAGCACCAGCAGATCTCTAGGCAGCCCCATCAGCTTGTCGATCGAGGCGAGCCACTCGCCCAGCGGATCGGCCTCCGGCTCGGTCAGCCCAAGCGACACGTTCGAACTGATCCGCGGCAGCACCTGATCGCCCGCGATCAGCACGCCTTCGGCTTCGTTCCACAGGCAGGCATGTTCGGGGCAATGGCCCGACGCGATCACTACGCGCCAGTCCGCGCCACCGATCGCGATCAACTCGGCGTCGACGATACGCCGGTAGGACAGCGGCAGCGGCGCGACCATCTTGCTCATCCGCCCGAACCCGCCGGCCGAGGCCTCGGCGATCTGCGCCTCGTCCCATCCCGCCGCCCGCCAGAAGGCGACCTGCTCGTCGGGCACGACGTCGCGCGCGTCAGCGGTCAGTACCCGCAAGGTCAGCCATTCCCCGCGCGTCATCCACAGTCGCGTCTGGAACTTGCGGCACAGCCAGCCGGCAAGTCCCGCATGATCGGGATGGAAATGCGTGCAGATCACCCGCCCCACGGGCCGTTCCGCCAGCGGCGACGCCGCGAACAACGCGCGCCACGCCTCGACCGCATCGCCGATGTTGAGCCCGGTATCGACCGCCGTGGTCGTTTCGCCGTCATCGAGCAGCCAGCAATTGATGTGATTGAGCGGCCCCGGAACCGGCAACCGGATCCAGCGCACGCCGCGCGCGATCTCGATGGCCTCGCCAATCGCCGGCACACGCTCGCCGAACGGATAGGTCAGTCCGCGATGGCTGGTCGCGACGAAGCTCTCGTCCTGCGTCAGCGAAACATCGGGTGAAATGGCAGGACGATCCATACCGCAAACAGTGACGGCGCGGAACTCGCTTGTCGAGTCGCCGCGCCGTCACGATACCGGAAAATGGAAAACCGGATCAGCTCTTGAACAAATTCTCCGCGGTCGGCTCGGGCGCGCCCGGCTCGCGGGTGGCCGCGTCGCGCTCGGCGCGCAGCTGCTCGAGCAGCGCCTCGCGATCGCCTTCCAGGCGGGTGTCGACCGGCGCCTCGATGCCCGCGGCCTTCGCCGCCTTGGCGACCGCCGAGTCCAGCTCGCGCTGGCTGGTCAGGCCCAAAGTCACCGGATCCTTCGGCGTGATGTTGGCGATGTTCCAGTGGCTGCGGTCGCGGATCGCCGCGATCGTGTTGCGCGTGGTGCCGATCAGCTTGCCGATCGCGCCGTCCGAAATCTCGGGATGGTTGCGGATGATCCAGGCGATGCCGTCGGGCTTGTCCTGGCGCTTCGACACCGGCGTGTAGCGCGGCCCCTTGGTGCGGCGGACCTGCTCGGGACCCTTGCTCATCTTCAGGCGATAGTCGGGATCGGCCTGGCCCTTGTCGATCTCTTCCATCGTCAGCTCGTGCGCACGGACGGGATCGCGGCCGGTCAGCTTGGTCGCGGCGGTATCGTCCGCGATCGCCTGCACTTCCAGGATGTGGAGGCCGCAAAAGTCGGCGATCTGCTCGAATGAGAGCGCGGTATTGTCGACCAGCCAGGAAGCGGTCGCATGCGGCATGAGCGGCTGGGCCACGTCAAAGTCTCCAGAAACAATAAGGGCCGCCCTCATCGGGCGGCCGTTCACGCTGTCCGATTTACGCGCAAGGGCCGCGCGAGGCAAGCGTCTTGGGCATTTCGCCTCACCCATGGGTTCGAACCTTGCCCCTGGCGGCGCGGAGACATAGGTTCGCGCCAGGGCGCCTCACGGCGACCCCGCCACGTCAGAGAGGAATCCCGCATGAAACGAGTCCTTCTTCCCATCGCCGCGGTCGCGGCGCTCGGTCTCGCCGCGTGCAGCGAGAAGGCGAAGAACGAAGCCGCCGAAGCCGCCAATGCGATCGGCGCCGACGTCAACGCCACCATGTCCGACGCCGAACAGGACGTCAAAGCCGCCACCGAAGGCGCGCTCGGCGATGCCCAGAACACCGCCGACAGCATCGGCAACACGGTCCACGAAGGCGCCGACAAGGTCGGCAACGCCGTCGAGGCCGCGCACGGCGAGCTCAAGAAATAAGCGCTGCGGGGCCGCCGCGATGGCGGCCCCATCCATTCCCCGCCGGATCCGAGGTGTCGTGATGCGTGCCCTTATGCTGCTCCCGCTGGCACTGCTCGCGGCGTGCAATTCGACTGACGACGCGACCGGCGTCACCGCGGACGAAGCCGCGCAGCTCAACGCCGCCGCCGATATGCTCGACATCAACGCGACCGAACCCAAGGCCGCCCCCGCGGAGGAGAAATGACCATGCGGCGGCTCGGCGTCACCGATATCGAAACCCCGCCAATGGTGTTCGGCGGCAATGTCTTCGGCTGGACCGCCGATCGCGAGACAAGCTTCGCGCTACTCGATCGGTTCGCCGGCGCCGGCGGCACGCTGGTCGACACGGCGGACGTCTATTCGGCCTGGGTTTCAGGCAACAAGGGCGGCGAATCCGAAGTCCTGATCGGCGAATGGATGCGCGCGCGCGGCAAACGCATCGGCGTCGCGACCAAGGTCGGCATGCTGCCCGGCGAAGGCGGCGAGAAGCTCGCCCCCACCCGGATCGCCTCCGCCTGCGACGCGTCGCTCAAGCGGCTCGGGGTCGAGACGATCGACCTTTATTACGCGCATCAGGACGACGAGAGCGTCCCGCAAGAGGAGGTATTGGTCGCCTTCCAGAAGCTGATCGACGCGGGCAAGGTGCGCCACATCGCCGCGTCCAATTTCTCGGCGGCACGGCTCAAATCGGCGCTCGACATCGCCGCACGCGACGGCCTGCCGCATTATCGCGCGCTCCAGCCCGAATATAATCTCGTCAGCCGCCACCGTTATGAGGGCGAGCTTCAGGATCAGTGCGTCGCGCACAATATCGGCGTGCTGCCCTATTACGGCCTCGCCTCGGGCTTCCTCACCGGCAAATATCGTGGCGAAGCCGATATCGGAAAGAGCGTGCGCGGCGGCCGGATGACCGCCCTTCTCGAAGGCAAGGGCCTGCCCGTCCTCGCCGCGATGGATGCCGTCGCCGCGGAGACCGGCGCCACCCTCTCCCAGATCGCGCTCGCCTGGCTCGCCGGACAGCCGGGAATCACCGCGCCGATCGCCAGCGCCACCAGCATCGCGCAGCTCGACGAGTTGATCGCCGGCTGGGATCTCACGCTTTCACAGGATCAGTTGGACAGGCTTACCGCTGCAGGAGTGTAGAATGGATCATGTCGCCGCGTATCTGGACCAGGGCTATGCCATCGTCCGTGGCGTGTTTTCTCCCGACGAGATCGCGGCGATCGGCGCCGCGATCGACCGGATCCATGAAGAGGGCGTCGCGCATGGTCGCAGCTTCCGCCACGGCAATCTCTTCTACAATGTCGCGCCCGATGCCGACGGCACGCCGCTGGTGCGCATGGTCCAATGGCCGTCCTATCACAATGCCGTGCTCGACGCGGTTCGGCTCGATCCGCGCTATCTCGACATCCTTCAGCCGCTGATTGGCCCCGATCTCAAGCAGATCATCAACCAGCTCCACTGGAAGGCGCCGGGTTCGCTCGGCGATTTCGCCTGGCATCAGGATTCGCGCTTCCGCAAACCCGACGCCGCCTATCGCAACCTCGGCACCTCCTACATCCAGACCGGCCTCGCCATCGATCCGCATACGCCGCAGAGCGGCGCAATGCGCTTCATCCCCCGCAGTCACACCGCCGGCCCGCTCGATCTCGACACCTCCACTGAAGTGCTCGGGACGGAGATGAGCGACGACGCGCTGGCTGCTGCCGGTATCGATCCTGCCCATGTCGTCGACCTCGTCCTCGATCCGGGCGATCTCGCGATCTGGAACCCCTATCTGGTTCATGGTTCGGGCCGGAACCGGGCCGACCACCAGCGCCGCCTCTACATCAACGGCTATGTCGCCGCGGCGGATTGCGATCGCGGCGAATGGGCGTTCCGCGACGGCCATCCCGTGCCGCTCGGCCCGGAAGCCGCGATCGTCCATTATGAGGAGTTGCGGGAGAATCCGCACCCCCATTATGTCTAGACAAAATTAGCCGGATTGACCGCTCAAGCCGCCATGCGCACGCGCCCGCCACCATGCGCCTTGGCGCCGTAGAGCGCCATGTCGGCGCGGAGCAGCACCGCCTCAATCGAATCGTCCTCGTCCATCGTCGCCGCTCCCACGCTCACGCCGATCCGCGCCGTGGCGCCGTCGTAATGATAGGGTTCGTCGGCGATCCGCGCGACGATCCGCGCGCCCAATCGCTCGATCGCGCCTTCGCTCATCACCGGCATCAGCAGCACGAACTCGTCGCCGCCCAGTCGCGCCGCATGGCCATGCGGCCCTGCGAGCCGAGCCAGCCGTTCCGCAACCTCGCGCAGCACCTGATCGCCCGCCGCATGTCCATGGCGGTCGTTGACCTGCTTGAACCCGTCAAGATCGATGTAGAACAGCGTGCCCCCCACCCCGCCGCGCCCGGCGGCGGCCAGGTTGAAGCCCGACCGGTTGAGCAACCCGGTCAGCGGATCGTGCGCTGCGCGATGGGCATGGGCCGCCTCGGCTTCCATCGTCGCGATCATCATGCCGTTCAGCCGCTTCGCCGCCTGCGACATGCTGAACAGCGCCAGCGGCGCCTGGATCATGGTCACCAACAGCACCGGATCGTCCGCCAGCGCGGCACTCGCGGCCATCGGCGCCAGCGTCGCGGTGCAGACCAGCAGCACGAAGCGCGGCGCGCCGAAATAGCGGATGCTCATGCCCCCGGCGATGCACGCGGTGGCGATATTGACCACGATCGCCGCGGCATAATCGCCGCTTAACGTCGTGATCGCCGACCCGAAGCCCAATGTGGTCGCCCAGACCAGCGTCAGCATCAGATAGAGGTCGGTGCCCGTCGCCGCGCCGCGCCTTGCCGCGCGCTGGTCGCGGTTGAGCAGCAGGATGCGCAACCCGATCGTCCCAAGCTCCAGCGCCAGCCACATCGCGAACAACGGCGTCTGGTGCCGCCACCAGACCACCGCCGCGCAGATCAATGTCGCGATCGCGGCCGAATAGAAGATCGGCAGCGAGCTGTAGAGCGTGCTCACTTGCGCCACGTGAATCGCCCGGCTGACCGGACGGCGGGTCCGGGTCAGCCAGTTCGTCACGCGCCATCGCGGCAGGCTGTACTTCAGGTCGCCGTCCAAACTGTCCTCCGGTGATTTCCGTTCCGTGGCAGTAACGACATCGGGTTAACGTAGCGTTGGCCAAGCACCCCGCGCGACAAGGTCATTGCCCCGGGCGCCCCCTTGCCTAAGATGGCCGGATGCGTTTCCGTCAGCTCGAAGTCTTCCACGCCGTCTATCTTCACGGCTCGATCAGCGCCGCGGCCCGCGCGCTCGGCGTCTCCCAGCCCTCGGTATCGAAGACGCTGCACCATGCCGAGGACAGTCTCGGCATCCCCCTCTTCCAGCTTTCGCGCGGCCGCCTGATCCCGACCGACGAGGCACATGCGCTGATGCGCGAGGCCGGCGACCTGTTCGAACGGCTCGACACGCTGCAACAGACCGCGCGCAATCTGGCACAGGCTGGCGGCGGGCATATCAGGCTCGGCATCGTCCCCAGCCTCGCGCTCGACATCGTGCCCCAGGCGATGGCGCAGTTCCGCCGCGAATGGCCGCGCGTGACGTTCGAAGTGCACACCCACCATCATGACGACCTTGTCCGCTCGCTGATCGGGCGCGAGATCGATCTCGCCATCGCCTACACTCCGCCCCCGCACCCGCGCCTGACGCGTCAGGTGCTGGCCGAGGGTGAGCTGGTGGTGATGTTCCCCGACGGCATGTTCGCGCCGACCGGCCCGCGCTTCCCGCTCGACCTGCTGGCCGATCGCGACGTGATCGGCGTCGCCGCGACCGGTCCGATCGGCGACGTGCTGACCCGCGCGGCCCGCGAACGCGGCCTCACCTTCCGGGAGACGGTATCGGTCCAGACCTTCTTCATCGCCGCGCGCCTCGCCCAGCTCGAAGGCGGCGTCACCGTGGTCGACGAGTTCACCGCGCGCGCCTGGGCCGCGCCCGGCTTCAAATGGCTGCCCACCGATCCGCCGCTGCGCTTCACCATCTCCTGGACCACGCTCGAGGAACGCCAGCCCTCGCGTGTCGCCCGCCTGTTCCTTCGCACGCTTGAGACCACTCTCAACGACAGCCGTCTCCAGCCATAACCTGTGGCTATGATCCGCTGATCGATTCCCGACTTCGCAGGCACGGGCCGAGCGATCATCCTCTAGTCGCGCAATCACTAGGACGGTTGCGCGGGGGAGTGCGCAACCTGATCCGACCGACCGCCTCGAACCGGTGCATGCAATGAGCCGCCGCGAGGAGATCATCGTCCTCGGCGCCGGTGTCGTCGGCATGGCCACCGCGCTGACGCTCGCCGATCGCGGACATCGCGTCACGGTGGTCGATGGCGCGCGCGGCCCCGGCCTCGGCACCTCGTTCGCCAATGGCGCGCAATTGAGCTTCGCCTATACCGACGCGCTCGCCAGCCCATCGGTGCTCGGACAGATCCCCCGCATCCTGCTCGGCCTCGATCCGGCGCTGCGCGTCCAGCTGCATCTCGATCCCGATTTCCTGCGATGGAGCCTCGCCTTCCTGCGCAATTGCGGCGCGGGCGCGTTCCGCCGCAACACGCTGGCCGGCCTGACCCTCGCCGCCGAATCCCGCAGCGCGCTCCAGGGGCTCACCGAACGCCACGCGCTCGATTACGGCCATGCCACGCCGGGCAAGATCCATATCTATCGCAGCGCCGCTTCATTCGCGGCGGCGGAAGCGGCGGTCGCGCTCAAGCGGGAGGGTGGCGTCACCCAGACACTGCTCGACCCCGACGCCGCGGTCGCGCTCGAACCGATGCTCGCACCCGTCCGGAACGAGATCGCCGGCGCGCTCCACACCGCGGACGAGGCGATCGGCGACCCGCACCGCTTCTGCACCGCTGCACATGAGGCGCTGATCCGCGCCGGCGGTAGTTCGATGTTCGGCTTTTCGGTCGCGCGGATCGATGCGAAAGGCCGCGCGCCCGCAATCATCACCCAATGCGGTAGCCGTGTTCCCGCCGACCGCATCATCCTCGCGGCCGGTCCGGGGGCGCCGCAGCTCGCCCGCACCCTCGGCGCACGGCTCCCGGTCCAGCCGATGAAGGGCTATTCAATCACCGCGCCCACCGGCGCCGCCGCACCCTCGGCCAGCATCACCGACGTCGCCAACCGCGTCGTCTTCGCGCGGTTGGGCAACCGCATGCGGATCGCGGGACTTGCCGAGCTCGGCAAGCGCGACACCGGCGTCGATCCCAAACGGGTTCGCGCCCTCATCGACAGCGCCCGCGCCGCGCTGCCCCAGGCCGCGGACTACGACCATATCGAATCGAGCTGGGCCGGGCTTCGTCCGATGACCCCCGATTCGCTGCCGATCACCCGGGCCATCGCGCCGGGTGTGATCGCCAACACCGGGCATGGCGGGCTCGGCTGGACCTATGCTGCAGGCTCGGCCGAGCGCGTTGCGCAATTGATCGACGGGATGGCCTGATGGTGCGCCGAGATACCACTATCGCCATGATCGAAACCCGGAATATCCAGGCTGTCCGCAATCCGCTTCGCGCTGCAAGGCGTGGGCAGTTGCGACCTTCGACCACCACAAGGTTGCGGCATGTGCGGCAAACGTCCATCGGATCGCAAACCGATGGACGGCGACCGCCTGGCATGCTGACCATCACCCCCGGCGCAAAGGCGATCGAATCATGAAGTTGCAGATGAAGCCCTTCCTTGCCGCGTTTGCGCTCGCCGGTCTCGCCGCCTGCACCCCGCGCGCGGCGCTGCCGCCGACGGCCGCCCCGGTGCCGGTCGCGCCCGTCACGCCGCCCAAGGAACGCCAGGCCTTCGTCGCCGCCGCGCATCCGCTGGCGGTCGAGGCAGGGCTTGAGGTGCTGCGCAAGGGCGGCTCGGCGGTCGATGCCGCGGTCGCGGTTCAGGCGATGCTGAGCCTGGTCGAACCGCAGAGCAGCGGCCTTGGCGGCGGCGCCTTCATGGTCCGCTACGATGCCAAGACCAAGGGGATAACCGTCTATAACGGCCGCGAGACCGCGCCCGCCGGTGCCACCCCCGACATGCTGCTCGGCCCCGACCGTCAGCCGCTCCCCTTCGGTACCGCGGTCGTCTCGGGCCGCGCCACCGGCGTCCCCGGCGTTGTCCGCATGCTCGCCCTCGCTCAGTCGCAGCACGGCAATCTCGCCTGGAAGGATCTGTTCGGCGACGTCGTCCGCACCGCCGATCAGGGATTCACCGTCACCGATCGTCTCGCCGACATGATCGCCAGCCGCGCTCCGCAGGCACGCGGCACCGACGCCGTCGCCTATTTCCGCAACGCGCAGGGCGACCAGATCAAGGCGGGCGATACGCTCCGCAACCCCGCCTACGCCGCCTTCGTCCGCCGCCTCGCCGCGCAGGGGCCCGACGCGATGTACAAGGGAGAGACCGCCCGCCGCATCGTCGAGCGCCTGCGTCAGGGCGAGCTCGCCAGCACGATGACCGAGGCCGATATCGCCGGCTACAAGCCGGAAGTGCGCGACGCGGTGTGCAACCCCTATCGCGTTTATATCCTCTGCGCGCCGCCCCCGCCCTCCTCGGGTGTCGGCCTGCTTCAGTTGATGGCGATGATCGAACGTACCGATATCGGCACGCGCGGCCCCAATGACCCCATTGCCTGGGTCAAATACGCCGAGGCGAGCCGCGTCATGTACGCCGATCGCGACGCCTATGTCGGCGACGTTCCGACCGTTCCGGTCAAGGGCATGCTCGACCCGGCCTATGTCGCCAGCCGCGCGGCCCTGATCGCCGACCGCGCCGGTCCGCCGCCACAGCCCGGCACGCCGCCGGGCGCCGTCACCGCACGCATCGATGCCACCAATGAAGTCGCCGGCACCTCGCACTTCATCGTCATTGATGGTGAGGGCAACGCGGTATCGATGACCACCACGGTCGAAAGCCTGTTCGGTAGCGGCCGCATGGTCGACGGCTTCTTCCTCAATAACCAGATGACCGATTTCTCCTTCGTCCCCGAAGGCCCCAACGCGATCGCGCCGGGCAAACGCCCGCGCTCATCGATGGTGCCGACGATCATCCTCAACCCCGACCGCAGCCTTGCCGGCGCAATCGGCTCGCCCGGCGGCAACGCGATCCTCGCCTATGTGTCCAAGGCGCTGCTCGGCATCGTCGAATGGAACATGCCCGTCGCCGATGCCATCGCCCTGCCCAATCTCGTCGCCCGCGGCTCGAGCTTCAACGGCGAGGCGAGCAAGTTCGCGCCGTCGATCTTCGCTGCGATGGCCGAACGCGGAGTCACCATCCGCGGCGGCTCGGGCGAGAATTCCGGTCTGCACGGCGTAATGCTCCGAAACGGCGGCTTCGACGGCGGCGCCGACCCCCGCCGCGACGGCGTCGCCCGCTCGATCACGCTGCCGCCGCGAAAATAGCGGGGGACAACGGCATCGCGCCCTTGCCCCGACTCCCCCCGATGCGCCAAAGCAGCCCGCAATGACTGCCCGCATCGATATGGGGCTCGACAGCGGCGGCAACCCGGTTGCCGTCGATCTGGAAGAGCTGCTTGCGACCCGTCTGCTCGTTCAGGGCAATTCGGGCTCGGGAAAGTCGCACCTGTTGCGCCGCCTGCTCGAGGGCAGCGCCGGCCATGTCCAGCAGGTAGTGATCGATCCCGAGGGTGACTTCGTCTCTCTCGCCGACGCCTTCGGCCACATCGCGGTCGATGCCGCCGAATATAGCCTGACCGAATTGGGCCGCGTCGCGATGCGCGTCCGTGAGCATCGCGCATCGGTCGTGCTCAACCTCGAGGGGCTCGAGATCGACGGCCAGATGCGCGCCGCCGCCGCTTTCCTCTCCGCGCTGTTCGATGCCCCGCGCGAATTTTGGTACCCGGTGCTCACCGTGGTCGACGAGGCGCAGCTCTTCGCCCCCGCTGCCGCAGGCGAGGTCTCGGAGGAAGCCCGCCGTACCTCACTCGCCGCGATGACCAACCTTATGTGCCGCGGCCGCAAGCGCGGCCTTGCCGGGGTCATCGCCACCCAGCGCCTCGCCAAGCTCGCCAAGAACGTCGCCGCCGAGGCGTCGAACTTCCTGATGGGCCGCACCTTTCTCGACATCGACATGGCGCGTGCCGCCGACCTGCTCGGCATGGAGCGACGTCAGGCCGACACGATCCGCGACCTTGCCCGTGGCGAGTTCCTCGCGCTCGGCCCCGCCATCACCCGCCGCCCGATCAGCGTGCGGATCGGTGAGGTCAAGACCGGATCCAAGGCGGTCAGCCCCAAGCTGATGCCGCTTCCGACCGCCGCGACCGAGGATATGCGCGACATGCTGTTCGCGCCTGGTGCGGAGGACGAGGTTCCACCACCGCCTCCACCGGCACCGGTGCCGATGTCCGATCTGATGCGCAGCATCGCGACCCCCGCCCCCGCGCCGGTTCCCGACATGCCGGTGCTGGAGGAAGGCGAGCAGGAAGAGGTTCGCCGCGCGATCCTGGCCGAGATCGCCGGAGAAGAAAGTCGCCAGCCGCTCCCCGCCATCTTCCAGGATTACACCGTTCGCTGCCGCATGCGCGGCATCGAGCCGAGCATGGACCTCATTGCGTTCCGCTCGGCGCTCGCGCTCGCCCGCGCCGGCATCACCGACGCGGAGGGCTGGGACGAAGTCCTCACCCTCGCCGCCTCGCTGCCCGAGGAGATGCTGACGCCCTTCCTCGGCATCGCCCGCGCCGCCCGCGCGAATGAGCCGTGCCCGTCCGACGCGCAGCTCGCCGCGCTCTACGGCACCAGCTCGCTGGGCCGCGCCAAGCGGATGATGGCGCATATCGAGGAAAAGGGCTTGATCGTCGCTCGCACCGACCTGTCGGGCAAGCGCAGCGTCAGCCTGCCGCACCTCGGCTGGACCACCGCGCCATCGTGGCCCGATCCGTCCAAGCCACCGCCGGTGGGCCGCGCGGTGGTGCGCTCTGCGGAACGACTGCGCAATGGATATGGGTGATCAGGCGCGAAGGATCAGGTATCTCTGACAATGGCCGACGAACCCCTTCCGTCCTGCCACTTCAGCTCCAGAACATAGACGTCCAGGATTAAAAATCCAGGCGATCGCGGCGATAGACGCGAACAGCCCCAGACATCTCAGGACCAAGGCCTTCGGATTCGTCCGACCGGCTCCATTCGCCTCAAGAGCCGAAAAGGGTCACACCCACGAGTATCAGCAGGCCACAGGCGGCGATCGCCTCGACATAGCAGAACATCCGGCTCGGCGCATACGGCTCTGCCGCATCGTCAAATGCGTCGGTTGCCTTATTGTTCAGTACGTTACGCATCTTTCCTCCCCCCAGAGTAGGAAGGATGCTGCCCCCGGTCCTCACATATGTCGAGTCATTGTTTCGTCATGTGACGGATCGTTTCATCATGTGACGGATCGATTGTACCGCCTATGGGCGCTCAGCCAACTCGCCCGCTTGCCCCGCCCGCGCGGCTACCAGAAACTCGACATTCCCCTCCGGCCCGGTGATCGGGCTGCGCGTCACACCCGCGACCGTCCAATCTCCGGACTCGAGCCAGGCGACGACCTCACCGCACACCCGTTCATGCACTGCCGGGTCGCGCACCACGCCGCCCTTGCCCACCTCGTCACGGCCCGCTTCGAACTGCGGCTTGATCAGCGCCACCACCCATGCGCCTTCGCGCACGAAGGCGAAGGGGCGCTCCAACACTTTCGCCAGGCCGATGAAGCTTGCGTCGCACACCACGATATCGACCGGCTCGGGAATATGCGCCGCGGTCAGCACCCGCGCGCTGGTCTGCTCGTGCACCACCACGCGCTCGTCCTGTCGCAGCTTCCAGGCGAGCTGGTTGGTCCCACTATCCACCGCATAGACGCGGGTCGCGCCGCGCGTCAGCAGCACGTCGGTAAAGCCGCCGGTCGATGATCCGACATCGATCGCCACCATCCCCGTCGGGTCGATTCCGAAATGGTCGAGGCCATGTGCCAGCTTGACGCCGCCGCGCGAGACCCAGGGGTGATCCCGCCCCTTCACCTCAAGGGGCGCGTCGGGCGCGATCGGCTGGCCGGGCTTGTCGACACGCTTGTCGCCGCTGAACACCAGCCCGGCCAGGATCAGCGCCTGCGCACGCGTGCGGCTCTCCGCGAGCCCGCGTTCGACGAGCAGCTGATCGGGTCGTGTCTTTGCCATGGGCGGCGCACTACCACAGAAAGCATTTTCCTACAACGAACCATATAGGTTATCATGAGTCGTTCAACAGGAGCGATTTGAAATGACCATCGACCAACTGATCGAGGAGGTGATCGCCCGGGAGGGCGGCTATTCCAACCACCCCGCCGACCGCGGCGGACCGACCCGCTGGGGAATCACCCAGGCGGTCGCGCGCCAGCACGGCTTCACCGGCGACATGCGCGTCTTCCCGCGTGAGGAAGCGGTCGCGATCTACCGGCGCCTCTACTGGTTGCGGCCTCGCATCGCCGACGTGGCGAACCGCGCTCCGGTGCTGGCGGCGGAGCTGTTCGACACCGGAATCAACATGGGCCCGGGGGTCGCCGCGCGCTTTCTCCAGCGCGCGCTCAACGCGCTCAACCGCAATGGGAAGGACTATCCCGACATGGCGGTCGATGGCGTGATCGGCCCCGCCACGCTCGCGGCGCTCACCGCCTTTCTCGACCATCGCGGTCGGCCGGGCGAAGCGGTTCTGATCAAAGCGGTCGAAGCGCTTCAGGGCGAACGCTACCTCACGCTCGCCGAATCCCGACCGGCCAACGAAGCCTTTCTCTACGGCTGGCTGGCAAACCGAATTGGTTCGTAAGTAAAAAAATGAGCCGAGCACCCTTCACTTTGACGAGGACATGACATGAGCATCATCGCAGGCATTATCGGCCCGATCGCGGGCCTGATCGACAAGATCATCCCGGACCCCAAGGCGCGCGACGCGGCCAAGCTCGAGCTGCTCAAGCTCGAGGGCACGCACGAGCTGGAATCGATCCGCACCCAGCTTTCGGCGATCGTCGCTGAAGCACAGTCGACCGATCCCTGGACCAGCCGCGCGCGCCCGAGCTTCCTCTACGTCATGTACGCGCTGCTGCTCTGGGCAATCCCGATGGGGCTGATCGCCGCGGTCCAGCCGGAGATGGCAAAGGGGATCGCGACCGGCATGAACGCCTATCTCGCCGGCATCCCGGAGCCGCTCTACGCGCTCTTCGGCACCGGCTATCTCGGCTACACCGCCGCGCGGCAATGGGGAAAGATCAGGGGCGTGGAAAGATGACGGCGTTGACGGAATGACACGCGTTTCGCGTAACTTCGTCAACTTCGAAGGGGAGCGAGGACCCGCTCCCCTTCGTCGCTGGTATCAATTGGCCAGCGCTTCCAGCTTGCCCGCGTCCACCGCAGCGACCAGCGCCTTCAACGTGCCGATATCGGGCGCCCCGCCCTCGGCCTCGACCAGGAACCGGTCCTTCAGCAGCACGCCATAGCTGCCGCGCCCGTCCTTGTTCCATTTCTCCATCGTGTAGCGGCCGTCGATCAGGCCCGATTTCTCGTAACCCTGATCGTTCTCGCTGCTGGCCTCGACCTTGAACGCGCTCGCCATCGCCGCGAACGCGCCGGCAGCGGCAAGGTCGGCGACCTTCAGCCGCACGCTCTGGCCATTGGCTTCGTACCGCGCCTCGGCCTGCGATCCGCCCATTCCGCCCGCGCTGGCGGTCGAGCTTTCGAGCGCGGTGCGCGTCCAGCCGCCCGCCGATGCCGGCAGCAGCGCCGCGAGCGCCTGTCGGTCGACCGGCGTCGCGGTCTGCGCCCGCTCGGCGGCGGCCTCCATCTTCTTGGACGCCTCTTCCAGCTTGCTGAGGTCGACCTTGCCGACGCCGGGCACGCTGACCTCGCCGCCCATCGTGGCCGAAGTGATCGCTCGCGGCGCCAGCAGGCTGGTCAGCGCGCCCGTGACCACGCTGACCACGAAGAACAACACGATCGCGACGACCACCGTCACGATCGTATAGCCCATCGCCTTGTCCTCGGGCGCCTTCATCAACCGCGGCAGCCCCAGATAGAGGAGATAGAGACTATACAGACCGAGGATGCCGAGAATGCCCAGCGCGGGGATGATCTGGAAGATTCCCGCCAGATAGGCCGCGGTACCGCTGTACGCGGCCACCTTCATCGCCTGCACCGGGTTCTTCTGCCCGCCGAAACTGGGGGCCAGTGCGTCGATGATCTTGGAGAACAGCCATGCGCAGAGCAGTGCCAGCACATAGCTGACTACCGCTCCGGTCACCGCCATGGTCACGCTCGGGCGGATGGTGATGCCGAACATTCCGCCATAGCCAAAGACAAGCCCGCCGATCAGCCCCGCGACTGGCCCGATCGCCGCGAGCGGGACGACCCATCCGGTCATCAGCCCGCCAACGGTCGCCGGCTCGGTATCGATCCGCTCCCATTCCTCCTTGGGTTTCAACAGGATGTTCTTGATACGCTCGATCAGATTGTTCGAAGTTTCGCCGGTCATACCGTGGCCCTCCCCGTTCGTGCTGCCATCGCTATACACGAAAAATCGCGATTGAACCCACGCGACGCACCCCCAATATGCGGCGCCATGAGCGACAAAATGACGTGGCACGGCACAACCATCCTTTCCGTGCGCCGCAATGGCCGAGTAGTGATCGCCGGCGACGGCCAGGTGAGCCAGGGCAGCACCGTGATGAAGCCCAATGCACGCAAGGTCCGCCCGATCGGCGACGGCAGCGTGATCGCGGGTTTCGCCGGCGCCACCGCCGACGCCTTCACCCTGTTCGAACGGCTCGAGGCCAAGCTCGAACGCCATCAGGGCCAGCTGATGCGCGCCGCGGTCGAGCTCGCCAAGGACTGGCGGACCGACAAGTATCTCCGCAATCTCGAGGCGATGCTGATCGTCGCCGACAAGGAAGTGACGCTGATCATCACCGGCAATGGCGACGTGCTTGAGCCCGAGGCCGGCGTGGCCGCGATCGGATCGGGCGGCAACTTCGCCCTCGCTGCCGCACGCGCGCTGGTGGACTATGAACAGGACGCCGAAACGATCTGTCGCAAGGCGATGAAGATTGCCGGCGAGCTGTGCGTCTACACCAACGATCGGCTGACGGTGGAGACGCTGGACAGCGCCACGTGAGCTTCCGGCTCGACTATGATCCCACCCGCAACCTGATGCGCGTCGACATCCGCGATTTCTGGACGGTGGAGACGGTCCACGCCTTTGCCGCCGCTGCCGGCGCCAAGGCGATGGAGGTGCGCGCGATCCGCGACGATTACGACGTGCTGATCGACTCGCGCGCTTTCCCCGTCCAGGCCAACGACGTCGCCGACCTGCTGCCCCGGATCGCCGAGGGCGGCCTAGCCCTTACCTCCGGCCGCGCCGCGTCGGTCGTCGGCAGCCACCTCAACAAGCTTCAGGCCGAACGCACCCAGACCCATCCCCGGCTCAAGATCTTCCTGAAGATGGAAGACGCGCAAGCCTGGCTTGCCGCCGCGCCCGTTCCCACCGCCGCATAGGAGATCGCGATGCTCTATTCCCGCCTCGGCGACAGCGGCCTGATCGTTTCGCGCCTCTCGCTCGGCACCATGACCTTCACCCGTGGCGGCGGCCTCAAGGCCATCGCCAAGACCGACCTCAAGGACGCGGCGGCGCTGGTCGATCACGCGCTCGCGGCCGGGATCAACTTCATCGACACCGCCGACGTCTATTCGGACTTCGAGTCAGAGGAGATGCTGGGCAAGATCGTCGCGGGCCGCCGCGACGAGCTGGTGATCGCGACCAAGGCGGGCTGGCGCACCGGCCAGCCGCTCAACCGCTCGGGCCTGTCCGCCGCCCACCTCCACTGGTCGATCGACCATAGTCTCAAACGGCTCGGCACCGACTATGTCGACGTCTATATCGCGCACCGCGACGACCGGAACACGCCGCTGGAGGAGACGCTCCAGGCGCTCGACGCCATCGTCCGCGCGGGCAAGGCGCGCTATCTCGGGGTATCCAACTGGCCGGCCTGGAAGGTCGCGGCGGCGATGGAGCTGCAGCGCGCCAATGGCTGGGCGCCCTTCACCCATGCCCAGATGCTCTATTCGCTGATGCACCGCGATATCGAGCAGGAATTCCTGCCGATGGCGCGCCGCTACGGCCTCGGTATCACCCCATGGAGCCCGCTCGGCGGCGGCTTCCTGACCGGCAAGTACACGCGCGAGAATGCCGGCGGCGCCGACGACCGGCTCGCCAGCCATGACGACATCCCGCTCGACAAGGAGATGGGCTATCGCCTGATCGACACGATGCGCGGCATCGCCGACGGGCATGGCGTCAGCATCGCCCAGATCGCGCTCGCCTGGTTGCTCAGCAAGGATCAGGTGTCGAGCATCCTGCTTGGCGCGACCAAGCTGCATCAGCTCGACGACAATCTCGCCGCGGTGAACGTCAGGCTGAGCCACGACGAGATCGCCGCGATGGAAAGCATCAGCGCCCAGCGCCGCGCCTATCCGGGCTTCTTCATCGACCGGATCGACCAACCAATCGCCCAGGCACTGGCTGCCCGCCCCGGCGCTCCCTATCTCCCCGAATAACCCTGAGAAACGAACCCCTGAGAATGAACGACAATCTGACTCCCAAGACCATCGTCGCCGCGCTCGACGCGCATATCATCGGCCAGAAGGAAGCCAAGCGCGCGGTCGCCGTCGCGATGCGCAACCGCTGGCGCCGCCAGCAGCTCAAGGCCGATCTGCGCGACGAGGTCACGCCCAAGAACATCCTGATGATCGGGCCGACCGGCTGCGGCAAGACCGAGATCAGCCGCCGCCTCGCCAAGCTCGCCGACGCGCCCTTCGTGAAGGTCGAGGCGACCAAGTTCACCGAGGTCGGCTATGTCGGCCGCGACGTGGAACAGATCGCCCGCGACCTGGTCGAGGAGGCGATCCGGCTGGAGCGCGAACGCCGCCGCACCGCGGTCAAGGACAAGGCCGAGGCCGCGGCGATGACCCGCCTGCTCGATGCCCTCACCGGCAAGGATTCCTCGCAAGCCACCCGCGAAGCGTTCCGCGAGCGCCTCAACGCCGGCCATCTCGACAATAGCGAGATCGAGATCGAGGTCGAAGCCGCCGGCGGCATGCCGTTCGAAATCCCGGGCGCCGGTCCGCAGATGCTCAACCTCGGCGAGATGATGAAGGGCTTTGGCGGCCCGCAATTGAAACGCCGCAAGATGAACGTCCACGCCGCCTGGGCCAAGCTGGTCGAGGAGGAAGCCGACAAGCGCCTCGACCAGGACGACGTCGCCCGCGTCGCGCTCGCCGATGCCGAGGCCAATGGCATCGTCTTCCTCGACGAGATCGACAAGATCGCCGTGAGCGACGTGCGCGGCGGTTCGGTCAGCCGCGAGGGCGTGCAGCGCGACCTGTTGCCGCTGATCGAAGGAACCACGGTCTCGACCAAATACGGGCCGATGAAGACCGACCATATCCTGTTCATCGCGAGCGGCGCTTTCCACGTCGCCAAGCCCAGCGACCTGCTGCCCGAGCTTCAGGGCCGCCTGCCGATCCGCGTCGAATTGAAGGGCCTGACCGAGGACGATTTCGTCTCGATCCTGTCGGACACCAAGGCGTCGCTGCCCGAACAATATAAGGCCCTCATCGGAACCGAGGGCGTGACGATCGATTTCACCGACGACGGCATCCGCGCGATCGCGCGCATCGCCGCCGAGGTGAATGCGGAGGTCGAGAATATCGGTGCCCGCCGCCTGCAGACGGTGATGGAAAAGCTGCTCGAGGAAGTGAGCTTCGATGCCGAGGATCGCAGCGGCGCCTCGCTGGTGGTCGACGCCGCCTATGTCGACGGCCAGCTCGCGAGCATCGCCCGCAACACGGACCTCAGCCGCTACGTGCTGTGACCTTGCTTGCCGCCGCCCCGCCCAGACGGCAGGGTGGCGGCATGCACAAGGGGATCATCGCGCTCGCAGCGTTGCTGCTCGGCTGGACCGGCAATGCCGCCGCGCAGGATCGCCCGCCGTGCCGTGAAGTCGGCGACCTGCCCCATATCGTCATCGACCCGCTGGCCGCGACCCAACTCGCCCAGATCGGCCTCGACCGGGCCGAGATCTTCCAGCGGATGCGAGGGACTTCGATCCCCGAGACGATGGGCTGCTGGGCGATGCCGGTCGGCAATTTCGACAGCCAGCTGGTCTCGGTCGGCATGTCGCAATGGAATTACGGCACCGGCAGCCTCCAGCCCGTGCTGAAGGCATGGCGCGACAGCTTTCGCGGCCGCGGCCGCTTCAAGCGCGAGCTGAAATCACTCGCCCCGACCTACGGCAAGCTGTTCTTCTCGAAGGACTGCCTCGACACTCCGGTCCGCGACAAATGCCGCGCCGCGATCCTCGCCGCACACGGCCCTGACGGCAAGCTCAACCCGACCGCGCTCGCCGAACTCACCCGCATCTTCGAGCATGACGCGATGCTTCAGGTACAGACCGACACCTATGTCGCGCTGCTGCTCGAAGTCCGTGGCGAGCTGTTCCGCCTCTGGCCCACCGGCCCGATCACCCCGCGTAAGGTGCGCTGGGCGATCGACACGCGCGTCCAGCAGAAGACGCTACCCAATGACGAGGACGCCGCCCGCCTGCGCCGCAAGCTCGCCGCCCTACCCATCGCCGAGCGCCCGACCCGGCTCAAGGCGATGCTCGCCTGGTACAAGGGGTTGAGCGAAGCCGTCGACCAGGACGGCGTGTCGCGCGACTATCAGTGGAATGTCGATCAATGGACTTGCCTGATCGACACCGGCCGGGTCGACGACGAGCAGTTCGAGCTGCTCCACCTCACCTACCTGCGCAGCCGCACCGCTATCGGCAATTCGGGCCGCTGGCAGGCGCTGACCTTCTCGCGCCGCGCCAAGATCATCCTCGGCACCGGCAGCGTCAGCGGGGTCAGGGACGGGGGATGCGAACCATCCTAAGCCCCTCCCCTTCAGGGGAGGGGCTTGCCCAGTATCAGAACCGCACGCGCACACCGCCGAACAGCGACCGCCCCTCGCCGGGATAGTAGACCGCCTGGTCGGCGCCATTGGCGTTCACCACCGCCCCGAACTCCGGCACATGCGTCTTGTCGGTCAGGTTGCGCGCATCGGCGAACAGCGTCACGCCGCCAGGCAGGTCGATGCCCGCCGACAGGTGCGCCAGCGCATAGCCCGGTGCCTTCAACGTGTTGCGATAGTCCACCCACATATCCTTGGGCCGCCAGTCGAGCATCGGCTCGATCCACGCGCCCGCGGGGTGCTCATAGCGCAGCGACGTGCGCAGCTGATGCTCGGGCACCACCGGTAGCCGGTTGTCGCCATAGGTCCGGTCGCCGGCGAAGGTGAAGTCCGACCAAGCCCAGGTCTGGCGCAGCCGCAGCAGCGTTCCGCCGCTATCGACGATGCGCCAGTCGACGCTCGCCTCGACACCCTGATGCCGCGTGCGGTCCGCGTTGAACGTCGCCGCCGGGATATTGGGCGAAACGGTGAAGTTGAGCATCTCGCCCCGCACCGCGGCGCGATAGGCGGCCACGTCCCATGAGAAGGCACCGCTCCGTCCGCGCGTCCCGATCTCGACCGTCCAGGCGCGTTGCGGATCGACGGGCACGAAGGCAAAGCCCGAATAGCCCGACTGCGTCAGCGCACCGAAGGCGGGCGGCTCGACCGATTTGGTGACATTGAAATAGACCTGAGTCCCGCCGCGTTCCCACAGCGCACCGAAGCGCGGGGCAAGCCATTCGAAGTCGGTCTCGTCGCCGCGATTGGCCAGACGGTTGGTAAAGTCGCGGCTGGCATGGCCCCAGCTCGCACCCGCGACCAGCGCCAGCGCGTCGGTCACGAAGAACCGCCCCTCGGCGAACAGGTCCAACCCGCTCGCCTTTTGCAGCACGTCGCCCATCTTCATGCCGTTGTTGCCGGCATTGTTGGCGTAGATCTGCTGATCCACCGCGCCGGTGCGGAAGCTCGCGCCGAAGAACAGATCCGCACGATGCCCGCCAATCTCGCCCGACAGGTCGAAGCGGCCGAACGCGCCCTCGGTATGGATGTCCTGCTCGATCACGATGGGGATGGGGTGGCGCAGGTCGGTGCCGGTGGCATAGACCCCGCCCTCGAACACCAGCCCCTCGGACAGGCGCAGCCGGGTCTGCAGCGTCACGCGCCGCACATCCTGATCGCGCGACCAGCGGCCCGCCAACGCCGCCGCGCTCGCCTGGCGCGGGTTGGCGCGTGTCTGCGCCAGCGTCAGCGTGCCGGGCACGCCCTGCTCGATCGTCGCGGCGGTGGCGATCAGCCGGATCTCACTATCCTCGCCCAGCCGGTAGCCGAGGTTGATCGTGCCGCGTAGCTGCTCGCTATCGGATCGCTCGCGATAGCCATCGGCCTTATAGCCGTTGATCGAGCCATAGAGGTCGAACTTGCCGATCACCCCGCCCGCCGCGGCCTGGCCGCGCCAGCTGTCATAGCTTCCGCCCTCCGCGCGGAGCAGCAGCGTGGAGGGCACGGTGCGGCCATTGGTGGTGACCAGGTTCACCGCCCCACCCAGCTGCGCCCCGCCGAAGCGCAGCGCGTTGCCGCCCTTGTACACCTCGACCAGCCGCGCGGTGAGCACGTCGACCTTCTGGAAGTCCGAGAACCCGTCGGCATCGGCGAACGACACGCCATTCTCCGCGATCAGCACGCCGCGCTGGTGGAACCCCTGCCCGATCCCCGATCCGCGGATCGACAGGCGCGATTCCTCGCCATAGCGCTTGTTGGCGAGCACGCCGGGCACGTCGCGCAGGATGTCGGGCATGCCGATCGCGAGGCGATCCTCGAACGTCTCGGCCGCGACCACCGCGACCGCGCCCGGGGTGCGCGACAGCCGCTCGCGGGCTTCGGCGACCACGGGCGGGTCGTCGGGGTTGGCCTTGCCGGTCACGATGATCTCGGGCTCGCGACCCTGCGGGTCTTCGGCAAGAGCGGGCGCGGCAAGGCAAGTGGCGGCGAGCAGCGCCGCCGCGATATGGTTCTTCATGTTGAATAGTCCTGATCGGCGCGCGGCACCTGCCACGCGCACGTTTCGTCAATTGGGCGAAAGGATCAGGCGGTGCGCGGCGGCCCGCGCAACGGCGGCCTCAAATACGGGATGCGCGCCAGCAACGGCGCCGGAACGGCGGCAAAGCCAAGCGCAAGGATGAAGACCAGCGCCGCCGCCAGCAACACCGGGTCGGCGCCCGGCAGCCACGCCAGCCCCAGCCCCGCGAAGGCGCAAGGCTGGTCCATCTTGGCGCCGTCTTCGGACTTGGCCGGAATCCCCGGCACGTCGATCGCGACATGCTGCGGGCCGAACTCGGTACAGACCAGCACCATCATCTGCCCCGGCACCGCGACGGGCATGAACCCCGCCGGCACCACCACCTTCATCGCCAATGCCAGCGCGATCAGCGCGGCGGCGATGCGGGGGTGGTCGAGGATCAGGCGCCGGAACACGCCGCGCGGTTAGCGGGTGGCGCCCGGCCTGTCATCCGCTAAAGGGTCCCGCAAAACAGACATGCAGGGACATGCACATGACCGTCACGATCAAGGCCGCCGATCTGATCGACAGCGTCGCCGACGCGCTTCAGTTCATCAGCTACTATCACCCGATGGACTATATCCGCGCGCTGGGCACGGCCTATGAAGCCGAACAGTCGTCCGCCGCCAAGGATGCGATCGCCCAGATCCTGACCAACAGCCGCATGTGCGCCGAGGGGCATCGCCCGATCTGCCAGGACACCGGCATCGTCAACGTGTTCGTGAAATGGGGCATGGACTGCCGCCTCGACGACACCTCGCGCAGCCTGCAGGAGGTGATCGATGAGGGCGTGCGCCGCGCGTACCTGCACCCTGAGAACAAGCTGCGCGCCTCGGTCCTCGCCGATCCCGCCTTCACCCGCCGCAACACCCGCGACAACACGCCGTGCGTGCTGCATGTCGAGATGGTCGCGGGCGATCATGTCCATGTCGACGTCGCGGCCAAGGGCGGCGGATCGGAGAACAAGTCCAAGTTCAAGATGATGAACCCGTCGGACTCGATCGTCGACTGGGTGATCGAGATGCTGCCGCAAATGGGTGCCGGCTGGTGCCCGCCGGGCATGCTCGGCATCGGCATCGGCGGCACCGCCGAGCATTGCGTCCTCCTCGCCAAGAAGGCGCTGATGGAGCAGATCGACATGGCCAGCCTCAAGCGGCGCGGCCCGCAGAACGATATCGAGGCGCTGCGCATCGAGATCTTCGACAAGGTCAACGCGCTCGGCATCGGGGCGCAGGGGTTGGGCGGCCTCGCCACCATCCTCGACGTCAAGATCATGGACGCGCCGTGCCACGCCGCGGGCAAGCCGGTGGCGATGATCCCCAACTGCGCCGCCACCCGCCACGCGCATTTCAGCCTCGACGGCTCCGGCCCGGCCTATCTCGAGGCGCCCAAGCTCGACGAATGGCCCGACGTCAACTGGGCGCCGGACAAGGCGGCGATCCGCGTCGATCTCGACGCGCTGACGCCTGAAGTGGTCCAGTCGTGGAAGCAGGGCGATCGGCTGCTGCTCAACGGCAAGATGCTCACCGGCCGCGACGCCGCGCACAAGCGCATCGCCGACATGCTGGCGGCGGGTCAGGCGCTGCCCGTCGAGTTCAAGGGCCGCGTCATCTATTATGTCGGCCCGGTCGATCCGGTGGGTGAGGAAGTGGTCGGCCCCGCCGGCCCCACCACCGCCACGCGCATGGACAAGTTCACCCGCATGATGCTCGATCAGGGCCTGCTCGCGATGGTCGGCAAGGCCGAACGCGGCCCGGCGGCAACCGATGCGATCCGCGACGCGAAGAGCGCCTATCTGATGGCCGTCGGCGGCGCCGCCTATCTGGTGGCGCGCGCGATCAAGGGCAGCAAGGTCGTCGGCTTCGAGGATCTCGGCATGGAAGCGATCTACGAGTTCGAGGTGCAGGACTTCCCGGTCACCGTCGCGGTGGATGCCGAGGGCAATAATGTCCACCAGCTCGCCCCGCTGGTCTGGAAGGAAAAGATCGCGAAGGAGCGGCTGCTCGAAGGCGCTTGAGTTCAGGCTCCGAAGGCGGCCTTGATCATCTCGCGATAGAGTCGGACCTGCCGGCCCAGCAGCGCGGGTTCGTCCAGGGCCCGTGCGACGATGATCGCGCCTTCGACCATCGTCGTGAAACCGTCGGCCAGCGCCTCGCGATCGATGGGGCGGGCGGGCGGATGCCCCGCCTCCGCCTCCTCCAGCCAGGCAGTGAAGCGCCCGCGCCATTCCAGCACCGCGTCGGCGTTCATCCGCCGCACTTCGGTATCGAACATCTGGTCCTGATAGGTGATCGCCGCGACCAGGCAGCCGGGATGCTGGTCGGGCATCGCGTCGAGCATTTCGGCATAGAGGTTGAGGAAGATCAGCAGGCTGTGCAGCGGATCGTCGCTCAGCGCCCGGGCGCGGGCGGTCATCGCGTCCATGATCTCGCGATCCTCGGTCACGAACCGCTCGAGCAGGGTCCGGGCAAGCTCGTTCTTGTCGCGAAAGTGATAGAAAAAGCCGCTCTTGGTGATCCGCGCGGCCTCGACCAGTTCCTCGATCGACGTGCTGGCAAAGCCCTTCCGCACGATCGAGTCATAGGCGATGTCGAGCAGCCGCTCGCGGGTCCGCGCGCCCTTGCCCGCGGCATCCGCCTTCGCGGACTGTACCGCCAGTACGGTTTTCTCCGTCGCCGCTTCCGCCATGACTTGCCCTTCCAGCGCCCAACTCCGTGAGAATACGCGCGAAATATCGAATCGCGAAAACAGACCGCGATCCCGCTATAGTGAAGCGATCCGGAACCGTAGCAATATGCCGCACAGAGGAGCGCATATGATCGGGATCTATCACTATATCGCGTTCGGAATGTTCGTCGCCTTTTGCGTGCTGGACGGTCTGGCCCATGCCCGCGCTTTCCCGAAGATCGATCGCTGGAAGATCAAGGGCGCCGCCTTCACCGCACTCTATTTCGCGATCGCGACCTATGCGCCGCTGATGTGGGACGCATTTCTCGGCCAGTATCAGCTCTTCAATGCATCGTCCTTGCCCTATTGGGCACAGGTCGTGATCGGCTTCTTCGTGATCGAAGCGCTGATCTACGCCTGGCACCGCACGATGCATAACGTTCAGCCGCTATGGCGCTGGTTCCACCAGATGCATCACAGCGCCGAGCGCGTGGACATCTGGGGCGCCTTCTACTTCCACCCGTTCGACATGATCGGCTGGGCGCTGCTGGGCAGCTTCGCGCTGGTGCTCGGCGTCGGGCTGACGCCGGAGGCGGCGATCGCGGTGGCGGTGCTGTCGACCTTCTGCACCATGTTCCAGCACACCAATATCAAGACGCCGCAATGGCTCGGCTATCTCGTCACCCGGCCGGAAAGCCATTCGGTGCATCATCAGCGCGGGCACCATGCCCATAACTATGGCGACATCCCGATCTTCGACATCCTGCTCGGCACCTTCCGCAACCCGAAAAGCTGGGAAGGGCAGGCGGGCTTCTTCGACGGCAGCTCGAAGCAGGTCGGCCCGATGCTGATCGGTCGCGAGATCGCCTGACTTGCATTCGCCCCGTCCATCTCGGATGGGCGCAAGCTATGATCACCTCCCCCATCTGGCTTCCCGCCACGCTGATCGCCGCGGTGTTCCAGCCGTGGCGCACCGCGGTGCAGCGGCGGGTGAGCAAGGATCTGTCGATCAATGCCGCGGGACTCGTCCGCTATCTCTACGGTCTGCCCTTCGCGCTGGCGATGATGGCGACCTATCAGTTCGTGCTGTTCCCCGCCGCCTTCCCCGCGCTCGGGCCGTGGTTCCTGATCTATTGCCTCGCGGGCGGCCTTGCCCAGATCGTCGCCACCAACCTCCTGTTGATGGCGTTCGACCATCGCAACTTCGTGGTCGGCACGGCCTATTCGAAGACCGAGGCGGTTCAGGGCGCGCTCCTCTCGATCGCGCTGCTCGGCGAGCGGCTCAACCTGCTCAGCTGGATCGGCATCGCGCTCGGCGTCGCCGGGGTGATGATCCTCTCGGCCGACAACAAGCGGATGAGCCCCGGTGAGCTCTTCCGCGCGCTCGGCCAGCCCGGCGCGCGCTACGGCATCGCCTCGGGTTTCTTCTTCGCGCTCACCGCCATCGCGATCCGCAGCGCCACGGTTCAGGTCGAGACCGGCGACCCGATCCGCGCCGCGCTGATCGTCCTCGCGGTCACCGTCGCGCTCCAGACGGTGATGCAGGGCGGGCTGCTCGTCCTGCGCGAGCGCGATCAGGTCGCCGCCGTGTTCCGCACCTGGCGCGTTTCGGGCCAGGTCGGATTGCTCTCCGCGCTGGGTTCGGCCTGCTGGTTCACCGGCTTCGCCACCGCGCCGGTCGCCCTCGTCCGCGTCGTCGGCCAGATCGAGGTCGCCTTCACCATGGCGTTCGGTCACTTCTACCTGGGCGAGCGGGTATCGCGCGGCGAGATCGCGGGCCTCCTCCTCGTGACTGCGGGCGTCGTCGCCGCGCTCGCCGGCAATCTCTGACCTTGAGTTAGGCCCCGGCAATCCGCATTTAGGATCGCGATGTCATTCGTCCGCCCGGTCCTGCGCTGGACCTCGATCCTCCTGCTCTGGACCGTTGTCGCCGCCTGTCTCGCGGTGACGATCGTCCCGCGCTACCTCGACCGCATCTACCATCATGGCCCGCAGAGCGGCCATTATGACGGCGAGCATTTCTTCAACCCCGATGGCGAGGACACGGTGCGCGTGCCCGGCAACCGCCGTGGCGGCCGCGCGGGATTCCTGTGGCGTCAGGCGACCGGCGCCGATGGCCGCCCCGCCTGGCCCGATCGCATCGCAGTGAACAAGGACGCCCCGCCCGCGCGTGTCGTTGGCGGTGCGATGCGCGCCACATGGGTCGGCCACGCCACCGTCCTGGTGCAGGCGAACGGCCTCAACATCCTGACCGATCCGATGTGGAGCGAGGTCGCCGGTCCCTTCGGTCTCGCCGGCCCGCGCCGCACCGCGCCGCCGGGGATCGACTTCGACAAGCTCCCGAAGATCGACCTCATCGTCGTCAGCCATAATCACTACGACCATCTCGACCTGCCCACGCTCGAGAAGCTGGCGGCGCGCGACAAGCCGCTGATCGTCACCAGCCTCGGCAATGACACCATCCTGCGCTCGGCGGGGATCGCGGCGCGCGGGCTCGACTGGGGCGAGCGCGTGACGCTGCGTCCCGGCGTCGACGTGATCGTCAACCGCAACCACCACTGGGGCAGCCGCTGGTTCACCGACCGCAACCGCGCGCTCTGGTCCAGCTTCGTGGTGACGCTGCCCGACGGCAATCTGTTCTTCGCGGGGGACACCGGCGCGGGCGATTACAAATGGGCCGATCAGGCCGCGTCCTACGGCCCGATCCGGCTCGCGATCATGCCGATCGGCGCCTTCCGCTTCCAGGAGGGTGAGATGCGTACCGGCAGCCATATCGGCCCGGGTGAAGCAATCAAATTATGGAACCGCATGGGCCGTCCGGTGACGCTCCCGATCCACTGGGGCACCTTCCGCCTGTCCTGGGAAGGTTACTGGACCCCGCCGCGCATGTTGCGCGCGATTCAGGCCTGCGCGAGCGAGAGCTCGGGCCGCTTCGCCCCGCAATCGATCGGTCGCCCCTGGGACATTCCCGCCCTCGCCGCCGCACCGCCACCGGTTGACGACAAGCGCGTCGACGCCTGCATGAAGGACCCCGCCGTCACCGCATTGCGCTGACGACAACCGGCCGCCCCAGAACCAAAGCAACCGTCATCCCCGCGCAGGCGGGGATCCATTCTGGCTGACCTGTCGGATTGAACCTCGCCGACAGCCGCAATGGATTCCCGCCTTCGCGGGAATGACGATGAAAGTTATCGGACTTCGACCCTCAATTCACGAAGCTGGTCGTGGTCACACGGCTCAGCACCGCGACCTTGCCGGCCGGAAGCGTGAAGTCACCCTCGTCCTTGATCGAGGCTTTCAGGATGTAGCGCCCCTTCTCCAGCAACGTCGGCAGCGCGACCTCGCCCTTGTCGTCCGTCTTGAGCGCCAGCTGCCAGCGACCCGGCGACACCAGCGACACGTCCTCCTTCGCCACCGGCTTGCCGTCGCGGGTCAGCACGAAGCGATTGCCGTTCGCGCTCACCGGCGCCAGCTCCAGCGGCATCACCACCTTCGCCTCGCTGCGGCCCGAACGCGCGTAATAGATCACGCCGGCCTTCTTGCCGTCCTCGTCCCACGGCTTGAACACGTCGTCATCCCAAGCGCGCACGTCGCCCGCGGGCAGAGCGACCTCGATATAGCCCGGCCCGCGCGTCTGGGTGCCGGTGGCGCCGATCAGCTTGGGTGCTTTCAGCGACGGAAAGGCCGGATCGCCCCCCGCCGGAAGCGGCAGTTCGGGCTCGCCCAGCCAGATCTGCGCCGCGCCGTTGGCACCGCGCTCGATCCACACCTCATGCGCCTGCGCGAGGCTCGCGGTTCCAAGCGCCAGCGCGGCGATCAGCAGCTTCTTCATCGTATAGTCTCCCGGTTCTATTTGCGGCCCGCGGGCGCGGGGATCAGGTTGAGCGCGAGGAACACGAGGCCAGCGCCCAGCATCAGCAGGGCGACCCACAGGATCGGCCCGAACACCCATCCCTGCGCGCCGATCGCAAAGGGGAAGGCGGCGGCGACGGCAGCCCAGGCGCCGCCGCGCATCCGCAGCACCGTCACCGCATCGAGGCGATTGCCCAGCCGCTTGCGGTGATGCTCGTCGGTCGAAAGCCCGAACAGCGCGAAGGCAAGCGTGGCGAGGATGAAGGCGAGCGCGGTCATTCTGCGGGCTCCATCTGCGCGTCGGCCGGCACCGCTGCCGGTGCGGCAACCGTCTTGCGGCGAACCCGCGGTGCCGCCGGCTTGTGCCGCGCCACCCGCCGCGCAAGCGCGAGGAAGGTTGCGCCGAACACCAGCAGCGCGATGTCGATCCCGGCCAGCATCATGTCGCCGCTGGACAGGCTGGCGATCAGCCCGCGCTGCGTCCCGAAGAGGTTATAGACGGGCAGCGCCGCCAGCAGTGCGCCGGTCAGCCCCAGCAGCGCGACCCAGTTATGCTGCGGCTTGCGCACGATCGACAGGATCAACGCCGCGCCCCAGGCGAGGAACAGGCAATGCACCTCCCACGCCGCGCGCCCGGCCATGTCGACCGGCAGCAGCCGGTTGGCCCAGAACATCACCGCGACCCCCAGCGGAAAGCCGCCGATCGCCGCGACATTGAGCCGTTCGACCAGTTTGAAGCCGAAATGCGGCCGCGTCGGATCGGGCAGCTTCTCGCGCCGCTTCACGGTCCACAACACCATCCCGCTAGCCACCATCACCGATCCGGCGACGCCGCACAGGAAATAGAGGAAACGCAGCCAGTCGCTCGAATAACGGCCGGCATGCAGCCCGATCATGCTGCCCGCGGTCACCACCGCCGCGCCGGTCTCGGGCGAGCGGCGCAGCGCCTTCCCGGTCACGCCGTCATAGGTGATCTGCGGCGTGCGCGACGACAGCATCGACGACCCCGAACGGATCACGGTCACCCGCGCCGCGGCGTCGCCCGGCTCGACCACCTCGACATAGCCCGCCTTGCCGCCCAACCGCGCCTCCGCATCGCGGACGATCGCCGTCAGTTCGACCAACGGCGCCGGCCGCCCGGTACGCTCGACGGCGGGCCCCTCGGGATAGAGCGCCTCGAAGAATGCCCCCTCCTTGGGGAAGGTCACCGCCGTCGCCCAGGGCAACAGCATCACCGCCAGCGTGACGAGGCCGGTATAGGTGATCATCAGATGGAAGGGCAGCGCCAGCACCGCGGTGGCATTGTGCCCGTCGAGCCATGAGCGCTGGCCCTTGGCCCGCCGCAGCGTGAAGAAGTCGCGGAAGATCTTCTTGTGCGTGACGATGCCCGACAGGATCGCCACCAGCATGAACAGCGCGGCGATGCTGACCAGCCAGCGCGCGTAGATCACCGGCATGTAATAGAGGTCGAAATGGAAGCGGTAGAAAAACTCGCCGCCGCGCGTCTCGCGCGCCGTGACGGGTTGGCCGTCTGCCCCGATCGTCGCCTGATTGTCGCTACGGCGGCGGCGACGCGTCTCGCCTTCCTTGGGCTGCGGCACCCAGAAGGCGGTCGCGCCATGCGCCGTCGCGCCGGGCATGGTAATGAACCAGCTCTTGGCGTCGGGCGCCTTGTCGCTCAGGAAGCGCTGCGCCCCGGCAAGCACCTTCTCCGGCTGCTCCACACGGGCGAGCTCGGGCCGCATCCAGCGGTTCAGCCCTTCGCGATAATAGGCGATCGTCCCCGCGGCGAAGACCGCGAACAGCACCCAGCCGAGCAGCAGCCCCGACCAGGTGTGCAGGAACGCCTGCGACTGCCGAAAGCCCTTGTCGCCCAAATCACTCATGCCACGCCTCCCCCGCGCGTCATTATCCAGGTGAGCGCCGCGGCCACGCCGCCCGCCACCGCCAGGACCCACAGGGCCTTCCAGCCACTCTTGGCCGCGAACGACCACATCGCCGCCACCGCGCAGATCGCGAACGCGACCAGCATTCCCACCGTCGTCGCCTGTTCCGGGCGCATCGGCAGGATCACCGACAGCGCGATCGCCCACAACGTCGCCACCGCATAGCCGACCGGCAAGGCGGCGAGGATGCGCAGGATCATGTCCCCCCGCTTCCGCCACGGCGAAGCCGCCGCCGCATTGCCGCGCCCGCTCACGGGTAGCTTACCCGCAGCGTCGCGAACACGGTGCGCGGGCTGCCATAATAGTTCCCACGGCCGGTGGACGAGATGCGCGCATAGTAAGTGCGATCCAGCAGGTTGTTGACGTTGACCGACAGCGAAATCCGGTCGTTGACCTTATACCCCGCGCGCAGATCGACCACGGCATAGCTGCCTTGGCGCACGATCGTCGACAGCGTCGTCACCGTGCCGGCCGCGTTGCGTACCGCCGGATTACCGCCATAGGTCTCGCTGAACCAGGTCACCCCGCCACCGATGCTCGCGCCCTCCAGCAGGCCGCCTTGCGCCTCATAATTGGTGAACAGCTTGACCATGTGCTCGGGGATGATCGGCACCAGCGGCAGCCCCTCGAACGAGGCGTTCTGGTCCTCGAGATATTTGGTCTTGGTGTAGCTGTAGCCGCCATTGACGCGCCAGCCGGGCAGCACCTCGCCCGCAGCCTCGACCTCGACGCCACGCGCGCGGACCTTGCCGATCTGGAGCACTACCGTCTGGTCGTCGGGATCGTTGAACAGCCGCCCGCTCTGCTCAATCTGATATCCGGCAAGCGAGAGCAGCAGCTTGTCCCCGGCGAGCGACAGCTTTGTCCCCGCTTCGAACTGCTTGCCCATCATCGGGCTGACCGCCTGCCCGTCCGGCCGGCGGCGGCCCGCCGGCGCGGTCTGCGGGGTGAAGCTGTCGGCATAACTCACATAGAAATTGAGGTTGTCGGTCGCGTCCCACACGATCCCGGCATAGGGGGTGAAGCGCCCCTCGACGCTCGATCCTGTGACCGTTCCCAGCGTTGGCAGCAGCACCAGATTATTGGTATCCCACCACGTCAGGCGCCCGCCGCCGACCAGCGTCAGTCCTTCGAGCGGGGAAAGGCGCATCTGGCCGTAGATGCCGTACTGCTCGGTCTTGGTGTTGGTCGCGCCATAGGTCTGCCGCAGGCAGTTCGTCGTCGGAACGGTGACGCCCGCACAATTGGCGTTCGATCCTTGCAGCGGATAGAGCGGCGACGGACCATAGGGATTGAGCGGCGGCTCGAGCGGCGAGCGTGGGTTGAATACGTCGATCTTCGCGTAGTTCGACAGGCGGGTGTAATAGCTGTCATAGTCCAGCGCCTGATAATCGGCGCCGACGATCAGTGTCTGGTCGCGCCCGAACAGCGGGAAGGTGCCGACCGCGTTGAAGTCGAATGCCTTGGTCGTCGCGAAATTGTCCCCGCGATAGGCGATGTGGTTGGTCACCCCGTTATTGGGCGCCCCCGTCAGCGGTGGATTGGCGGCGGTCGTCACCGCCTGGTTGCCGATGTACGAGTAGATGTCGATGCGCTCGACATCGGTGTAGAGGCCGCTCGCGCGCAGCGTCCAGCGGTCGCTGATCTTGTGCGACAGCTCGGCCCAGGCGGTCCAGGTCTCCGACCTGAAGCGGTTCCAGTCGGCGCCGAGGTAGGTCGAGCGATCGACGGTCATCAGCCGCCCCTCGCTCCCGTCCTTGCCGCCCAGATAGCCGGGCAGACCCGACTGGATCGCGGGCTTGAACCGGTCGTAGCTGCCGCCGAAGGTCAGGGTGGTGTTGGCGCCGATCTCGACCTTGGCGGTCGCGAACCCGGCGACGCGGTTGCGGTGCCCGACGTCGAAGAACTGGTCCTGGTCCTGCACCATCGCGCCCACGCGTACCGCCACGCCATTGGCGAGCGGCGCCGTCAGGTCGAACTCGCCGCGGACATTCTGGTAGCTGCCATAACCGATCGACGCCTTGGCCTTGAACGCGTCCATCGGGCGCTTGCGCACCAGGTTGATGCTGCCCGCCGGATTGCCCGACCCGCTGAACAGCCCGGCCGGGCCGCGTAGCACCTCGAGCCGGTCGTAGAAGAACAGGTCGGGGACCACCGACGGATAGCCGAACGCCATTGTCGCGACGCCGTCGATCAGATAATTGTTGATCGCGAAGCCGCGCGACATGAACGACGGGTCTTCGCTGCCCACGCCTGTCACGGTGATGCCCGCCGTCGCGGTGACCGCATCCTCCAGCGTGAACAGGTTCTGCGCCTCGATCTGGCCGGCATCGATCACGGTGATGGTGTTGGGAACGTCCTTGAGCGGGGTGACGGTCTTGCCGACTTCCTGGCCAACGCTCTTGCCCAGGATCACGACCTCGTCGTTGCTCGCGGCGGGATCGCCTTCGGCGGTGCCGACGGTGTCATTCGCGCGCGCCGCTGCGGGAATCCACAGACCGGCCGCCGCCGCACTCACCAGCAGCACTCCGAACTTACGCATGTTTCACAACCCCTTCGATGATTCGGGGGCGCGATAGCGTCTGCCTTGTTGCGAGTCACTAGCATTAGCGATATTTTTATTGAGAATGACACGCATTGCATAGCCAATCTCCCGCTGTTGCGATAGCCGCAACGACGTCGATATCGGGACGCGACCGACCTTAAGCCCCTCCCCCGAAAGGGAGCGGCCCGGTCAGCCACCCGCCCGTGTCAGTAAGTGATCCGCACCTTCGCGGCGGCGTCCGCCGCCAGCGCGCGCGCGGCATCGGTGTCGCCCGCCAGCGCCAGCGCCACGCCCATCCGGCGATAGGGCCGCGTCGTCGGCTTGCCGAAGATACGCAGGTCGACCTCGCCGCCCGGCACCGCCAGCGCCTCGGGAACGCCCTCATAGCCCGGCGCTTCGCCGTCGCGATCGGCCAGGATCACCGCCGACGCCGACGGGCCGTACAGCCGCACCTCGGGCACCGGCAACCCCAGCACCGCGCGCGCGTGCAGGTCGAATTCGCTCAAATTCTGCGAGATCAGCGTCACCATGCCGGTGTCGTGCGGCCGCGGCGACAGCTCGGAGAAGATCACCTCCTCGCCCTTCACGAAGAACTCGACCCCGAAGATGCCGTATCCGCCAAGGTCGTCGACCACCTTGCGCGCCATGTCCTGCGCGTCGGCGATCGCCTGGGCCGACATCGCCGCAGGCTGCCAGCTTTCCTGATAGTCGCCGCGCTCCTGCCGGTGCCCGATCGGCGGGCAGAAGCTCACGCCCTCGCGCGAGCGCACCGTCAGCAGCGTGATCTCGTAATCGAAGTCGACGAATTCCTCGACGATCACCCGCGCCCGGTCGCCGCGCATATTGGCGACGGCATAATCCCATGCCGCCTCCAGCGCTCCGGCCTCGCGCACCGTGCTCTGCCCCTTGCCGGACGAGGACATGACCGGCTTGATCACGCACGGAAGCCCGGTGTGCTCCGCGCCGGCCAGCACCTCTTCCAGGCTCTCGGCATAGCGGTAGCGCGAGGTGCGCAACCCCAGTTCGACCGCCGCGACCTCGCGGATGCCGTCGCGGTTCATCGTCATCTGCGCCGCGCGGGCGGACGGCACCACCGTCACCCCCTCGGCCTCGACTGCGGCAAGCACCTCGGTGCGGATCGCCTCGACCTCTGGCACGACATAGTCGGGCGCGTGCCTGGCGATCGCCGCGCGCAGCGCCTCGCCGTCGAGCATCGAGAACACCTCATACCCGTCCGCGACCTGCATCGCCGGGGCGTTCGCGTAGGAATCGCACGCGATCACCTGCGCGCCCAGCCGCTTGGCGGAGATCACGAACTCACGCCCCAGCTCGCCCGATCCGAGCAACAGGATCTTCGCGGTGAATGCCATGGTCGTCGGTTCCTTCTCGCCAGCGGTCAGATCACGCCACTGGCCCGAACCGGCTGCCTTGTCACCCCTTCGCGTTCGCCTTCACCGCCGCCCGCACCAGCGCCTTCAGCGCCTCGGCATCGACCGCATCGTCCTCGCGGAAATCGATCGCGCGCCGCGTGCCGCCGTCGAGGCTGGCGTTGAACAGCCCCTTGGTGTCATCCAGCTGCGCGCCCTTGGCAAAGGTCAGCTTGACCTTGTCCTTGTACGTCTCGCCGGTGATGAGGATGCCGCCTTTCGACCAGGTCGGCACGCCCGAGGGGTTGGACGGCTTGCGCCACTTCACCTCTTCGATGATGTCCGCATCCGCCGCCTTCACCAGCGCGCGCAACCTGGCCAGCATCGGTCCGCGCCACCCGCCCATCGCTTCGATCTTCGCGTCGATCTCCTCCGACGCGCTCACTTCGTCCGCCATTCCACTCTCCTAGGGTTTCCAGCCCGGCAGCGCCGCCGCTTGCCGGACCCAGTCCATGATCTGCGCCTCGTCCCACGCATCCGTCTCATGGATGTGGAAGTAGCGCGTATCCTTGTCCTTCGATTCCACCGGCGGCTTCGGCTCCAGGCCCGCGCCCTTGAAGAACGCCACCTTGATGTACTTGTTGAAGCAGTGGACACCGAGGAAGAAGGTCCCATCCCCGGCACCATAGAGCGGCGAGTTCCACTTCATCGCCTTGGCTAGACCCGGCACCGCCGCCTCGATCAACCGATCGAGCCGCTCGCCCGCCGCGCGCTTCCAGCCGGGCATCGCGGCGATATAGGCCTGTACCGGCGCATCGCCGTCGCCCTTGGCGATCTGCGGATTGCCGCCCGAAAGGAGCTTCGGCTCGGTCATGCCGCGTTTCGCCGGAAATAGGGGCGGAAGAACATATACAGCCCCGTCACCAGCAGAAAGGCGAGTGGCGGCAGCGGCAGATAATAGACCCACTCGACCGGCTGATGCCCCAGCCCCAGCATCGCGAAGATCGCCACGACGATCAGTGCGAACAGCAGCGACACCCAGCGATGAACCACGCGGATCGGCTTGCTCAACCTCATTGCACCCATCTCCCTATTGTCTCAGTCCAGCCCCGCCAGCACCGTCTCCAGCCGGTCGAGGAAGCGCGGCCAACCGGCTCTCGCGCCATGATAGGCCAGCTTCTGCTCGGGCAGGAAACCTGTCTGCACCATCGTCAGCCGCGTGCCCCCGGCGATCGGCGTCAGCGTCCAGGTCACCACGCTGTCCAGCCCCAGCGCAGCCCAACGATAGGCCAGGGTTCGCCCGGCCTCGATCTCCAGCACCTCGCAATCGATCTCGCCCCATTCGGCCTTCAGTCCGAAGCGACGCCCCACCTGCGGCACGAAATCATTGGCCATCAGCCATTCGGTGATCAGATGCGGCTGGGTCAGCGCGCGCCAGATGCGCTCGGCCGGATGCGCGATCTCGCGCTCGACCGTCACCGTCCGCGTCTCAGCCATTTCATTCATTGGTCCATCCTGTTCAGCAAATCCTCCAGCCCGTCGATGCGGCGTTCCCAGAACCCCTTCATCTCGCGCGCCCACGCGTCGAGCGGGTCGAGCGCGCGCAGCTCGGCGCGGTAATGCGTCTGCCGCCCCGCCTGCCGGTCGCGCACCAGTCCCGCGCGCTTGAGCACGCCCAGATGCTTCGACACCGCCGGCTGCGACACCCCCGCGCCCGCGGTCAGCGTCCCCACCGTCTGCTCGCCCTCGCGGCACAGCCGCTCGAACAACCCGCGCCGCGTGGGGTCGGCGAGCGTGCGGAACAGCAGGTCGGGGGTCAGGGCGGTCACGAATTCATAACTCACTGGCTATCGATCAGCTCCGATAACCAGCGGGTTATGGGTAAGTCAAGCCGTGCACTATTGACACTATTGTCAATATCATCCTTGATCGCGCCATCAAACGGGGGTGCCGATGTCGATTTTCCTTCCCTTGCTCGCCGGCGGCGCGGGGCTCATCGCGGGCACTGCCGCCATCGCCGCCGCCTATTCGCGGCGCATCGCTCGCCAGGTCGATCGCAACATCCCGCCCGACGGCGGCTTCCACACGATCCGCGGGCGGCGCATCCATGTCCGCGATATCGGCCAGGGTCCGGCGATCGTCATGATCCACGGCCTCGCCGGCCAGATGCGCAACTTCGCCGCCGTGGTTGAGCGGCTTCAGGCCAGCCACCGCATCGTCCTGATCGATCGCCCCGGCAGCGGCCACAGCCCGGGGCGCGGCGACGACAGCCTCACCGATCAGGCCGCGATCGTCGCCGACCTGATCGACCAGCTCGGCCTCGATCGCCCGCTGATCGTCGGCCATTCGCTTGGCGGCGCGGTGTCGATGGCACTCGCGCTCAATCACCCCGGCAAGATCGCCGGCCTCGCCCTGATCGCCCCGCTGACCCAGGTCCAGGAAGAGGTCCCCGCCGCCTTTCGCGGGCTGGTGATCGAAAAGCCGGCGGTGCGCGCGATCATCGCCAACACGCTCGCCATCCCGATGATGCGCCTCAACTCGGCCAAGTCCCGCATAACCCTGTTCGCGCCCGAGCCGGTGCACCCCGCCTTCGACATCGACTATGGCGGCGCGATGCTCGCCCGGCCGCGCGCCTTCTACGCCTCCTCGTCGGAGCTGGTCGCGGTCAACGACGCGCTCGCTCCGCTCGTCACCCGCTATGACGAGATCGGCTTGCCCGTCCGCATCCTGTTCGGCGAGGGCGACCGCGTCCTCCCCGCCTCCGTCCACGGCACCCGTACCGCGGGCGAGATCCGCGGCGCGCAATGCACGATCGTCGCGGATGCCGGCCATATGCTCCCCGTCACCGATCCCGCCCGCGTCGCCGCCTTCATCGCGGAGGCACGCGCCGCCGTCTGATCGCGCGCAACGGCTTCCGCGGCGCAAGGGATGGAGCTATGGCATTTTCATGCTCCACGACCTGCCTCTCGGAAGAGCGCTGCGCCGCTTTCGCCGGTTGAACGGCATCAAGCAGGGGCATGTCGCCGAACTTCTCGCCGTCTCCCAGGCTGCGGTCTCGCGCTGGGAAAGCGGGGTGAATGAACCAGAGGCGCATCAGCGCGAACGCATTCTCGACATGATCGCCGCCAACGCCAGCAACGATGCCGACGCCGCGCTGAAGCGCTTGATCGAGACATCGACGCTGCCGGTTCACCTGGTGTGTGACGCGACCCATAACCTGCTCGCCGCCTCGCCGGAGCGGGCCAAGTCCTGGGGCGGCAGGACCGACATGTTCATCGGCCAGTCGCTATGGCGCTTCGCCAGTCCCGAAATCGCCGACGCGCAGGCGGGTCTCCAGGATCGCGGCTGGTTCGAACGCCCCTTCCAGCGGTTGCAGTTCGACACCGGGCATAATGACAGCGACGTCGTCGCGGTGCTGCCCGGCACCTTGCTGTGGGAGACCGTCCCCCTCGCCGACGGACGGACCGGACGCATCTCCACCACACTCATTTAGCCGCGTATATCTTTTACGTGGCCGCACCGTCCGCACCCGGTTAGCGGCAAGCCATGCATCGCTCTTGGCCTCCCATTCTCGTCCTCTGGTTCCTCGGCATCCTCGCGGCGGCCCAGTTCGCCAAGATGTCGGTCATCGCACCGATCCTGCGCACCGGCTTCGGTCTGTCACTTCCCCAGCTCGGCTGGCTGATCTCGCTGATGGAGGTTGGCGGCGCCGTGTTCGGGCTGGTTTCGGGCCTTGCCCTCGCCCGCTTCGGGATGCGCGGCTTCCTGCTCTGGGGCCTCGCGATCCTCTCCGCCGCCAGCCTGATGCAGGCGTTTGCGGCCACCGCACCACTCCTCTTCGCGGCACGCGCGATCGAAGGCATCGGCTATGTCCTCGTCGTCATCGCCGCCCCCACCGCGATCGCGGCCACCGCGGACAACCAGCTGCGTCCGCGCGCGCTGGCGCTGTGGAGCACCTTCGTCCCGGTCGGCATCGCGGCGGGCGGCGCGATCACCGGACTGGCGGCGGGCACGCTGGGGATGAGCGGCGTGATGCTGCTGTGGGCGGTGATGATCGCCGCCGCGATCCCCCTCGCCCTGCGCCTTCCGCTCGCCGCCATCCCCCCGGCTCGGATCCGTTTCCCCGCCGCCGCCGCCTGGATCTCGACCTTCGGCTTCGGCCTCTACACGGTATTCATCAGCGCCGTGACGATGCTGCTGCCCAGTTTCCTCATCGAACGCTGCGGCGCGACCATGGGACAGGCCGCCATCGTCGCGGGCATCGCCTCCCTCGCGGTCCTGCCGGCCGCGGCCACGGCCATGTGGCTGATGCGCAAGGGCGATATCGGCATGCGCCGCACCCTCGCATTCTCGGCTCTCGCGCTTGTCCCGACCGTGCCGCTCGTCCTGCTGCTCTACGGCGACGCCAGCACCGAATTGCCGCGGATCGGCACGATCGCGGTGCTTGCCGTCGCGGTCAGCGGCCTCGTCCCGCCGCTCGTCTTCGCGCGCCTGCCGCTGCTCGCCGGCGCGTCCAGCCCCGAAGACCCCCGCATCGCCACCGCCAACGGTCTTGTCACCCAGTTCGGCGCCGGCGGCGCGCTGATCGGCCCGCCGCTTGGCGGCATCATCGTCAGTCTGTGGGGCTGGCAGGGCCTGGGCGCGGCATCCGGCGCACTGTTGGCCGCCCTCCTGGCGGCGGTGATCGCGTCCGAATATGCCGGGCGAGGATCGAGGGCCACAGCTGGCGAAGCCGCCATCGGCTAAGGCCGGGCGGGCCGCTTGACCCCACCGACGGGAATCCGACCGTACAGAACGGCGCGTGCAGGAAAGAACATTCCAGGCGCGCACGATCCCACCTGAATTCAAGAGGTTGCTTGCACCTTGTGAGCTGAAGCACTTGCGCTATTCTGTCGAAATGGCGCGCGATCAAAACGGAATGTCGGATCGGGAGCGCCTGGTAGCGGCATTGTCGCGAGTCGCCGCGCAAGACCGCACGGCACTTCGCGAAGTCTATGATCGCACCGCTCCGAAACTTTTCGGCGTGTGCCTCCGTATCTCTCAGGACAGAGAAGCCGCCGAGGATATCTTGCAGGACGTGTATCTCAAGGTCTGGAACCGGGCGGGCCGCTTCGATGCGACGCGGGCCAGCCCGATCACCTGGCTCTGTGCGATCGCGCGCAACGCCGCGATCGACTGGCGCCGGGCGAATGGCGGGCCGGTATTGGTGAGCGAGGACCATGCGGCCGAAATCCCCGATACGCGCGAAACCGCCCCGGAACGGATCGAAGCCGCGCAGGATCGCGCCCGCATCTTCAACTGCCTCGAAGCGCTCGAGGCCAGACAAAGCAGCGCGATCCGCTCGGCCTTTTTCGACGGCTTCACCTACGCGCAGCTCGCCGATCGCATGAAAGTGCCGCTCGGCACGATGAAAGGCTGGATTCGGCGCGGCCTGCTGCAACTGCGCGAGTGCCTTGGCGATGGCTGAACCGCTCTCCCCCGAACAGGATCTGCTCGCGGCCGAGCTGGCGCTTGGCGTTCTGGAGGGCGAAGAGCGGGCGCAGGCAATGCGCCTGTCGCTCGCCGACGCCGCCTTCGCCGCGGCGGTCGATGCGTGGCGCACCCGGCTCGAACCGCTCGGTGAGGACTTTGCGGAGATCACGCCACCCGCATTGTGGCCCGCGATCGAAGCGCGCCTCGGCAATCACGCAACCGGCCCCAACCTGCACCAACTCCGCTTCTGGCGGTTGAGCGCGCTCGGCTCGGGCGCGCTCGCCGCCTCGCTCGCCGCGGTTCTGGTCTTCGCGCCCACGCCACAGCCGGTCACGGTGGTGCGCGAAGTCGTCCGCGCGCCCGATACGATGGCGGTGGCGCAACTCGGCGGCGAAACCGGTGCATCGCTCGCCGCCAATTACGATCCGGGCCAGGGTGCGTTGCGCATCCGCGCCATCGCCATGCCCGCCAGCGAGCTGGCGCCCGAGCTCTGGGTGATCCCGGCCGACGGCGTGCCCCGCTCGCTCGGCCTCGTCAGCGCCAGCGGCACCACGAATGTCGCGGTTCCCGCCCGGCTGCGCGCGCTGATCGTCGACGGCGCGACGCTCGCGATCACGATGGAGCCGGTCGACGGCGCGCCACATACCGCCCCCAGCAGCGCGCCGGTCGCCGCCGGAAAAATCTCGAAAATCTGATCCCTGCCGCATCCGCGACGCGATCCGCTCCGTAGCTTGGCCAGCACCTCCCCCCGGGGTGCCATCCAAGAGGAGCAGATCGATGACGCGCACTCTTTCCAAACTGGCCTTCGGCCTTGCCGGCATGGCGCTGGTCGCGACCGGCGCACTCGCCGCGCAGAAGAACCCGATGGTCGGCGGCGCCGCGATGTACCCGACCAGGAACATCGTCCAGAACGCGGTCAATTCAAAGGATCACACCACGCTCGTCGCCGCGGTCAAGGCCGCCGGGCTGGTCGACACCCTGTCCGGCCCCGGCCCGTTCACCGTCTTCGCGCCGACCAACGCCGCCTTCGCCAAGCTGCCCGCCGGCACCGTCGACACGCTGGTGAAGCCCGAGAACAAGGCGATGCTCACCGGCATCCTCACCTATCATGTCGTCCCCGGCCGCATCACTGCCCAGGATATCGCGGCCAAGGCGATGAAGACTGGCGGCAAGGCGATGTACAAGACCGTCGCCGGCGGCACGCTGACCTTCGCCAGGAAGGGCAAGGGCTGGCAGGTGTGGGACGCCAAGGGCGGCCACGCCAACATCACCATTGCCAATGTCATGCAGTCGAACGGCGTGATCCACGTCATCGACACCGTCCTCATGCCCTGAGCTTCCCGGGGGCGGCCCGCGCATCGCGCGGGCCGCTTCGGAAGGCTCAACACCGACCCGGCCGCACCCAGCCGTCGCCATCGCCGCCGCCCGCTTCGCGCTGCATCCGCTCCCACGCCTCGGCCTGGGCGATCTGCTTCACCCGCGCCTCTGCCCGCACCCGCCGCGCGAGCGCGTCGAGCTGCCTGTTGAGCGCCGTGTCGGTTTCTTCCATCGTCGCCCGGCGGGGTTCGCGTGCCACCGCCGCCTTGGCTTCCGCCGCCGCCGCCACCCGCCGTGCCTTCTGCGCCTCGCCCAGCAGCATGCGGAGCAGCGATTCCGAATAGCGCCGCCGCGTGCCCACCACCTCGCCGCGCACCACCACCGACTCTTCCCAGCCCTCGACCGCGCGCTCCCACGCGACCTGCTCGATCATCGGCAGCGACCGTTCCAGCGCTGCGGCGAAATCGCGCGCAAACACAACCGATTGCGCGCGCAACCGATAGACCGACGTATCCGAAATCCCCACCCGCTCGCACGCATCCTTGACCCGCCCGGTCTCGGACAGCGCGCGCAAAAAGGCCCGCCGCCGCAGCCGCGTCCACCCGTCGAAGCGCCCGCGCGGTTCCCCCGGCTCGGCGCGCTCGGCCTCGCCGCCCCGGGCGCCGATCCGTGCCGCCTCCCGCGCCGCCACCTCCGCATCCCATCGCGCCCGGAATTCGGGCCGGCGCTGGCGCCGCCGATAGGCGGTCCCCAACGGTCGCCCGATCGCCTCCGCCGCCCCGCGCACCGTCCCCGTGGCGCGCAGCGCCATCAGGAACGCAGTCTCGGTATCCGCCGTCCATCGTGAATAGGGTTTGTGCATGCTCCCCTCGCCCGCCTGCCCGCATCGAGGGGAATCCAATTATACGGAATTCGACGTGTAGGAAAGAACATTTTGAGAACACGCGTCCCCGCAGCGATCAGCGCGATCGTGCTGGACCCAACGCTTCGACGATCCGGCAATCCGCGATGATCCCGCCCTGACAGGAATCGATCACAGCCTTGAGTTCGCGCCGTAGCGCCGTGAGATCGGCAAGCTTGCGGTCGACCTCCAGCAGATGCGCGTGTGCGATCCGGTCGATTCCAGCGCAGTCGTGGCCCTCGTCGTCCGACAGCTTCAGCAGCGCCCGCACCTGGTCCAGCGAGAAGCCGAGATCGCGCGCGCGCCGGATGAAAGACAGCCGCCCAAGCTCCACCTCACCATAGTCGCGATAGTTTCCGCCGGTGCGCGGAGGCTTGGGCAGCAGGCCGATCTTCTCGTAATAGCGGACTGTCTCGACCTTGGTACCGGTCGCCTTGCCCAGATCGCCGATCGTCAACGCCATGACATGAACCTCACTCTCCGCCGAAGCGGAACCGTATCCCGCCATTGATGACACGCCCGTCGCTCGGCGCCCAGGCATCGACGGTCCAGGACCCGACCGGCGCGCGCTGCGGCAGCAGCAGCGGATCCCAGCGCGTCTGGCGCACGTCCAACAGATTCTCGGCGTTGACGAACAGGCTGACCTTCCCAAGCACCAGCTCACCCATCAGCCCCAGTTCGACATAGGGTCGGCTGCGCGTGCGATAGGGGTTGTCGTCGATCGACTGGATGCCGGTGTAATAGGCTTCGAGGCCAACCCGTCCCTTGCCGTGCTTCTCCCACATCGCCACCAGCCCGGCGGTGTTACGCGGGGTCAACGGCACGCGACGACGCCCCGCGGCATCGGGATCGGACTCGGTGGCATCGATATGGACATAGCTGCCGGTCAGCGTGAACGCCTCCCAGCGATAGCGCAGCAGCAGTTCGACGCCGCGCGTCTTGGTCAGCCCGTCGGCATTGGCCAGCGTGACGCGGGTAGCGGTCAGTTCGCGCAGCTGCACGCTGTTGTCGATGTTGGACGCGAACAGGCTGACATTCACCTCGACCGGTCCCTTGGCATAGCCGAAGTCGATCGAAGCGGTGTCGGCGGTCTCGGCCCTCAGCTTGGCATAGGGTACCACACGGGACAGGCCATTTGCCTCGATCTCTTCCACGAAGGGCGTCGGTGCATAGAAGCCGCGACCCACCGAAGCGCGGATCGTCAACGGCCCCGGCCGGTACAACGCCGACAGCCGTGGACTCACGCGCGATCCATACTCGCTGTGTGCATCCCAGCGCGCGCTCGCGGCCAACGTCAGCCGATCCGCTACCTCGCTCTCGCCCTGAAGGAACAGCGCGGGCGCGGTGTAGCTATAGTCGAACGTCGGAAAGGCGCGCGATCGATAGCCGTCGGCCTGGAACGCTGCACCCACGAGCCAGTTCGCGCTTCCCGCCACGCCGCCCAGCGAGACTTCGGCAAATCCCGTCCGGTGCTGATCGCGCTCGATCGCCGCGCCGAACTGGTGGCGGTGCGTCTGGGTGACACCCGACGCGCGCAGATAGAGCGTGCCGACACCCTCAAGCGGCGTCTGTGCGGTCAGCCCCATGTCGAAGCGCTCGCTATGCTGCCCCTGCACGAACAGCGCCCCATCGGGCGCGGTGCGGCCGGGCAGGGTACCACCGTCGCGCTGCTCGGTCATCGCGCCGAAGGTCAGCAGTGCCTTGGCACCCGCCGTGCCCTCCCAGAACAGGCGCGGACGTGCGGTCCAACGTTCATAGCTGGGCATGTCCGCCCAGCCGTCGTCGTTCAGGTCCTGCTGCGACTGGCGGTTATAGCCGGCAGTCAGCGACGCGCTCACGCCACCGCCCAGCGGGGTTGCGCCGTAAGCTGTGACGTCCTGCCCGTCGCGTGTGGTGGCGTTGAACAGCAACTCGCCCTGCGGCTCCGCCCCCGGCCGGCGCGAGACGAGGTTGATCACGCCACCCAGCGCCGAAGGACCATAGAGCGCCGATGCCGCCCCCTTGATCACCTCGACCTGCCCCAGGTCGGTCGGCGGGATCTGCAACAGTCCGATCGACGGCGTCTGCCCGCCATAGAGCGGCAGGCCGTCGGCCAGGATCTGGGTATAACGCCCCTTCAGCCCCTGCATCCGCACGTTCGACGCGCCCAGCGCGGGCGAGGTCACCTGAACGCGCACGCCCGGCGTCTCGCTTACCAGCATCGCGATGTTGCCGGGGGTCATGAGGAGCTTCTCCTCGATCTCCTCGCGATTGATCACATCGACCCGGATCGGCTCGTCCTGCACCCGGCGGCCCGTGCGCGTCGCCTGAACGACGATTTCCTCGCCCTCTTCGCTGGCTTCCTCGCCGTGATGTTCCTGCGCCAATGCCGCGCCTGCTTGGAGCGGGACCATCGCAAGCACCGTCAGCGGCGCGGCACGAAGCGAAAGAGACTGAAGCGGCAAGATCGCCCCCCCGACTGGTTGTTGCCGTGATCGGTCTGAGCCACGGTGTCGGCGCCGCCATAAAGGCTGGAGTAACTACAGGGTCAAGGCGGATGTGCGCGCACCCCTTCTCTTCCTCGTACGCCCTTCGCTTGCTATCGGCATAAGCGAACCTTCAGGAGTCCCACCTTCCCCCACCCCGTCATCCTCTCGCTCAACACCGCCCCGGTCCGCCCGCTCGGCCCGAAGTCCATCCCCAGCGCGATCGCCAAGCAACCGGCCGATCGCCCGCTCCGCCTCACCACGCTCGGCCTGGCCGGTGACGAACAGGGCGATACCCGCGTCCATGGCGGGGTCGACAAGGCGGTGCATCACTATCCCCGCGACCATTATCCCGCCTGGCGCGCCGATCTCGGCGATCATCCGCTGCTCGATAGCCATGGCGCCTTCGGGGAGAATATCTCCACCCTCGGCCTGACCGAAAGCGACGTCGCGATCGGCGATCGCTTCCGCATCGGCAAGGCGCTGGTCGAGGTGTCGCAGGGCCGCCAGCCCTGTTTCCGCCTCAACCTGCGCTTCGAGACCCCCGGCGTCGCGCTGCGCATGCAGGACAGCGGCCGCACCGGCTGGTATTATCGCGTGCTGGAGGAAGGCATCGTCGCCCCCGGCGACAGCGTCGCGCTGACCGACCGGCTCGCCCCCGACTGGACCGTCGAGCGCATCCGCCGCGTCTTCTATGTCGACATGCTCGACCGCGACGCCCTGCGCGCCATCGCTGAGCTCACCTTGCTTCCCGAACGCTGGCGCCAGCTCGCGGAGAAACGGCTGGCATCGGGAACCGTCGAGGATTGGAACCCGCGTCTCAAGGGCGGATAGCGCTTGTGGTTCAGCAAGGCTGAACCAGTTGCGGCACCAGCCCAACGTCGCCTTCCGCGCAACCAATCACCGCTCCCCTTCCCCCCGCCCCCCTGCCCTGCTATCGGCCCTCGCGAATCTTCGCATTCGCTTCTCACCGGCGCGCCCGTGCGGCTCTTCATTGCAGCCGCCTCCCCCACGCCGCTCCGGTGGCACATAGATAGGGAAAGGGACCCGCACCAATGACAGCCATCGGCCAGGACAGCCTCGGAACGCGTGAAACGCTCACCGTCGGCGGCAAGAGCTACAGCTATTACAGCCTCGCAAAGGCCGCCGCGAAGCTCGGCGACGTCAGCCGCCTGCCCTTCTCGATGAAGGTGCTGCTGGAGAACATGCTCCGCTTCGAGGACGGCGTCACCGTGACCCCCGAGGATGCCCAGGCGATCGTCGACTGGCAGCAGAACCCCAACGCGCCCGAGCGTGAGATCCAGTACCGCCCGGCGCGCGTGCTGATGCAGGACTTCACCGGCGTGCCCTGCGTGGTCGATCTGGCGGCGATGCGCGACGCGATCACCAAGCTCGGCGGCGACCCGGCCAAGATCAACCCGCAGGTTCCCGTCCATCTCGTCATCGACCACTCGGTCATGGTCGACGAGTTCGGCACGCCCAAGGCGTTCGAAGAGAATGTCGAGCTCGAGTATCAGCGCAACATGGAGCGCTACGACTTCCTGAAATGGGGATCGAAGTCGCTCGACAATTTCAAGGTCGTTCCCCCGGGCACCGGCATCTGCCACCAGGTCAACCTCGAATATATCGCCGACGCGATCTGGAGCTCGACGGCCGCTGACGGCACCACCATCGCCTATCCCGACACGCTGGTCGGCACCGACAGCCACACCACGATGGTCAACGGCCTTGGCGTGCTCGGCTGGGGCGTGGGCGGCATCGAGGCCGAGGCCGCGATGCTCGGCCAGCCGGTGTCGATGCTCATCCCCGAAGTCGTCGGCTTCAAGCTGACCGGCAAGCTCCAGGAAGGCATCACCGCCACCGATCTGGTGCTCACCGTCACCCAGATGCTGCGCGCGCGCGGCGTGGTCGGCCGCTTCGTCGAGTTCTTCGGCCCCGGCCTCGCGACGATGACGCTCGCCGATCGCGCGACCATCGCCAACATGGCGCCCGAATATGGCGCGACCTGCGGCTTCTTCGGCATCGACGACAAGACGCTCGATTACATGCGCCTCACCGGCCGCGACGACGACACCGTCGCGCTGGTCGAGGCCTATTGCAAGGCGCAGGGCATGTGGCGCCATGACGACATGGCCGACCCCGTGTTCACCGACACGCTCGAGCTCGACATGGCGACCGTCACCGCGTCGCTCGCCGGCCCCAAGCGCCCGCAGGACCGCGTCAGCCTCAACAAGGTCGACGAAGTGTTCAACGGCGACCTGTTCAAGGTCTATGGCAAGGAGAACGGCCACCGCGTCGCGGTCGAGGGCAAGGACCACGACATCGGCGACGGCGATGTGGTGATCGCCGCCATCACCTCGTGCACCAACACCTCCAACCCCTCGGTGCTGATCGCCGCGGGCCTGGTTGCGCGCAAGGCGCGCGCCAAGGGCCTGACGCGCAAGCCGTGGGTCAAGACCTCGCTCGCGCCCGGGTCGCAGGTCGTGACCGACTATCTCAACAAGGCCGGCCTCAGCGAGGATCTCGACGCGATCGGCTTCAACCTGGTCGGCTATGGCTGCACCACTTGCATCGGCAATTCGGGTCCGCTCGCCCAGCCGATCTCGGACGCGATCAACAACAACGACATCGTCGCCGCCTCGGTCCTGTCGGGCAACCGCAACTTCGAGGGCCGTGTGTCGCCCGACGTCCGTGCCAACTTCCTCGCTTCGCCGCCGCTGGTCGTCGCCTATGCGCTCAAGGGCACGGTGACGCAGGACATGATCGAGACCCCGATCGGCGAAGGCACCGACGGGCCGGTTTACCTGAAGGACATCTGGCCCACGAACGATGAAATCGCGTCGGTGATGGCATCCAACATCGACTCGGGCATGTTCAAGTCGCGCTACGGCAACGTCTATCTGGGCGACACCCACTGGCAGAAGATCGCCGTCGAAGGCTCGGACACCTACGCTTGGCCCGCCGCGTCGACCTACATCGCCAACCCGCCCTATTTCGAGGGCATGACGATGACCCCGGCGCCCGTCGCCGACATCATCGAGGCGAAGCCGCTGGCGATCCTCGCGGACTCGATCACCACCGACCACATCTCGCCCGCCGGCTCGATCAAGGCCGACAGCCCCGCTGGCAAGTGGCTGATGGAGCGCCAGGTTTCCAAGGCGGACTTCAACAGCTATGGCGCGCGCCGCGGCAACGACAACGTCATGGTCCGTGGCACCTTCGCCAATATCCGCATCCGTAACGAGATGGTTCCGGGCGTCGAAGGCGGCATGACTTCGTACAATGGCGAAACGATGCCGATCTACGACGCGGCGATGCGTCACAAGGCCGACGGCACCCCGCTCGTCATCGTCGCGGGCAAGGAATATGGCACCGGATCGTCGCGCGACTGGGCGGCCAAGGGCACCAACCTGCTCGGCGTCCGCGCGGTCATCACCGAAAGCTTCGAGCGTATCCACCGCTCGAACCTGGTCGGCATGGGCGTGCTCCCGCTGCAGTTCGCGGAAGGCGTCGATCGCAAGACGCTGAAGCTCGACGGCAGCGAGACCTTCACCATCACCGGCGTGGCGGGCCTGCGTCCGCGTCAGGATGTCGAGGTCACGCTGACCCGCGCCGACGGCTCGAGCGAGACTTTCCTCACCCGCTGCCGCATCGATACCGTCAACGAGCTTGAGTATTTCCTCAACGGCGGCATCCTGCAGTACGTGCTGCGGAACCTGGCCAAGTAAGGTCAGGCCGAATGAACATTGGGCGCAGGTGCGCGATCGCCGGGGGACTGGCCATCGCGTTGCTTGCGCCCCATGTGCACGCGACGGAGAGGAACGGCATGTACGGACTGCTCGGCAAGATGCGTGCGCAACCCGGCAAGCGTGCCGAACTCATCGCGATCCTGCTCGAGGGCACCGACGCGATGCCCGGCTGCAAGGCCTATATCGTCGCCGAGGACGTGAAGGAGTCCGACGCGATCTGGATCACCGAAGTGTGGGACCGCGCCGAGAGCCACAAGGCCTCGCTCCAGCTCCCCGCCGTCCAGGCCGCGATCGCCAAGGGCCGCCCGCTGATCGCCGGCTTCGACAGTCAGGTCGAACTCAACGTCGCCGGCGGCATGGGACTCTAACGCGGATCGTCATTCGGCGCCGAACAAGACACCGTCGTGCCGGCCGACAGCCCGATCAGCGCTGCTTCTTCGTGATGGTCGCGGTGAAGTCAGGATCCTTGTTCGCCACCCAATCCACGAATTTACGAACGTTCGGATTGTCCAGCAGCCCCGTCACGTCCATCCCATGACGCTGCAGTTCGGAATTGGTGAAATTGGCGACCAGCGTCTGCTGGCAGATCGAGTGCATCGGCACGACATCGCGCCCGCCCCGGCTCTTCGGCACGGGATGGTGCCAGACGATGGTCGTGCCGGTCGGGCGCCCACACAGCCAGCAGAGCACGGGCGCGGCTGGCGCCTCGTCTTCCCGAGGCAGATGGTCATAGGGATCATATTTCGAATTTTTGCGGGCCATGGATCGATCCGGCTGTCTGAATTGTCGCCAGCCTATAACGATGTGAACGGATCCATCACATCGGCAATTGTCACCTCGGAAGATTGGAAGAACGATGACGAATCCGTCGAAACCATGGGATGCAGAGCAGGTCCGCAAATGGCTTGAGCGGCGGTTCGAGGTATCGCGGCTGGATCAGGCGGCGGCGGACAGGCGCGGCTATGAGGCTCGGGACGATTACGACAAGGCCGCGGCCGAGGAATGGGCTTGCCGCGCGCTGAAGGGAGCGGAGAATGTGAACGATCAGGCGGCATTCGCCGGGCAGCTGAAGGAGCTCATCGGTCAGGACGACTATCCCGCGACGAGCATCCATGACGATGTCCGGTTCGAGCGGCATGTTCGCACTTATCTTCGCAAGCTGGCCAAGATGACCAAGGCGAATGAGGGGTTCGAAAAGATGCTGCGCCATCAGTGAGATGGATGAAATGCCGTCATCGGCGTGCTAGAGCCGCGGCATGCGTGATCTTGGTGGAACCGTCGAAGTCGACGGATTCAAATATGATTGGGAATTCCTGAGCGAACCCCAGCTGTCCGATGGCGATGGCTGGAAGGGCATGACGGTCTCGCTTCGGCAGCACGACATGCCGCGCGAGGCTGTGCTGGAGTTTCCAACACCCAAGCGGCTTCTCAAGGGATTGCCCAAGGGGCGTTCCCACATCAACGACACGATTGCCGCAAGGGGCGTGCGCGCGGCGTTGCTGGCGGGATGGGATCCGGCGTCGCGCGGCAAGACCATGGTTTTCATGGTCGATGCCAACGGCGACTAAAGGCATTGCGGCTGGACTGCTTTCATCGCGGTATGATCAGCGCGGAACGGCCGGATGTGGGTGGTTGGCAGACATTCGCAGGGAAGCGGATATGCTAGCGATGTCGTCACTCACCGATGGAGGCGATCCATGACAGAGAGCGAGGAGCGCCTACTAGCTGCGCTTGCCTGGATGTGCGCGCAATACATGGGAGGAGACAAAGTAGTTGATCACATGTGGATGAGCGCCGGTGAGATGGCGACTGAGATTCTGGCAGAGCACGGCTTTCTAGAAATGAACGGGCGAGAGGGTGCCTGGACCGCTGCTGGCAGAGCATTTCTTGACAGCCACTGAGCGTCCACAACAGGGTCGTTTTCCGACTGTCTGCTCTTGGCGTGGTCTACGAACTGGCGAACATCTCGAACTGGGTGGAAAGCCATCACAGCCAGAGCTACCGTGACTTCATGCCCTTATCGCTGCTCACCGTTGGAGATCACCTCTCGTTGGAGTTTGAGGTTACCGACCTCGACGCGGTGCGATCATACGTTCAAGAGCGCTATGCAGGCGTGACCAGCAAGATGGCGGGCATTGCTACGATCGTGATCATTGAAGGCGAACCGTTCACATTTCAGAACGAGTGGGACGATCCATGCCTCATTTCGGCGTCAGCAAAAGGCGACGAACTACTACGGACAATCCACGCGCATTTTGCCGATGGCTAGCGGCGGCAATGGGATCGCTTCCCGACAATCCACTCTTTCAGCGCCGATCCGGTATCGGATAGCTTGAAGACCCTAACGCTGCGCGATCGGCGCGATCCGGTCGGCCAATTCGTTGCCCCGCAGCACCACGGTATCGCGCGACCAGTTGCCGACAAACGTCGTCCGCTCCTTGAACGCCGGTGAGAGCCACGCCTTATTGTTCTCGATCAACAGCCCGTTCGAGCTGTGCTTGGCCCCTTCCGGCGCCACCGCGATCATTGTCGAGTAATTGTCCTTGTTCGGCCCCTGCTCGAACGAATTGCCCGCGATCCGCCCGGTCGCACCGTTGGAAATGTCGATCGAGTAATTGGTGTTGCGGCCCTGGCTGTCGTCGAAGCTCGAATCGAGTATCTCGATCCGCGGCGCGCGCACCTTCACATAATGCCCGCCCGTCCCGCGCTCGAACCGCGACTGGACGATACGCAGCGAGCCATAGTCGCCGATGTAGAGCGCGTGTGCACCATTGCCGGTCGGGTCCTTGCCCAACCCAGCAAAGGTCGAGCGCTCGATGATGATCTTTCCTTGCGGGAAGCTCGCACTCAGGATGCCGCATTGGCCGTCGATGAACATCGCGTTGGTGACGTGGAGGTCGCCTGTCTCGAGCCGGATGCCCGCGCCGTTGCCGTCCTCGACCAGGGTGCGCATGAACACGATCCCGTCGACCTTCGCCCCGCGTCCGCGCAGCACCAAAGTCGCCTTGCCCTCACAGATCGCACGGTCGAAGATCGCCTTGCCTGGCACTTCGGAGACGAAGTTGATCTCGCCCGCTTCCTGCACCGCGCAGTCGCTGTAGCGCCCCGGCGCGATGCGGATCGTCCCGCGCCCCTCACCGACAGCCGAGACCGCTTCCTGCAACGAGGCATAGGATCGTCCGCTCTCCTGCACGGTAAACGGCCCGCCCCGATCCTGCGGCAATGCGGGCGCGGTGGTGGCGAGCAGGGCGGCAAGGGCGATGGCGATGCGCATGGAGCGACTCCAGTGGTTTCGCGGCGTTATGCCCGAACAGAGGTGACCGCGCCCCTAATTGCGGCATCGCGTCCTGTCCCGCTTCGGAACGATGCGCGAAGACACGCATTTTCAATCACATGAAGCGCGGCCTGCGATATTGCGACGACAGCCGGCCGGGCATCACGCGGCGCAAGCTGCGGCATGGCTGGAGCTATTGGGACGCCGACGGCAACCGCATTACCGACCGCGACGAGATCGATCGGTTGAACGCCGTCGGCCTGCCCCCGGCTTACACCGATGCCTGGTATTGTCCGCATCCCAACGGCCATCTCCAGGCCACCGGGACCGACGATCGTGGCCGCAAGCAATATCGCTACCACCCCGAATTCCGCGCCGCGCAGGAGGCTGCGAAGTACGACCGCTGCGCCGCCTTCGGTCACCTCCTCCCCAAGCTCCGTGCCCGGATCGAGGCGGATTTGCGCAAGCGCTCGCTATCGAAGGAACGCGCCGTCGCCGCGGTCGTCCGTCTGCTCGACCGCGGCCATGTCCGCGTCGGCAATGAGGGGTACGCCAAGGCCAACAAGAGCTTCGGCGCCACCACGCTGCGCAAGCGCCACGCCAAGCTCGCGGGTGGCGCGCTCAGGCTCCAGTATCGCGCAAAGTCGGGCAAGCTGCGTGCCCTGACCCTCACCGACGCGAGCCTGCGCAACTTCGTCAAATGCTGCCAGGACCTGCCCGGCCAGCATCTGTTCGGCTGGCTCGACGAAACGGGCGAGGCGCGTCCGGTGACCTCGACCGACGTCAATGACTATATCCGCGAGGCGATGGGAGACGATTTCACCGCCAAGCACTTCCGCACCTGGGGGGCGAGCGTGATCGCGTTCGAAGCGCTGGCGGATGCCGACACCCCAATCGGTCTCAACGCAATGCTCGAGCCGGTTACGGAAGCGCTCGGCAACACCCCCGCCATCGCTCGCAAATCCTATGTGCACCCAAAGCTGATCGATCTCGCCAAGGATCGAGACGCGCAGGCGACGTTCCGCGATACGCTGGCCTTGCCTCGCGCCACCCGCAATCTCAGCCGCAGCGAACGCGGACTGATCGCCTTTCTCGAGAGCAATGCTATGGCGGCGAAAGCCGCCTGAAGGACCAGAATGACCAACAATACCACCGCCGCAGCCGAAAAAGCCGCCGGACTCGACTCCAACGCGATCGAGACACAGACCCGCGCTTTCTTCGCCGACGGGGTCGCCTGGCTGCAGAGCCACTGGTTGCAGATCCTGATCGCCGCCGGAATCGCCGCGCTGATCGTCGGCGCGCTCCATCTGCTGCGTCGCTGGGGGATGAAGCTGTGCGAGAAGTCGGACGGCCCCGCCGGCTGGGGCACGATCCTCGGCCGTACCGTCGCCAAGACCGGCCATTTCTTCATCATCATGGTCGCGGCCAAGCTGGTCAGCGGCTACGCGAACCCGCCCGAGATGATCTGGAAGACGATCAACTTCCTCTTCACCCTCGCCGCCGTGTTCCAGGCCGCGATCTGGGCGCGGGAGGTGATTTTGGGGGCGATCGAGAAGCGGACAGAGAGCCAAAACTATCATGGCGAGGCCTTGCTCTCGGCGCTGGGCCTGATCCGGCTGCTCGTCACCTTCGCACTGTTCGCGATCGCGCTGGTGGTGGTGCTCGACAATCTGGGGGTCAACGTCACCGGTCTGGTCGCGGGCCTCGGCGTCGGCGGTATCGCTATCGGTCTGGCGGCGCAGGGTATCTTCGCCGATCTGTTCGCGGCGCTCGCGATCATCTTCGACCGCCCGTTCCGCCGCGGCGACAGCATCGCCTATGACCAGACCAAGGGAACGATCGCCGAAATCGGTCTCAAATCGACCCGCATCCGCGCCTTCACCGGCGAAGAGCGGATCATCGCCAACCGGCGCCTGCTGGACAAGGAAATCCAGAACAACAGCGGGCGCGACCATATCCGCATCAACCTGCCGATCGGCATCGCCTACGAAACCCCGCCCGAAACGCTCGAGCGCATCCCGGCGATGCTCCGCGAGATCGTCGAGGCCGCGGGCGCAAGGACCGCCCGGGCGAGCTACAACGCGTTCGGTGCCAGCTCGGTCGACCTCGTGCTCGAGTTCGACGTCCCCGGCCAGGATTGGGAGAAGGCGCATGCGGCACGCGACCGGGTGATGATCGAAATCCTGCGCAAGTTCACGGCGGAGGATATCGTCATCCCCTACCCCACCCAAACCGCGCTCACCGCCGGCCCAGACGGGAAGTTGATCTATCCCTGGCCCGAAGATGAGCGGCCCGCACGCGACCGCTGATTCGCGGCTTCTATTTTTTCGAATATTCGGTTTGGCACAAATCGTACGGATTTACGTTACGTAAGCTCCTGTTTTCGCGTTTTCAGTAGGCTTCCCCTTGCGGAAGGTGGCGGGTTGCGCCTACATGCCCGGCGAGGACGCCAACAGGAGCCGACATGGCCGATCCGGAGACCGTGACGATCCAGCAGCTCGCCGCCCGCACGGGCGAGGAGCGCGTGTCCGATTGGGTCGAGGTGACCCAGGCGATGATCGACAAGTTCGCCGAGGCGACCGGCGACCACCAGTTCATCCATGTCGACCCCGCCAAGGCCGCGATGACGCCGTTCGGCGGCACCATCGCGCACGGATTCCTGACGCTGTCGCTGATGCCCCTGCTCAATTCGCTCACGCCGCAGCCGCGGATCGAGGGGGTGAAGATGGGCGTCAATTATGGCGGCAACAAAGTCCGCTTCCTGACCCCCGTCCGCTCCGGCAAGCGCGTGCGCGGCCATTTCAAGACATTGGAGCTGGTCGAGAAACGCCCAGGCCAATGGCAACAGACCGTCGAGTTCACCGTCGAGATCGAGGGCGAGAGCAAGCCAGCGATGATCGCCGAATGGATCAGCCAGATTTTCGTCTAACGATCATAACAAAAGGATAGCCACCCCATGCGTTCCGCCGTCATCGTCTCCACCGCCCGCACCCCGATCGGCCGCGCCTATCGCGGCGCGTTCAACGCGCTGCCGGCCCAGACGCTCGCCGCCAAGTCGATCGAGGCCGCCGTCCAGCGCGCCGGGATCGAGGGTGGCGAAGTGCAGGACGTCGTGTTCGGTGCCGCGCTCCAGCAGGGACATCAGGCCGGCAACATCGCCCGCCAGGCGCTGCTCCGTGCGGGCCTGCCGGTCAGCGTGTCCGGCATGTCGGTCGACCGCCAGTGCGCCAGCGGCCTGATGGCGATCGCCACCGCCGCCAAGCAGATCATCGTCGACAATATGGACATCACCATCGGCGGCGGCGTCGAGAGCGTCAGCCTGGTCCAGACCCCGCAGATGCGCATCGCCGCCGATCCCGAGCTGCTGGCGATGCACAATGACGTGTACATGCCGATGCTCCAGACTGCCGAGGTGGTCGCCGCGCGCTACAATATCAGCCGCGAGGTCCAGGACGAATACGGCCTCCAGTCGCAGCAGCGCACCGCCGCCGCCCAGGCCGCGGGCAAGTTCGACGACGAGATCATCGCGGTCACCGCGACGATGAACGTGGTGAACAAGGAGACCAAGGAGGTCACCCAGAAGGAAGTGACCCTCACCAAGGACGAAGGCAACCGCGCCGACACCACGATCGAGGGCCTGCGCGCGCTCCAGCCAGTCGTTCCCAACGGCGTCATCACCGCCGGCAATGCCAGCCAGCTCTCCGACGGCTCGTCCTCGTCGGTGCTGATGGAAGAGAAGGTCGCCGAGAAGCGCGGCCTCACCCCGCTCGGCCGCTATGTCGGCATGGCGGTCGCGGGCACCAAGCCCGACGAGATGGGCATCGGCCCGGTCTTCGCGATCCCGGCTTTGCTCGAGCGCTTCAACCTCAAGATGGACGATATCGGCCTGTGGGAGCTCAATGAAGCGTTCGCGGTGCAGGTCCTGTACTGCCGCGACAAGCTCGGCATCCCCAACGAACTGCTCAACGTCAATGGCGGTTCGATCTCGATCGGCCACCCCTATGGCATGACCGGCGCGCGCTGCACCGGCCATGCGCTGATCGAGGGCAAGCGCCGTGGTGCCAAATACGTCGTCGTGACGATGTGCGTCGGCGGCGGCATGGGCGCGGCGGGGCTGTTCGAAGTCCTCTGAACCGGGGGACTCCGATCCTCGAATTCGTCATTCCCGCGCAGGCGGTAAGCCATTCCGGTTCACCGATCGGATCGAGCCGCGACGTCAGCCTCAATGGATCCCCGCCTTCGCGGGGATGACGGGGTCTTCCTGAAAGAGCCGGCGGAGCGATCCGCCGGCTCTTTTCATTGAAGTCTAGAAACACGCCGTCCGTGGTGATTCCGGAAAACGAGGGGAACCGGCATGGCCGTGGAGTGGGGACTTCTCACCACCACGCCGGTCGGATCAGGGGCGGCACCCCCTCCACCACCGAGTCGCGGTGGCCCCCTCTCTCCTCCGGGGAGGATCCCGAACAGCTAGGGCGCCCGCCCCTTCACGCCCGCCTCGCGCCGCGCGAGGAAATAGGCGCGCCGCACCTGCGGCCGCATCTCGCCGACGATCCACGACCGCGTCATGTCGGAGCAGTAGAGGGGGTCGGCGCGCGAGGCATAGGGCGTCATCTCCGCGCCATGGAGCGCGCAGTAACGCTGCGCCGCCTCGGTCACTCGTTGGCGCAGCACCGCCCGCCCCTCGCGACTGTCGAGCTCAAGGTCGACGAACACCACCCGTGCCTGCATCGCCTCCGCCGCGGCCACAAGGCTGGCGCACGCCAGCAGCAGCGCGGGCAACATGGTTGCGCGCATTTCATTCTCCCGGTCAGAAGTCGACCGACATGCATCTCCCGTGGCGCGAAACGCGCGGGTTCACGGCGATGTCGGCGGGTTGGCGGTTAGTTGACGCGCTTGAAATAGCCCGTCCGCAGCACCGGCTTGCCTTCCTTGGTGAAATAGGCGGTGGTCTCGGTCATCGTCCCGCCATCGGCCGAGACGCTGTAGACCCGCGTCGAGACCGGCTCGGTCCCCTTGGCGAGCTGAAGCACCATCACATTGGGCTCGGGGCGCTTCACCACCGCGATGTCGGCATAGATTTCACCGGTCACCGGGATTGGCGTGCCGTCGAAAATGTACGTGCCGGTCGAACTGCGCTTCGACCCGTCCAGGCCCACGATCTCGACATGGGCATCCCATTTGCCGCCGCCCGCATCCTTGTACGTGACCGTGACGCCCTTGGGCTTGCGATCAGCGGGTATCTCCAACCGCGTGACGTCGAGCGACCAGCTGCCCAGCAGCGGCGAGGGCGCCGCGGTCTGCGCCGAAACCGGAGTCGCCATCGCGGCGCCCGCCAGCAGAAGACTTGTCACAAACGCGTTCATATGCTTTCTCCTAGGTGACTCGACTCGATGATACATTATATCATCACCCAGATCAATGGATCGAAATGCATTTGCGCACGATTCCCTGATCGGCCACTGGATCGGCAGCGTCAGTTCCACGCATCCTTGCCGACGCCGTGCTTGACCCGCGTGGCATCGGCGACGAAGCACGGGCCATGGGTCAATCGCTCGTCCACCGCATCCGCGTCGAATCGCACACCGTCTGGCTCGCCGCGCGCGATCCGCGCACGCCGCTCTTCGCCAAGCTGGTGGGACTGCTGGTCGCCGCCTATGCGCTCTCGCCGATCGACCTGATCCCGGACTTCATTCCCGTGCTCGGCCTGCTCGACGACGCGGTGCTGATTCCGGCGGGCGTGTGGCTGTTCTCGCGGCTCGTGCCGCCCGCGTTGATGGCCGAGCATCGCGCCACCGCCGAAGCCGCCGCCGCGCGCCCAGTCAGCAAATGGGGCGTGATCATCGTCATCGCGATCTGGGCGTTGATCGCCCTGATCGCCTATGAATTCGTGATGCTCGGCTACGACTGAACCCGCGGCCCCGGCCATTGCGGGCGGGGATCGGCACATTCGAGCGTCATGGTCTCGCCCTCGGTCGCCCGGACGGGCAACAGCGACGGGTCGAAACCATCGAGGCAGAAGATGTTCACGCCGAAATGGTCGGGCGCCGCACGCTTGCGGTGGAAGACATAGATGCCGCACCGGCCGCAGAAATAGTGTTTCGCGCGGCGGGTATTCCATTCGTACAGCGTCAGATGCTCGACACCCGCGTCGATCCGCAGATCGGCCTCGGACACCTTCGTCATCACCGCGTTACGCTTGATGCACAGCGAGCAGTCGCAGGTGGTCAGCTCGAGCGGATCGCTCAGCAGGCTGAAACGGACCGCCCCGCAATGGCAGGAACCGGGATGCGCGGTCTCGCTCATCCCCGCCCCCTCATTCGCCGTGCTTGGCGATCCATTCTTCCAGCACCGGTGCGATCTTCGTCCGCCACTTGCTGCCGTTGAAGATGCCGTAATGGCCCACGGCCGGCGCCATGTGATATTTCTTCATCTTCTCGGGCAGGCCGGTGGCGATGGTCAGCGCCGCCTTGGTCTGGCCCAGGCCCGAAATATCGTCGCGCTCGCCCTCGACCGCGAGCAATGCGGTGTCGGTGATCGCACCCGGATCGACGCGGCGGCCGCGATGCATCATCTCGCCCTTGGGCAGCGAATGCGCCTGGAACACCACGTCGATGGTCTGAAGGTAGAATTCGGCGGTCATGTCGCAGACGGCGCGATATTCGTCATAGAAGCGCATCGTCGAATCCGCGCTCTCGCCGTCGCCCTTCACCAGATGTTTGAACATCTCCCAGTGCGAAATCATGTGGCTGCCCAGGTTCATCGTCATGAAGCCGGCAAGCTGAAGGAAGCCCGGATAGACCCGACGCCCGGCGCCCGGATAGGTCGTCGGCACGGTCGCGATAACGTTCTGCGCGAACCATGCATGCGGGCGCTCGGTCGCCAGCGTGTTGACCGCGGTCGGCGCCTCACGCGTGTCGATCGGCCCGCCCATCATCGTCAGCGTGCGCGGGCGGTTGGGGTGCTTGTCAGCGTTCATCAGCGCGACCGCGGCATAGACCGGGACCGAAGGCTGGCAGACCGCAAGGACATGCGGGCGCTGGTCGCCTTGCGCGCCGATCGTCTCCATGAACTCGATCACGTAATCGACATAGTCGTCGAGGTCGAAGCGCCCGTCGGCGAGCGGCACCTGCCGCGCATCGCGCCAATCGGTGATATAGACATCGGCGGTCGGGAGCATCCGCTCGACCGTGCCGCGCAGCAGCGTCGCGAAGTGGCCGCTCATCGGCGCGACGATCAGCAGCTTGGGGCCGCCCTCGACGCCTTCCCGCACGAAACGCTTGAGCTGGCCGAACGGCTTGCGCAGCACGATCTCTTCATGGACGGCGATTCGCTTGCCATCGATCGTGGTGAAATCCAGCCCGAAATCGGGTTTGCCGCGCGGAGCGGCGGCGTGCGCGAACACTTCCAGCGCCGAGGCGAGGATCGGTCCACCCCCGAAATAAGCAAAGGGATTTGCGGGATTGTTCAGCAAACCGGCGCTAAAATTGGCCAGCGCGCTCGCGCCCGCCAGCATGGAGCGCTGCATTTCGTAAGCATCATACAACATCGGTGTTACTGTCCACGCCCCACGCATTCCGTCTGACAACGGTGGCAGGGGGTTATAGCGGCCGGGTGCTGCGGTGCAATGTGCATAACATACCGAACTTTCGATCACTCTATTCGGTTCCCATCGCCGCGGCTTGGCGCTAGTCGCCACCCATGGCCGAGCCTGACCAGAAGCCCGCGACTCCCCCGGCACCCCGCAAGCTGACCAGCCTGCGGATCGTCTGGCACTATGCGACCCGCTACCCGCTCCAGCTCGGCCTCGCGATCGTCGCGCTGGTCCTTGCGGCGGGCGCCACCTTGTGGATCCCGCGCACGTTCAAGGAAGTGGTCGACAAGGGGTTCGGCCCCAACGCCGACCCGTCGCAGATCGGCGCCTATTTCCAGGGGCTGCTGCTGGTCGTCGTCGTGCTCGCCTTCGCGACCGCGATGCGCTTCTACTTCGTCTCCTGGCTGGGCGAGCGCACCGTCGCCGACATGCGCGCGGCGGTTCACCGCAACCTGCTGCGGCTTCCGCCCAAATGGTTCGAGGAGAACCGCCCGTCGGAGATCGCCAGCCGCCTCACCGCCGATACCGCAGTGGTCGAGCAGATCGTCGGCACCACCGTCTCGGTCGCGTTGCGCAACCTGCTGATCGCGATCGGCGGCACCGCCTATCTCTTCGTGCTGGCGCCCAAGATCGCCGCCTATCTGATCATCGGCATTCCGGTGATCGTCCTCCCGATCATGTGGCTCGGCGGCAAGGTGCGCCGCTTCTCGCGCACCAGCCAGGATCGCGTCGCGGATATCGGCGCGATCGCCTCGGAAACGCTCGGCGCGATGCGTATCGTCCAGGCCTTCGGGCAGGAGCGCCGCGAAGGCGAGCGCTTCCAGGCCGCGGTCGATGCCGGCTTCGCCACCGCGCGCAAGCGCTTCGCCACCCGCGCGGTGATGACCGCGCTGGTCATCTTCGCCCTGTTCACCGCGATCACCCTCATCATGTGGGACGCGGTCTATGGCGTGGCCGAGGGGCGCATCTCGGGCGGTTCGATCACCGCCTTCGTCATCACCGCGGGCCTCGTCACCGGCGCGTTCGGCGCGCTGACCGAAGTCTATGGCGACCTGCTCCGCGCCTCGGGCGCCGCCGGCCGTCTCGCCGAGCTGCTCGCGCAGGAACCGGACATCGCCGCGCCCGCGAACCCGACCCCGCTGCCGGTCCCGCCGCTGGGCGCGATCGAGTTCGAGAACGTCACCTTCCGCTATCCGACCCGTCCCGAGGTCTCGGCGCTCCACCAGTTCACCCTCTCGGTTGCACCGGGCGAAACCGTCGCGGTCGTCGGCCCCTCGGGCGCCGGCAAGTCCACCCTCTTCCAGCTCGTCCAGCGTTTCTACGATCCCGAAGGCGGCGAAGTCCGCGTCGATGGCATCCCCGTCCGCTCCGCCGATCCGGGCGCGGTTCGCGCGCGCATGGCGATGGTGCCGCAGGAGACGGTGATCTTCGCCGCCTCCGCGCGCGACAATCTGCGCTACGGCCGCTGGGACGCCACGGAGGAGCAGATCTGGCAGGCGGCCGAGGCCGCCAACGCCGCCGAATTCCTGCGCGAGCTACCCCAGGGCCTCGAAACCTTCCTCGGCGAAGATGGCGCGCGGCTGTCAGGCGGCCAGCGCCAGCGCCTCGCCATCGCCCGCGCGCTGCTGCGCGACGCCCCGATCCTGCTGCTCGACGAAGCGACCAGCGCGCTCGATGCCGAAAGCGAGCGCCTCGTCCAAGATGCGCTCGAACACCTGATGCAGGGCCGCACCACCCTCGTCATCGCCCACCGCCTCGCCACCGTCCGCGCGGCCAAGCGCATCATCGTGATGGACGACGGCCGCATCGTCGAAACCGGCACCCATGCCGAGCTGGTCGCGCAGGGCGGCCTCTACGCCAAGCTCGCCTCGCTCCAGTTCAACGACGCGCCGTAGCCTCCCCATACCGCCACCCGGGGCACAAGGCCGGGGTGGCGCGTAGGAATCAAGGCACCCCAACCCCAGGCTATACCCTCAAAACCGCTCGCGCGTTGCCGGAGAGCCTTCCTCCCGCATAGTCTCCGCTCGGTCTTGCGAGGGGGATATCCATGAACCAGCATCTGTCGCGCCGGCAGCTCATCGGCGGCGCGCTCGCCAGCGGCCTCACCCTCCGCACCGCGTCCGCCGCGACCGCCTCCGCAACACTGTTCCGCGAAGTCACACTCGTCGACGGCACCGGCGCCCCGCCGCGCCTCGCCGACGTCCTCGTCACCGGCGATCGCATCGCCGGCATCTCCGCGCCCGCCGCCCGCACCCGCGTCACCGCCGCCCGCATCGTCGCGGGCGAGGGCCGCATCCTCGCTCCCGGCTTCATCGATACCCATACCCATGGCGATCCGCTGACCGACTCCTTCGACGGCTTCCTCGCCATGGGCGTCACCACCATCACGCTCGGCGTCGATGGCGGCGGTCCGCGGATCAAGGGCAATCTCGATCTGCGCGGCTGGATGCGCGCCGCCGACCACGCACCGCTCGACCTCAATGTCGTCGCCCTCGCCAGCCACGGCACGCTGCGCCGCGTCACGAACATCCCCGACTCCGTCCGCCGCCCCGATGCAGCCGCGCTCGCCCGCCTCGAAGCCCAGCTCGACGCCGAACTGCGCGCGGGCGCCTTCGGCCTCACCTATGGCCTCGAATATGTCCCCGGCATCTATTCGGAGACCCCCGAGCTGACCGCGCTCGGCCGGGTCGTCGCACGCCATGACGGCGTCGTGATGAGCCATATGCGATCGGAGAATGACGACGAGATCGAGGCATCGATCGACGAGCTGATCGCCTCGGCCGGCCCCGCCCGCCCCCACATCTCGCACCTCAAAATCGTGTTCGGCAAAGGCGAAGCCCGCGCCCGCCAGCTGCTCGACTATCTCGCCGCCAAGCGCCGTGCCGGGATCGACCTTACCGCGGACGCCTACCCCTATAACGCGGGCTTCACCGGCATCGCGATCCTGTTCCCGCAATGGGCGCTCCCGCCGACCGACTACGCCAATGTCCTCGCCACCCGCCGTGCGGAGCTGCGCGACTATCTCGAAAAGCGCATGATCCGCCGCGGCGGGCCAGACATGCTGCTGCTCGGCACCGGCAAATATGCCGGCAAGACGGTGGCGCAGGCCTCACGGGAAGCCGGCCTCGCCTTCCCCGATTTTCTCATTCAGCTCGGTCCCAATGGCGGCTCCGGCGCGCATTTCACGATGGATCAGGCGCTGCAGGACGTGCTGCTGCTCGATCCGATGGTGGCGATCTCTACCGATGGCGGTCCGGGGATGCGCCATCCGCGCGCTACCGGCACCTATGCCAAACTGATCGAAGACTATGTCGTGAAGGGCAAGCGCGTCGCCGTCGAGGAAGCCGTGCGCAAGGCCACAAGCTTCCCCGCCCGCATCCTGCGCCTGGCCGATCGCGGCACGATCCGTCCCGGCGCCAAGGCCGACCTGATCCTGTTCGATCCGGCCAAGGTCCATGCCCGCTCGACCTATCTCGATCCCTTCGCCCTCGCGCAGGGGTTCGACATGGTGATGGTCAACGGCCAGCCCGCCTTCGAGAAGGGCGAACGCATCGCCCGCTCCGGCCGCCTGCTGCGCGCAACCCGAAGCTAGAGCCGCCGCCGCCAGATCCGGTCATCGTCGATTCGGTCGCCCAGCTGGAAGGTGCAGTTGCCGATCGCCTCGAACCCGTGACGCGAATAGAAGCGCTTGGCGCGCTCATTATGGTCGAACACGGTGAGGTAGAGTTCGCTCGCCCCCAACGCGCGGGCTTCGTCCAGCCCCCATTGCATCAGCCGCTCGGCGACGCCGGTCCCGTGCCAGTCCGCCAGCACATAGATTTGCTGCAGCTCCAGCGCATCCGGCGCGGCATCCTCGGCCGGCGCGCGCAGCGGCGTCAGCTTGGCATAGCCAATCGGCTCGCCGCTCGCGGCCGCCACCTGCCAGCGCACGTCCGGCGCGCCAAAATCCCGGGCCATGGTCCCGCCCGGCCGATAGACCGCGTCGCAGAAGCGCTCGAACGCCTCGGCCTCATAGTGTTTCGCGAAGGTCGCCGTGAAGATCCGCCGCGCCACCGGCAGCAGCCGCTGCAGCATCGCCGCATCCGGCACGTGGAATTCCACCCCTGTCGTCACATCGATCTCCATCGGCAATCGAGATAAATATAAAGACATAAAGATATCTTTATATCAATAGTGGAGATCGTCACCGTGGTGTCAGCCCTCCAGGCTAAACCTCCGCTCGATCCCGATCGCGTCCAGAAACGCCTCGTCATGGCTGACCACGATCAACGCGCCGTCATAGGCCCGCAACGCGGCCTCCAGCAGCGCGATCGAATCGATGTCGAGGTGATTGGTCGGCTCATCCAGGATCAGCAGCCAGGGCGGCGTCTCCCCGGCGAGCGCGCAGGCCAGTCCCACGCGAAGCCGCTCCCCGCCCGACAATGTGCCCACCAGCTTCAGCGCGTCGCGGTTGCGGAACGCGAAGCGCGCGCAGGCGGCATAGGCCTCCTGTTCGGCAAGCCCCGGATTGAGCCGCCGGAAATTGGCGAGGATGCTGGCATCCGGATCAAGCATCGCGACATGCTGGTCGAGCATCACGACCCGCCCATCGATCCGGCGAACGTCGCCGCCGTCCGGCTCGACGATGCCCGCCGCGATGTTCAGCAGCGTCGTCTTGCCCGCGCCATTCGGGCCGGTCACCGCGACTCGTTCCGGGCCGCGCAGGCTGAACGACCACGGTCCGAGCGTGCGGCCGTCGCGCTCGACCCGCACCGCCTCCAGCGCCAGCAATTGCGCGCCGCTCGGCAAACCGCTGGGCGGAATCGATATCGCCAGCGGCGTCAGCACTTCGACCCGCGCCCGCGCCGCATCGGCCTTGTCGGCGGCCTCGCCGACCAGCCGCTCGCCCAGCAGGTTCGCGCGCGCGCCACTATTCTCCGCGCGCTCGGCCTGCCTGCCCAGCAGGATCTTCGGCGCCGATCCGCTTGCGGCATAGGCGCGCCCGGCCTTGTCGCGCCGTGCCTTGCCCTCACGCTGTTGCTGGAGGTTGCGTTCGGCGCCGCGCAGCGCGGCCTGCGACCGCTCAAGCTCGGCAGCGGCCCGGTCCCGTTCGCCCTCGCGCTGCTCGGCAAAAGCCGACCAGCCCCCGCCGACGATATGCACGCCCACCGGAGTCAGTTCGACGATCCGCTCCATCGTCTCCAGCAGGTCGCGGTCATGGCTCGCGATCAGCACGCCGCCGCGCCAGCCGCGGATCAGCGCGTGGATCGCCGCACGCCCGGCCGTGTCGAGATTGTTGGTTGGCTCGTCGAGCAGCAACAGATCCGGCTTCTCGATCAGGAGGCGCGCGATCCCGACGCGCATCCGCTCCCCGCCCGAAAGCGATCCGACCCGTCGGTCCAGCGGCATCTCCACAAGCCCCGCCTCGGCGAACGCCGCTTCGACCCGGCTGTCCAGCGTCCAATCCGCGAGTTCCAGATCCTCGGCGTCGCTCTGCCCCGCCAGCACCCGCGCCAACCGGGCCAGCTCCGCGTCGATGCCCAGCGCCTGCGCCAGCGTCAGGTCAGGCGGCCAGTCCTGCGCCAGCATCGCGACGGTGCCGCTCCGGTGCACGCTGCCCGACGCGGCTGGTGCCTCGCCCGCGGCGATGCGCAGCAATGTGGATTTTCCGGAGCCGTTACGCCCGACCAGCCCGACCCGTTCATGGCCGAGCGCGAGGGTCAGCCCCTCGAACAGAAACCTGTGGTCAGGGGTGCGTGCGGAAACGGAATCGAAGGTCAGAAGTGCGGACATGGAACCTCTCGGATGCTGCAAAACGGGTCGTCTTGTTCATCCGGTCGTTCACGCCACGCACTCCTGCATTTGATGGGCTGGATTTAAGGGCTAGCTCCGACTCCCGCAAGGCGGCTGTGGCCGCCGCTGCGATGCGCTAGCCGCGATAGAGGGCGTAGGTCAGGCAGGCCAGGATGATCCCCAGCACGATCGCGACGATCTTCTTCGGGTTCCGTTTGCGCCGGCGATCCTGGCCCATGCGGTCCAGATCGAACCAGTAATAGGCAGGCGCGGCCTGGCGGATCACGCCCGAGGCGAGCAGGCGGTCAAAGGCCCGGCGCTCGACCGGTCCCGACGGGACATACTCGATCGCGTCACCCGGCGCGATCGCGCGATGATCGGCGAAATGCCGCTGGACGCGAAACTGCGCCAGATCCGACGATCCGCCCAACGTCACGCTCTTGCTCCCGATATCCATGCCGCCAATAGTCGGGGACCAATCGAACCGTTTCAAGAGCGCGATCAACGGGTAAGACTATTCGCCAGCTTCACCCGCACAAAGAATCCCCTGCTCCCCGACAATCCTCCTCCGTAGCAAAAGCATTTCGCCATGCCGTTCCGCTTCTTTCGCCCGATCCTTGCCGGCGCACGGCCGCGTGACCGCATTATCGCCTGTATCGGCGCGGCGATCTGCCTTGCGCTCACCGTGCTGATCTGTGCGCAGTTTCCCCTCGCGGCGTCGGATTTGCCGCTGATCGTCGCGCCGATGGGCGCGTCGGCGGTCCTGATCTTCGCCGTCCCCGCCAGCCCACTGGCCCAGCCCTGGCCGGTGATCGGCGGCAACACCCTTTCGGCGCTCGTCGGGGTCGCGGTGTTCCAGCACGTTCCCGATCCGATGCTGGCGGCCGGCCTGTCGGTCGGACTCGCGATCCTCGCCATGTCCGCCTTTCGCTGCCTCCACCCGCCGGGGGGCGCCGCCGCGCTCACCGCCGTGATCGGCAGCCAGGGCATCCACGCCGCCGGCTATGCCTTCGCCTTCGCCCCGGTCGCGATCAACTCGATCGCGCTGGTCGCGCTCGCGATGCTCTTCCACCGCATTTCCGGCCACAGCTATCCGCACGTCCCGGTACCGGTCGATACCAGCACCCAAGCGGCCGGCCTGCATCTCGACGATATCGACAAGGCGCTCGCCGAACTGCCCGACAGCTTCGACATTAGCCGCGAGGATCTCGACGTGCTGCTCTCAAGGGCCGAAGCCCACGCCATCGCCCGCCGCAAGCGGCGTTGAACCGCCCTTGCAATGTTGGAAGTCGTCTGCTCCGCTGACGAAAACCGGGTTTCCGGCATGGTCCCCAAACAGTCTCGCGCGCGTAGGGGCGTGACCTTTGGGACCTTTGGAAGCCACGGTATGGCGGCAATGGGAGAGTAGAATGGCACGCGAGCTCGATCTGATCGTCTATGGCGCCACCGGCTTCACCGGCCGTCTCGTCGCCGAATATCTCGCGCAGCGCTATGGCGACGGCAGCGTCAACTGGGCGATGGCGGGCCGATCGCTCACCAAGCTGGAACAGATCCGCGATGAGATCGGCGCGCCGGCCTCGACCCCGCTCATCGCCGCCAATGCCGACGATCCCTCCGCGCTCAAGGCGATGGTCGAGCGGGCGAAGGTCGTGATCTCCACCGTCGGCCCCTATCAGCTCTACGGCAACGATCTCGTCGCCGCCTGTGTCGAGACCGGCACCGGCTATGTCGACCTGTGCGGTGAGCCCAACTGGATGCACGACATCATCGCGCGGCACGACGCCGCGGCGAAGGCAAGCGGCGCGCGCATCGTCCTGTCATGCGGCTTCGACTCGATCCCCTTCGACCTCGGTGTCTGGACCGTGCAACAGGCGGCCAAGGCCAAGTTCGGCCAGCCCGCCCCGCGCGTGAAGGGCCGTGTGCGCAAAATCCAGGGCGGCCCCTCGGGCGGCACCTTCGCCAGCGGCAAGGCGACCGCCGCCGCCGCCGCGAAGGACCCGGCGGTGTTCAAGGTTCTGCTCGATCCCTTCGCGCTCACCCCCGGGTTTGAGGGGCCGAGCCAGCCCAAGGGCATCATGCCCGAATATGACGAGGCGGTCGGCGGCTGGGTCGCGCCGTTCATGATGGCGGTGATCAACACCAAGAACATCCACCGCACCAACTTCCTCGCCCACCATCCCTATGGCCGCGATTTCCGCTATGACGAGATGATGGTCGCCCCGGGCCTCGGTGAACTCGGCAAGGCCGCGGCCGAGGCGATCGCCAAGATGAACCCGATGAACTCGGACAAGGGGCCGGCTCCCGGCGAAGGCCCGTCGAAGGAACAGCGCGACAACGGCTTCTACGAGATCGACTTCATCGCCGAAATGCCCACGGGCGAGCGCCTCACCGCCACCGTTACCGGCGACCGCGACCCGGGCTATGGTTCGACCAGCAAGATGATCGCCGAAGCGGCGCTCTGCCTGCTGCGCGACGTCGATGGCGGGGGCGGCGTCTGGACCCCCGGCGCGCTGATGCCGGAACCGCTCAAGGCCCGGCTCGAGGCCAATGCCGGGCTGACCTTCCGGGTCGCCTGAGGGAGACCCGTCACCCCGGCAGCGACGGGGATCCATTCTGGTAGAACAGCATCGCCACCACCGCGAGCAGAACCGAGACGGCGATCACCACCGGCACCAGCTTGCGCCGCCGCCGTTCGACCGCCAGCTCATAGGCGCGCAGGTCCAGCCAGTAATAGGCATGCCCCTCCTTGCGGATCAGCCGCTCGGCGAGCAGCCCGTCGAACGCCGCCTTGAGCTCAGCAGGCGGCTTGTAGAGAATGGTGTCGTACGGCGTGATGGCATGCTGGGCGCAAAAATGGTCGACCAGCTTGCGCCGCGCCCGCCCCGCCTTGGTGATCGCAACCGACTCAACCGCCATACCCCACCCCGTCTACCGCTTCTTGCCCTGATGCTTGATGTTCGCCGGCCGCCCGCGATGCTTGATCACCCGCTTGGGCGGCCCGCCGCGCCGCCGCTCCGGCCCGGATCCACTACCCTTGCCGTCGGGCAGCTCGAAGCGCAGCGCCCCCGACACCGGGTTGGCCTCGACCAGCCGCAGCGGCAGCCGCTGGCCCAGCGCGAACTCCTCGCCGGTCTCTTCGCCCACCAGCTTCTGCGCCGCCTCGTCATAGCGGAAATATTCGCGGCCCAGATCGCGTGCCGGCACCAGCCCGTCGCCGCCGACGCCATCGACCGTCGCGAAGAAACCGAAATTCTGCACCCCGGTAATCCGCGCTTCCATCACCTCGCCGACATGCGCCGACAGATAGGCGGCGACATAGCGGTCGACCGTCTCGCGCTCAGCCTCCATCGCCCGCCGCTCGAGCTGGCTGATGACCTCGCCGGTCTTCGCCATCTCGGCATCGGTAGGCAGCTCGCCGCCCGGTCCCAGCTTGTTCGATTCCACCAGCGCGCGATGCACGACCAGATCGGCATAGCGCCGTATCGGCGAGGTGAAATGCGCGTAGCTGCCCAGCGCCAGCCCGAAATGCCCGGCATTCTGCGGCCCGTAATAGGCCTGGGTCTGCGTCCGCAGCACCTGGATCATCACCTCTTCGCGGAACTCGGCATCGGCCACCCGCGCGATGACATGGTTGAAGGTGCCCGGCCGGATCACCTGACCCAGCGTGAACTCCACCTCCAGCGTCTTCAAATACTCTTTGAGCGCGGCCAGCTTCTCGCGGCTCGGCGGCTCGTGGACGCGGTACATCACCGGCGCCTTGCGCGCTTCCAGCGCCTTGGCCGCCGCCACGTTGGCCGCGATCATGTAATCCTCGATCAGCTTGTGCGCGTCGAGCCGCTCGCGCGGCGCGACCGACAGGATGCGTCCCTTCTCGTCGAGCATGATCCGCCGCTCGGGCAGGTCGAGGTCGAGTGGCTCGCGCTTCTCGCGCGCCTTGTTGAGCGCGCGCCAGCACGCCCAGAGTGGCCGCAACGTCGAATCGACCAGCTTGGGATCGACCCCAGCCAGTTCTTCCGCGGGCATCGCGCACGGCGAGGACGTCACATCGACCTGCTCGCCCGCCGCATCGATCGCCGCCTGCGCATCCTCGTACGCAATGTTCGCCGCAAGCCGCACCACGGCGCGCGTGAAGCGCCAGCCCTTGATCTCGCCCCGGGCCGAGATCTGCAAATGGCACGCCATCGCCGCGCGATCGACATTCTGCTTCAGCGAACACACGTCCGCTGAGAGCACCTCGGGCAACATCGGCACGGCGCGATCCGGGAAGTATACCGAATTGCCCCGCTTGCGCGCCTCGCGGTCGAGAAGCGACCCGGGCCGGACATAGAAGCTGACGTCCGCGATCGCGACGATCGCCTTCCACCCGCCCTCATTCTTGGGATCGTCGTCGGGCGCGGCCCATACCGCATCGTCATGGTCGCGGGCGTCGGACGGGTCGATCGCCACGATCGGGATGTGCCGCAAATCCTCACGACCCTTGCCCAGATCCTGCTTCGCGACGCGCTCGGCCTCTTGCAGCAGCTCTTCCGAAAACACGTTCGGGATGCTGTGCTTGTGGATCGCGATCAGGCTGAAGCTGCGCGGTGCGAACGGATCGCCCAGCACTTCGGTCACCTTGGCGAAGATGCGCGGGCCGCGCCCGCTCTTCTCCGCCATCACCAGATCACCCGGCTCGGCGCCGTTGCGTTCGGAGATGACGAAGCTGTTGCGCTCCTTCTTCTCCAGGCCGTGCAAATAGAGCCGACCGCCCTCTTCCTTGACCACGCCCAGCACCGCTTCCTCGCCACGAGCGAGCTTCTTCATCGGATGCGCGATCAGCCCGTTTCCGGCCTCTTCGGTGCGCGCTAGGATGCGGTCGCCCACGGCCAGCGCGCTGTGCTTGCCGCGCTCGCGCACGCGCAGCCGCGGCACCGGGACGCCCTCGGCCTCCCAGCGCTCGGGCACTGCCCAGACGGTGTCGCCATCGGAGTCGGTGATGCGCAGCACGGTCACCTTCGGCACGCCGCCCATTTTGTGAAAGGCGCGGCCGGGGGCGCTGTCGATCAGGCCTTCGTCGGCCATGTCGCGCAGCAGCGCCTTGAGCGTGATCTTCTCTTGCCCCGCCAGGCCGAATGCGCGCGCGATCTCGCGCTTGCCCGCAGGCTGGTCGGAAGAGCTGATGAAATCGAGAATCTGTTGCCGCGTCGGCATGCCGGGCGCGGGCTTCTTTGCTTTGTTCTGTTTTGCCATTGGCCCTGAATATAGGGGCTGTCCGCCCAATTCCCAACCGAATAGGCTGATGCGGTGACGTACGACCTCCTCATCGCCGGCGGCGGCATCAACGGCTGCGCGATCGCGCGCGAGGCGGCGTTGCTCGGCCTGTCCGTCCTGCTGGTCGAGAAGGACGATCTCGCCGCCCATACCTCCTCCGCCTCCAGCAAGCTGATCCATGGCGGGCTGCGCTATCTCGAAACCTATGAGTTCCGGCTGGTGCGTGAGGCGCTGCACGAGCGTGAGCGGATGCTCGCCGCCGCGCCCCACCTCATCCACCCCATGCCGTTCGTCCTGCCCCATGCGCACAGCGTCCGCCCGTGGTGGATGGTCCGCGCGGGCCTCTATCTCTACGACCTGCTCGGCCTCGGCTCTTCGCTACCCCGCTCGCGCGCGCTGCGCCGCGACGATCCTCGCCTCGCTCCGATCGCCCAGAATGTCGGCGGCTTCCTCTATTGGGACGCTCAGGTCGATGACGCCGCCTTGGTCCGCGCCAACGCCGCCGACGCCGTCTCAAATGGCGCAAAGGTAGACACCGGCGTCGCCGTCACCGGCGTACAGCGCGACGGCACCGGCTGGAGCGTCTCACTGAGCGATGGCAACACGGTCGAGGCCCGCGCCATCGTCAACGCCACCGGCCCATGGGTGAAAGCCTTTCTCGACACGATCCGAATCCGCACCAACAGCGGCCTGCGGCTGATCAAGGGCAGCCACATCGTCGTGCCCGCTCTGTGGGAAGGCGACCAGGCTTATATCCTGCAGCAGCCCGACCGCCGCGTGGTGTTTGCAACCCCCTGGCGCGGCGGCACGATGATCGGCACCACCGATGTGCCGGTGGAACGGCCGGAGGACGCCGGCATCGCCCCGGCCGAGATCGACTATCTCTGCGCCGCCGCCAATCGCTACTTCAAGCGCCAGATCGTGCCCACCGACATCACCGCCACCTGGTCGGGCATCCGCGCGCTCTACGACGACGGCCGTGACGAGGTGCGCACGATCACGCGCGACTATGTGCTCGAACTCGACACGAGCGGCGCGCCGGTGCTGTCGGTGTTCGGCGGCAAGATCACCACCGCCCGCGCCCTTGCCGAGCACGCGCTGGCAAAGCTCGCCCCCGTACTGAACTTCACGGCCCGGCCAGTCACGCGCGACCGGCCGTTGCCCTGATCAATAGGCGCGCGCGACCAGGATCCGCTCGACGGCCGGGCGGCCGGTGAACATACAAATCCCATCCGCCGGCGCCGCGTCGAGCGGCACGTTGCGGAAGGTGAGTTTGAGCGCCTTGATCCGCTCGACCGCCTTGTCCAGCTCCTCGCCGGTCGGCCTGGCCCACTGCACCTCGACCCAGCCGGGATATTTGCCCGATCCTTCGAAATGCGCCTTGAGCGCGTCGAACGTCTCGACCCCGCGCACGATATTGGCGTCGAGCTTGGCCCGCGCCTGCGTGTGCAGCGTTGTCTGGATCTCTTCCAGCAGCCCAGCCGCCTGCGCGACGAAGTCGCCCTTGGCCAGGATCGCGCTGTCGAGCTTGCCGTCCTCGCGATACAGCCGGTCGCGACGGATCATTGAGACGTTGCCACCCGCCATGTCGCGGCCGCCGACCTCGATCACCACCGGCGCACCCTTCTTGACCCAGCCCCAGCGCTTGTTGGCCGCCTTGGCGGCGCGGGTGTCGAGCAGCACACGCACCGGTTCGCCGAACGCGCTCTGCTTCACCAGCTCGGCCTTCAGCCCCTCGCAATAGTCGAGCAGCGCGGCGTCCTCGTCGCTGTCGCGCAGCATCGGCACGATCACCACCTGCCACGGCGCGAGCCGCGGCGGCACGCGCAGACCATCATCGTCGCCATGCACCATGATGATGCCGCCGATCATGCGCGTCGACATGCCCCAGCTGATCGTGTTGGCCAGCTCGAATTCGCCATTCGCATTCTGGAAGCGGATGTTCTGCGCCGATGCGAAATTGGTGCCCAGGAAATGGCTGGTGCCGGCCTGCAGCGCCTTGCCGTCCTGCATCATCGCCTCGATCGAGAAGGTCGAGACCGCGCCCGGGAAGCGCTCATTCTCCGGCTTCTCGCCCGCGATCACTGGCATCGCCGCAGCGTCCTCGGCAAAGCTACGATAGACTTCCAGCCCCACCATCGTCTGCTCACGCGCCTGCTCTGCGCTGGCATAGGCGGCATGCGCTTCCTGCCACAGGAACTCGGCGGTGCGTAGGAACATCCGCGTGCGCATCTCCCAGCGCACGACGTTCGCCCACTGGTTCACCTGCACCGGCAGGTCGCGCCACGACTGCACCCAGCGCGAGAAGGCCGTTCCGATCACCGTCTCCGACGTCGGGCGCACGACCAGCGGCTCCTCCAGCTTCGCCTCGGGATCGGGCACCAGCCCGCCCTTGCCGTCGCCGACCAGCCGGTGGTGCGTGACCACCGCCATCTCCTTGGCGAAGCCGTCGACATGCTCGGCTTCCTTCTCGAAATAGGACAGCGGGATGAACAGCGGGAAATAGGCATTGTCATAGCCGACGCCCTTGATGCGGTCGTCGAGCAGGCGCTGGATGCGCTCCCAGATGCCGTACCCCCATGGCCGCATGATCATGCAGCCGCGCACCCCCGATTCCTCGGCCAGATCGGCTTCCGAGATGACGGCCTGGTACCAGGCGGCGAAGTCCGCTTCGCGGGTGACGTTGAGTGCGTGCTTGATCATGCGCGGCGGATAGCGCGTCGCGAACCGCGCGTCACCCCGCTTCGCGGCTTGCCCCCCGCCCTCCGCCCTCCTAGGCGAGGATCATGTCGTCGGATCGCATCATGCTCGGCCTCGGCCTGCGCCTGCTTGCGATCCTGATGCTCTCGACGATGGGGGCGCTGATCAAGCTGGTCGAGACGCGCGGCGCGCATCTGGTTGAGATCATGCTGTTCCGCCAGTTCTTCGCGATCCCTTTCGTCCTCGCCTGGGTGATGATGGGTCCGGGCCTCGCCTCGCTGAAGACGCGGCATTTCAGGCTGCATGTCAGCCGCTCGGCGGTCGGCCTTACCGGCATGGTGTTCAATTTCGGCGCGGTGCTGCTGCTTCCGCTCGCCGAGGCGACCACCTTCGGCTTCACCGTGCCGATCTTCGCCACGATCCTGGGGGCGCTGGTGCTCAAGGAACCGACCGGCTGGCACCGCTGGGGCGCCGTCCTTGCCGGGTTCGTTGGCGTGCTGATCGTCACCCAGCCGGGGAGCAGCCACATTCCGCTCGGTGGTGCACTGGTCGGCCTCACCGCCGCGCTGTTCGTGGCGATCGTCGCGATCCAGCTGCGCCAGCTGGGCCGCACCGAAAGCCCCGCCACCACCGTCTTCTGGTTCTCGACCCTGTCGGTGCCGCCGCTGCTGATCGGCTATGCCTTCGTCGCGGCGCCGCACGATTGGCAGACCTTCGCGCTGCTGATCCTGATCGGCTTCGTCGGCGGCGGCGCGCAGCTCGCGCTCACCGCATCGTTGCGCTTCGCCCCGGTCTCGGCCGTGGTACCGATGGACTATTCCAGCCTGATCTGGGCGACGCTCTATGGCTATCTGCTGTTCGGCGTGCTTCCCGGCCACTGGACCTGGATCGGCGCGCCGATCATCATCGCAAGCGGCCTCTACATCGTCTGGCGCGAGCGCCGGCGTGGCCTTCCGATCGCCGATGCCGAACCCACGGCCTAGGCCCGATAGACCAGCATGATGTTGTTCGCCGGCATCTCGACCAACCGCTCGAACGCCAGCCCGCGCGCCGCAGCCGCCGCGCTCACATCGGCCACATCACGCAACCCCCAGCGTGGATCCCGCGCCTTGAGCGACGCGTCGAACGCCGCGTTCGACAGCGCCGTCTCCATCTCCGCCCGGCGATAGGGGCCATAAAGGATCAGCGGCCCGCCTGTCGGCAGCACCCGCGCCGCGCCGTCGAGCAGCCCCAGCGTCGCTTCCCATGGGCTGATATGCACCATGTTGATGCACAGCAGCGCATCGGCGCGCTCCACCGGCCAGTTCTGTACTGCAGCATCGATCGCCACCGGTGGCGCGACATTGCCCAGCCCCGCACACCACGACGCGATCGAGGTCAGCGCCGACGGCTCGGGATCGCTCGGCTGCCAATGCAGTTCCGAGAAGCGCTCCGCGAAGAACGCGCAATGCTCCCCGCTCCCGCTCGCCACCTCCAGCACCACCCCCGTTTCCGGCAGCACCTCCGCCAGCACCGCCGCGATCGCCTCGCGGTTGCGCACGGTCGCGGGCGCATGTTTGCGCGCCGCGCCGCTGTCCTCGGCGGCGATCCACGGCGTCGGATCGGCCATCACTTCGCCGCGAACAGCTCAAGGAATTTGAGCGCCAGCGGGCTCTTCTCGATCTCGGCCACCTGCGTGCGGTTGCCCCAGTGCAGCCCGTCGGTATTGCCCAGCGCCACCAGGGTCAGCCCCTTGTCCGGCACCTTGAGCAGGAAGCCGGCATAGGCTTCGGGCCACCAGCCGCCGTGCCACACCAGCTTCTGCCCGTGCCAGCTCTGCGTCCACCAGCCATAGGCATAGCCGGCGGACTTGCCGTCGGGGTCGGTCGGCGGCGTCCACATCTTGGTGCGCAACACCGGGGACAGGATCCGTCCCTGATCGAGCGCCAGCGAATATTCCGCCAGGCTGCGCGCGCTGGCGATGATCCCGCTCGACGCGTTCATCTCGGGATTGGGCAGCGGCGTCGGCGCCAGGCTGTTCCACCCATTCTTGCCGCTGGTGAAGGGCGGGGCAAGGTTGCGCAAAGCTGCCCCACCCTTGGGATCGCGCCAGCCCGCGGCGATATCCTTGAGGCCCGCCTTGTCGAGCACATAGAGCCGCACCCAATGTTCCAGCGGCTTGCCGGTCTTCTCCTCGACCCAGTTGGCCAGCCGCCCGAACACCACCGGATTGTACATGAAGTTGGTGCCCGGCGTGCCCAGCACGCGCATCTGCAGCACCTGCCGTACGCTGATCTTCGCGGCACAGTCGAGCTTGGGCGGGACATAGCCGTCCTCTAGCTTGACGCCGCCGCCGAACATGTTGCCGCTCTTGGTCAGCCGTTCGCAGCGTTCCTTCCAGTCGGACAGCGTCGTGAACTCATCGTCCAGGCGGATCACCTTGTCCGCGTCCATCTGCAACAGCGTCGCGCCGACAAAGGTCTTGGTCATCGATGCAACGAGGTAGCTGGTATCCGCCGTCGTCTTTTCCTCGACGTCATGGTCCTGCCAGCCGATCCCCTCGGCCGCGACGATCTTGCCGTCCTTGACGATGGCGTAAGACAGGCTGAGCACCGCACGTTCCTTGCGGAACGCGGTCGCGAACGCCTTGAACTCCGCAAGTTTCGCGGTGTCGTCGGCAGATTGTGCTTGGGACGGCGCGGCAAACAGCAGCGCGGCAAGGGTCAGGACTCGGCGAATCATCGGCATTCCCCCGGCTTGGTTGGTCCAAGCTAGGCGAAACCGGATGGTTGTCACGCGCCGCCGGTGGTCTCGACTTCCGCGACGGATGTGAGCGGGCCAGCGAGGAGCAAATAGCACCCGGCGGCAACCGCCATCATCGCGCCGGCCCATAGCAGCGCCGATCCCGCACCGGCGCTGCGGGCGCGACCCGGTATCAGGATCGCGGCGACGATCCCCCCACCGATCGCCATCACCGAGCCAAGCGCGAAGAGCAGCGCCATGCCGCCCAGCCCATCGCCACCGTGATTGATCAGCCCCGATCGGTCGAGCAGATTGATCAGGACGACCGCAAGGCCCAGCCCGCACGCGCTGCCCGAGATAAACCCGGCCAGCGCGAAGGCGAGGCTGCGCAGCGCGTTCACCCTATTCCGCGGCTTCCGCCTGCGACGGTTCCTTCCACACCAGCACCGGCTTGCGCGCGGCCTGGGTCTCGTCGAGGCGGCGGCGCGGAGCGAAGTGCGGCGCCGACTTGAGCGCGACGTCGCCCGCCTTAGCCCGCTCCGCCACCGAACGGAACGCGCCGATGAACTGGTCCAGCGCCGCCTTGCTCTCGGTTTCGGTCGGCTCGACCAGCATCGCGCCGTGCACCACCAGCGGGAAATAGACCGTCATCGGGTGGAAGCCCTCGTCGATCAGCCCCTTGGCGATGTCGAGCGTCGAGAAGCCCTCGGGCAGACCCTTGTCGCTGAAGATCGCCTCATGCATGCACGGCCCGCTCTTGGCGAAGGGCGCGTCGAGCACATCCTCCAGCGCGCGCAGCACATAGTTGGCATTGAGCACCGAATCCTCGGAAACCTGCTTCAGCCCATCCGCACCATGCGACAGGATGTACGTCAGCGCGCGCGTGAACATGCCCATCTGGCCATGGAACGACACCATCCGGCCGAAGCTCTCGGCATGATGTTCGCCCGCAGTCTCTTCCTCGATCAGCTCGAAGCGGTCGCCCTGCTTCTCGACGAACGGCAGCGGCGCATAGGGCGCCAGCGCCGCCGACAGCACCACCGGCCCCGAACCCGGCCCGCCGCCGCCATGCGGGGTCGAAAAGGTCTTGTGCAGGTTGATGTGCATCGCATCGATGCCAAGGTCGCCCGGGCGAACCCGGCCGACGATCGCGTTGAAGTTGGCGCCGTCGCAATAGACATAGCCACCCGCGGCGTGGACCGCGTCGCTGATCGCCTTCATATCCGGCTCGAACAGGCCGCAGGTATTGGGATTGGTGATCATCACCCCCGCAACGTCCGGCCCCAGCCGCGCCTTGAGCGCTGCCAGGTCGACGCGCCCGGCTTCTGTCGCCGGAATATCCTCGACGGTGAAGCCCGCGAACGCGGCGGTCGCCGGGTTGGTGCCATGCGCGCTCTCGGGCACCAGCAGCACCTTGCGCGCCTGCTCGCCCTTGGCGTCGAGCGCCGCGCGAATCGCGAGGACGCCGCACAGCTCGCCATGTGCGCCCGCCTTGGGCGACATCGCGACCGAATGCATGCCGGTCAGCGTCGTCAGCCAGTGGGCGAGCTGGTGGATCACCTCGAACGCGCCCTGCACGGTATCGACCGGCTGGAGCGGGTGGACGTCGGCGAAGCCGGGCAGCCGCGCCATCCGCTCGTTGAGCCGCGGATTATGCTTCATCGTGCAGCTGCCGAGCGGAAACAGGCCCAAATCGATCGCGTAATTCTGGCGGGACAGGCGCGTGTAATGGCGCACCGCCTCCGGCTCGGACAGGCCGGGCAGGCCGATATCCTTGTTGCGGGCAAGCCCGCCAATCCGCGACGTCGCCTTGGGCGTTTCGGCGAAGTCGACCCCGGTGGTGTCGAGCGAGCCAATCTCGAAGATCAGCGCCTCGTCGAGCATCAGCGCGCGGTTGCCGGTAAAGGTCGCGCTGTCGCTGCGCTCGCCGGCGTTCATCTCGGGGCGCCAGCCGGACTGGTTGATGCTCATGCCAGCACCTCCTGAAGCGCGGCGGCAAGCGTCTCGACGTCCTCCGCGGTAGTGGTTTCGGTGACCGCGACGACCAGCCCGTTGGCCAGCGCGTCCTCACCCGGATAGAGGCGACCGAGCGACACGCCCGCGAGGATGCCCTTGTCAGCCAGCTCGCGAACGATCGGCCGCGCTTCCTTCGACAGCTTCAGTGTGAACTCGTTGAAGAAGGTCGGCGTCACCAGTTCGACCCCCGGCACCTTGGCCAGACGCTCCGCCGCGGCGCTCGCGCCCGCATGGTTGAGCGCGGCAAGCTGCCGCAGCCCCTTCTCACCCAACAGGGTCATGTGGATCGACCAGGCGAGCGCACACAGCACCGAGCTGGTGCAGATGTTCGACGTCGCCTTCTCGCGGCGGATATGCTGCTCGCGCGTGGACAGCGTCAGCACGAAGCCGCGCTTGCCCTCGGCATCGACCGTCTCGCCGGTGAGGCGGCCCGGCATCTGACGAACGTATTTTTCCTTGCAGCCGAACAGGCCGACATAGGGCCCGCCGAACTGCAGGCCGACGCCGATCGACTGGCCTTCGCCGACGACGATGTCCGCGCCCATCTCGCCCGGCGACTTGATCGCGCCCAGCGCTACCGGCTCGGTGACCACCGCGACCAGCAGCGCCTTCTTAGCCTGGCACGCGGCGGCGAGGTCGGACAGGTCCGAAATGCGGCCGAGGATGTCGGGATACTGCACCACGACGCACGAGGTCTCGTCGTCGATCATGCCGATTAGCGCGTCGGTATCCGGCTCGGCGGTCAGCTCCGGCAGCGCCGTCACCAGCTGGTCGCCGGTATATTTCGCCATCGTGTTGGCGACCGAGACATAATGCGGGTGCAGCCCGCCCGACAGGATCGCCTTGGCGCGCTTGGTGATGCGCCGTGCCATGCCGATCGCTTCCCAGCATGCGGTCGAGCCATCATACATCGACGCGTTGGCGACATCGGTCCCCAGCAGGCGCGCGACCTGCGTCTGGAACTCGAACATCACCTGCAGCGTGCCCTGCGCGATCTCGGGCTGGTAGGGCGTGTAGGCGGTCAGGAACTCGCCGCGCTGGATGATGTGATCGACGCTCGCCGGAACATGGTGGCGATACGCGCCACAGCCCAGAAAGAACGGCGCTTCCCCCGCCGACAGGTTCTTGCGGGCCAATGCGGTCATGTGCCGCTCGACCGCCAGTTCGCTGGCGTGCGGCGGCAGCCCCGCGATCGGGCCGCTCAGACGGGCGCTCTCGGGCACATCGACGAACAGATCGTCGATCGCCGCCGCGCCGACCGCGGCGAGCATCGCCTGCCGGTCGTTGGGAGTCAGGGGAAGATAGCGCAATTGAGTTCTCCGGCCGCTGGCCACTAATCAAAACCGTCACCCCGGCTTCATGCCGGGGTCCACCGTGCCGCGCGGAACGCCCTTGAGCCTCTTGCCCATCGCCCGCCGCGCCGTGGATGCCGGAACGGGGCCGGCATGACGGCGAAAATCAAAGCTTCGAGACGAAGTCCTGATACTTGCCCTCGTCCATCAGGCCGTCGAGCTCGCTGGTGTCGGACAGAGTCATCTTGAAGAACCAGCCCTCGCCCTCGGGATCCTCGTTCACCAGCGCCGGCTCATCGGCCAGTGCCGGGTTACCCTCGACGATCGTGCCCGAAACGGGGGCATAGACATCGCTCGCCGCCTTGACGCTCTCGACCACCGCGGCGTCGTCGCCCTTGCTCACCTGCTTGCCCTCATCGGGCACTTCGACGAACACGATGTCGCCGAGCTGGCTCTGCGCGTAATCGGTGATGCCGACGGTCGCGATCTCGCCGTCGAGTTCGATCCACTCATGATCTTCAGTGAAATAACGGCTCATTTGGGTCCTCCCTCACGGACGTAATTGTGTGGGACGAAGGGCATCGCGACCACTTCGCCATGATGAATCTTGCCGCGCTGGCTCAGCGTCACGCGGGTGCCGATTTCGGCCATCGCGATCGGCACATAGGCCATCGCGATCGGCTTCTGCACGGTCGGCGCAAAGCCGCCGCTGGTGACGCGTCCTACCTCGTTGCCTTCACCATCCAGCACCAGCGCCCCCTCCCGCACCGGCTGGCGTCCCTCGACGATCAGGCCGACGCGGCGCTGGATCGCGCCATTCTCGCGCTCGAGCAGGATGCGCTCGGCGCCTGGGAAATTGGCTTCCTCGCGCCGGCGCTTGCTCGCAACCGCGAAGTTCAGCGCCGCCATGATCGGCGTGGTGTCGGTATCCAGGTCGTGCCCATAGAGCGGCAGGTCAGCCTCGAGCCGCAGCGAATCGCGCGCGCCCAGGCCAATCGGCTTCACTTCGGGCTGCGCGGTCAGCGCATCGGCCAGCGCCGCAGCCTTGTCCGCCTCGACCGAAATCTCGAACCCGTCCTCGCCGGTATAGCCCGAACGGCTGATCCACAGGCTGGTGCCGTTCCAGTCGAACCGCCCACCGCGCATGAAGATCAGCGCGTCGACACCCGGCACCACGCGGCTCAGCGCATCGATCGCCTTCGGCCCCTGCAGCGCGAGCAGCGCGTGCTCGTCCATGTGGTTGATCTCGATCTCGTCGGCGAGATGCTCGCGCAGATGCGCGATATCGTCCCATTTGCACGCGCCGTTGACGACCATGTAGAGGCCGTCCTGCCAGCGGGTGAACATCAGGTCGTCCAGGATCCCGCCATTCTCGGCGAGCAGCAGCGAATATTTCTGCCCGTTGACCTTCACACCCGTGACGTCGGCGGGGATCAGCGCCTCGAGCGCCGCGTCGAGCCCGTCGCCCGACAGGAACAACTGGCCCATATGGGAGACATCGAACAGGCCCGCGCTCTCGCGCACCCACAGATGCTCGGCCATGATGCCTTCATACTGGACCGGCATCTCATAGCTCGCGAACGGCACCATCCGGCCGCCCTTGGCGCGATGCCAGGCATCGAGCGGAAGCAGCGCCAGCTCTTCGACGATTTCGGGTTCTTGCGTGGCGTCGCTCATGTCCATCTCCAAAGGAATCGACGGAACAGCCGCAAGATGCGGCCATTCACCGTCGCCCCCTCTGTCACGGAACCTGAGAGCTTTCTCCCGTCCTGCGGCGGACGGAATTACCCCTTCGGTGGCCACCCTTGCGAGCGGCGCTTTCCAGAGTGTCGTGGCTCGCGCGGTCCCTGGTGCCTGAGAGATTCCGGGGCGGTTGCTCCTTCGGCGGAGGCGGTTTCCCGCCTCAACTCTCCCGCGCGCGCCTTCAGCGGTTGCCCACTGCTGACCCGCCCCATCTGCTGCGGCGGGCCAGACGAGTCAATCGCGATTCAGCGCGTCGCGTTGTACTTGAGCTGCTCGTCGGTCAGCTGGAAACCGACCAGAGCCTCGAAAGTCGCACGAAGCACTGCTTGGCGAATCTCCGGCCGCGCCAGCGGATCGACCGCAGCGGTCTCGTCGCCCGCCTTGCGCTTGGCCAGGATCTGGCGGCGGATATCCTCAGGCAGGGTTGCCGCCGAACGCGAGACGATGGCGTAGCTCGTGCCTGTCGCTGACGCGCGGCTCTGGCCCTCGGCGAAGTTCAACGTCACCTGGCCCAGCCGCTTGGACACAACCGAGCTGCCGCCCTGCACCACCGCGACATAATAAGGCAAAGTCACCTGACGCGCCTCACTGCCGAAGCGGCGGCTGCCCAGCACCTCGAAATTGATCGTGGTCTGGATATTCTCGCTCGCGTCGTCGCAGATCGAGGTGACGTTGGTCAGCACCGCAGTCACGTCGATCGCATTGGCGTCGCGACTGGTCGGCGAATTAAACAGGGTCACGTCCCCGGTATGCGCCGCCACGCCGACGCGCGGGCAGGCCGAACGGACCTGAGTGATGCCGCCTTCGGCGATGTCGCCCGTTTTCGCGCAGCCCGCGAGTGCCAACATCGTCGTCGCGGCGAGAGCCAGATTGCGGATACGCAAGGGGGACACCTTTCCTGAAACCTTGATAGGGCCGCCTTCGCTTCGGAAACCGGCGCGGCCCGTCATAGGAACCGCCTTTCGCCCGCGCAAGCAATCGCGTAGAGCCGCCTCGACATGAGCAATGCCGAAAAGCCCGCCCTCGAGCTCCTGATCGCCGCGCCACGCGGCTTCTGCGCCGGTGTCGACCGCGCCATCCAGATCGTAGAACGCGCGATCGAGAAGCACGGCGCGCCGGTCTATGTCCGGCATGAGATCGTCCACAACAAGTTCGTCGTGGATTCGCTCAAGGCCAAGGGCGCGGTGTTCGTTGACGAGCTGGACGAGGTACCCGACGGCGTCCCCGTGGTCTTCTCGGCGCACGGCGTGCCCAAGTCGGTCCCGGCCGAGGCGCAGGATCGCGGCCTCTCCTATCTCGACGCCACCTGCCCCTTGGTGTCCAAGGTCCATCGCCAGGCCGAGCGCCTGGTCGCCGCCAAGCGCCATATCCTGTTCATCGGGCATGCCCGCCACCCCGAGGTGATCGGCACCTTCGGCCAGGTGCCCGCGGGCAGCATGACACTGATCGAAACCGAGGCGGATGCCGAGGCACTGGTGGTCGCCGAGCCCGACAACCTCGCTTTCCTGACCCAAACGACGCTGTCGGTCGACGATACCGCAACGATCCTCAACATCCTCCAGCGCCGCTTCCCAGGCATCGTCGCGCCCAAGGCCGACGACATCTGCTACGCGACCTCGAACCGCCAGGCTGCGGTCCGCGCGATCGCCCAGTCGTGTGATCTGGTGCTGGTGATCGGCGCGCCCAACTCGTCCAACTCGGTGCGGCTCGTCGAAGTCGCCGAACGCGAGGGAACGACGGCCAAGCTGATCCAGCGCGCCGACGAGCTCGATTTCGACTGGCTCTGGGGTGTCGGCACGCTCGGCATCACCGCGGGTGCCTCGGCGCCCGAGCTACTGGTGCGCGAAGTGGTTGAAAGGCTCGCCACCCGCTTCGAGGTGACCGAGCGCCAGGTCGAAACGGCGCAGGAAACCATCGTCTTCAAGCTGCCCCGCGACCTCGAAGCGGCCTGATCCCATGGCAGTCTATACGCAGGTCTCGGCGGAAGCGCTCGCCGGCTTCCTGGCACGCTATGACGTGGGCGAGCTGGTCTCGGCCAAGGGCATCGCCGAGGGGGTCGAGAATTCCAACTATCTCGTCGAGACGACACGCGACCGCTTCATCCTGACGCTCTACGAAAAGCGTGTCGAGGCCGCCGACCTGCCCTATTTCATGGGTCTGCTCGATCATCTCGCCACCAAGGGCCTGCCGGTCCCGCCCGCGATCAAGGATCGGGGCGGCCTCGAGATTCAGGAACTGAACGGCCGCCCTGCCTGCCTGATCAAGTTCCTGTCGGGCATCTCGCTCTCCCACCCCACTCCGGCTCAGGCACGTGCCGCGGGTGAGGCGATGGCGCAGATGCACCGCGCCGTCGCCGACTTCCCGCTCGACCGCCCCAATTCGATGGGTATTGAGACTTGGCGCCCGCTATTTGATCGTTGCGGCGACAGCCTCGACCAGATCGTCCCCGGCCTCCACGCTGATCTCGGCTTCGCGCTCGACGCGACGCTAGCGAACTGGCCGGGCGAGGAACTGGACCGCTGCGCCATCCATGCCGACCTCTTCCCCGATAATGTTCTGATGCTGGGCGAGTCCGTGTCCGGACTGATCGACTTCTACTTCGCCTGCACCGACATCCGCGTCTATGATCTCGCGGTGATGCACAGCGCGTGGAGCTTCGACGCCTATGGCCGCAACTATGACGCGGCCGTCGGCAACGCGCTGATCGCCGGTTACGAGTCAAGCTTCCCGCTGACCGAAACCGAGCGTGCCGCCTTCGCGACGCTGGCGGCGGGCGCGTGCATCCGCTTCTCGCTATCGCGCGCGTGGGACTGGCTCAACACCCCGCCCGATGCGCTGGTGATGCGCAAGGATCCGCTCGCCTATGTCCGGCGGCTCAAGCATTACACGCCCGATCTGGTGAAGCACGTCGCATGACCGAGGAAATGCCGCTGGTCGAGATCGCCACCGATGGCGCGTGCAAGGGCAATCCCGGCCGTGGCGGCTGGGGCGTGCTGCTGCGCATGGGCAGCACCGAGAAGGAACTTTCGGGCGGAGAGCCGCACACGACCAACAACCGCATGGAGCTGATGGCGGCGATCCAGGGCCTCAATGCGCTCAAGAAGCCGTGCCGGGTCAAGCTGTCGACCGACAGCCGCTATGTCATGGACGGCCTCACCAAATGGATCAAAGGCTGGCAGCGCAACGGCTGGAAGACCGCCGACAAGAAGGCGGTCAAGAACGCCGATCTGTGGCAGCAGCTGCTCGATGCGGCCAAGCCGCACCGGATCGAATGGATATGGGTCAAAGGCCATGCCGGCCACCCGGACAACGAACGCGCCGACGGACTCGCCAGCGACGCGGCATTGCGGGCTTAGCTGTCGGCGCCCGATTCCGGGATCCGCCTCCGCTGCGCCCCGCATTCGTCAGTGAGGAAATCGAGCAGCGCCCGCACTGAGGGAAGCAGGCCTCGCCGCGACGGAAAGACGGCGTGGACGATCTCGTTCGCCGGCCGCCATTCAGGCAACACCGTAGCCAGCCGCCCGCTCTCAAGGTCGTCCCAGACGACCAGCGTCGGAAGCCGGACCGCGCCGGCGCCCGCGATCGCGGCAGCACGCAATGCCGCCATGTCATCGGTCACCAGGCGCGGTTGATGACGCACCTCGGCCACACTGCCATCCGCGTGGGTCAAGCGCCAGCGATGCTCGCCTCCAGCCGGACCGAAATCCAGGCTGGGCAAGCCGGCAAGGTCGGCGGGCAGCGCGATGCTGCGGGTTCGCAATAGGTCGGGCGCCGCGACGACCCGGATCGTACGCTCGTCGAAACGGCGCATCACCAGTTCACTCTCGGTGAGCGGCGGCGGACGGACGCGAATGGCGAGATCGAAACCCTCGCCGATCACGTCGACGCGGCGGTTGGTGCTTTCGACATGTAGTTCGACTTCTGGATAGAGCGCCATGAAGCGCCCGAACAATTCCCCGAACTGGAACGCGATCAGGCCGGTGGGACAGCTCAGCCGGATAATGCCTCGGGGCGTCGCACTAGACTGATCGATCGCCATCTGTGCAGCCTCGGCCTCGACCAGCATCGCGACGCAGTGGCGGTAATATTCGCGACCGATCTCGGTTACAGAGAAGCGGCGGGTCGATCGCTGAATCAACCTTACGCCCAGCCGCTCCTCGAGCAGCCCAATGCGGCGGCTGAGCTTCGACTTCTGCATCCCCAGTGCTCGCGCCGCTGCGGCGAAGCCGCCATGATCGACCGCCTGGACGAAGAGATAGAGGTCGTTGAGGTCCCGCATCGTCCTATTGGTAGGACACTGAGTCCATTTTCACAATCTTCTGCCCAGATTGGCGCGCGATTATTGTGTTCTCCAACAAGCGCACTCCCTTCGGAGGGCGCGGGAGAAATACCATGAAGACGATCCTCGGCACCTACAGCAACCCCAACCAGCATTGGGTCGGCGACGGCTTTCCGGTGCGCTCGCTCTTTTCGTACAACAGCCTCGGCGGGCAGGTGAGCCCGTTCCTGCTGCTCGACTACGCCGGCCCGTATAATTTCGCGCCGACCACCAACCGGCGCGGCGTTGGCCAGCATCCTCATCGCGGGTTCGAGACGGTCACGATCGTCTATGAGGGTGAGGTCGAGCACAAGGATTCGGCCGGAAACGGCGGCATCATCGGCCCGGGCGACGTCCAGTGGATGACCGCCGCAGGCGGCATCCTGCACGAGGAGTATCACTCCCCGGCGTTCGGCAAGACCGGCGGCCCGTTCCGCATGGTCCAGCTCTGGGTCAATCTGCCCGCCAAGGACAAGATGGCGCCGGGCGGCTACCAAGGCATCACCGCAGCGGACATCCCGACGGTCGAGCTTCCCGAAGGCGCGGGCCTTGCCCGGGTGATCGCGGGTGAGCTGTTCGGCGCGAAGGGGCCGGCGCGCACCTTCACCCCAATCAACGTCTGGGACGTGCGTCTGAACCGCGACGCCGATCTGACGCTCGACCTGCCCGAAGGGCACACCGCGATGCTTGTGGTGCTCGGCGGCCATGTCACCGTCAACGACAGCGAAACCGCGCGCGAGGCAGAGATGCTGCTGCTCAGCCGTGACGGCGACGGCGTCCGGATCCATGCGGACGGCGATGCAATGATCCTCGTCCTGACCGGTGAGCCGATCGACGAACCGATCGCAGGCTACGGTCCGTTCGTGATGAACAGCGAAGCGGAGATCCGTCAGGCGATCGACGACTTCAACAGCGGCAGGTTCGCGAACGCCGCGGCCTGACGCGGACCCGGCTCCTCTCTTTCCCCCAGGGAGCCGGGTCCCCCTTTCCCTGGACGGCTTCGCGTCCGGCCGTCGCCCCCCACAGGACGCAACAAGAAAGGAACTGTCATGGCCAGCGAGGCTACCCGCGATCCGCTGAAGGATCATCTGCTGACGCCGCAGAATTCGGCGTTTGTCATCATCGACTATCAACCGGTTCAGGTGAATTCGATCGCCTCGATGGATCGCCAGCTGCTGGTGAACAATATCGTCGGCACCGCCAAGGCGGCCGTCGCCTACGGTCTGCCGATCGTCCACTCGACCGTGAATGTCGAAACCGGCCTCAATCACCCGCCCATCCCGCAGGTTCGCAAGGTGCTGGCGGACTATCCGACCTACGACCGCACCACGATCAACAGCTGGGAAGACGTCGAATTCCGCAAGGCGGTCGAGGCGACCGGCCGCAAGAAACTGATCATGACCGCGCTGTGGACCGAGGCGTGCCTCACCTTCCCCGCGCTCGACGCGCTGGCGGCGGGTTACGAGGTTTATGTCCCGGTCGACGCCGTCGGCGGCACCTCGCTCGCCGCACACGATGCCGCACTGCGCCGCATCGAACAGGCGGGCGGCAAGATGATCTCGGTGCCCCAGCTCTTCTGCGAGCTGCAGCGCGACTGGAAGCGCAGCGAGACCGTCCCCGCCTTCATGAATCTGTTCATCGAGACCGGCGGCACCGCAGGAATTCAGTTCTCCTACGACAAAGCCGATTGACCCGCTTGCCCGCCGGGCCCGTATATCGCCCGGCGGGCAAGCCCAAGCTCAAGGAAAATACCCCATGTCCGCCCCCGCAAACTTCAACGGCGCCCGTCCAGTGATCGATCCCGATGACGCCGTCCTGCTGCTGATCGATCATCAGAGCGGCCTGTTCCAGACCGTCGCCGACATGCCGATGCCCGTGCTTCGCAATCACGCCGCGGCGCTCGCGCGCATGGCGACGCTCGCCAATATGCCGGTGATCACCACCGCGTCGGTGCCGCAAGGACCGAACGGCCCCCTCATTCCCGAGATCCACGAGAATGCCCCGCACGCCCAATATGTTGCGCGCAAGGGCGAGATCAACGCCTGGGACAATCCCGATTTCGTCGCGGCCGTGAAGGCTACCGGCCGCAAGACGCTGATCATCGCGGGCACGATTACCAGCGTCTGCATGGCCTTTCCTTCGATCAGCGCGGTGCAGGACGGCTACCGCGTGTTCGCGGTGGTCGATGCCTCGGGAACCTATTCGAAGATGGCGCAGGAGATAACGCTTGCGCGCGTCGTTCAGGCGGGCGTGGTGCCGATGGATACCGCAGCCGTGGCGTCGGAACTCCAGCGCACCTGGCATCGCGACGACGCCGCCGATTGGGCGCAGGTATATACGAAGATCTTCCCGCCCTATCAGCTCCTGATCGAAAGCTACGCCAAGGCACAGCAGGTCGCGACCGAGCATGAACTGCTCGATTCACAGCGCGACTGAGGCAAGCCGAATACAAGAACCGCTCCGGAGGCCTCCCCTCCGGAGCGGTTCCTATACTGGCATGAATCGATACCTGTTCCCGCTCAACGGCCATGCCGCCACGCGCAGTGGCGGATCAGCGGCCGCGATGGGCGGAATGAAACCGGTCAGCCTTCCTCGACTGGCGCGCCCGGCCCGTTCTTCAGGATCGACTCGATCGCGTTCCGTGCCGAGGCCTTGCTGGTATAGCCCTCGGTCCAGAAGATGATTTCGCTATTGTACTTGAACTTGGCGACATACTCGCCAGCCTTGTTCTGCTCGATCACGAACTTGTGCGCCATACGGGCCTCCATCGTTGCGGCCCTCGAACGATAGCCATTCCACGCGGCGCGTCTAGTCGCGGAATCGTTCGATTGAATAGGTTGCCGGGTCGATATGCGCGATCGCAGGATCGGGCGCGGTGCCGAGCAGCATCGATGCCGCCAGCGCCGACGCTGCGGGGGAAGTCTGGATGCCAAACCCGCCCTGCCCCGCACACCAGAACAGGCCGGGGGCCGCTGGGTCGAATCCGTACACCGGCTTGCGGTCCGGCGCGAAGCTGCGCAGCCCTGCCCATTTCCGCTCGACCGCCTCGACCGTCCAGTCGACCGCGCTCTGCAGCTTATCGATCGCGATCGCGACATCGATCTCGTCGGGCGCCGCGTCGCATGGAATGCTTGGGATCTCATCATGCGGCGATAGCCACAGCCGCCCCGCCTCGGGCTTGAAGTAGAATCGGTCGCGCGCGTCGGTCACCAGCGGCAGCGCCGCCGTCGCCGGCGGATCGACCCGCAGCTGGACCATCGTGCGGCGCAGCGGGGCGATGCCAATCGCCGAAGCGCCCGCCAGTTGCGCTACCGGATCGGCCCAGGCCCCCGCCGCGTTGACCAGCACATCGCCCTCGAACACGCCCGCTCGCGTCTCGACCCGCCAGTACCCGTCACGCTTCGCCCCGGTAACATTGGCGGAACACACCAGCTCCGCGCCGCCGCGCCGCGCCAAGGCGAGCCAGGCCGCATGCAACCGCGCGACGTCGATGTCGCTACAGGTCGGGTCCCACAGCCCTTCGGTCCATTCGGGGCGCAGACCCGGACAGCGCGCCGCCGGGTCCGTTTCGGCCAGCGTCACCCCCGCCGCCGCGAACGCCTCCGCGAACCCGTCCAGCACATGCCGGTCGGCCCGCGTGGCGATGAACAACTGCCCGCGCGGCGTCAGAAAGTCTTCGCCGCCCATCTCCACAGGCGGATCGCACAGGAATGGGTGCGATGCGATCGACAGCGGCTGAATATCCGGCCCGCCATAGGTTTCGGACCAGAAGGCCGCCGAACGACCGGTGGCGTGATAGCCCGGCTGCGTCTCCGCCTCGATCATCAGTACGCGCGCATGGGGCGCGACCCGCGCGGCAAGGCTGGCCCCGGCGATTCCGGCGCCGATAATCACGACATCGTAACGGCTCATTTCCCCGGCGTCTGCGCCTCCAGAAACCGGTCGATCTCACCGATCGCGCGATCCCGCACGGCATCCGCCTCGCGCAGGATCTCGTGTGCGCTTTCCGGTCCGAAACGCACGACGCGCGCATCGGGGAGTTTTGCTAGCGTGGCAAGTCCCGCCTTGGCATCGACCAGCCCGTCCGCCTCCGCGACCAGCGCGAGCATCGGCACGTTCATCGTGGCGAGCGCCGGATTCTCCCGCAGTTCGCGGGTCGAACGGAACGCCTCGATCAGCCAGTTCCAGCTCGGCGGGCCGGTGACGTTGGCGGGATTCGCCTTCTGCCACCAAAGCTCATCCTGATAGCGGTCACGGTCATGGGTCAGCAGCGATTGGCGCGACTCGATCGTGTAGGGCCGCTCATTGTCCTTCCACGCGGCCCGCGCCGGATTGCCCAGGCCTCCCATGAAGCGCGCGAACCGCTCGCCGACCGACGCCAGGCCGAGCGGCGATTTGAGGCCTAGCATCGGCGCGACCAGCACGGCGGCATCGGGCTTTATCGCCCGCTCCACCAGCGCGCGCAGCACCAGATGCCCGCCCATCGAATGGCCCATCACGATATGCGGTCCGGGTGTCGACGCCTGCCACTCGCGTGCAAAGGCGCGATAATCGGCGATATAGTCGGCGAAGTCCCGGATATGCCCGCACTTCGCGCCGTCGACGCGGCCCGATCCGCTCTGCCCGCGCCAGTCGAACGAGGCGATGTGCCAACCCTGACCATGCCAGTGGGCCAGCGTTTCCAGATATTTCTCGACCACGTCGCCGCGCCCGCCTTGGAACAGGATCGAACCCCGCGCGGGGCCGGTCACTGGCCAATCGAAGCGGCGCAACCGCCAGCCATCTTCGGCAGTCCAGCTGCCGATGGTCGCACCCCCGGGAATCACCCTGCGATCGAATGGTGAAGACGCCATTTGGGTTGGTTACGTTTTGGAAAGCCGCCGCGTCTAGAGATTAGTCGATATGGGGGCGTTAACATCTACAATTCTGCTGGTCGCGCTTGGCCTGATCCTGGTCTCCGCCGGGATCGAGGACGCGCGCAAGCGAGAGATCGCCAACTGGAAGAACGCCGCCATCGCGCTGCTTGCCGTGCCATGGTGGATCGCGAACGGGCTAACCTTCTGGCCCGACATCGTCATCCAGATCGGTATTGCGCTGGTAGTATTCGCGGTGTTCGCCGCGGCCTTCCATTTCGGGATGATGGGCGGCGGTGACGTCAAGATGATCGGCGCGCTCGCGCTCTGGTTTCCGTTCCAGCCGCTGGTGACGATGCTGATCATCATGTCGCTGGCCGGCGGGGCCATCACCTTGCTGATGTTGATCGACAAATGGCTGCGTCGCCAGAGCGCCCAGCCGGAGGTGCCATATGGCATCGCGATCGCCATCGCCGCCCTTCTCACACTTCGCGAACCGATTCTTAACCACTTCTCGTGAATGCTTAACGCCGGTGAAACCCGGTCCTGAAGACTGAAAGGCCTGAAACGTCATGGATGGACGGAAGATCATTTTGCTGGTGGGCGCGTTGATTATCGCCGCCATCACCGCATTCATGGCCCGGACCCTGATGGTCGGGACTCCAGCCCCTGTCGCCGATGCGGCACCCACCGCCGGCGGCCCCGCGCCGATCCAGGGGGTCGAGGTGCTAGTCGCGACCAAGGCGCTCCCCGTCGGTACGATCCTGGGGCCGGAATCAATCAAGTTCGTTCCCTGGCCCGCTGAGCTGGTCGAGGGCGCCTATTATCGCAAGGCCGATACCGACCTCAAGACGCTGCAGGGCACGGTGGTCCGCTTCGCGATCCCAGCCGGCCAGCCGATCACACAGGGCGGACTGGTCAAGCCCGGCGACCGCGGCTTCCTCGCCGCGGCGCTCGGCGCAGGCATGCGCGCGGTGACGGTCCCGGTTTCCGCCCAGAGCGCGGTCGCGGGCTTCGTCTTCCCGGGCGACCGGGTCGACCTGCTGCTGACCCAGACCGTTCCGGGCGGCGGCGACGGCCCTCCGCTCAAGGTGTCGGAGACGGTGCTACGCAACCTGCGCGTGCTCGCCACCGACCAGAAGACCGACAAGCAGACCGATGAGAGCGGCAACACCGTCGTCAACACCTACTCGACCGTCACGGTCGAAGCGACGCCACGTATCGCCGAGAAGATCGCGGTCGCGCAGACATTGGGTTCGCTCTCGCTGTCGCTGCGCTCGATCGCCGACAATAACGGCGATCTCGAGGAAGCGATCGCTGCCGGTGATGTTTCAGTGCCCGACAGCAACGATCCCAAGGCAGAGAAAGCTATGCTCGCTCGTGTCGCCGCGCGCCCGCAAGAGGGCCGTGCGACCCTGTCCACCGGTGCCGATGTGTCGCGTTTCCAGCGCAGCACCGTGCCGGGCAAGCCGGCCGATCGCAGCGAGGGCGCGTCCGGAGGCGCGTATCCGGGCGGAATGCCCAAAGCCGATGGACCAGTCGTCAAGGTTTCTCGGGGCAACACCGTTACCGTTGTTCCCGTGGGGGGGAATAGATAATGCGTTTCGCAACGATCCTGCGCCGCTCGCTCGCGGCAACGGTGGCGACGGCCCTGGTGATGACCGGGCCGGTGTCGCCGGGCTTCGCCCAGTCGAAGCGGCAAGGCGCCCGTGTGGGGGAGCCGGCGGGAAGCCAGCGCCCGACCCGCGACGTCTGGCTCTCGATCGGCGAAGGCGAGCGTATCACGCTGCCGTCCAACGTCGCCGAGGTGTGGACCTCCAACCCCGAGGTTGCCGACGTCTATGTCAGCAATCCCCGCCAGATAAACCTGTTCGGCAAGTCGTTCGGTGAAGCGACGATCTTCGCCACATCGGCCGGCGGCTCAGTCGTTTATTCGGCGCGCGTTCGGGTGAACCAGAACGTCACTTCGGTCGATCGCGTGCTCAAGGTCGCGATGCCGGATTCGGACATCACCGTCACAACGGTGGGCCAGGTCGCCGTGCTGACCGGCACCGTGGGCACCCCTGAGGATGTCGCGTCGGCGAACCGGCTGGTCGCCTCGCTGCTCAATCCGGGGGTCGATGTGACCGCGCCGGGTGCGACGCTCAAGATGGCTGTGATCAACCACCTCAAGACCGCGACGCCGCTTCAGGTCAATCTGCAGGTTCGCATTGCCGAAGTGAGCCGCAGCTTCTCCAAGAGCTTCGGCGTCAACCTCACCTCGCGCGACAGCAGCGGCGGGTTCCTGTTCGGAATCGGCCAGGGCCGCCAGGGTTCGATCACTGCGGGACCCAACGGTACGACCTACACCTTCCCGGCCGGACCTCCGCCGCGGGGCGGCACGATGTTCGGCGCGGCCGGCAAGATCCTCGGCCTCGACATCCTCGGCTCGCTCGATCTGGGCGAACAGATTGGTCAGGTCACCACGCTCGCCAACCCGAATCTGACCGCGCTGTCGGGCGAGACCGGCTCGTTCCTTGCGGGCGGCGAAATTCCGATCCCGATCAGCCAGGGGCTAGGCGCGGTGTCGGTCGAGTATAAGCAATATGGCGTCAGCCTCGCCTATACCCCGACGGTGCTGTCGGACGGCCGCATCTCGCTGCGCGTCCGCCCGGAAGTGTCACAGCTTTCGGCGGCCGGCGCGGTGACGATCGGCGGCACGCAGGTGCCGGCGCTCACCACGCGGCGTGCCGAGACCACGGTCGAGCTTGGATCGGGCCAGAGCCTGATGATCGGCGGCCTGCTTCAAAACACGCACGACAATTCGATCGATCAGGCGCCGGGCCTCGGCCATATCCCGATCCTGGGCGCGCTGTTCCGCTCGAACGGCTTCAAACGCAACGAGACCGAGCTGGTGATCGTCATCACCCCCTATCTGGTGAAGCCGGTCAACGCGAACGAGATCCGCCTGCCCACCGACGGTTATCGCGCGCCGACCGATGCCGGCCGCGTGTTCCTGGGTGAACTGGGCAAGGGCGACAGCGGTGCGCAGCGTCCGATGCCGCAAATGGCGCCACCGGCCGCAACCGGCCCATCGCTCGGCGCCGTGAACCCGATGCCGACCGACCCGCAACCGCAGCAGCCGTTCGCAACGCCCGCTCAGCCGGCGCTGGTGCAGGGCAAGCAGCCCAAGCGGAAGAAGGGGTCAGATGCCCCCGCTCCCGGCTTCGGCTTCAATTGATCGCAGGAGGAACGCCCATGTCGACGCGTAACACGATCCTGCTGCTGACCGGCGCCGCCGCCGTGCTCACAGCATGCGGCCCGACAACCATGCCGAAGAATCGCGGCGTGGAATCGATCAACCAGCCCGTAGTCGCCCGCACCGACTATGCCTTCGACGCTGCCACCGACGGCAGCGGCTTCGCTCCGGGCGAGCGGGCGCGGGTCGCTGGCTGGCTCGCCTCGCTACGCTTGTCCTATGGCGACCGCGTCTATGTGGACGATCCCGGTGGTGCGGGTGTGCGGAGCGAAGTTGCCGCGGAGGCCAACCGCTACGGCATCCTTCTGTCCGACAATGCCCCCATGACCCCCGGCGCGATCGCCCCGGGGACCGCGCGCGTCATCGTCAGCCGGATGCGCGCGACCGTCCCGGGCTGCCCAAACTGGGCACGCGAGGGTCAGGTCGATACCGACAATATCGCCAGCGCCAACTATGGTTGCTCGGTCAACGGCAACCTCGCCGCGATGATCGCTCGCCCCGAGGATCTCGTCCGTGGTCAACCGGGTACGGAAACCGCTGATCCGCTCACCAATTCGAAGGCGATCGACGCGCTGCGTAAGGCACCTCCGACCGGTGCGAGCGGCCTGAAGAGCGAATCCGCGGGAGGCAGCAAGTGAACGCACCCTTCAGCTCCGGGCGCACCGCGCATCGCGAGCCGTTCGTCGCTTTCGTTTGCGACGAGTCGACGGCGGAATCGCTCCGCCCGATCGCGATCGAGCAAGGCTGGAATCCCGAGCGGGTCAACAAGGGCGGCCTGCGCAATGCCGTGCAGACGCTCTCGGTCTCGGCCAGCCCCAACATCCTGTTCGTCGATCTTTCGGAGAGCGGCGACCCCCTCAACGACATCAACGCCTTGGCCGAGGTCTGCGAACCCGGCACCGTGGTGATCGCGGCAGGTCAGGTGAATGACGTTCGCCTGTACCGTGACCTCGTCGCCTCGGGTATCCAGGACTATCTGCTCAAGCCGCTCAACCCGGACGTGCTGCGGGAGACTTTCGTCCAGGCCCAGGCCGCCCTGAACGCGCCTAAGCAGAGCGACGCGCCGACCGATCGCCCACATTGCGCGGTGGCGGTCATCGGAACGCGCGGCGGCGTCGGCGCGTCGACGATCGCGACCTCCATTTCCTGGCTGATGAGCGAAAAGGGCGGACGCACCACGGCGCTGCTCGATCTCGACGTGCATTTCGGGACCGGCGCCCTCGCGCTCGACCTCGAGCCTGGGCGTGGCCTCACCGACGCGATCGAGAATCCGAGCCGCATCGACGGGTTGTTTATCGAACGTGCGATGGTGAAGGCGTCCGACAAGCTTGCCGTGCTCTCCGCCGAAGCGCCGATCAACTCGCCGGTGATGACCGACGGAGCGGCCTTCTTCCAGCTTCAGGAGGAAATCCGTAGCGCATTCGAATGCACCGTCGTCGATCTCCCGCGGTCGATGCTGGTCAATTACCCGCACCTGATCACCGACGTTCAGGTCGCGGTGCTGGTCACCGAACTGACGCTGGCGGCGGCGCGCGACGCGATCCGTATCTTGAGCTGGTTCAAGTCCAACGCGCCGCACACCCAGATGATCGTCGTCGCCAACCGCGTTCCCGCGGGCGGCCAGCTCGAAATCAGCCGGAAGGACTTCGAAGGGTCGATCGAACGCAAGATCGATTATCTCCTGCCCTATGATCCCAAAACCGCCGTCCAGGCCGCCAAACTCGGCAAGCCGCTGGCCGAAGCGGGCAAAGGCGTGAAGGGTCTCAGCCCCCTCGCTGAGATCGCGGAGCGTGTCGTCGCCTATACCGATTCGGCCGAAGACACGAAGGATGCAAAGGGCAAGGGAGCGAAGGGCGACGCGGGCAAGAGCAACTCGCTGCTCGGCAAGCTTTCAAGCCTGTCGATCAAACTGCCTGGCAAGAAGAAGTAACGCCGGCCGGCGCAAGGCCGGTCCGCTCAGGGTTCGGAGTCGTAGCAAGGCATGGATATGTTGCCGATCATGCTGCTCGCAGGGGGCGCCTTCATGGTGCTGCTGCTGCTGGTCCTCGCCTTCGCCGGTCCCTCGGCGCAGAAGGCTGGCGCGCGGCGGCTGACCTCGCTCCGCGATCGTCACGCCGGCGTTGTCGGCTCCGGTGCGGTCGAAGCGCAGATGCGCAAGATCTCGACCGCGCGCGCCACCAACATGGACAAGGCGGCGGCACGCTTCCTGCCCAACCCGGCCCTACTCGGCAAACGGCTCGAGATGACCGGCAAGGGCTGGAGCGTCGGTCAATATGGCCTGGTCACCTTGTGCCTGACGCTGGTCATCACCGCCGCAATGGCGGTCCAGGGGCTGCCGCTCCTGCTCGCGCTGCTTGTCGGTCTGGTGGTCGGCGTCGGCCTCCCGCATGCTGTTGTCGGCTTCTTCATCAAGAAGCGTATCGACAAGTTCACCGCCAAGTTTCCCGACGCGATCGAACTGCTGGTGCGCGGTCTGCGTTCCGGCCTTCCGATCACCGAGACGATGGGCGTCGTCGGTGCCGAGGTCGACGGCCCGGTGGGCGAGGAATTCCGCTCGATCTCGGACAAGATGAAGATCGGCCGCACCCTCGATCAGGCGCTTCAGGAAACCGCCGACCGGCTGGGCACACCCGAATTCCAGTTCTTCTGCATCACCATCGCGATTCAGCGCGAGACCGGCGGCAACCTTGCCGAAACGCTCGCCAACCTCGCCGATGTGCTGCGCAAGCGCGCGCAGATGAAGCTCAAGATTCGCGCCATGTCGTCGGAATCGAAGGCGTCGGCCTATATCATCGGCTCGCTGCCCTTCATCGTGTTCATGATGATCTGGTTCATCAGCGGCGAGTACATGCAGAAATTCTTCGTCGACGAACGGCTGATGATCGCCGGCGGCGGCGGACTCGTCTGGATGGCGATCGGCGGCCTCATCATGGCCAAGATGATCAGTTTCGAGATTTGATGCCATGATCAGCAGCCCCAACGGACCCACACTTCTTGGCGTCGACGTCATCTATGTCGCGACGTTGCTTGCGGGCGTGGCGGCGTTCTGCGTCCTCTTCGCCATCTACGCCGCGACCACGGTACGCGATCCGATGGCCAAGCGGGTCAAGGCGCTCAACGAACGTCGCGAGCAGTTGAAGGCCGGCATCACCGCATCGACCAGCAAGCGCCGCGCAAAACTGGTCCGCCAGAACGACACCACCGATCGTCTCCGCTCCTTCCTCTCATCGCTGAAGGTGCTTCAGGACGAGCAGGTGCAGGCCGCGCAGACCAAGCTGCTCCAGGCCGGCATCCGGTCCAAGGATTATGCCTATGCCGTGATCTTCGGCCGCATGGTGATGCCGATCGTGATCGGCGGGATCATGCTGTTCGTGGTGTATGGGACCGAGCTGTTCGCGGACTGGACGCCGATCAAGGCCTATGGCCTGGTCGCGGGCAGCTTCATCCTCGCCTACAAAGGCCCGGACATCTATCTCAAGAACAAGATTCAGAAGCGCAGCGCGGCGATCCGCAAGGGCATTCCCGATGCGCTCGACCTGCTGGTGATCTGCGCCGAGGCGGGCCTGACCGTCGACGCGGCGTTCGGCCGAGTCTCCCGGGAATTGGGCAAGGCCTATCCCGAACTGGGTGAGGAATTCTCGCTCACCGCGATCGAGCTGGGCTTCCTCACCGATCGCCGCATGGCGTTCGAGAATCTAGCGAAGCGCATCGATCTCGATTCGGTGCGCGGCGTGGTCACCACGATGATCCAGACCGAGAAGTACGGCACCCCGCTCGCCTCGGCGCTGCGCGTGCTGTCGAGCGAGTTCCGCAACGAACGCATGATGCGCGCCGAGGAAAAGGCCGCGCGCCTGCCCGCGATCATGACCGTGCCGCTGATCCTGTTCATCCTGCCCGTGCTGTTCATCGTGATCCTCGGGCCGGCGGCCTGTTCGATCAACGATGCGCTGATGAGTGGCTAGGGCGCGACCGGTGTCCGCCAGCCGCTGTTCACATCGCCGTCGCGCCAGCTAGGGAAGTTCGATGCCGTTCACCTCTCCCTTCGGATGGGTCCTGCTCGTCGCGGCGCTCGCGGCGGGCTGGCTGATCGGCGCGACGACCAGCCCGGTCGTCAGCAAATGGCGCAAACGCTACCGCGAGCGTGAAGTGATCATCGCCAAATACCGACGCGAGATGGAAAAGGCACTGCTCAAGGCACGTGAACGGATCCGCAAGCTCGAACGGGAACGCGCCCCGGGCGACGCCTCGCCGGAAGACTAGGCCCCCGTCACCAGGATCGCACGGTAATTCTCGATCACTTCGGCCAGCGGTCGGCCCTGCCCGTCCACCACCAGCGCACGGTGACGCAGGATCGTCACGGGCGCCGCGCCCTCCCCGTCCCACAGGATTCGGGTCGAGACCGTGCGGCGGCTGGGCGAGAAAGGCAGGATCACGCGGCCGAACGGCACGTCGCTCGTCTCCAGCGCCTCGTTCATCGCTGGCGTGAGCCGGCTGGCAACGTACCAGTTGACCGCCTCCGACAGGATCGCCTCACCGCACATCAAGTGGACGCGGCGATAGCCAAGCCGCTCGCCCTCGGCATCGAGGCGACGGCGGGCAGCCGCCTCGCCCGCGACCAGCCGGTCGCGGCGTACCTGCGCATGGACGCGCGGCGCTCCGGCAAGCCCCAACGCGACCGCGCGCTCCTCGAGCACTTCGGTGGCGGTACGGCCATTCAGGAGTTCAGCGTTGAGGCGGTCGACAGGATTCATTTCTAGGCGTGGTTTCAGGCTCACCGCGCCACCCATCGCCGCCACGTGCGTCAGCTCCCCCCGTTCGTTCGGGCTAGCGCCGCCTGCGCAGCGGCGAGCCGCGCGATGGGCACGCGATAGGGCGAGGCGGAGACATAGTCGAGACCCGTCTGCTCACAGAAGGCGATCGAGGCCGGATCGCCGCCATGCTCGCCGCAGATGCCGAGCTTGATTCCCGGCCGCGCCTTGCGTCCGCGCTCCGCCGCGATCTCGATCAGCTCGCCCACCCCTTCGACGTCGATCGAGACGAACGGGTCGCGGGCATAGATGCCCTTTTCGACATAGGTGGTCAGGAACCGGCCGGCATCGTCGCGGCTGACGCCCAAAGTGGTCTGGGTCAGGTCGTTGGTGCCGAAGCTGAAGAACTCGCCGACCTCGGCGATATCGCCAGCGCGCAGCGCGGCGCGCGGAAGCTCGATCATCGTGCCGACCAGATATTCGATCGTGCGGCCCTTCTCGGCGAACACCGCCTGCGCGGCCTTGTCGACCACCGCCTTCATCAGCTCGAGCTCGCGCTTGGTCGCGACCAGCGGGATCATCACCTCAGGCACCGGCGCCGCGCCGGACTTCTCCGCCACCTCGCACGCCGCCTCGAAGATCGCGCGCGCCTGCATCTCGTAGATTTCGGGATAGGTCACACCCAGGCGGCAGCCGCGATGGCCGAGCATCGGGTTGAACTCGTGCAGCTCGGCGGCGCGGCGACGCAGCGTCTCGACGTCGAGACCCGCGGCGGCGGCCACTTCCGCGAACTCGGCTTCCTCGTGCGGCAGGAATTCGTGCAGCGGGGGATCGAGCAGGCGGATCGTGCAGGGCAGCCCCGCCATCACCTCGAAGATCTCGGTGAAGTCCTTGCGCTGTTCGGGCAGCAGCTTGTCGAGTGCGGCGCGGCGGCCCTTCTCGTCCGCCGCGAGGATCATCTGGCGCACCGCGGTGATGCGCGCCGCGTCGAAGAACATGTGCTCGGTGCGGCACAGACCGATTCCCTCGGCGCCGAATTCGCGCGCGGTGCGGCAGTCGAGCGGGGTCTCGGCGTTGGTGCGCACCTTGAGGCGGCGGACCTTGTCGGCCCATTCCATCAGCGTGCCGAAGTCGCCCGCCAGCTCGGGCTGGATCGTCGGCACCTGGCCCAGCATCACCTCACCGGTCGAGCCGTCGATGGTGATCAATTCCCCTTCGCGAATTTCACGCGCTCCGACCCGCGCAATCCCTTCCTTGGCGTTGATCGAGAGCGTGCCCGCACCCGAGACGCAGGGACGGCCCATGCCGCGCGCCACCACCGCCGCGTGGCTGGTCATGCCGCCCCGCGCCGTCAGGATGCCCTTGGCGGCGTGCATGCCGTGAATATCCTCGGGCGACGTCTCGACACGGACGAGGATGACGGCGTCACCGGCAGCGGCGCGCTTCTCGGCGGTGTCGCTGTCGAACACCGCAAAGCCCGATGCCGCGCCGGGGCTGGCGGGCAGCCCCTTGGTCAGCACGTCGCGCGGCGCATCGGGATCGAGCGTCGGGTGGAGCAGCTGGTCGAGCGCCGCAGGATCGACGCGGGCGATCGCCTCTTCCTGCGTGATCAGGCCTTCGCTCGCCATGTCGACCGCAATCTTGAGCGCGGCCTTGGCGGTGCGCTTGCCCGAGCGGGTCTGGAGCATCCACAGCTTGCCGCGCTCGACGGTGAACTCGATGTCCTGCATGTCGCGATAATGGCGCTCAAGCTGGTCGAACACCCGCGCCAGCTCGCCATAGGCCTCCGGCATCGCCTCTTCCATCGACGCCGGCTTGGCGCCGGCATTCTCGCGCGCGGCCTTGGTCAGATATTGCGGCGTGCGGATGCCCGCGACCACGTCCTCGCCCTGCGCGTTGATCAGGAACTCGCCATAATAGGCGTTCTCGCCGGTCGCCGGGTCACGGGTGAACGCGACGCCGGTGGCCGACGTGTCGCCCATATTGCCGAACACCATCGCCTGCACGTTGACCGCGGTGCCCCAGTCGCCGGGAATGTCGTTGAGGCGGCGATAGACCTTGGCGCGCTCCGACTGCCACGATCCGAACACCGCGCCGATCGCGCCCCAGAGCTGGTCGTGCACGTCCTGCGGGAACGCCTTGCCGTCCCACAGCTCGACCACCAGCGCCTTGTACTCGGCGACCAGCGCCTGCCAGTCGCTCGCGGTCATCTCGGTGTCGAGATGATAGCCGCGATCCTCCTTGGCGATCTCCAGCGCTTCCTCGAACCGGCCATGGTCGAGCTCGAGCACGACGTCCGAATACATCTGGATGAAGCGGCGATAGCTGTCCCACGCGAAGCGCGCGTCGCCGCTGATCTCGGCGAGGCCCGCGACGGTCTGGTCGTTGAGGCCGAGGTTGAGGACGGTGTCCATCATGCCCGGCATCGACGCACGCGCGCCCGAACGGACCGAGACCAGCAGCGGATCGGCGGCGACGCCGAATTTCTTGCCGGTGATCCCCTCGATATGCGCGACGCCATTGGCGACTTCGGCCTTGAGGCTGTCGGGGAAGGTCCCGCCATTCTCGTAATAGAGCGCGCAGACCGGGGTCGAAATCGTAAAGCCGGGGGGCACGGGCAGGCCGATCGAGGCCATGCCGTCGAGATTGGCACCCTTGCCACCGAGCAGATTCTTGTCGCCGGCGCCGCCGTCCGAAACATCGCCGCCGAAGCGATACACATAACGAGTCATTCAAACCCCTTCCGTGGCGCCCTCCCCGGCGCGTTGGGCGCGCCTACCGCAGGTGCGAAGAAGGGGGAAGACCCTGTCCAGCGCTGTCACCGAACAGATTTGCTTGTGTTGCGGAAAAATGACGCGTGGTGCAGGCGGTCCAATCGGGCCGAAACGTCCCAAAAGTCACGGTCCTACACGCGCGCGAGTCGCTTCCTTACCCCTCGATCTTGCCGAAATCGGCGACGCGATGGACGGCGTCGCGCATCCGCGCGAGCAGCGCGAGGCGGGACTCACGCTTCGCGGCGTCCGAGTCGTTCACGGTCACCTTGTCAAAGAACGCATCGATCGGCGCGCGCAGCGTTGCCAATGCCGCCATCGCACCTTCGAAATCCTCCGCCTCGACCGCAGCCGCAGCCTTGGGCTCGGCGCTGTCGAGGGCGGCAATGAGGGCAGCTTCCTCATTTTCGGGTGTGTAGGAAAGTTGTTTGTGCGGAGCCGCTCCGTCACCCCGGACTTGTTCCGGGGTCCAGCCCTCCTCCCGCGATGCCGTCGCCTGCGGCGCGGTGGATCCCGGCACAGGGCCGGGATGACGGGTGGAGTCGGCGGCGGCGTAGCCCTCCTTCTTGAGGATGTTGGCCGCGCGCTTGTACCCGGCGAGCAGGTTCGCACCGTCGTCGGTCGCCATGAACGCCTGGAGTGCGCGGACGCGGGCGAGCAGGCGGACGAGATCGTCCTCCCCACCCAGCGCGAACACCGCGTCGATCAGGTCGTGGCGGACGCCAGCTTCGCGCTGCTGAACCTTGAGGCGGTCGGCGAAGAAGTCGAGGACATCCTCTCTCGCCAGCCCATCATCGTTCCGAAGCCGGCTCCTTGGCTGCTCGTACAGAAAACCATACGAACGGGCCGCAGCCATCCGCAGACTTACTCGCAACGAGTTTGCGGAGATCAATCGGATAACAGCTATCGCTGAACGACGAAGCGCGAACGGATCCTTCGAACCCGTCGGCATCTCGCCGGCCAAGAAAAAGGCCACAATCGTATCCAGCTTGTCCGCCAGCGACACCGCCACCGTCACCGTCACCGGCGCCGTGGGCACGTCATCGCCCTGTCCGACCGGCTTGTAGTGGTCGCGGATCGCCTCGGCGACCGCGGCGTCCTCGCCCTGCGCGGCGGCGTAATAGCCGCCCATCAGGCCCTGAAGCTCGGGGAATTCGCCGACCATGCCGGTGACGAGGTCCGCCTTGGCCAGCCGCGCGGCGCGTTCGGCCTGTGCCGGGTCCGCACCCTTGACGATCCCTTCCTCGACCAGCCAGCGCGCCAGCTTTGCCACCCGCTCGACCTTGTCGGCGACCGTGCCCAGCTTCTCGTGGAACACGATCTTCTCGAGCTTCTTCGCCTGTTCCGCGAGCGGAACCTTCAAATCCGTCTCGTAGAAGAAACGCGCATCGGCCAACCGCGCCGCGAGCACCTTCTGGTTGCCCTCGACGATCTTGGCGCCGCCATCGGCCGCGTCGATATTCGCGGTGCACACGAACGCGTTGGCCAGTTTCCCGGCGGCGTCCTGACACACGAAGTACTTCTGGTTCACGCGCGCCGTCAGCTGGATCACCTCGGGCGGCACGTCGAGGAACGCTGCGTCGAAGCGGCCGAGCAGCGGCACCGGCCATTCGGTGAGGCCAGCATTCTCGATCAGCAGGCCTTCGTCCTCGATCAGCGTGAGGCCGGCCTTGTTCGCCGCCATCTTGGCGCCGAGCGCGATGGTGACGCGGCGCTCCGCCTGGTCGACCACGACATTGCAGGCGCGCAGCTTCTCGACATAGTCCGACGCCGAACCGATGGTGATCGCGCCCGGATGGTGGAAGCGGTGGCCGACGGTCGCCGCGCCCGAACGGACACCCGCGACCTCGAACTCGACGACATCGTCGCCGAACAGCGCGACGATGCCCTGCAGCGGACGTACCCAGCGCAGGCTCTCGGTCGACTGCGACGCCGCGCCCCAGCGCATCGACTTGGGCCAGGGGAAGGCGCGGACAATCGCGGGGATCGCCGTCGCCAGTACTTCGGCGGTCGCCCGACCCGGCTTGTCGATCACCGCGAACAGGGTGGCGCGGCCCTTCACGTCGCGCGTCTCCAGCGCGTCGCGGGTCAGCCCGGCCTTGCGCAGAAAGCCGTCGATCGCCGCGTCGGGCGCGTCGGCGGGAGGGCCCTTCAGTTCCTCGCTCACGGCCTGCGTCTGCGCGGGCAGGTCGCGCGCGATCAGCGTCAGGCGGCGCGGGGTCGCATAGGTGACCAGCTCACCGGCCTTGAGACCGGCCTTTTCCAGCTCGGCGGTGAACAGGCGCGAGAGGTCCTCTCGCGCTTTGTCCTGCATGCGGGCCGGAATTTCCTCCGAGCGGAGTTCGAGCAGGAAATCGTTCACAGCGACCACTCCGGATATTTGGCGGTCCATTCAGGCGTCATGTGCGCGATCCACGCCTCGCAGCTGCCCTTCGCCAGATCGCGGACGCGGCCGATATAGGCCTGGCGCTCGGCGACCGAGATCACCCCGCGCGCCTGCAGAAGGTTGAAGAGATGGCTCGCCTCGATCGCCTGCTCATAGGCGGCGATCGGCACATTGTTGGTCAAGCAGTTCTCGCACTCCGCGACCGCCTTGCGGAACGAATCGAACAGCGTCTCGGTATCGGCGACCTCGAAGTTGTACTTCGACATCTGCTTCTCGTTCTCGAGGAAGACGTCGCCATAGGTGAACTGCGCCTGCCCCTCGCCGGCGTCGTTGAACGCCAGGTCGTACACGCTGTCCTTGTTCTGGATGTACATGGCGAGGCGCTCGAGCCCATAGGTCAGCTCGCCCGCGACCGGCTTGCAGTCGAAACCGCCCATCTGCTGGAAATAGGTGAACTGGGTCACCTCCATCCCGTCGCACCACACTTCCCAACCCAGTCCCCAGGCGCCGAGCGTCGGCGATTCCCAATCGTCTTCGACGAAGCGGATATCGTGCCTGGTGAAGTCGATGCCGATCGCCGCCAGCGACCCCAGATACAGTTCCTGCAAATCGGGCGGGCTCGGCTTCAGGATTACCTGATACTGGTAATAATGCTGAAGGCGGTTGGGGTTCTCGCCATAGCGGCCGTCGGTCGGGCGGCGGCACGGCTGGACGAACGCCGCGTTCCACGGATCGGGGCCGAGCGCGCGCAGCGTCGTCGCGGTGTGGAACGTGCCCGCGCCCATGCGCATGTCATAGGGCTGAAGGATCAGGCATCCCCGCTGGCTCCAATATTCGTGGAGCTTGAGGATCATGCCCTGGAAGCTGAGCGGCTGGGTCATATGGCTTCGCGCTTTGGCGCAGGGGCCATGCACGGTCAACCGCCCCCGCCATCCTCGTTCTTGCCGGGGGCCACCCTTCCGCAATCCGCACCGCCACCAATATCGTGGCAAAATCGCTACAAATTCTTGCGACCATTTGTTAGCTGGCATCCGGATATCAAGCGGGGGCGGGATGCGGTCTATTCAATTCGTTCGGATACTTGCCGCGGCGTCTATCGCCGCAATCATCGCCGGTTGCGGCGGGGGCGGAAGTTCGGGCGGAGGGAATGTCGTTACGGTTCCGCCCACGCCGACACCCACGCCGCCGGTGGTCACACCGACGCCGACGGGCAGCACCTTCTCCGTCGGGCTCGGCGCCGCCCTGATCGGCGAAATAACATTCGATACCAACAAGTCGGGAATATTCGGAGACAGGATCGAGTCCGCCGGCGTTGCCGTTTCGGACTGGCTTCTATTTGCCAATACATCCGGTCAATTTGGTCCGACAGGAACCCTTCGGAATGATAACACGACTGCCACGCTAACCCCGACCGCGGCGATACAGGCGCGCGGCATCGACATGCTCAGCGGGTACACATTTGCGGAGCTCACCGCGCCTCTTGGGGCCACCAACATTTCTGCGATCACCACATTGCTTCAATCAGTTGATGACGATCTGGTCGCCGTGAACACCGGCTTGGGGCTGAACGCCCGCGAACTTTCGACCTTCGCGGCGGTGCCCGCAATGTCGAGCAGCGATACCAGCACCGCCGCGCTTGGCCGACGGGTCACCGCCTATAATCTCAAGCTTTCGGCACTGGCGGCGCTCAGCCAACCAGCCCATGAAGCAATAGACCCGGACGGTCTTGTTCGCTTCAATACCTTGCGCGCCACCTTGGGCGAAGCATTCCGGCTGGGTCGCGTCGATCTGAACAGCGCAACCTCGATTCGCGCGCTGATGGAACGGATGCCACTCACAGCGCCGACCGCACCGTCGGAAAGAGGGCGGGCCATCGCGGCGCTCCTCGCCCGATATGGCGCCGCCGTGGACCTCTATCTGACAGACGCGCGGCGCGCCGCCGACGTCCAGCACGGCTACCGGTTCATCGTGCTTCCAGCGATTCTGGATACACTGCTCACTCGAATCTCGGCGGCGGACGCCGATGCGATAACGACCGATGCGATTGTCGCGGCGTTTCACGAATTTTCGGACCTTGCCGTGCCGAAAATTGAAACGCGACCCTATAGTAAAGAAGGGATTCCGCACAGTCTCGTCGCGGTCCCGGATTGGCGCGCGTTCAATCGCGTTGTGGAGAGCAATGTGCTCATCCTTCGCGCAAATTGCCGGCTGGGCAGCGGCGATAACGCCCCGCCCTTCTGCAACGATACCGCGATTACCAACATCGGCTCCACCGGCGTCGACAGAGACGAGCTCAGACTGGAAGCCGTCCGCGTGCCCGACAGGTTCGCGGGCCGAATGAGCGTGGTGCTGGCGCCCGACGGCGAAATCACGATCCGGCGATTGAACGGGGCAGTCGGCCTGGCCTGGTTCGACCATGGTATCGTCCATACGAACGGCTTGAAGGCCACCGGTCGCACCTTTGTCCAGCTGGGCCTTGCCCGCTAGCTTCCCCTTGAGGGGGTGGAATGAATGCGCCCCGGCGAAGGCCGGAATGGCAGGCATTGGAACAGGAACGGCCTCTGCTGGTTAACGGCGCGATAGTTGACGGCCCGGTGACATATGGGCTTGGTAGGACCAGATGCTCCGACGCACATTTCCCATCCTCTCCGCCCTCTTCCTCTCCGGTTGTTCGCTGTTCGGCGCCAATGCCGATCCGGCATTATGGGTGGTGAAGGACGACGACACGACGATCTACCTGTTCGGCACGGTCCATGTGCTCGAACCCGGCACGCGCTGGTTCGACGACGGGGTGCGCGAGGCGTTCGACCTGAGTGACGAACTGGTGCTGGAGATCGCCAAGCCCGATCCGGCCGCGATCGCCGCGCTCACCGCTCAGCTTGGGACGCGCGGCGGCCCGCCCTTCGCGCCCGAGGTGGATGAGGCGGCGCGGAAGCTCGGCATGGCCAAGGGCGAGATCGACAAGATGGAGCCCTGGCTCGCCGCGCTGACGCTCAACCAGCGCGCGGTGGCCAAGGCCGGCTATTCCGCCGACGACGGGGTCGAGGCGACCTTGTCGAGCGCGGCGGAAGACGCGGGCAAGCAGGTCAAGGCATTGGAGAGCGTGCGCGGCCAGCTGATGGCGTTCGATGGCCTGTCGGGCGCGGCGCAGAGCGCGATGCTCGACGCGACGGTCAAGGAGCTGCCGACCGCGGGCGAACGACTCAAGCGCTTCGTCAAGGCTTGGGGGGCGGGCGACGCCGAGACGGTCGGCGCCGAGATGAACCGCATCGGCGAATCCTCGCCCGAGCTGGCCGAGGTGCTGGTCGCCCGCCGCAACGCCCGCTGGGCGGACTGGGTCGCGGCGCGGATGGCCCAGCCCGGCACCGTGTTCGTCGCGGTCGGCGCCGGCCACCTCGCCGGCAAGGGCAGCGTCCAGGTGCTGCTGGGCGAGAAGGGCCTGAAGGTCGAGCGGGTGGCGTACTAGTTTCGCGTGTGCGAGCCGGTGCCGAAACCCACATAAGTCCCCCGGACTGGACTTTCCCTCCACTCTCCGGTAGAGGCGCGCGCTTCGATCAGGGTCATCCCTGGAGGCCTGGTCGAAGATGAACCAATTAGCGCACAGGAATTCGACACATGAGCGATACGCTTACGCTGTCGGCCGAGACGCGCGACCGGGTTGGCAAGGGAGCCTCCCGTGCGCTTCGTCGTGAAGGCCGCGTACCCGCCGTTATCTACGGCAACAATCAGGAACCGCTGAGCATCCACCTTGAAGAGCGTGCGCTCATCAAGGCGCTGAACACCGGCCACTTCTTCAACTCGGTCATCATGATCGAGGGCGCGAACGGCAAGCCGATCCGTACCCTCGCCAAGGATGCCGCGCTTGACGTCGTGACCGACCGCCCGGTCCATGTCGACTTCCTGCGCATCTCCGAGCATGCCAAGGTGCACGTGAACGTGCCCGTCGTGTTCGCCGACGAAGACGCGTCGCCCGGCCTCAAGAAGGGCGGCGTGCTCAACATCGTCCGTCACGAGCTCGAAGTGGTCTGCGACGCGGCCCACATCCCCAGCGAGATCACCATCTCGCTCGAGGGTCTGGACGTCGGCGCCTCGATCCACATCTCGAACATCACCCTGCCCAAGGGCGTCGAGAGCGCGATCGAAGACCGCGACTTCACCATCGCCACCATCGTCGCTCCGTCGGCGCTGAAGTCCGAGGAAGCCGAAGCGGCTGCCGAGGCTGAGGCCGAAGTCGAAGCGCCGGCTGAAGAAGCCGCCGCCGAAGGCGAGCCGGAGGCGAAGGAAGGCGAGTAAGCCTTTCCCGCCCTTTCGGGTTATTCTAGAGCGCCCTCGCACCCCGGTGCGGGGGCGTTCTTCGTTTCAGGGTGATTTCCAATGCAGTTGTGGGTGGGCCTCGGCAATCCGGGGCCGCAATATGCGATGAACCGGCACAATGTGGGCTTCATGGCCGCCGACGCGATCGCGGAGGTGCATGACTTCACGCCGCCCGCGAAGAAGTTCCAGGGCTGGGTCCAGGAAGGGCGGGTCGGCACGCAGAAGATCCTGCTGCTCAAGCCCGCGACCTTCATGAACGAGAGCGGCCGATCGGTCCGCGCCGCGATGGATTTCTATAAGTTGCCGGTCGAGGACGTGACCGTCTTCCATGACGAGCTCGACCTCGCCCCCTTCAAGGTCAAGGTGAAGCGCGGCGGCGGCGCGGCGGGGCAGAACGGCATCCGCAGCGCGATCGCCCATATCGGCGCCGACTTTCGCCGCGTGCGCATCGGCATCGGCCATCCGGGCCACAAGGATCGCGTGACCGGCTATGTCCTCGGCAATTACGGCAAGGCCGAGATCGAGGACCTCTCCGACCTGCTTGGCGCGATCGCGGGTGAGGCGGAATGGCTCGCCAAGGGCGACGACGCCCGCTTTATGAACGACATCGCGCTGCGCCTGCACCAGGAGCCCTGAAGGCACGGCACCGACCCCTCGCAGAAACGAAAAAAGGCCGGGGATCACCCCGGCCCTTTCCGAATTCAGCGCCTTGCGGCGGATCAGCTCTTCTTGCCGACCACCACGCCCACCGCGCGGCTGTTGGTGCCGGTGATCGCGAAGCTGATACCCAGCTCTTCCGCCTTCGATCCATAGGCCAGACCCTGGAACGTGCCACCCGCGGCACTGCCCGGGCCGAAGCTGCCGGTGAACTGGTTGTTGCCCGCCGCAATCGCACCGGTGCCGGTAAAGGTGCCGTACGGCGTCGCCGCGGCGCCATAGGTCAGGTTCAGCGTCACCGTGACCAGGCCGGTCGCATAGTTGATCGAGGTCGTGACGGTGCCGCCCAGCTTCTCGACGGTGCTCGCGCCAGCGGCGGGCGAGATGACCACGCGGCCAGCGATCCGCATCGTATAGTTGACCGTGCCGGCGGATGCGGCCGGCATGTCGCTCACTGCCGTGCCATAACCGAACGTGCCATAGGTCACGCGCTTGGCGCCCGCCGTACTGTCGCCACGCCACCAGGCGCCATAGCTGACGCGCGTCAGCGTCTTCAGGAACGCGTCGTTGGTGACCTGATCCTTGATCGTGTTGTTGAGCAGCTCAAGCTGGGTGAACTGCCCCGCCGTGGTCGGCGCCGTGCTCTCACGGAAGACATATTCCAGCGCGGCCGGCGTCGGACCGGTCAGCATGTCCGGACCCGTGAAGCGCGCTTCCTCGGTATTCTCGCGCACAACCTCTTCGGTGGTCATCGTCGAGGTAAGGGTGCTCTGCAGCGCAAGGCGCACGCGGTTCGAGAAGCCATCGGTTCCGGCGGTGCCGAGCGTGACCGGACCAGCGACGTCGCCGGTGTAGCTCATCGCGGCGCTGACGGTGAACACCTCGGCCGGCGCGGTGAGCGGGAAGCTCGAATAGCTGATCGGCGACGGCGACGGGCTGGGCGTCGGGGTGGGCGAAGGCGTGGGCGTCGGGGACGGGTCCTTGCCACCGCACCCGGCGACGGTCAGCGCCACGGCGGTGCTGGCGATCAGAATGGAACGGCGAATCATCCTTCGACTCCTGTTACTTGCCCATCTGCAAGGCGGTTTGCGCCTTTACCGCGGATGAACGGGCTGTGCCCGCAAGGGTTGCGTGCGATATCCGGTAGCGTGACGGAGACGGAAACGAAAGACCGCAATTGGACCTGCGCCCAACCGTGGCCGTCCCGCGACCAGCCTCAGCTTCCGGTCGCGTCCATGATCTGGCGAAGCTGCTGGATCTTGCCCAGCCGCTCGGCGGGGCTGATCTTCGCCATCGTACCGGCGCCAAACTCGGCACCGCTCTGCACACAGGTGGTGACGGTCGCGTAGTTCTGGGTGCGATCTCCCTTGTCGAACACAGTCGCCGCCTGGTCCTTCGCTGCCCAGTCGAGATAGGCGTCGAGGTTCGCCTTGGACAATTCGGGCTTGGAACCCGCGGCCGGAATCACCTGATCGCCCAATTTGTCCGCGATCATCTTGCGATAATAATCGAGGAACGGCGCCGCGCCGCCCGCGATCGAACGCGGCACCGGGCTGTCGAGCAGCCGCTGCTGCCACTTCACCGCCGCGAAGCAGCGCGTGTTGAGCGCCAGCGCATCCTCGAGCAGCTTGGCCTTCTGCGCGGCCTGCTCCGCCGCCTTGGCTTCCGCCGCGGCCTTTTCCTTGGCGCCGTTGTCGCCGCAAGCGGCGAGCGCGACGAACGCCAGCGGCATGAGAATAGCGATGCGCTTCATGGACTTCCCTTCCATTGGAAGCCGTGACTTTGCCGCCTGCGACCGGGGTGTCAACGTCTTAGAGACCATCTGAAAATGCGCTTGAAGCGCATTTGCCGCACCAGCCCGCTCCCCCACCCGGCCACCTATCGAGATACACTGAAGTGGCTGGCCGAGTGGAAAAACGGGCTGGTGCAGCCTTGAAATTCGCCCTTTCGCGAATTTTCAAACGAGCTTGCGCCGGCTCCCTGCGCGTGCTGTGCGAAGCGCCATGACGATCCGCAATCTCTTCGCCACCCGCTTCTCCGAAACGGTGCTCGCCGACGACACGCTGCTCGCCGAGCTGGCCGATGCGTGCCGCGACCTCGCCGCACAGGACCGAGCGGGCCAAGCCTGGTCGAAAGCGCATGGCTATCGCGGCTACACCTCCTATGCCTCGCTCGATGACCTGCCGATGCGTGACCCGCGCTTCGGCGACCTTGTCCGCCACCTCAACCGTCACGCGGCGAAGTTCGCGGACGAATGCGCGTTCGACCTTGGCCGCAAGCCGAAGCTCGACAGCCTGTGGATCAACATCCTGAAACCCGGCGGCACCCATTCCGGGCATATCCACCCGCACAGCATCATCTCCGGCACCCTCTATGTCGAAATCCCACCCGGCGCCGGCACGCTCAAGCTTGAAGACCCGCGCCTGCCGATGATGATGGCCGCGCCCCCTCGCCGCCCCGACGCGCCGGAGGATCTCCAGACCTTCGTCTATGCTCAGCCCGCGCCCGGCACGATCTTCCTGTGGGAAAGCTGGCTGCGGCACGAAGTGGCCGCCGGCAACGCCAAGGCCGACCGGATCAGCATCAGCTTCAACTATCGCTGAATCGCATCGGATCGGCCGAATTTCGGGAACCATTGCGCATGTGATACGATTCAACCGCTTAAGTTGAGGAGATTCACCATGCGCAAAGGACTGACAGCACTCTTGGCGCTGTCGCTGACCGTTCCTGCCGTTGCCGCCCCCATATTCGCGGGCACGGCACATGCGCAGACGTGGGAGGAGCGCCAGCGCGACCGGGATCGCGAACATAATGAGCGCCGTGGCGACTGGCGCGATCAGAATCGCGACGACAATCGTGACCGTGACTGGCGGGACCGGGATCGGAACTGGCGTGATCGCGACCGGGATGGCCAACGCGACTATCGCTGGCGCGGCGACCGCAGCGATCGCAACTGGGATCCCTATAACAATTATCGCCAGGGCAACTACCGCGAACGGCGCCTGGGCCGCCAGGACCAGATCTATCGCGGCCGTGACGGGCGCTATTATTGCCGCCGCAACGATGGCACCACCGGCCTGGTGGTCGGCGCGGCGCTGGGTGGCATCCTGGGCGGCGCGATCGGCAATGGCGACCTGCTCGGCGTGCTGCTCGGCGGCGCCGGCGGCGCGCTCGCGGGTCGCGAGATCGACCGCGGCAACGTTCGCTGCCGCTGATCCGCGCGAACTGACGAGACAGGCCCGCTGGTCGCAAGACCAGCGGGCCTTCTTGTTGGGCTGGCCTTTTGCGCCCGTCCGCCCTATCTGCGCGCCTTTCCCGAGTTACAGGACCAGATCATGGGCTTTCGCTGCGGCATCGTCGGCCTGCCGAATGTCGGCAAATCGACGCTTTTCAACGCACTGACCGAGACTGCGGCGGCGCAGGCGGCCAACTATCCCTTCTGCACGATCGAGCCGAATGTCGGCAACGTCGCCGTGCCCGACGCCCGCCTCGATTCGCTGGCGAAGATCGCCGGATCGGCCAAGATCATCGAGACCCAGCTCGGCTTCGTCGACATCGCCGGCCTGGTGCGCGGCGCGAGCAAGGGCGAAGGCCTCGGTAACCAGTTCCTCGGCAACATCCGGGAGGTGGACGCGATCGTCCACGTCCTGCGCTGCTTCGAGAATGACGACATCCAGCATGTCGACAACAAGGTCGATCCGATCGCCGACGCCGAGACGGTCGAGACCGAGCTGATGCTCTCCGACCTCGAATCGCTCGAAAAGCGCGTCCCCAATCTCCAGAAAAAGGCGGCACAGGGCGACAAGGAGGCGAAGATCGCCGCCAGCGTCCTCGGCCAGGCGCTCGACCTGCTGCGCGAGGGCAAGCCCGCGCGGCTGACCGTGCCCAAGGATATCGAGGAAGAGCGCCTGTTCGCGCAGGCACAGCTGATCACCGCCAAGCCGGTTCTCTATGTCTGCAACGTCAACGAGGAAGACGCCGCCAACGGCAACGCCTTCTCCGCGCGCGTGTTCGAGAAGGCCAAGGCGGAGGGTGCCGAGGCCGTCGTCGTCTCCGCCGCGATCGAGGCCGAGATCGCGACCATGCCCGCCGACGAGCGCGGCGAGTTCCTGGGCGAGCTGGGCCTTGACGAAACCGGCCTCGCCCGCGTGATCCGCGCCGGCTATTCGCTGCTCCACCTGCTGACCTTCTTCACCGTCGGTCCCAAGGAAGCACGTGCCTGGACCACCCATGTCGGCGCCAAGGCGCCGCAGGCGGCGGGCGAGATCCACACCGATTTCGAACGCGGCTTCATCCGCGCCGAGACCATCGCCTTTGACGATTACGTCAAGTTCAACGGCGAATCCGGCGCGCGCGACAACGGCAAGCTACGTTCGGAGGGTAAGGAATATGTCGTCCAGGACGGCGACGTGATGCTGTTCCGCTTCAACGTCTGAGTCTCCCCCTCTCCCTCCGGGGAGAGGGAACTTACCCGAACGCCCAGCGAAAGGTCTTGGCGATGGCCAGCGTCGATCCGCGCACCAGCGGCGCGGCAGGCGGACGCTTGAGGCCGTGCATCGCCCGTGCCCAGTCGGGCAGCAGGTCGACCGCCGCCGCGAAGATCGCGGTCTGGGCGGGCGCGATGATCAAATTGGGCGCCGGATGCTCCAGCACGAAGCGCGCGACCTCACGGGTGCGGGCGTCGACGACCAGCTGAGGGCGGATGGCGGCGATCAGGGCTTCGGCCTCGACCTTGCTGCGCGGAATCGGATTCGTGCCGAGCGCTTCGGCAGTCCGCGCGGTCTCCGCGTAGTAGATGTCTTCCTCGGCACGGCTGATCGGCACGCCATAGCGCTGCCATGCCGCAAGGAAGCTCCACATCTCGGTGACGTGCACCCACGCCAGCAATTCGGGGTCGTCGGCGCGATAGGGCGTGCCGTCGGGCAGCGTCCCCGCGACCCGTTCATGCACCTCACGCACCTTGGCGATGCTCGCTTCGGCGATACCACGCTCGGCATAGGTGGTATCGGCGATGAAGCGCGCGGTGCGGCGCAGGCGCCCCAGCATGTCCTTGCGGAAGGCGCTATGGTCCCACACGCCCGCCAGCACCGCCGGGTGCAGCATCTGCAGCAGCAGCGACGCGACCCCGCCAACCATCATCGTCGTCACGTCGCCATGCACGCGCCAAGTGACGCTATCGCGCGGGAAGAGCGCGTTATCGCTGCGCTGGACCGGCTTCTCGCCCTTGTCCTGATCATTGAAGGTGCGCCGGACCACCCCGATCAGGCGGGTGCGCAGGCCGGCGGCAAGATCGGGCGGAGACATGGATCGAAGCTAGGCGCGATGCATGTCTCCGGCAACGGTCCTTGGCCCCGCCTTCACCTTGTCATCCGATCCGGATAGGCCGCGCGCATGCACTGGTTCCGATCCCTGACCCTCGCCGCGATGGCCGCCCTGCTTCACGCCTGTACAGCCCCCGCGATCGCGCCGAACGCTTCCCCCGCTCCGATCCGGGAGACGCGGGCACCGGTGACGATCCTGATCGGGATCGACGGTTTCCGCGCCGACTATCTCGACCGCGGCGTCACCCCGACGCTGTCGCGGCTGGCGGCGGAGGGCGCACACGGGGCGATGCGCCCCTCCTTCCCGGTCAAGACCTTCCCCAATTTCTACACCCTCGTCACCGGGCAGCGGCCCGATCGCCATGGCATCGTCGCCAACCGGTTCGAAGACCCCGCCCGGCCCGGCGAGCGCTTCACCCAGGCGTCGTCCGAGCCGTATTGGTGGGACCAGGGCGAGCCGATCTGGGTCGCGGCGGAACGCGCAGGCATCCGTAGCTCGATCCTGTTCTGGCCCGGCTCCAGCGTCGCGGTGAATGGCGTCCGCCCCTCGGACTGGCGCCCGTTCGACATGTCGGTGACCAGTGAGGCGCGCGTCGATACCGTGATCGACTGGCTGCGCCGCCCGACGGCAGTCCGCCCGCGACTAGTCGCCGTCTACTTCGACACAATCGACAGCGCCGGTCACAAGCTCGGGCCTCAGGCGCGGGACCTCGACAAGCCCCTGGCAGAGATCGATGCGCAGATCGCGAGGTTGACCCGCGCGCTCGCATCCCTTGGTCAGCCGGCCAACCTCGTCATCGTCGCCGATCACGGCATGGGCGGCTCCAGCCCCGAACGCCGGATCCGGCTCGACCAGATGATGCCCGCCGACCTGTATCGCGTGATCGAGCAAGGCCCCTATGCCGCGATCGAGCCCGCGCCGGGACGCGACGGCGATCTTGCCGCGGTGCTGCTGAAACCCCACCCGCACATGCGATGCTGGCGCCGCAACGCGATCCCCGCGCGCCTCCATTATGGCAGCAACCCGCGCACGCCATCCTTCCTGTGCCTGCCCGAAATGGGCTGGATGATCGCCTCCGGCCCGCCGGCGGAAAGTGCCGGCAAGGGCGAACATGGCTGGGATCCCGACGCCACGGAGATGCGCGCGCTGTTCATCGCCCACGGCCCCTCGATCGCCCGGACCGGCACCTTGCCGGTATTCGACAATGTCGACGTCTATCCGCTGCTGCGCCGCCTCACCGGTCTACCCCCGGCGCAGGCTATCGATGGGGACGCGGCGACATTGGCGCCGGTCACGCCATAGGACTTGCATCAAATCCGTTTCTGATCGAAACTGATTGTATGAAGTATTTCGAGGACCTGACGGTCGGCGACAAGGCGAGCTTCGGATCGTACGAAGTGACGCGCGAGGAAGTGCTGGAGTTCGCGGAGAAATATGATCCGCAGCCCTTCCACCTGTCCGACGAGGCGGCGGCCAGAACCCATTTCGGGCGGCTGGCGGCGAGCGGCTGGCACACCTGCGCGATGACCATGTCGATGTTCGTCGCGCATATGAAGGCCAATCCCTCTGCCAGCCTAGGCGCGGGCGGGATTGACGAGCTGCGCTGGATCAAGCCGGTCTTTCCCGGCGATACGCTGCGCTGCGAGAACGAGCTGCTCGAGAAGGAGGCGATGGAGAAGCGCCCCGAAATGGGCCGGACGCGCGCGCGCATGACCGTCTATAACCAGCATGACGAGCCGGTGATGAGCTTCGTGGCCCGCGGCCTGGTCGCCCGGCGTCCGGCCTAACTAGTTCGGACGCCGCCGGTCGCGACGGTTCTCGCGGCCCAGCTCGCGCCGATCCTGGCGATACTCACGGTTATAGTCGCGCCGGTCGTCCCGCCGCTCCTCGCGAAACTGGTCGCGAGTCACGCGGCCGTCGCGATAGGCATCCCGGTCACCTCGCCGGTCCCGGCGATAGTCGCGGTCGTCCTGACGTCGGTCACGGCCGAATTCGCGCCAATTGTCGCGGACCTCGCGGCGATCGCCGCGCCAACCTTGGCGGCGCTGCTCCCAATAGCGGCGCTGGCTGTCGTTCCAGCGATACGGGCGGCGATAGCTGTCATAGACATAGTAGCCGGTGCCGGGATAATAATAGTCGCCCTGCCAGCCCCAATAGGGGTTGCCGTAGCTGCCACCATAATAGCCGTCGTCATAATAGCCGCCGCTGCCATAGCCGACCGAGACGCCCGAATAACCATAGCCGTCAGTACAGGCGGAAACCCCAAGCGCCGCCGCCCCGATCAGGCCGGCGGTGAAGATACGCGGGATATGCATGGTCGCTCTCCACGGACGCGTGAAGGCGCCCTTAACCGTCCCGAAACGGCGGAGAGGGCCGCAGGGTTCCCTCAGTGGCCGTCGAAGGCCACGAGGGTAACGACGTCGACCCCTTCCACCCGTAGCGCGTCGGCACCGCCCAGCTCGGGCAGGTCGATCACGAACGCCGCCTGAGTGACCGTTGCCCCCGCCTTCCGCAGCAGCCGCACCGCCGCCCGCGCGGTGCCGCCGGTGGCGATCAGGTCGTCGATCAGCAGCACGCGTGCGCCGGGCGCGAAGGAGTCGGCATGGATCGCGATCCTGTCGGTGCCATACTCCAGCGCGTAATCCTCGGCGATGGTCGCGCCGGGCAGCTTGCCGTCCTTGCGCACCAGCAGCACACCAGCCCCCAGCGCCAGCGCGACGGGCGAGGCGAAGATGAAGCCGCGTGCCTCGATTCCCGCGACCAGGTCGATCGGGCCATCCACCGCGTCGACAATGGCTTCGACCGCGCGAGCAAGCCCCGCGGGGTCGAGCAGTAGCGTGGTGATGTCGCGGAACAGGATCCCGGGCTTGGGGAAATCGGGAATGGTGCGGATCAGCGCGGCGAGATCGTCGGCAAGGGCGGTCACTGGCGGCCTCCTTCAAAAAAGCGAACGGCCCGGGAATCGCTTCCCGGGCCGACGGAGAAAGTGTCAGGCGGAGGAGCTTAGTCCTTCACGTTCCGCCAGATCTGCTTCTTGGCGCCATAAGCGAGGAAGCAGAAGATCACGAGGAAGATCAGCGTGGCGAGACCGGCGGTCTTGCGTGCTTCCATCTTCGGCTCGGCAGTCCAGGTCAGGAACGCCGCAACGTCCTTCGCATAGTTGTCGAGCGTCGCGGCGGTGCCGTCCGAATAGGTCACCTGACCATCCTTCAGCGGCTGTGCCATCGCGAGGTTGAGGGTGTGGAAATAGGGGTTGTAGTGCAGCCCCTCACCCGTCTTCGCCTCCGGGAATTCCTTCACCAGCGCGGCCGGCTGGTTCTGGTAACCCGTCATCAGCGAGTAGATATAGTTGCTGCCGTCCGGACGCGCCTTCGCCATCAGCGAGAGGTCGGGCGGAATCGCGTTGTTGTTCGCGGCGCGCGCAGCGACGTCATTGGCATAGGGCGACGGGAAGCGGTCATAGGGCGCGCCGTCACGGGTCGCCGGCTCACCCGTTTCCGGGTTGATCGACGGAACCTGGAAGCCCTTGGCGATGGTCTTCACCTGGCCTTCGCTATAGCCCAGCGCCTGGAGGTCGCGGAACGACACCAGCCGCAGCGAGTGGCAGGCCGCGCACACTTCCTTGTACACCTGAAGCCCGCGCTGGAGCTGCCGGTTGTCGTACTTGCCGAACATGCCCTCGAACGAGAAGCCCGGCTTCTTGGCGTGTTCGTGGAACTTCGCCTCGACCGTCGCCTTGGGCGGCTCCTTGATCCAGTTGGACACCGTGTCGAAGATGCCGAGCAGAAGGGCGAAGACAAACCCGACGCCGACGATAAATCCGCCAATGCGAACCATGTTATCTCAAGCCCCTTTTATTCGGCAGCCGGCGCGGTCTGCGCAGGCGAGGTGCCGCCCTTGCCGCCCAGCACAGCCTCGGTGATCGAGTTGGGCAGCGGACGCGGGCGTTCCATCGCCGACACGATCGGCAGGATCACGAGGAAGTGCAGGAAGTAGTAGGTGGTCGCGATCTGACCGATCAGGATCACGCCCGGCGTCGGCGCGGCGCCGCCGATGTAACCCAGCACCAGCACGTCGACCAGCAGCACCAGCAGGAACCACTTGTAGGTCGGGCGGTAGTTCGCCGAACGGACCGGCGAGGTGTCGAGCCACGGCAGGAAGAACAGCAGCAGGATCGAGCCGAACATCGCCAGCACGCCCCACAGCTTCGCCGGGAACAGGAAGTCGATCGTGAACGACTTCAGGATCGCGTAGAAAGGCAGGAAGTACCATTCGGGCACAATGTGCGCCGGGGTCGAGAGCGGGTTGGCCGGGATATAGTTGTCCGGGTGACCCAGCAGGTTCGGCGCGAAGAAGATCAGCGTCGCGAACACCAGCAGCGCCACGCCCACACCCACGCCATCCTTGGCGGTGTAATAGGGATGGAACGGCACGGTATCCTGCTCGCTCTTCACCTCGACGCCGGTCGGGTTCGACGAACCCGGAATGTGCAGCGCCCAGATGTGGAGGATGACCACACCCATGATCACGAACGGCAGCAGATAGTGAAGCGAGAAGAAGCGGTTGAGCGCAGCGTTGTCCGGCGCGAACCCGCCGAGCAACCACACGCGGATCGTCTCGCCCACTCCCGGAATCGCCGAGAAGAAGCCGGTGATCACCTGCGCGCCCCAGAAGCTCATCTGGCCCCAGGGAAGGACATAGCCCATGAACGCGGTGGCCATCATCAGCAGGAAGATGACGACGCCGAGCAGCCACACCATCTCGCGCGGCGCCTTGTACGAACCGTACCACAGGCCGCGGGCGATATGGATGTACACCACCAGCAGGAACATCGACGCGCCGTTGGCGTGCGCATAGCGGAGGAACCAGCCGGCGTTCACGTCGCGCATGATGTGCTCGACGCTGTCGAACGCGATGCCGGCATTGGCCGCATAGTGCATCGCCAGCACGATACCCGTGATCAGCTGGAACGTCAGGAACATCCCGGCGAGGACGCCGAAGTTCCAGAAATAGTTGAGGTTGCGCGGCACCGGATAGCCGGCGCCGACGGCGTTGTAGACGAAGCGCGGAAGGGGCAGACGATCGTCCACCCACTTCATCACGGGATGCTTCGGCTCATACTGCTTTGCCCATGGGAAGCTCATGCCAATAGCCCTCAGCCGACCCGGATCGCGGTGTCGGAAATGAATTCATACTCGGGAACGTGCAGGTTCGTCGGCGCCGGGCCGGTACGAATGCGGCCCGCAGTGTCGTAGGCCGAACCATGGCATGGGCAGAAATAGCCGCCGAACGGCCCCTTGTTCTCGCCCTCGCCCGCGCCCAGCGGCACGCAGCCCAGATGGGTGCACACGCCAAGGGTGACCAGCCAGTTCGACTTGCCTTCCTTGGTGCGCTGCGCGAGCGTCTGGGGATCGCGCAGGTCCGAAACCGGCACGGCGTTCGCCTCGTCGATTTCCTTCTGGGTCAGGTTGCGCACGAACAGCGGCTGCTTGCGGAAGGTCGCCTTGACCGACTGGCCTGGCTGGATCGCCGACACGTCGAGTTCGGTGGTCGAGAGCGCGAGCACGTCGGCCGACGGGCTCATCTGGTTGATCAGCGGCAGCGCGACGACGCCTGCGCCAACACCCGCCCAGGCGACCGCACCGATCGCGAGATAGTCACGACGGCGGGGATCGGCCGGCGCGTCGATCGCTCCGTCCTGGGTAACAGCTTCATCATGCGTTGCCATGCATCAGCCCTTGCACTTCATAATTCTGCGCGAATGCGCCTGTAAAAACCGGTGCGGCGAAACGCGCGAACGCAACGCCAAGCCCCCCGGTGCCCCCGGTGGCTGGGCGGCCTGATAGACGGCACATGCCGCATTTGCCAACCGCCTTTTTACCCAGCCCTTCGCCGACTTGCGGCTGACCGCACCGCTGCCCTATCGGGATCGGCATGCGTATTGCCCTGTTCCAGCCCGATATCGCCGGAAATGTCGGCGCCGTCCTGAGGATCGGGGCATGCCTGGCCACGGCGGTCGACCTGATCGAACCCATGGGATTCGCATGGGATGACAAGCGCGTCGCACGCGCGGGCATGGACTATATCGATCATGTCCAGATTACCCGCCATGACGGCTGGGACGCGTTCGAGCGGCAGGCACGAGGCCGAATCGTGCTGCTGACCACCAAGGGCGCGACGCCGCTGCACGATTTCGCCTTCGCGCCCGACGATATCCTGCTGTTTGGCAGCGAAAGCGCCGGGGCCCCCGAGCATGTCCATGCGCGCGCCGATGCGCGCGTCTACATCCCGATGGCGCCAGGGTTGCGATCGATGAACCTGTCGGTCTCGGCCGGCATCGTGCTGGCCGAAGGGCTGAGACAAACCGCCCTATGGCCTTCCCCAACGTCGATCGGCTAGGGGCCGCATATGCTGACCCTCGACGATCAACAAGCCACCGCCCGCGCCTGGTTCGAAGGCCTGCGCGATTCGATCTGCGCGGAATTTCAGGCGATCGAGCGTGAGGCGGGATCGGACGCCGCGTTCGACTATACGCCATGGGATCGCGCCGATCCGTCGGGCGAACCGGGCGGCGGCGGCGTGCGCGGGGTGATGAAGGGCAAGGTGTTCGAGAAGGTCGGCGTCAACGTCTCCACCGTCGGCGGCACCTTCGAGGGCGATTTCGCCAAGACCATCCACGGCGCGGGCGAGGATCCGCGCTTCTTCGCCACCGGCATCAGCCTGGTCGCGCACATGGCCAATCCGCATGTTCCCGCGGTGCACATGAACACCCGCTTCCTGTGCACGACCAAACGCTGGTTCGGCGGTGGCGCCGACCTCAATCCCCCGATTCCCTATGCCGACGACACCGCCGATTTCCACGCGACGATGCAGGCGGCGTGCGACGCGCATGGTCCGGAACATTATCCGCGCTTCAAGCAATGGGCCGACGAGTATTTCTACATCCCGCACCGCAAGGTGCATCGCGGGGTGGGCGGCATCTTCTACGATCACCTCGACAGCGAAGGCGATGCCTGGGACGCGAATTTCGCCTTCACCCAGGACGTCGGCCGCGCCTTCCTTCAAACCTTCCCGGCGATCGTGCGGCGGCGGATGGCAACGCCCTTCACCGAAGCGGACAAGGCCCAGCAGCTCGAATGGCGCGGCCGCTATGCCGAGTTCAACCTGGTCTATGACCGCGGAACGTTGTTCGGACTCAAGACCGGCGGCAATATCGACGCGATCCTGATGAGCCTGCCACCCCTGGCCACATGGAGTTGATGATGCGCCTGACGGCGCATGGCGGCACCAGCCCGCTCCCCCACCCGGCCACCCATGTCATGCTACCGCTGGGTGGCCGGGTGGGAGAGCGGTCTGGTACCGCATCGCGGAGCGCGCGAACATGTCGCTGATCCCCGTCAAGCCGGGCGAGGTGGCGACGATCGTCACCAGCCTCGAGATGCTCGAGCGGCCCCGCCCCCGGCCGCTGCCCGATTCGCCACTGCGGCTGGTGAAGTGGGAAAGACCCTCGCCGGATAAGTACCGCGCGCTGTTCCGCCGCATCGGCGAACCATGGCTGTGGTTCTCCCGCCTGATCATGGACGAAGGCCGCCTGACCGGCATCATCCACGACGCCGCGATCGAGATCTTCGCCGTCATCGACCCGCGCGGCATCGAGATCGGGCTGCTGGAACTCGATTATCGCGAAAAGCAGACTTGCGAGCTGTCGTTCGTCGGCCTCGTCCCCGAACTGGCGGGACAGGGCCATGGCCGCTGGCTGATGGCCCACGCGCTGATGCGGGCATGGCGGCAGGACGTGACACGGGTGTGGGTGCATACCTGCACGCTCGACCACCCATCGGCGCTGGGGTTCTACCGCGCGTCGGGATTCGTACCGTTCAGCCGCGCGATCGAGACGTTCCCCGATCCGCGCCTTTCAGGCCATTTGCCGCGCGAAGCGGCGCCTCATATCCCGTTGCTGGACCCCGCCAGCCGACGATAGGCGGCGATCCGGACCAAGGTGAACGCGGTATGCGCCACGGTCGCGGCGACAACGGGAAGGATAAGCAGAATCTGCGCCCACTCCGCCCCGCCAGCGGCGGCGATCCCTGCCTGCGCGAGGATCAGCAGCACCAGCGCGCCGGCGCCCGCAATCACCGCCACACCGAAGCCTAGGATCGCGATCCGCCAACCATTACCGATGCTGAGACGGAACCCGCGTTCCACCGCCCGCAACAAGCCGCGCTCGGGCTCCGCAGCATAGGCCGCGCCCATCATCCAGGTGCGACCAAAGATATAGATGCCCGGCAGGATGAACAGCGTGAAGCCAAGCTGCATCGCGGCGCCATTGGCGAAGCCAAGCAGCACGAAGGGGAGCAGCCGGACCGCTGTCGCCTGAAGCAGGTCACGCACGGTCTCAGCGCGCTGCAGAAATAGCTTGAGCAGCGCCAGACTGCCGAATTCCAGAGCAATCGAGATCAGCAGCAGCCAGATGAAATTAGCGCCGTAGAAGTCGCGCACCACTTCACGGATCTGATCCTGCGTTGCCTGCTCGGGCAGCGAAATCCCGCTCGCCAGCAACGCCAGCGCGAAGATCGGGAGCAGGTAGAAGACGCCGGCGATACGGACGATCAAGTCACGTTCCGCCCGCCACAGGGCCGCAGCGTCGGCGAGCGCGCTGCCAAACGAAAGTCTCATTACGCTGGGGCAACCTCTCTATCGGTGCGAAGCGCGAGATACAGCTTGGCCGTGAACGCGGCGCCTAGAACGGTGAAGGCGGTCGACACCGCACCGCCGATGATCACGATGAGCACCGTCGCCAGCGACAACCCATCCTCACCCCGCCCGGCGATCAGCGTGATCACCGCACCGAACGCGGTGGTCGCGGCGAGATAGGAAACCCACGCGACGATGGCATAAAGGATCAGCACGCCGATGATCCGCAGCGCCGAGCCGCGGGTCAGCGACCAGCTGCGCGGAATTGCGGACAGCACGCCCTTCTCCCCTACGAGCGCAGGCAGCAGCACAACGAGACGCGCCAGCACCCAGACCATCAACGCCAGCATCACAAGGGCATAGAGCGTCAGCCACAGTGCCGCGCCGGCGGATATCTGCGGCATCGCCCCCGTCGCGCTGGCACTGAGGTCAGCACCGCTCATCACCAGGATGATCCCGGCGGGAATGCTGAGCAGAAACAGCGCGACAAACAGCCCGATCATGACCAGCAGCGCGGCGGGAAGACGGCGCGTGGCGACATTCGCGGCACCCCGGCCGATGGCAGGATCAAGCGCGAGCGCAGTGATCGCGAGTTGCCCCCAGAATGAAACGATCGCGAGCACCACCGAGGCCAGCCCAAGCCCGGCCGCGAGGCCCGGCGTCGCGCCCTGCCCCAGTCCGGACAAGCTGCCGCTGACCGCTGCCGGTACGAACATGGCACCCAGCGCGATCGGCAGCACCGTTCCCGGATTGTCGCTCAGAAACTCCACCGTCCGATCCCAAACGGCACTCATGCTGACCATATGTCACCCCTTGCTCCAGTTCGTTAGCCGATCGCGAAACGACGCGCCACTAGTTGCGAAGCGGCGCGCGGCGGGCCATTTGCGCGCGATGGAGACGAAACGCGGCATCGAATGGCGGGTAGCTGAAGGGCGCGTGCCCTATCCGGAGGCCCTGGCTGAGATGGAGACGCGCGTCGCGGCGATTCAGCAGGGCGAAGCGGGCGAGCTGATCTGGCTGCTCGAACATCCGCCAGTCTATACCGCCGGTACCAGCGCCGATCCCGCCGAGCTGATCGACCCGCGTTTCCCGGTCTTCGCCACCGGACGCGGCGGCCGCTATACCTATCACGGCCCGGGACAACGGATCGGCTATGCGATGCTCGACCTCTCCCGCCGCAACAAGGACGTGCGCTGCTACGTCCATGCGCTCGAAGGCTGGGTGATCGCGGCGCTCGCCGAACTCAACATCAACGCCTTCCGCGCCGAAGGGCGGATCGGCATCTGGACCCGCGACGGCGGGAGCGAAGCAAAGATCGGCGCAATCGGCGTGCGGGTACGACGCTGGGTGACGATGCACGGTTTCGCGGTGAACCTGGCCCCCGATCTCGACGATTTCGGCGGGATCGTGCCGTGCGGCCTGCCCGAATTCCCGGTCACGAGCGCCGCGGCGCTGGGCAAGGATATTTCGCCCGCGACCTTCGATGCCGCGCTCGCGTCCGCACTCCCCGCCTTTCTCGATGCGCTGGGCGGTGATTGCGCCCTCGACAAGCGGGGTTGAGGGGATGGCCCGCACCGACTAAAGTCGCTCCCGGTTTGGGGGATTACCGCATCCGTGCCGCCCCCGCCCATATCTAGGGAGCCTCATACATGCGTGCACTTTTCACCAAGGCTGTTGCCGGTTCGATGATCGCCAGCGCCGCGCTGCTGCTGTCGGCCTGCGGCGAGAAGACCGAGACCACCGCTGACAACACCGCGGTTCAGGACGTGAACGCGACCGATCCGGTGCTCGACGGCACCATGAGCGACAACATGACCATGGTCGATGGCGCCACCGGCAACACGATGGGCATGGCGAACGAGACCGCCCCCGCCGGCAACGAGACCGTCGGCAACGGCATGTAAGTTCGCTTGCGCGAATTCGAGTTCGGGGCCGCGCGGGAAACCGGGCGGCCCTTTCGATTCAAGCCCTTGTAAATCCACGCCTTCTTGTCGGGTCGCGTCACAAGCGGGCAAAAAGCGCTTGGGCACAGGGTAAAAAATCCGTAACCCGGGGACTTATTCGAGTTTGCGTTCAAGAGGGTCAGGATGCTGGTTTCGCGTTTCATGTGCGCGGCCGCGGGAGCGGCGGCATTGTTCGGTGCGGCGCCCGCATCGGCACAATTCTATTTCAAGGGCCCCGACGTCGTCGGTCCGCGCGTCACCGGGGAAGAGCCGGGCATTCTCGCCCAGGCGCTGCCGGGAGCGACGCCAGCTGAGCTGCGCGCGGCGATGGTATGGAACGTCCGCGCCGCGCTCAACGTCGCCGCGCTGCAGTGCCAGTTCGCCAAGACGCTGCTGACGCTGCCCAACTACAACACCATCCTCAAGGATCACGCCACCGAGCTGAATGGCTCCTATGCGACGCTGACCAAATACTTCATGCGCGTGAACAAGACCCCCAAGGCGGGTCAGATGGCGCTCGATCAATATGGCACGCGGGTTTATTCGAGTTTCTCGGCGGTCCACGCCCAGCTCACCTTCTGCTACACGGCCGACGACATCTCGCAGCAGGTGGTCTTCGCCCCACGCGGCCAAGTCGGCGAAGTCGCGGCGCTGCGACTTCGTGAGCTGCGCAACAGCCTGACGAAATGGGGCGAGCACCAGTTTCCCGCCTTCCATTATTACTACGTTCCGGCGTCGGCACCGGTGCCAGTGTTCAGCGACGCGAAGTGCTGGCGCAAGGAAATCTATTCGCCGTCGCGCTGCCAGTCGAAGCGGTAAGCCCCTAACGAAGCCCCAGCGACTTGTGCGCCTGCAAGGTCAGGCGCCATTTCGGCCGTTCCAATGCGAAATCGACCGCCGCCTGGACATTGGCGGCGGCGTTCGCATCGTCCATCGGCTGAACCAGGAAATGGGCGAAGTCCCATTGCTCCAGCACCGCGACGTCGGTCCCCGACTGCGGCCAGACCAGCTTGAGCTCATCGCCGCGGCGCTGGACAACGTCGCTTCCCGCCTTGGGGCTGATGCATATCCAATCGATGCCAGGATGCGCGCGCAAGGTGCCGTTGCTCTCGATCGCGATGCGGAAACCGCGTGCATGGAGCGCATCGACCAGCGCGTCGTCCACCTGCAGCATCGGCTCCCCGCCGGTCAGCACGACGAAGCGACGCTCTGTGCCCACCCCCCAGAACGCCTCGACCGCCGCCGCCAGCGCATCCGCATCGGCGAACTTGCCTCCGCCTAGCCCGTCGGTACCGACAAAGTCGGTGTCGCAGAATTTGCAGACGGCGTCCGCCCGGTCCTGCTCACGTCCCGACCAGAGATTGCATCCGGCAAAGCGCACGAACACCGCGCGCGCGCCGGCATTCACCCCCTCACCCTGCAGCGTGAGGAACATCTCCTTGACCGCATAGCTCATCGTCGGCGCCTATCGCGGGGTTTCGGCATAGCGGGTGGGGTCGGGCACGCCCGCTTCCTCGAACCCCTTGGACCGCAAGCGACAGCTGTCGCACAGGCCGCAATGCATTCCACCCGGCGCCGGATCATAGCATGACCAGCTCAGCCCAAGGTCGAGGCCCAGGCGCGTCCCCTCACGGACGATATCCGCCTTGGTCATGTACTGAAGCGGTGATCGGATGCGGAACGGTTCACCCTCGACCCCGGCCTTGGTCGCTAGTTCTGCCAGCTTCTCGAATCCCTCGATGAACTCGGGACGGCAATCGGGATAGCCCGAATAATCGAGCGCGTTGACCCCGATATACAGGTCACGCGCGCCCGACGCCTCGGCCCAGCCGAGCGCCAGACTCAGAAAGATGGTGTTGCGTGCCGGCACATAGGTGACCGGGATGCCGCCTTCTTCCACCCCGGTCTTGGGCACGTCGATATCGGCGGTCAGCGCCGATCCGCCGAACTGCGACAGGTCCATCGGAAGCACGATGTGCCGCTCGGCACCCAGCGCATGGGCGATCCGTCGTGCGGCGGCCAGCTCGACATGATGGCGCTGATTATAGTCGACCGAGAGCGCCAGAAGGCGATAGCCGTCCGCGCGGGCGCTGGCGGCGGAAACGAATGAGTCGAGGCCGCCCGAAACAAGGGCGACGGCAATCTTGGTGTCGGTCATGGCTGCGGGCTACCGGCTTTGCCGCAGCGCGGCAAGGTCAGCGGGCCGTGGCGGCCTTGCAGGCCCCGGTCCGCCGGCCTTCATACTCCTCGGTGAAGGGCAGACCACGGCTGATCCCCTGCGTCTCAATGCGGACCAGGCGCGGTGTCTCCACCGTCAGGCTCGTGTCGGTCTTGCCCGTCGGACAGGTGAAGCTGATGCGCCCGCCATTCGGGCCATTCTCGACCACGAAATTAGTGCATCCCGCCGAGCGGTCGCGCAGCTGAAGCAGCACGCGCGGATCGGTGACGCAGATCGACCGGGTGCTTCCGTCGGACGCGCGCAGCGTCCACTCACCGCGCTCGATCTGAGCAAGCGCGCTGAGCGTGCCCGACTGGGCGAGCGCAAAGCCCCCGCCCCCGATCGAGAGGGCCAGGGCACCGGCTATGAAAGCGATTCTGCTCATTTCACCGCTCCTCTAGCACGATTCGGCTTTCGATTGGCTGACAATTACAACCGCCAATTGCGGCTGCAGTCAGGCGGCATCCACCGCGATCGGGAATTTTTGCGCGCAAAAGGCGCAATCGACCGTGATCACGCCGTCCTCGGCCATTTCCGCCCGATCCTCCGCGCTGAACTTGTCCAGCACCGATTTGATATAAGACGGGTCGCAACGGCAGCCGCGGACAAGGTCTACCCCACCCTGTACACGGACCTCATCTTCCTCATTGAACAGTCGCCAGACGAGATTCTCCAGCGGGATCGACGCGTCGGCCAGCTCGTCCGCACCCATGGTCGATCCCAGCGCCTCGACATGCTCCCACTCGGGATGGTGCTCGCGCGTATGCAGCCGTTCGCCGCCCTCCTCACCCTCGGGAAGGTGCTGCAGGAATAGCCCCCCGGCAATGCACTTGCCCTGCGCGTCATGGCCGACACCCAGCCGCACCAGCGTCGGGATCTGCTCGGACTGGTCGAAGTAGTTCTCCGCCGCTTCGGCCAGCGATCCGCCATCGAGCGGGACGATGCCCTGATAGCGCTCGCCGCTCGTCGCCTGATCGAAGGTGACGGCCAGATAGCCCTGGTTGAACAGCGCATAGAGCGAGGGGTTATCGCCCAGTTCGGCCAACCGCTCGGCATCGAACTGAACGTAACCGCGCAGTTCGCCGCCCTTATAGTCGCACACCAGCAGGCGGATGATTCCGCCGCCGCTCTGCGCCTGAACCTGGGCCTGCAAGGTGAGCTGACCGCCCGAATCCTTGAGCGTCGATCCGAGCAAGGCCGTCAGCGTCAGCGCTTCGGCCAGCACCCGTTCGATCGGCGCCGGATAGGCATGCGCCGCCAGGATCCGGTCGAGCACCGGCCCCAGCCGCGCGACACGGCCGCGCGCGTGGCGGGCCGGAATCGTGAAGTTGACCGTGCGGTCGAGGTCGGCGGCGGGCATCGTCATTGTCGTATCTCCACCATTCATACCGAACCCGGGATCGGCTGTCGCTGCCGGTCCCGGGTCGGGAAACGAACGGATTGTCGGGTTTCGGCGAATATGGGGAGCCAAGTCCCCGGTTCAACTCGCCGCCGATATCACCCGATCTGGCCGAAACACCAGCGCAGCACCGCCTTCTGGGCGTGGAGACGGTTCTCCGCCTCCGGCCAGATCAGCGATTGCGGCCCGTCGATCACCGCGTCGGTCACTTCCTCGCCACGATGCGCGGGCAGGCAGTGGAGGAACTTCGCGTCGGGCTTGGCCTGCGCCATCAGCGCCTCCGTCACCTGATAGGGTGCGAGCGCGGCGAGCTTCACGTCCGCATGCGCCTGACCCATCGAGATCCAGGTGTCGGTAACAATGATATCGGCGCCCGCGACCGCCTCGACCGGATCGTTGACGGTGCGCGCGCGGCCGTTGCCCAGCGCCATCGCCTCCTCGGGTAGCGCGAAGCTCTGCGGACAGGCGGCGACCACGTCGAAATGCATCAACCCCGCCGCCTCGACGATCGAGGCGAGCACATTGTTGCCGTCGCCCAACCACGCGACCTTGAGGCCGGGCAGCGCCTTGCCGCTCTCCAGAATGGTCTGGAGATCGGCCATGATCTGGCAGGGGTGGCTGTCGTCGGTCAGGCCGTTGATCACCGGGACGGTGGCGTACTGCGCCATTTCGAGCAGCTTGGCGTGGTCGTCGGTGCGGACCATGATCGCGTCGCAATAGCCCGACAGGACGCGCGCGGTGTCCGCCACCGTCTCGCCTCGCCCGAGCTGGCTGGTGGCGGCGTCGAGCACCACCGCGCTGCCGCCGAGCTGGCGGATCGCCATCTCGAAGCTGACGCGGGTACGGGTCGAATTCTTCTCGAACACCATGGCGAGCGTGCGACCCGCGAGCGGGGCGTCGGCGTCAACCGTCCCCTTGGGCAGGCCGGCACGGGCACGCTTGCGGTCGATCGCATCGGCCAGAATCGCGGCGACGCCATCGGCGCCCGCGTCGGAAAGCGACAGGAAGTTACGATAAGTCATGTTGTGGCTCCCCCGTCACCGCCGGTGCCGCGCCAACGGCACCGGCGGGAAGGAATCAATCGTCAGCGGGCGGCACGTAGCTGCGCGCGCCGGCGCTCAGCTTCTCGATGCACTCGGAGATATGGCTGTCGTCGATCACCAGCGGCGGAAGGACGCGGAACACGTTCTCGCCCGCGGCAACCGTGAGCAGTCCGTGATTGTCGCGCAGATGCGCCACGAAATCGCGCGCCACCGCCGGTTCCTTGAGCTTGACGCCCAGCATCAGCCCCTTGCCGCGGATCTCGTCGAACAGATGATCGTGATTGGGAATCAGCTGCTCAAACCCCGCACGCAGGCGCTCGCCCATCTGCTCGACGCGCTCGAAGAAGCCCGGCTCCAGCATCACGTCGAGTACCGCCTGCCCCGCCGCCATGGCGAGCGGGTTGCCGCCATAGGTCGATCCATGGGTACCGAACACCATGCCCTTGGCCGCTTCCTCGGTCGCGAGGCAAGCGCCGAGCGGGAAGCCGTTTCCGATCCCCTTCGCCGCGGTCATGATGTCGGGCGTGATGCCGTAATGCTCATAGGCCCACATCTTGCCGGTACGGCCATAGCCGCACTGGATCTCGTCCAGGATCAGCAACAGGCCATGCTCATCGCACGCCTTGCGCAGGCCCTGGATGAACTCGACCGTGCCTGCGGTCATACCGCCTTCGCCCTGCACCGTTTCGACCAGGAAACCCGCGGTCTCGTCGTCGATCTTGGCGATCGCGCCCTCGAGATCGTTGAACTTCACATAGTCGAAGCCCGGCAGCAGCGGCTCGAACCCGTCGCGCATCTTGGGCTGGTCGGTCGCGCTGATCGCGCCGATCGAACGGCCGTGGAAGGCGTTCTTGAACGTGATCAACTTGTGCCGCTGCGGGTTGCCGTTGACAAAATGATAGCGGCGCGCGGTCTTGATCGCGCACTCGATAGCCTCGACGCCCGAATTGGTGAAAAACACCGTATCGGCGAAGCTGTTGTCGACGATGCGCTGCGCCAGCGCCTCACCCTGCGGCGAACCGTAGAGGTTGGAGACGTGCATCAGCGTCGCGGCCTGCTCGGCGATCGCCTTGGTGAACTGCGGATGGCCATGGCCCAGCGCGTTCACCGCGATCCCCGCGGCGAAGTCCAGATATCGTTCCCCTCGTTCCCCGATCAGGTAGCAGCCCTCGCCTCGCACCGGACGCACTTCACACCGCGGGTAGACGGGCATGAGTGGGGTGATCGACATTGACTGTTCCTCCTTACAAAAAACTGGGGTTAGGCTCCGGAAACAACAAAGGCGGCCCAACCGGACCGCCCGGAGCGGGGATTTACGAGCGGAAGGGGCGTGCGGTCAACACCTCGCGACAGGGTACGGGAAACTCTTCCCGCACCCCCGCCCGCGACCTCAATCGTCCCAGCGATCGCGGCGATCGTCATCCCAGCGGTCCCGCCGTTCCTCGCGCCATTCCCGGCGCAACCGGTAAATCAGTCGGTCGGCACGTTCGTCGACCCTTTCGCGTTCCCGGCGCGAATAGCCATCGCGACGATAATCCGCCTCCAGCTCATGGATATCGCGCAGCTCGCTGCGATAACGGCGCACCTCGCCGCGCGACAGGATGCCGCGCTGGATCGTGCGATCGAGCATCCAGGACGCCCGGCGCAGCGACTCACTGCGATGGCCCCATCCACGATCCCGATCGTCATGCCAGCCGCGCCCGCCACGATCGCCGCCGTCCCATTGCTGCGCAGCCGCCGGCATCGCCGCCACCGCAAACCCCGCCAGCGCCAGTCCGATCATCAGTTTACGCATACCCATCGCCTCCTCAGTCGATGGAAACGGCGTAGTTGCGCAAGCAGAACGAAAAGCTGAACGCGGCTGACAGCGCCCGTTCAGCCTTATTTTCAGCTTCGCGTCTTCCAGCCCGAGCGCAGCAGCGCGTAGCAGGCGAACCCAAGCACCGCATTCAGCCCCAGGATCACCGCGCTGCCAAGCACGATCGGCGAATCGGCGACACCCAGGAATCCATAGCGAAAGCCCGAGATGATGTAGAAGAACGGGTTGGCGTGGCTGATCGCTTGGAAGGTCGGGGCGAGTTTGTCGACCGAGTAGAAGGTCCCCGACAGCAGCGCGAGCGGCGCGACCACGAAGTTGGTGACCGCGGCCGCGTGATCGAACTTCTCCGCCCAGATCGAGGTCATCACGCCCAACAGCGACAGGAACAGTGATCCCAGGAAACCGAACCACAGGATCGCCCATAGATGGTGCGGCATCACACTGACACCCGGCCACAGCGCCATCGCGAGCCACACGGCCGATCCGACACAGAAAGCGCGGGTGACGGCGCCCGCGCATAGCGCCGCGAGCAGTTCGCCGGTAGAAAGCGGCGGCATCAGGTAATCGACGATCGTCCCCTGGATCTTGCCGACCAGCAGCGAGAAACTGGCATTGGCGAAGGCGTTCTGAAGCATCCCCATGACGATCAGGCCTGGGGCGATGAAGTCGGCGAAGTGAATCGGCTTTCCGTCCAGCGTCACGGTGCGTCCGCTGCCGCCCAGGGCGACCGTGAAAACAACGAGGAACAACAAGGTGGTAACCGCCGGCGCCCAGATGGTCTGGAGCTGCACCTTGAAGAAACGGCGCACCTCCTTCACATATAGCGTCCAAAGCCCTCCCCAATTGACGTTGCGAATCACCGGGACGCCGGGGGCGGCGATAGTTGTTTCTTGCACGCGGGGTTGTTCGGTCATGGTTAGGCCGGGTAATGGCTCCCGCTGCCCCCCGCAACGGGGATGATGAAGGACGTTTGAATGAGCTGGACCGACGAACGGATCGAGACGCTGCGCAAGATGTGGGACAGCGGCCTGACCGCAACCCAGATCGCCGAGGAACTGGGCGGCGTCAGCCGCAATGCCGTGATCGGCAAGGCGCATCGCCTCGGCCTCGCCTCGCGCCCCTCGCCCGTGAAGCCCAATGCGCCCGAGGCGAAGGCTGCCGCTGCCGCGCCCGCCGCCGAAACCGCTCCGGCCCCACGGCCCGCGCCTGCGCCGAAGCCGGTGCCCGCACCGCCTGTCGCCGCGGCACCCGCACCGCGCGAGTCGGCGCCTGTCGCCGATACGCCTGCGGAGCCCGCACCGGCGAAGCCCTCAGGCCCGGTGCTGCGCTCGGTCGGCCCCGGCGGCTTCATCCGTCAGAACCCCGGCGAGCAGGCGCCTCCGATCTCGCCGGCCCCGCCGCGTCGCCTGGTTCCCGCCAAACCGAGCAAGGAGATCGAGGGCAAGACCAGCCTGCTCGATCTCAACGACAAGGTCTGCAAATGGCCGCTCGGCCATCCGGGTGAACCGGACTTCCACTTCTGCGGCGACAAGGTGAATCCCGGCTTCCCCTATTGCGTCGCGCATTGCGGCCACGCCTATCAGGCACAGCTTCCGCGCCGCGACCGCCGTCCGCCGCCGCCGATGCCCTATGGCGGTCCCCGCGTCCGCTAAGGTCCGCTAGGTCACCTTCGGCGCACTGACCGATACCGGTCGGGGCGCGAAGGCGATGTCGCCATTCGCCGATACCGCGAAGCGATAGGCCTCGTTGGTCCCGCGTTCGCCCGAATGGGTGAAGGCGAGTACGCGCATGCCGTCGGTGCGGACGTGGATGATACCGTAGTTGGTCCGCTCGAACCCGAAATAGACGGGTTTCTCGCCCGCCCCCGGATCGAGGTCACGCGACGGGCCCCGCATCGCGAAGAACGCCGCCAGCTCCGTGCAGAAGATCACCGCCGGAGTCGTCCGCGACGCCTTGCCCAGCGCCGCCATCAGCGTTGCGCGGGGGTGGATATGCTCCTTGGCGCTACTCTCGTCGCCTGACGAGATCATCGACACCACCGCGCCAACCTCCTTCAGAAACTCCATGTCGAAGTCCGCGGCACCGTGGTGCGGAGTCTTGAGGATCTCCGACCGCAATGCCGCATCGGGCAACGCCGCTCGCATCCGCGCCATCGCTTCCTGGTTCATGTCCCCGGTGAACATGAAACGCACATTGCCGTAGCGCAGGCGGAAAGTGATCGAATGGCCATTGATCGTGTGGCTTTCCGACCAACTCCCCTTGCCCCGCGGCGGAAAGGTGCCCAGCATCATGTCGGCGTCATTGGGCGGGCTACGCAGGAAGCGCAGCCCCGGCCCGGCGGCTGTCGGCTCGCTGATCGGACCCAGCAGTTCGACCGCAACCCCCTCATCCCGCAGAAAATCGAACGCGTCGGTGCTGAGGTGGTCGATCCGCCGGCGCACCATAGGCGCCCCGGTCAACGCCTGCGTCCGCGCGTCCCATGTCTCGAGCGCCTTCACCCAGGACCTGAAATGCTTGTTGCGCTCGGCCTCGGGTACATTAGCGGGATCGTCGACCAACCCCGTGACGAACGGCACCCCGTCCACCTCGGTCGTCGCACCCAGCATCTCCAGATCCTTGCGCGCCTTGCCGTCGGGCTTCTTCCCCGGCCGTTTGACCATGCCATTATGGTAATAGCGCAGCGGTGCGATGAAGAGCCGCTGCCGTTCGTCGATTCCGTCCTCGGTCTCGGTCCCCTGCAGAATGTTGAGTCCTTCGAAATGATCGGCGTCGCCATGGGTAACGAGCGACAGGTCGACCTTGAGCGGATCGGCGGCCGTGGTACCGCGAAAACGGAAGGCCGCATGGCGCGCGAACAGCTTGTTGTCGCCGCCGTCGATGAAGATCGTCTTGCGTCCCGGCGTGTCCAGGATCAGCCCGTCGCCCTGCTGTACGTCGATCATCGACAGGCGCAGCAGCCCGGTATCGCGGAACTTCGCCGAGGATTTGACCAGTCCCTCCCGCCGCACCTTGCCGCCATGTTCCAGCGCCCTGATGCGATGCCCTGCGGCGCTGGTGGAGACTAGTTCGACCTCATCCCCCCAGTACAGATGCCAGATGCTGCCGTCGTCGCAGCGCATGTCGACAAAGTCATCGTCCAGAAAAGGCATGACACTTTCCCCCGAAACAACGCCATCGCGCCAAATGTAGCGCAAATCGATGACAGGCTTGCTTCGAATCGCCCTGCCCATGACGCGAGATGCGTACAGCCATCATGCCACGAAGCCACTACCAGCCTTCGATAACAACCCCATGAGCGTAACACAAAACATCGATGAACAAGCACAGTTTACCGCTCGATAAGTAATGGCTGATAGTAAAGCCGAGTGATTGCTCGGCTAAAACCCTCTCACATCTCCCTGCCCTCGATCCAGATCGGGCTTGTTCTGGCGAGCCTGCTCGCCACCTCCTTCTATCCCGCCGCAAAGGGGCCGATGGCGCTGATCGCGCTCGACGGCCGCGATGCGGGAACATTGGCGGCCCTCGCGATCGAACGCGGCGCCGCGCTTCGGGGCCGCGGACCGCGCCCCAACATCCTGATCGTCGACGGTCAGCGCGACCGGCTCTTGTGGCCGATGCTGGCACGCGGCGTCCTCGTCATCGCCGCGCCCGAAGACTGGTGCGGCGCGGAAAGGAAGCGAACATGACCCCACCCGAGGTGACGTTGCTCCGCCTGCATGGTGTACGGATCCTCGTCGCTTCGAGTTGGGCGGTCATTCTATTCATCGCGCTCGCCGCCACTCTTGTCGCCAACGAAAAGGCGCTTCCCGTGCTGGCCATGGGCACCGGCGCCACCCTGCTACCCACCTGGATGGCATTGCATCAGCGCACCGACCGCGCGGCGCGGATCACAATCGGCACGCTGGCGGCGATCCTGCCCGCGCTCGGCGTCTATGCGCTCGCCGGTTACAGCTGGCAGATGGACGCCCATATGTATTTCTTCGTGGCGCTCGCGGCGTTGACGATCCTGTGCGACTGGAGCGTCATCGTCGTCGCTTCAGCGCTGATCGCGCTCCACCATCTGATCCTTCAGTTCATCGCGCCGGCCTGGGTTTTCTATGACGGCAGCGGGCTTGGGCGGGTGATCTTCCATGCGACCGCGGTGGTGATGCAAGCGGCAATGCTCATCTTCCTCATCCATGTGCTGCGCGGCCTGATGCAGCGTCAGGCCGATGCGCGGCTGGCCAGCGAGCGCGTGGCCGAGGATGCCGAGGCGCGCCGGGGCGCCGCCGAGAACGCGATGACCGCCGCTGCGGAGGCGTCACGCCACGAAGCCGAGGAACGCAAACGCCAGGCAGAGGTGGAACGCGCCGCCGCCGCGCGCGCGCAAATGCACAAGCTGACGCTCGATTTTCAGGACAACGTGTCAGGCGTGGTCCAGGCGGTGGGCGACGCTGCCGCGGAGCTCGACGGCCTCGGCCACGCGCTGCTCGACATGGCGCGACGTGGCAGCCGCGAATCGACCGACACCGCAAGCCGTGCGACCCAGGCCTCGGCAAGCGCGGATATTCTCGCCGAGCGACTGCACGACATGGCGGCGTCGATCACCGCGATCGCCGCGAGCGCGGATCAGCAGGCCCGTCGTAGCGATGACGCCAACAGCATCTCGGCGGCTGGGCGCGACGCCGTCCGCATCCTGACGGAACAGTCGCACAGCATCACCGGCTTTGCCGACTCGATCCACAATATCGCGGCCCACACCAACATGCTGGCGCTTAACGCGACGATCGAGGCGGCACATGCCGGCGATGTCGGCCGCGGCTTCGCGGTGGTCGCGCATGAGGTGAAGCTGCTCGCCGGGCAGGCCGCGACCGCGACGCACGAAATCCGTCAGCTCGCCGGATCGGTCGATACGGGCGCCGATGTCGCGCAGGACGCGCTCACCCAGATTTCGGCGATGGTCGCGGATCTCGCCACCGCCGCCAACGCGATCCGGAGCGCGGTCGAAACCCAGCGCCAGACCGCCGCCGCGATCGAGCTGTCCGCGCGCGACACCGCGCTCGGGGTCGAGGCAATGGCCGATCGGGTGGTCGAGATCGCCTCGATCGCCAGCGAAACAGAAACGCTTTCGGACCGCGTCGCCGGCGCCGCCCGCAGCCTCTCGGCAACCGCCCGCCGCCTTGACGACGCGACCCGGCAGTTCGTCACGGGAATCGCCGCCGCCTGAGGGTATCTCCGGAACCGGCAACAACCCCGCTCCACAGGGCGCATCCCAAAACACGAAGAAAACGGCCGGCGGATCGCTCCGCCGGCCGTTGCCCTCGCTCACAAGCGACTTAGAAGCGGAACGCCGCCGTCGCGCGAAGCGAATGCATGTCGAACCGGTTCTGGCTGCGCGCGAAATCCGCGCCGCCCGCCAGCACGAACGGGTTGGTCGCACCGGCGGTACCGGTGCCAACGTTCACCCGCGCATCGTCGTCATTGTAGCGGCTGTAGAGATACTCGACACCGAGCGAGACGTTCTTGCTCAGCTTCTGCTCCAGGCCACCGCCCGCCTGCCAGCCCCACGCATGGTCCTTGCCCGAAAGCGCGAACGAGTTCGTGGTGTTGCTGGTGGTGAAGCTGTGGTCGATCTTGGCATAGGCGCCACCACCGGTCGCATAGACCAGGGTCTTCGGGCCGACCGTGTAACCGGCACGGGCGCGCAGCGCCGCGTTCCAGTCAAGCTCACGCGTCATGGTGTAGAAGGCCGGGGTGGTGCTGAACGCCGAAACGCTGTCGCGCACTTCCGACTTGCCGAATTCGGCGACCGCGCCAAGCACGACCTTGCCCATCTGCTTGTCGAAACCGAGGCGGGCATAATATTCGACGCCGTCCTTGTCGTTCTTGCACGCAAGGTTGGCGGTCGAGGTCGCCGCGCCGTTGCAGAAGCCGGGCGCGAAGGCGTTGCCGCCGCCCGATGTCGCGATCGTATCCCCGAAGCTGCCGTTGCGGCCCGCGTCGAACAGGATCGATTCGCCGACGTCATTCTTCTGGGTGGTGAAGCCGACCGAGCCGCCGATGTAGAAACCGGTGAATTCGTCGCCGGTCGCGGAATCCTGGGCATAAGCCGGGACTGCGGCGACAGCGAGGGTCAGGGCGCCGGTGGCGGCGCCCAGTAGGGTACGCATACGCATGTTGGGGGTACTCCATTCGTTACTAGCGGCGGGATAACGAGCGATTGCGCCATTCTATCCCGCGCTTCGTCCGAAAGCGGCGCGTGTGTTGCATTGCAGCAACAGCCCCGCTTGCCCGCACCCTGTGGAACGATATAGCAACAGGCGATGTCCTCCGATCTGTTCCAGCCCTCGTCCGCCCCGTCCGCCAACACCTATGACGCCTCGTCGATCGAGGTGCTCGAGGGGCTGGAGCCGGTCCGCCGCCGTCCCGGCATGTATATCGGCGGAACCGACGAGCGCGCGTTGCACCACCTTGCCGCCGAAGTGCTCGACAATGCGATGGACGAGGCGGTCGCGGGCCATGCCAACCGGATCGAGGTCACGCTCGACGTCGGCAACCGACTGACCATCACCGACAATGGCCGCGGCTTCCCGATCGATCCGCACCCGAAGTTCCCGGACAAGTCGGCGCTCGAGGTGATCCTCTCGATGCTCCATTCGGGCGGCAAATTCTCGGGCAAGGCCTATGCGACCTCCGGCGGTCTGCACGGCGTCGGCATCAGCGTGGTCAACGCGCTGTCGGTCGATACGGTGGTCGAGGTAGCGCGCGACAAGCAGCTCTATCGCCAGCGCTTCAGCCAGGGCCAGACGCTGGGTCCGCTCGAGCATCTCGGTGGCACCCCCAACCGGCGCGGGAGCCTGGTCAGCTTCACCCCCGATTCCGAGATTTTCGGGGAAATGAACTTCAAGCCCGCGCGGCTGTACAAGCTCGCCCGATCCAAGGCCTATCTGTTCGCGGGCGTCGAGATCCGCTGGAAATGCGCGCCCGAGCTGATTTCGGACGACACCCCGGCCGAAGCGGTGTTCCAGTTCCCCGGCGGCCTCGCCGATCACTTGAAGGAACAGCTCGGCACGCGCGAGGGCGCGACCGCGGAGTTCTTCTCGGGGACCCAGGAATTCCCGGACTCGCAGGGCCGGGTCGAGTGGGCGGTGGCCTGGCCGCTGTGGAGCGACGGGTCCTATAGCTGGTATTGCAACACCATCCCCACGCCCGATGGCGGCACGCACGAGCAGGGGCTGCGTCAGGCACTGGTGCGCAGCATCCGCGCGTTCGGCGAACTGGTCGGGCAGAAAAAGGCCAAAGACATCACCGCCGACGACATCATGGTCGGGTCGGAGCTGATGCTCTCGGTCTTCATCCGCGAACCGCAATTCCAGTCGCAGACGAAGGATCGCCTGACCTCGCCCGAAGCGACGGCTTTGGTCGAAAAGGCCGTGCGCGACCATTTCGACCATTTTCTCGCCGACCGTATGGACCGCGGCAAGGCGTTGCTCGGCTATGTCCTCGAGCGCATGGACGACCGCCTGCGCCGCAAGCAGGAGCGCGAGGTCAAGCGCAAGACCGCGACCAGTGGCCGCAAGCTGCGCCTGCCCGGCAAGCTCACCGACTGCTCGGCCGACGATCCCGCCGGAACCGAGCTGTTCATCGTCGAGGGCGACTCGGCCGGCGGCAGCGCCAAGCAGGCACGCGACCGCAAGACTCAGGCGATCCTCCCGATCCGCGGCAAGATCCTCAATGTCGCATCGGCAACCAGCGCGAAGATCGGCGCGAATAGCGAAATCGCCGACCTGATCCAGGCGCTGGGCTGCGGGACCCGCAAGGACTGCCAGCCCGACAGCCTCCGCTACGAACGCATCGTCATCATGACCGACGCCGATGTCGACGGCGCGCATATCGCGACGCTGCTGATGACCTTCTTCTTCCAGGAGATGCCCGACATCGTCCGCCGCGGGCACCTCTATCTCGCCCAGCCGCCGCTCTACCGCCTCACCGCCGGCACCAAGTCGCTCTACGCCCGCGACGATGCGCACCGCGCCGAGATCGAGGCGACCGCGTTCAAGGGCCGCAAGGTCGAGGTTTCCCGCTTCAAGGGCCTGGGCGAGATGAACCCCGGCCAGCTGCGCGAAACCACGATGGACCCGAAGACCCGCAGCATGATCCGCATCACTTTGCCCCAGGAATATGAGGAACGCGCGGGGGTGAAGGATCTGGTCGACCGGCTGATGGGTACCAACCCCGCGCACCGCTTCGCCTTCATCCAGGAAAATGCCGCCCGGCTCGACGAGGAAGCGATCGACGCCTGATCTTTTTCGCATGCGCGTGTAAGAAATCCGCGTCGCCCGCGACTAAAGGGGCATGAACGCGAAAATGGCCCAGGTCGAAAGCGGGAACACGGCGCAGGACAGGCTCTACGCCGAAGCTTCGGCGGCGCATGCTCCAGCGATCGCCCGGCTCGCGCGGGCGGTGGAAGCCGATATCGATCGCGCCCGCGACCTCGAACAGGACATGCATCTGGCGCTGTGGAACAGTCTGGCAGCCTATGACGGTCGCTGTGCGCCCGGAACCTGGACCTACCGCGTCATCCACAACATCGCCGCCACGTACGTCGCCCGGGCCAGGCGCGGCGCACGCCTCGCGTCGCTCGATGAGGCGGATATGATCCTGACCAGCGAAGATCCGGAAACCGTGGTGGACCAGAGCCGCCTGCTGGCGCGCCTGCATGGCCTGATCGCAGCGCTCAAACCGACCGACAGCAGCGTCATCCTGCTTTATCTCGAAGGGGTCGACGCATCGACGATCGCCGATGTCGTCGGACTTTCGCCAGGCAACGTCGCGGTGAAGGTGCATCGGATCAAGATACTGCTCGCCAGCCATTTCGCAACGGGAACACCGTCATGACTGATCCGATCGTCACGCTCTGGACGGCGCAGCAAGCCGGCGCCACGGCCCCTTCGCGCGAAGAACTCGCCGAGTGCGCCGCCCGGTTTCGCCGCAGGCTGCGCACCCGCGACCTGATCGAATATGCCGCGGGCGCGCTGGTGATCGCGATCTTCGGCTATATCGCCATCGACGCGTCCGACTGGGGCATCCGCATCGCCAGCCTGATGCTGATCGCGGGCACCAGCGTCGCGCTGCGCAATCTGTGGCACCGCCACCCCTCGAACGATCCCGCAGTGCTCGGACAGGATGCCCTGACCCATTATCGCGGGCTTCTCTCCGCACAGCACCGGGCATTGGCGAGCGTCGGCCGCTGGTACCTCGCCCCGTTCCTCCCCGGCATGGTCGTCTTCATCGCCGCCGCCGTTCGCGCCCAAGCCGAATCGATTCCGCTCGCGGCCGCCCTGCGCAACGGCGCGATCGGCACCACGATGATCGCGCTCATCTTCGGATTGATATTCTGGTTCAACCGCAGCGCTGCCCGCGCGATCGCCATGGAAATCGCGACGCTCGACACCAATCCCGCTATCGATTGATCCGCCCCGGAAAGGATGCCCATGCGAACAGCCCTTCTAGCCGCCTGCTGTCTAATCTCCGCAATGGCCGCGCCAGCGCTTGCGCAATCCCCCGCACAACCGACCCCCGCGTACGCCGAAATCTCGCCAGCGCTGAAGGCGCGGCTCGACGCGTTGCCGGCGCTGATCAACGGCACCGGTGATTTCGACGACTATTTCGCCCCCGCCTTCAAGGCGCACATACCCAAGGCACAGTTCGACCAAATCGGCCCGCAGATGAAGACGCAATATGGTGCCGTGGTGAAGGTCGAAAAGGTCATTGCCGCCTCGCCCCACGCCGCCACGGTCGAATTAGGCCTCGAGCGGGGCATCGCCATCGTCGATATCGTCGTCGATCCGGCCCCACCGCATCGCGTGACCGGTCTGATCTTCTCCCGCGTCGAACCGCGCGGCGACAGCGTAGGGAAGGTCACGGCAGAGATCCGCTCGCTGCCAGGCGCCGCCGCCTTCGGCATCTATGCGCTGGACAATGGCGTGACGCCGGTCAGCGAACTGGCGGGCGATCGACCGATGCCGATCGGATCGGCCTTCAAGCTCTGGATCCTCGCCGAAGCCGCGCAGCAGGTGAGCGTCGGCACGCGCAAGTGGAGCGACGTCGTCACGCTGGACGCGCGCTCCATGCCCTCCGGTATCACGCAACACTGGCCTGTCGGCGCACCGGTGACGCTGCATACGCTGGCGACGTTGATGATCTCGATCAGCGACAACACCGCCTCCGACGCGCTGCTGCGCGCCCTCGGTCGCGACAAGGTCGACGCCATGGTCGCGCAGACCGGGGTCGCAAACCCCGACGCGACATTGCCGCTGCTGACCACGATGGAGCTGTTCCAGCTCAAGGCACCCGCCAACGCCGATCTGGCCGCCAAGTGGAAAGCGGCCGGCCCGGACGGCCGCCGCAAGCTGCTCGCCGACAATCGCGCGCGCCTTGCCTCGACGAAGATCGATCCCTCGATGTTCGGCGACAAACCGCTCGCGCCCGATGTGGAATGGTTCGCCAGCCCCCGCGACGAGGCGGCAGTCCTCGACTGGCTCCGTACCAAGGGTGGCGAGCAGGCACTGGCGATTCTGGCCGTCGCTCCCGGGACCGCCGGTGCCGCACAGTTCGACTATATCGGGTATAAGGGCGGGTCAGAGCCCGGGGTGATCTACACCAGCTGGCTGGTGAAGACGAAGAAGGGCAATTGGTACGCGGTCACCGGCGGCTGGGCGCGCAAGGACTCTGCGGTGGACGAACGGGGATTCCTGATGCTGATGAGCCGGTTGTTGACACAGGTAGCGATGCGCTAGGTTTAGTGCCTCGCACCGCGATGGCGTGGCGGCCCGCAATCGTTTCAGTCAGCGAACGTTAAGCTCGAAAGCCGTCAATTTCGCGCCGAAGTATCCAAGGGGGAGGCTTTCATGATCGCGCAGAAGCTACCATTGCTCGTCGCTGTGTTGCTTGTTTCGCCCACCGTCGCTCATGCACAGGACGGCAACAATGAACAGGTGATCGTGGTCACCGGCAAGCCGCTGGCGGAGACTGAAAGCCAGCTCAAGGCCTGCCTCGCGCGCAAATGCCCGCCCAGGGAGGATATCGACGCCAGTCTGGCGCATGCCGAGAACCAGTTCATCGCGGGCGAGTATCACGCCGCACGGAGCACGCTCGCCTCCGCGCGCGGTCGCAACGCCCGCTATGCCAGCCAATATCCGGTCGAGGTCTCCGACCTCACTCGCGCCTATGGGCGGCTGAGCGATCTCGACGGCTATCGTAATCTCAGCCGGCTCCTGCAGGTCGAATCGCTCGATGAGCTCAAGGCCGGGCTCGACAAGGACGATTCACGTGTTCTGATGCAGCGGTTGATGACCGGCGACGAATACGCCCGCGCGGGACGGATTGTCGCCGCGATCCAAGTCTACCGCAAGGTTGCCAAGCAAGCAGACCAGGCCAAGCTGTCACAGGTGCGCGGTCATGCCATGTTCCGCGAGGCGGTGCTCTATGGTGCGGTGAGCGAGGTGCGGGTGCAATATCGCGGCGCCGCCGAAGACGCGATCAAACGGATCGAAAAGACGACCCAACCCGAACTCAAGCCCTTCCGTGAAGCGGCGGGGATGCTTCGTGCCAGCCTCGCCTCGGCGCAGGGCGACAAGCAGGCGGTCGACAAGGCCGTGGCGTCGATCGGCACCAAGGTCGACAAGCCTGTCCTCATCTATGCGCCGACGGTGCAGCTCGATCAGGCCTCCGTCGATACGACCGGCATCGGGCTGGCGACAAAGGGACTTCATACCGGACCCCAATGGATCGACGTGCGCTTCCGTATCGCAGCGGACGGTACCGTCCACGATGTCGAGACGCTGCGGCAATCCGAAACCGTGAATGGTGCTTGGCCCAAGAAGGTGCACGAAGCGCTCGCTGGCCGCCGCTATGCGCCACTCAAGCTTGCACCGGAAGACGATGGGCTCGAGCGGATCGAGCGGTTCACGATGGTCTTCGACACGCTCGCGCCGACCGGTTCGCGACTACGTTCCCGCGAGCTTACCGGCCGGCTGGCGTCGATCGACCTGACACCCTGACCGCCCGCCGGTATCGCACGGTACAGGTCGCGAACCGAACCGGATCGCTAAGGCCGGGCGGCACCGCCCCATTCCTCGCGCAGCAACCCATAGATGGTGGTGTCGCGCACGCCCAAATGCGTCTCCCACTCGGCGCGCAGCAGCGCTTCGAGCTTGAATCCCAGCCGTTCCAGCATCGCGCGCGACGGCGTGTTGTCCGGATCGGTATCCGCGAACACGCGGCGCTGCCCCTCGGCGAAGATCCGATCGATCACCGCCGACACCGCCTCGCGCGCGATGCCGCTACCCCAATAGTCGCGGACGAGGATGTAACCGATCTCGGTGACGTTGCCCTGCCGCTTCTCGCCCGCCACGACCACGCCGATCGCGGTATCGTCGTCCTTGAGCGTGATCGCCCAGCGGCGCCACTCGGGCGCGTCGTACGCCAATTCCGCGCGCGTTTCCTCCACACTCGTGTGCGGCGGGCGGGACCAGTATCGCATGACGTCCACATCGGTGAACGCCGCGTGCAACGCCTCGGCATCGTCGAGCGTGCGCGGCCGCAGGGTCAGCCGCGGCGTCTCGATCACGATCGTTTCGCGCATTGGCGGGGTCAAGCTTCGCCCAGCGCCTCGACCAGCGTCTTCACCTTCTTCTGCCGCCACTGCGGCAGTGGTGCGACCATCCAATAGCCAAGCCGTGACGCCTTGGGGTCGCCCAGCACCGCCACGCGCCCGGCATCGATATCGTCGCGCGCCAGCAGTTCGGGCACGGTCGCCCGGCCAAGCCCCTGCGCCGCCGCGTCGAGTGCCAGCCCGGCGTCGCCCACGCGAACCAGCGCCACGCCCTCTTCAGCGACGCAGCCCGGCCATGCGATCGGTGTGTCGGCGTTGGAGCCGGGCCGGCCCACGGTCACCATGCCGTCGCTCTCCAGCGCCTCGCCCTCATGCTCACCCGGCCCTTCGCCCCAGCGGATCGCCAGGTCGAGATTGGCCTCGGTGAAGTCGATGGCGTCGTCCGCCGTCACCAGCACGAAACGCAGCTCGGCATCGTCGCGTGCAATCTCGGCCAGACGCGGCATCAGCCACTTCTCGGTCAGGTCGCGCGGCGCCGCGATGGTCAGCGACTTGGATGATTGCCCAGCCTGCATCGCCCGCACCGATTCCTCGAACTGCAGGAAGCCTGCACGCAATGCGGCAAGCCCCGCCTCGGCCTCGGGCGTCAGCTCCAGCCCCTTGGTGGTACGTCGGAACAGCACCACGCCCAGCGTATCCTCGAGCGCGCGGATCTGCTGGCCGACCGCCGCCGGAGTCACCGCCAGCTCGTCCGCCGCGCGCGTGAAGGACAGATGCCGCGCCGCCGCGTCGAGCACGCGCAGGCCGTTCAGGGGAAGATGTGTCCGCTTCATTCCGCTACCGCCGGGGCCAACAAAGTGAATTTTGGGATCGCCACGTCGAACTCCATGCCGTCAGCACCGACCATGCGATAGCTTCCCTGCATCGACCCGGTCGGGGTCGCGAGCGGGCAGCCCGAGACATAGTCGTAGCTGGCACCCGGTACGATCATCGGCTGCTCGCCAACCACACCCTCACCCTCGACCGAATGCCGCGAACCGCGCCCATCGGTGATGATCCAGTGGCGCGTCAGCAGCTGCACCGCCTGATGCGACTGGTTCTCGATGCGGATATGATAGGCCCAGAACCAGCGCCCGCGATCGGGCTCCGACTGTTCGGGCAAATAGCTCACCGACACGCGCACGACGATGTCGCGCGTGATTTCCTCCTGAGAGAAAAGCGCCTTCACAACCCGACCGAGCCGAGGGCCTGATCGAGATCGGCGATCAGGTCCTCCGGGTCCTCAAGGCCCACGTTCAGGCGCAGCATTCCCTCGCCCACGCCCATCAGCAGGCGCTGGTCCTCGGCAACGCCGCTGTGCGTGGTGGAGGCCGGGTGAGTCATCAGCGAACGAGAATCGCCGATATTGTTCGAGATGTCGATAAGCCCCAGCGCGTCGAGCAGGCCGTGCGCCTGAGTGCGTCCGCCATCCAGTTCGATCGAGAAGATCGGCCCGGCAGCCGCCATCTGGCTCATCGCCAGATTATGCTGCGGGTGGCTGGGCAGGCCGGGGAAATTGACGCGCGGCACGCGCCCCTCCAGGAAGCGCGCGACCTTCAGCGCATTTTCGCTCTGCCGCTGGATGCGCAGGTCGAGCGTCTCAAGGCCCTTGAGCACGACCCAGGCATTGAACGGCGACAGCGTCGGCCCGGTGTTGCGGTGGAAGGGCAGCAGCGTGTTGTTGATGAACTCCTCGGTCCCGCACACCGCACCCGCGAGCACGCGGCCCTGCCCGTCCATCATCTTGGTCGCCGAGTAGGCCACGACGTCGGCGCCGAAATCCATCGGGCGCTGCAGCGCGGGGGTGGCGAAGGCATTGTCGACCACCGTGACGATGCCGCGTTCCTTGGCGATCGCACACACCGTCTTCAGATCGACCACATCCATCGTCGGATTGGCCGGAGTCTCGAAGAAGAATACCTTGGTGTTCGGGCGGATCGCATCGACGAACTGCTGCGGATCGCGCGCATCGACGACCGTCGTCTCGATCCCGAACTTGGGAAGCTGCGTGTCGGTCAGCCAGCGGCACGAACCGAAGGCGGCACGCCCGCCGATCAGATGATCGCCCGCCGAGAGCTGGCACAGCAAAGCCGCGGTCATCGCGGCCATGCCCGATGCCGTCGCGCGGCACGCCTCGGCGCCTTCGAGCAACGCGATGCGCTGCTCGAGCATTTCGACCGTCGGATTCTGCAGGCGCGAATAGGTCATGCCCTGCTGGTCGCCCGAGAAGCGCGCGGCGGCGTCGCCGGCGCAATCATAGGCATAGCCCGAGGTCAGGAAGAGCGCTTCGCTCGTCTCGCCCCACTCGCTGCGCGCGGTCCCCCCGCGCACGGCCAGGGTTGCGGGCTTCCAGTTCTTGGTGATCTCGCGATCTTGTCCGGTACGACGCTTCATGGCGAACCCTCTAGAAGCGTTGCCCACAGGCGCGCAAGGGCAGGCGGGTGACGAGCGCGCAAAGCTGCGCTATCGCATCGCCGGATGCTCGATCGCCTCGCACAACGCCCCGTCCTGCTGGCGCTGCTGATCGGCATCGCGGCGCTGTTGCTGTTCGGCATCGGCGTGCAGCGCCCGAGCATCCTGATGTTCGACGAAGTGCACTACGTCCCCGCCGCGCGCGTGCTGCTCGACCTGTCGCACCCGGTGAACATCGAACACCCCTTGCTCGGCAAGTCACTGATCGCACTTGGGATTATGATCTTTGGCGATAACCCCATCGGCTGGCGAGCGTTGTCCGTTGTCGCCGGGGCGCTGACGATCGTCGGGGTGTACGCCTTCACGCTCAAGCTTACGCGCACGACCCGGCCCGCGCTGTTCGCCGCGTTGTTCGCGATGCTGGGTCAGCTGGTCTTCATTCAGGCGCGGATCGGCATGCTCGACGCCTTTCTCGGGCTGTTCCTGGTTTGGGCGGGCGCAGCATTCCTGTGGGCGATGCAGGCCGATTCGCCGCACGCACGCCGGCACTGGATCGCCTGTGCGATACTGTTCGGGTGCGCGGTGGGGGTCAAATGGGCGGCGATCCCCTATGTCGCGCTGGCCTGCGCCGCGTCCCTGTGGCTGCGGCGTGGTCATGCCGAACGATTTGGCGGCATGGGCTGGTTTTCCGGCCTCGCCATTCTCGGCGGGGTTAGCATCACCACCTATTTCCTGACCTTCGCGCCGGCCTTCTTCTACGAAACCGATCCGCTCACACTGGCCAGGCTGATTCCCTTCCAGCTCGAGATGCTGAGTCTCCAGACCCAGCAGCTTACCCCACATAACTACCAGTCCGACTGGTGGAGCTGGCCGCTGCTGATCCGGCCGATCTGGTACTTCTACGAACCTGATCAGGGCGCGACGCGCGGCGTGCTGCTGATCGGTAATCCGGCGATCATGTGGGGCGGGTTGATCGCCGTCGCGGCCTGCTGGTGGGCCGGACTGCGCGAGAAGGCGGGCGTGCCGCTCGCCGCGGCGGCCCTCTGGACCTTCTCGATCGCCGTGTGGGCGGTGATCCCGAAGTCGCTGGGATTCTATTATTACTACTATCTCCCCGGCATCATCCTGTCCGTCGCTTTGGCGGTCGCATTTCATCACTATGCCGCCCGGGTGAAGCGCAACGACGAATGGTATCTGGTGCTCTGCGTCGGCCTGTTCGCCTATTTCTACCCGATCCTGTCGGCGCTGGCACTGCCCAGCAACCGGGGCTTCGAACGCTGGATGTGGTTGTCCAGCTGGGCCTGAACTAACGGGTCGCGCGCCAGACCGGCCCCTCGACCGCCAGTCCGCGGCGATCAAGCTGGTCGAGCACCCCACCCTCTTCCGCAAGCACCCGAAGCGGCACCACGGCGAGCGTTACGCCGGGCTGCGCAATCGCCTCATCGATCGCCTCGATCCAGTGCCCCCGCAGCGCGGGGCCGAAGCTGCCGTCGGTCCATGGCCAGCAGCGTCCCAGCGCGGTTTCAAGCGGGTTCGTCATGACCGCGGACACGTCGAAGCGGGTCCACGCCCTGCCACGAGCCGTCACGAGATCGGGGCCGATCTCGGCCGCCGCCATCGCGGCGTCGAGGCACGGGAGATGGCTGGCGGGCGTCGCCGCGAACAGGTTGTCGAGCATATCCTCGCCACGCACCTCGCCGACCGGTCGGGTGACGATATCCGCGCGCCGGGCAGCCTTGCGCACGACGTCGGTCGCATCGTCGGCGGTGTCCTTGCTGAACGCTAGCCGCTTCGAGAGCAGGTCAAATGCCGTCATCAGGAAATTGCGCCGGTCGTAGCTCTGCCCGTACCGCGCTTCGAGCGCCTGCAGGCGCGCCAGCCGCTTCGCGTCCAGATAGTCTGCGGCGATGCCCTTGTCGGGCAGCTTGGTGAGCTTGCCGCCCTTGAAGATGAGCCGCAGGATATCGCCCGGCGAAACCTTAGCCTTGGTACCCAGAATGATGCGCTGGGCACCCGTCGTGGCTGTTTCGAGCCGATCGGGATGCCATGGCGTCGCCTGAGGCACGTTGGTGATCTCGCCGACGAGCAGCACGACTCCCGTCGGCGTCTCGATCGTCCACATCGGCGCGCCCGACCGCCGCGCGGTGACGACCACCTCTTGTTCGGGATCGGGCGCAACCTCCTGCGCGGCAGCGGGAACCACAGCACTCACCGACAACAGGGCAAGCGCGAGAAACAGGGAGCGGGAAGAGCACATGACGCCCTCCTCGCGCGCGATCAAAGCCGCAATAAGGCAGCCCTAGTATCGCCCCCACACGAAGCGCGAGGACAGCGCGAAATTCCACACCGCAGCCACCACGATCCCCGCCAGCGCCGATGGCGCCCATTGCGCCTGCTGGACGTCATGCAGGAACGCCGCCACGCCGACATTGGCGATCGCTCCCACCGAGCAGACCAGACAGAAGCCGATCCATCCATCCAGCAACTGGCGGAATCCCTTCAGCCGTGCGTCGCGGTAAGTGAGCGCGTTATTGAGGAAGAAGTTGAACGTCATCGCCACCAAAGTCGCGACGATCGTGCCCGTGAGGAAGCTGTACCCGAACAGACGATAGAACAGCCAAAGCGCGCCGAAATGCACGCCAGCGCCGAGCGCACCGATGCCCGAGAACATCGCGAACCGCACCGGGATCACACGCCCGAACATCCGGTCATACAGCGCGATCAGATATTCCATCGCGACAACGTGATCGAGCTTGCTCTCCCCCTCCTGGCGGGTGCGGAAGACATAGGGCAGCTCGACAAACTTCAGCGGCCGCGAACTCGCCGTCATGATGTCGAGCAGGATCTTGAAGCCGATCGCCGACAGGTGCGGCACGATCTCTCGCACCACCTCGCTGCGGACCATGAAGAAGCCGCTCATCGGATCGCTCAGGTCTACCTTGAGCACGCGGCGCGACAGCTTCGTTGCCAGCGCCGACTTGGCGACGCGGTCCTTATCCCACTCGCCGGTGCCGCCGCCGTCAACGAATCGCGATCCGATCGCCACGTCCAAGGTCGCATCGGCCTGGAGCGCGTCGAGCATCTTCGGCAGCAGCGTCTCGTCATGCTGCATGTCGCCGTCGATCACCGCGACATGCGGCGCGGCGGTGGCGCACATCCCCTCGATCGTCGCCGAAGAGAGCCCTCGCCGCCCGATCCGCTGGATCACCCGGACGCGCGGATCGATCCGACCCAGCGCGCGCGCGGCATCGGCGGTGCCGTCCGGGCTGTCGTCATCGACGAAGATCACTTCCCAGCGCCGGCCGGCAAGCGCCTTGTCGAGCGCAGCGACGAGGATCGGCACATTGCGCCGCTCGTTGAAGGTCGGGACGATGACCGCCAGTTCGAGCGGCTCAGCGCTCATGCAAGCGCCTCCAGCACCGCGTCGCCCATTGCCTCCGTCGACAGCGCGCCGCCAAGGTCGGCGGTGCGCGCGCCGGCGACCAGCGCCGCTGTAACCGCCGCCTCGATCCGGTCTGCCGCTTCCTCCATGCCCAGCGAATAGCGCAGCAGCATCGCAGCCGAAAGGATCGTTGCGCACGGGTTGGCCTTGCCTTGCCCGGCAATGTCGGGCGCCGATCCGTGAATCGGCTCGTACAACCCCTTGCCCGAGCCGCCCAGCGTCGCCGAGGGCAGCATGCCGATCGAACCCGCGCACATGCTTGCCTGGTCGGACAGGATATCGCCGAACAAATTACCGGTAAGGATCACGTCGAACTGCCCCGGATTGCGCACCAGCTGCATCGCGGCATTGTCGACATACATGTGCGTGAGCTCGACGTCGGAATAGTCCCGCGCCACTTCGATCACGACGTCACGCCACAGCTGCGAGGTTTCAAGGACGTTGGCCTTGTCGATCGAGCAGACCTTGCGGTTGCGCACGCGCGCCGTCTCGAACCCGACCTTGGCGATGCGCGCAACCTCGTCCTCGTTGTAGGACATGATGTCATAGCCCTCGCGGCGGCCGTCCGCGGTGGTGCGCATGCCCTTTTCACCGAAATAGACGTCGCCATTCACCTCGCGCACGATCACCATGTCGATCGCTCTCGCCACTTCGGGCTTCAGCGTCGAAGCGTCTTCCAGGCCGGGGAATAGTCTCGCGGGACGCAGATTCGCGAACAGCTCCAATTCCTTGCGCAAGCCCAGGATCGCCTGTTCGGGGCGCAGATGGCGTTCCAGATTGTCGCCACGCGGATCGCCGACCGCACCGAACAACAGCGCATCGGCCCGCTTGGCTAGGTCAAGCGTGCGCGCGGGAAGCGGATGGCCGTCGCTGAAATAGGCCGCGCCGCCGACCGGCGCCTCCTCGAAGGTCAGCCCCAGATCGAGCGCGTCCAGAACGCGGCGCGCCTGCGCGGTGACTTCGGGGCCGATCCCGTCGCCGGGAAGAACTGCGATCAACGGCATGGGTTCTCCAATCGTGAGGTCTCGCGCGCCTTACCGCCTTGGCGCCATCACGCAACCGCCCTGTTGAGTCGGTCGACCAGCCGTGCGCGGGCCGTCAGCACCTCGGCGGCCCTGCCATGCAACAAGTCGCGCTCGAGAAAATGGGCGGTGAGTCGCAGGCCCGCGAAGATGTCCTCCCACTCCGCCGGCCCGCCAACGACCACGAAGCGCGGCAGAGACAGCAGGCGCGATTCATAGCCGACAGCCCCCGATCGGCTCACCGCGATGCCACTTTTCGGACTGACAAAGGCAAGATCGTCGTTGGTCCCGGTCGCGGCGCAGCGGTCAAGATCGAGTCCGAAGCCAAGCTCGGCGAGCATCAGCAGCTCGTACCGCACCAATGCCGCGGCCCAGCCGCGCGCCGCCGGCGCCGCCTCGATCGCGTCGAGCATCCCGCCCAGCGCGGCATGGATCAGCGGATAGGGTTGCCCCTCGGGCAACGCCGCTGCGGTCAGCGCGGTTGCCCATTCGAACGCCGCTGCGGGCAACGGCTCACGGAACATCGGCGCGCGGCTGTGCACCAGCTCGACGGTGAGCGCGGGCAGCTGCTCCTCGGTCCGCGCGCGCCAGTCGCCCAGGATGACGTTGCCCGGCTGAAGCACCGGGCGCAGTTGCCGCGACCGACCGCCACGGACATAGCCAGCCATCAGCCCGACCTCCGCCGTCAATGCACGCACAATCGCGCCGGACTCGCCGTGCGGGCGGATCGAGAGGACGATGGCGGAGGCAGCGAGGTGCATGGCGGGAGGCTTAGACCGTCTGACCGGACACGGGAATCAATGTCTGCGCCGCCCGCCTCGTCATCCCGGCTTCGTGCCGGGATCCACCGGGAGGCGAGCATTACGCAAACGGCTCAATCGCATCGTGCGAGGCGCCGTGGATCCCGGTGCAAGGCCGGGATGACGCCGAATGCCTAAGCTGTCGCGAACCTTATCCCCGCCGCAGCTTCTTGCTCAGCCCGTCCAGCCCGGCGGCCTCGACCAATGCCTTGCCACCCGCAACCGCTCGATTGAAACCACCCAGCGCCGTGGTCGCCGCGCGGTTGGCGAGGCTCGGGCGCAGCAGCAGCAAATCAAGACACGCCACACCGTCAGTCGAGAATTGGCGCTTGTGCTGCCCCTCACCCTCGGTGAAATCGAAGCGTGCGAACCGACCCTCTTCGAACAAGTCCTGGAACGCCTCCATCTGCAGTACGGCGCCGGGTGACAGGTCGTTGAACGCGGTGTCGTGCCCGACATATTCGTAGATCAGCGTCTCCCCCGCCGCCGGGCAGTAAAGATACGCCGCGGGTTTGCCGCCGATATGGAGCAGCCAGGCGCGCACGTCGTCCGCAGCCGCCATCTCCGCCATGGTACGGACGAACTCCGGCGTATCCGGCAGCCCCTCTCCCATCAGCTTTTCCTGATAGGTGTTGACCGCAATGCCGCGTGCGATGCCGTGGAATAGCTGCAGTTCGGCGGCGGTGCGGAAGCGGCGCACATCGAGCGTTCCACCCGACGCCTGAGCGACTTTCTTCGCCTTGCGCTTCACGCCCTGCCGGGCACTCGACGACAGGCCGGCAAGATACGCGTCATAGGATCCGCTCAGGTCGGTGAAGTAGCGGGTGTAGCGCTGGCGAACGAACCCGATCATCCCGCCCGAGGCCTCGGTCATCGCCTCGACCCGATCTTCGGGCAGCGAGGTGACGACGTAACCCTGCGCTTCGTCGGGCAGCGGTGGAAGCGCCGGCAACCGCCCTTCGCGCGCGGCATCGAGGCTCAGCGTAACCGGCATAAGCGCACGCTTGACGCGCAGCACGGTGCGCGCGCCGATGCGGAAGTTGAGCGCAGCCGCAGCAATATGAGTCACGCGACGCGTTCCGAGACGAGGTTCGACCAGAGCTGCTGCGCCTGGCGGATGCGGGTGCGGATCAGGCTGGGACCGAGGGGAACGTCATTATGGTCCAACGGTAGATGGGAAAGGTCGGTGAAGTGGCTGGTGACGATCGCGTCGCGGCGGGCATCCAGCATCCGGCACAAGGCGTCGAACCGGCCGACATGAACGCCATTGGCGCGGGTGCCGGCGCGCGTGGCCAGCTCGAACCCGTGACTGACGATCGTCACCGCGGCGTGCCCCGCGCGCGCCGCATGGTCGAGCGCATCGCGCATTTCCCCGGTCGACAGCGCGCAGATCTGGAAATGGCGCAGATGCCCGGCGCGATCCTCGATCAGCGTCACCGGCAGCTCGATCACTCCGCGATGCTCGACCGGGGCGATCTGGCGCTCGTGCAGTCCGATCGCGCTGGGCCAGGGATGTTCGGAGCCGTTGTGGCTCGAATCGTAGCGGATGCCGAGTTCGGCCAGCGCGGTCAGCGTGTCGTCGCTCGCCGAATAGCTGCCCGAACGGAAGGCGATCGGCCGAGGCGCGCCGGCCGCGACCAGCAGGTCGGACGCCGCACGGATCAGCTCGCGCTGCTCGGCCAGCGTGAAGTCGATCAGCTCGAACGAGGCGTGCTTGGTGCGATCCTCGGCACTCGCCGCGGCCCAATTGGGGTGGAGATGCAGCTGCACCTCCTGCCCCGCCTCAAGGATCGCGCCGACAACGCGCTTGATCGGCTCGATGCCATAGGCGACGGCGGGCATGGGATCGACAAAGAAAGTCGCCTTCAAATCATGCTCGGCAAGCTTGCGCAGCTGATAGCCGATCCCGACCCCCGCCGGCTCGAGCGAGCGTTCGGCGATGTCGCCAATGTCCAGCCCAGCGGCGTGGTGACGCCACATCAATTCGGTATCGACAGTCAGGAACGCGCGAGTCGGCATGACGCCGCTTTATCCTTCCCCCGTGAAGAAATCCCAAATCCGGACATCATCCGGCATTCCAGCCCCCTCCGCAGGAAGCTGAAAGCCCCGCGCTTCGAGAAAATTCTTGAGCTGGAGCGCAAGGCAGGCAACACAGGTCCATATGTCCGAGGCGTAATTCGGGACGGAGCGTAACGATGACCGGTATGACGATCCGCCGCTTCAGCCTTGTCTCCTTCGCCCTTGTCATGAGCCGGACCGGCATCCTCAGTTGATGCTCCCCGCCTGATTGGCCGCCGGGCGCGCCGTTTGCGCGCATGATCCCCGCGGCAACGGGTGGCACATGTCGCCGCCCTCACGTTCAAACACGATGCGGTTTGCATATCCCAGGACGGCGCGACCCTTTCACCGAGCGATATCGGGATCGTCGTTCGCCTGACCGCATCACATGACGCCCGGCTTCTCGCCGGCTTTCGAGGTATCATGATCAAATCGCGTTCCTTGGGCCCAGACGATCTTCCAGCTCCCAGCGAGCGGAAGGCGGCTCGCCGCAATTTGTTCGTCGCCTTCACGATCCTGTTCTGCACGGTCGGCATCCCGGCGATGATGATTCCGGTGCTGCTCGGCGCCATCCAGGACGATACCGGCTGGTCGAGAGGGGATGTATCGACCCTCAACTCGATCAAATTCGGTGTCGGCGCCGCCACCGCATTCTTCACGGGCCACCTGGTCGAACGGTTCGGCGTCAAGCGCCTTGCCGTCCTGTGCGCCGTGATGGCGGGCGTGGCGCTGGCGATGTTCGCCAATGCCACGACCCTGCCCATGCTCTACCTCGTCGGAGCGCTGTTGGGCTTCAGCGCGCTTGGTACGGCGACCTCGATGAAGATCTTCGTGTCCCAATGGTTCGTGGAGGGCCAGGGGGTGGCGGTGGGGATCGCCTTTATCGGCCTGAGTTCCGCTGGCGTGGTGGTCCCGTGGCTGACCACCGTCGCGGTCGATGCCTATGGCTGGCGCAGTGCCGTATTGATCATGAGCGCCGGAATCTGGTTCGTCGCATTGCCCATCCTGCTGTGGGGCGCGCGCGAACATGTCCAGCCGTCTGCGCGAACGGAGGATGGCCCGGCTGTCGACGAAAGCCCGGCGGACGCGTTCCGCAGCATTCGTTTCTCGTCCGTCTTGATCCTCCTGCTCTGCTCGAACTTCCTCATCGGTCTCGTCGATGAATCGGTCGCCACCCATCTCTTCCTGTTTCTCGACCGCGAGGTGCAGCTCGGCGCTGGCATTGCCGCCATCGGCTTCTCCAGCGTCATGCTGATGAGCAATGTTGGGAAGATCGGCTTCGGCTGGCTGATCCAACGCTTCTCGACGAGCGGGGCGGCTGCCTGCTTCTTCATCGCCGCCTTTGGCGTACTGCTGACGTTGCCGGTCGGCGGAGTCGGCACGATCGTCCTTCTCGCGATCGTCTATGGACCGACGCAGGGCGGCTTCCTCGTCAATATCCCGGTGCTGTCCCGCCAGATCTTCGGCCCGGTCGCGATGATCCGGGTGATCGCGGTGATGACGACGGCGTTCAACCTGGGCGCGGCGGTCGGTCCGGCGGGCGTGGGCTATGTCTTCGACGCGACGGGATCGTACCGGATCCCGTTTATCCTGCTCAGCGGCATCGCCGTGCTTGCCGCGTTCCTGATGGTTCTTTGCGGCCGACTGGTGCGAAGCGACCCGCTTCAGACAAGGGCGCCGGAGCCCGGCTGAAGGCCCCTCGGTGCCGGAACGCCGGAAGCGGACAGTCGGCAAACGACCTCATAGCAGTCGTTAGCTTGCAAGCGGCCAAGGGTTCCAACCGGTTGCTGATGCTTCCGCCTGAACATCACCGCTGAATATGTCGACTGTTGCTCGCGCTTTTACGGAAGGCAATTCGGAACCGTTCTCGTGAAGCGCATACTCGAACACACCCTTTCCCTCGGTCTCAGTAGCCTTCGGGTGCATCGTCACGAACAGACCGATTTTGGAGATACCGGCGCGTTCCAACGCCAAGTCCATCGCTGGTTCAGCGATAGCCTTCATTCGCATGATGTGGAGTCGCTTAGGTTGCATGCTCGATTGACCCTAATCAATGGAATGGCAGCTAGCCAATCGATAGCCGCCGTGCTTGCAATGTTGGAATTGGTTTGCTTGCATCGGCGGGTCGCGTGGCGGCGGCTCTTTGATTGCGTCGATCCGTTCGGTTCAATGGTTCTCGGAACCCCCGCCGGACAAAGGCGACAAAGTTGACAGAATAAATCGCGTTCCGCGTAACTTCGTCAACTTCCGGGCGATCCGTTGTCGATCGACAATTTCCGGAATCCACCAAATACCGGACTCAGGCTCGATCGGCCCATCACCGCGCGTGGTAGAAATCGTAGACCTGCTGCGCGACCGCGGCGCTGACCCCCGGCGCCTTGCGCAGATCCTCGAGGCTCGCCCCGCGCACCGCGCGCGCGGTGCCGAAGTGCATCAGCAGCGCCTTTTTCCGCGCGGGACCAATACCGGGCACCTCGTCCAGCGGGCTGGCGGTGAGCGCCTTGGCGCGCTTCTGGCGGTGCGCACCGATCGCGAAGCGGTGGACCTCGTCGCGCAGCTTCTGGATGTGAAACAGCGCCGGTGAGTTGACCGGAAGCATCCGCTCGCTGCCGTCCATCAGGTGGAACACCTCGCGCCCCTCGCGCCCGTGATGCGGCCCCTTGGCGACGCCCACCATGCAGACATCCTCGATCCCCAGTTCCTCGAGCACGCCGCGCGCCGCATTGAGCTGGCCGCGCCCGCCGTCGATCAGGACGAGATCGGGCCACACGCCCTTGTCGCGATCGGGATCTTCCTCCTGCGCGCGGCTGAAACGGCGCGTGAACACTTCGCGCATCATCGCGAAATCGTCGTCTGTCGCGGCGCTCTTGATGTTGAACTTGCGATACTGGCTGGTGCGGAACCCCTCCGGCCCGGCGACGATCATCGCACCGACCGCATTGGTCCCCTGAATGTGCGAATTGTCGTAGACCTCGATCCGGTCGGGCGGATCGGCCAGCCCGAACAGGTCGGCGATGTCGCGCAGATTCTTCGCCTGGGTGGTCGATTCGGCGAGCCTCCGGTCGAGCGCCTCGACCGCGTTGCGCTTCGCCTGTTCCAGCAGCCGCCGCCTTGTGCCCCGTTGCGGCATGCCGATCGCGACCTTGCGCCCCGCGCGTTCGGCCAGCGCCTCCGACAACAGCTTCAGATCGTCCATGTTGCGGTCGACGAAGATGGTGCGCGGCGGCGGCACCTCTTCATAGAATTGCATGAGGAACTGGCTCAGTACCTCCTCCTCCGGCACTTCGGCGGTGTGCGCGGGGAAGAAGGCGCGATGGCCCCAATTCTGCCCACCGCGGATGAAGAAGGCCTGGATGCCGATCGTGCCCTGCTTGGCGGCGAGCGCGAAGATATCGGCGTCGCCCACCCCCTCGGCATTGATCGCCTGCGACCCCTGGATGAAGGTTAGCGCCTTCAAGCGGTCGCGCAGCACCGCCGCCAGCTCGAAATCGAGATTCTCGGCGGCAGCCTGCATCTGTTCGCCGAGCTTGGCCTGGACCTTGGTCGACTTGCCCGACAGGAAGTCGCGCGCGTCCGCAACGAGTTCCTCATAGCCCGCTTGATCGATACGATCGACGCAGGGCGCCGAGCAGCGGCGGATCTGGTAGAGCAGGCATGGCCGGTCGCGGGTGTTGAAGAAGCCGTCGGTGCACGACCGCAGCAGGAACAGCTTCTGCAGAGCGTTGAGCGTCTTGCGCACCTGTCCCGCGCCCGCGAACGGGCCGAAATAGTCGCCCTTGATCCGCCGTGCGCCGCGATGGAGCTGGACGCGCGGAAACGCGTGATCGCCGCGCAACAGGATGTACGGGAAGCTCTTATCGTCGCGCAGCAGGACGTTGTAGGCGGGACGGAAGCGCTTGATCAGCTGCGCCTCGAGCAGCAGCGCCTCCGCCTCGTTATTGGTGGTCACCACGGTCATCGACCGGGTCTGCGCGATCATGCGGCGCAGGCGGTTCGAGAGCTTGGCCGGCTGGGTGTAATTGGCGACGCGATTCTTGAGCGCGCGCGCCTTCCCTACATAGAGCACGTCGCCGCGCGCATCCTGCATGCGGTAGACGCCAGGCCGCGCGGGCAGCGTCTTCAGGACATTGCGGATCGCCGCCACGCCAGTGTCGAGATCGGGGGTTTCCGACCCACGCACGGCATAGGTGGCGGTTTCTTCGTTGAAGCGATTGGGGGAATTGGGGTCCGACATGCTCCGCGCGATGTAAGCGGATTGCACACCGGTTTCCATCTGATAGCTTTGCCGAAAATCAATTGGGGGACTGTCACATGCGTATGCTTACCGCTCTGCTCGCCACATCGCTGCTCGCCGCGCCCGCGCTCGCCGGACCGGACTTCGCCCCGGCGGTGGATGCGGACTATGCCGCGCATCTCGAGAAGCTGTTCCTCGACTTCCACAAGAACCCCGAGCTGTCGTTCAAGGAAACGCGCACCGCCGCGATCATGGCGAAGGAGTTGCGCGCGGTCGGCGGCATCGTGGTGACCGAGGGCGTCGGCGGGACCGGCGTGGTCGGCGTGATGAAGAATGGCGACGGCCCCGTGGTGCTGGTGCGCGCCGACATGGACGGCCTGCCGCTCAAGGAGGATAGCGGGCTTTCCTACATGTCCAGCGTCACCCAGACCGATATCGATGGCGTGGTGAAGCCGGTTATGCACGCCTGTGGCCATGACGTGCACATCACGTCATTGATCGGCACCGCGCGCCAGCTCGCCAAGCTGAAGGATCGGTGGAAAGGCACGGTGGTGTTCGTCGTCCAGCCCGGCGAGGAACGGATCGACGGCGCGCGGCGGATGATGGCCGACGGCCTCTATACACGCTTCCCCAAGCCCAATTACGCGGTCGCCTTCCACGTTACCGCGGGCATCCCGACGGGCAAGATCGGGCTGGAGCCGGGGATCAGCAGCTCGTCGTCGGACAGCGTCGACATCACCATTCCCGGCATCGGCACGCACGGTGCCGCGCCGCATATGGGCAAGGACCCGATCGTGATGGGTGCCGAGATCGTGATGGCGCTGCAGACCCTGGTCAGCCGCGAGATCGCGCCATTGAAGCCCGGCGTGGTCACGGTCGGTTCGTTCCATTCGGGCTTCAAGCACAACATCATCTCCGACAAGGCGGAGCTTCAGCTGACCATCCGTTCGGACGATGAGGACACGCGCAAGAAGCTGATCGACGGGATCAAGCGCATCGCCACCAATGTCGGCCGCATGAACGGCATGCCCGAAGACAAGCTGCCGCAGGTCAAGGTCGGCTTCGAATCGACCCCGGTGACGCTCAACGACCCGGCGCTGACCAAGCGGGTGCGCGGCGCGCTGACCGGCGCGTTCGGCAACGACATCATCCATTTCGAGGAACGCCAGGGCATGGGCGCCGAGGACTTCGCCTATTTCATCCAGAAGGATACGGGCGTGCCCGGCGCCTATTTCGTGGTCGGCGGCACACCCCAGGCGGACATCGACGCGGGCAAGAATGGCGGCAAGCCGGTACCCGCGCACCATTCGCCCTTCTTCAAGATCGATCCCAAGCCGTCGGTCACGCTCGGCACGACGGCGATGACCGTGGCGGTGCTCGACCTGCTCAAGAAATAGCCCGTCATCCGGCCGCCAGCCGTTCGTCGAAAGGCGATTGCGGGCGGCCGGGCGCATTTTAGCCTGTCGTGCGTCAAAGCAATGGGAGGAATGCCATGAAGCTTGCCATTACCGCCGCGATCCTGCTCGCCGCCGCTGCTCCGCTTGCCGCGCAAAAGCTAACGCCGGCCATTACCGCCGCGCTGACCGATCCGGCACGCCCGGCCGACCAGCGCGCAACCGACGCAGCGCGCAAACCCGGAGAGTTGCTGGCATTCGCGGGGATCAAGCCCGGCGACAAGGTCGCGGACTTCGTGATGGGCGGCGGGTACTGGACGCGCATTCTGTCCCCGCTCGTCGGCGCGAAGGGCAAGGTCTATGCCTATCAACCCGACGAGTTCATCAAGTTCCGCGCCGCCTATAGCAAGGAGCAGGAGGCTACGGTCGCCGACCTCGCCAACGCCGTCGCGCTGAACGACAGCCTCGCCGCGTTCAGCTTCCCCGAAAAGCTCGATGCGATCGTCACCGTTCAGAATTACCACGACATGTTCCTCGCCCCCTTCCCCAAGGGCACGGGCGAAGCGGTGACCCGCAAGCTCTACGACGCGTTGAGGCCCGGCGGCGTGCTGCTGGTCGTCGATCACGTCGCCAATGCGGATCCGGAGAACAAGGCGCCGAACCTCCTTCACCGGATCGATCCTGATCTGGCGCGGCGCGAAATCGAGAAGGCGGGTTTCCGCTTCGCGGGCAAGCTCGACCTGCTGCGCAACACCACCGATCCGCACACCACAAACGTCTTCGACAAGTCGGTCCGCGGCAAGACCGACCAGTTCGTGTTCAAATTCGTGAAACCGCGCGCCCAGTAGAGCGCCTTCGGGCGCCGCTCCCGTACGGAACGGCGCCCGCGTCCGTTACTGCCAGTCGGCGCGGCCTTCCTTGCCGTCAAGGAACGGGCGCACGGTGCGCACCAGTTCGGGCGCGAGGAAGATGTCGTAATGGGTGCGGCCGGGCAGGATGGCGAGGCGATGCTTCGTCACATGCTCACGCTGCCACCCGCCGTCGCGCTGGCCACCGCCGAGCAGCTTGAAGAAGTCGACGCTCCCCTCCGGCCGCCACATATCGGCATCGCCGACCACCAGCATCACCGGCATGGTCAGCGCCTTCACCTGCGACGACCAATCGAAGTCGCGGCGCATCAGGTCGCCCATCTGGTCGAGCAGGCGCGGGAAATCCTCGACCTTCGGCGCGCGCGCGGCGTAGCTGGTGTACATCGGCGTGCCCTTCATCATCGGCGCCATCGCGGCGGTGAGCTGCCGCTGGATCGGCACCATCTCGGGCTGGATGCCGGCGGTGGACAGGGTCATCGACACCAAAGCCAGGCGGCGCACACGATCAGGATGCTGGGCGGCGAGCTGGAAGGCGACCCCGGCGCCCATCGAATAGCCCATTACATCGACCTGCTTATAGCCGAGCTTGTCGAGCAGAACGTTCATGTCGCCACCCATCGGCTCGATCGCGATCGGGCGGGTTCCGAGCGGGGTGCGGCCATGGCCCTGAAGATCGACGGCGATCACCTGACGCCCGGCGGCGAGCGCGGGCAGGATCGGAGCGAACATCTCGATCGAGCCGAGGCCGCCATGGAGCAGGAGCAGCGGCTCACCCTGGCCGTAGATCTCGTAATGATAGGCGATCCCCGCCACTTCGACGGCGCCTGAGCGGACCGCGGACTGGGTGGTGGCGGTCGGTGCGGTCTGGGCGTGAGCGGCGAGCGGCGTGGCCAGAGCGGCGGCGGCGAGCAGCAGGTGCGAGCGGATCGTTGCGAACATGTCTTCGTCTCCTGTTCCGGCGCGCGGGTTTGAGCGCCTTCATGAGGACGACGAACGGCAATCGCCGATTTCGACATGCGATCCGAAAAAACTTCGCCCGCGCGGCAGAACCCGCGCGGGCGAAGCAATCAGAAGCGAAAACCGAGGCCGACGGTGCCCTGATGGCGGCTGCCGACGATCCCGCTATAGTCCGAGAAACGATATTCGGTGCGGGCGACGAACTTGCCCATATTATACTCGATGCCCGCGCCGAGCCGGTAGCCGCCGTGATTCCCTGCCGAGCTGCTATCGGGATTCGCCGTCGTGGCGGGCGAGTCATAGGTCCCACCGAGCCGGGCGTTGGTGTAGCCGGCCTTGCCGTAGATCATGACGTTGTCGCTCACCACCGCACCGAGACGGCCGCCGACATAGAAGTCACGCCCGGTTTCGGAGCAGGCGCGGTCATTCGCAACGACCACGCTGGTCTCGCAGCCCTTCTTGGTCGATCCGGTCACTTCCCCCTCCACGCCATAGCGCAGCTTGCCCGCGCCCAGATCATAGGTGGCAGCGCCGCCGTACAGGACGCCAGTGTCCTTGAAGCCTCCGCCGCTGGCGTGATCGACACCGCCGATCACAACGATGCTGGGGCCGGTGAACGGCGCGGCATCCTGCGCGGCGGCGGGGACCGCGGCGAGCGCGGCAGGCAGAATCAGGGCTGTGGCGAGAATTCGCATGGTGTGTCTCCTCAATGGTCGGGGTGCCGGCAAGGGGGCCGGCAAAGGGGTACGCGATGCTCCTCGAGCAGGACTCGGCCGCTGCATATCGGCCGGAACCAGTGATCGTTTCGGAGCCGGGCAGTTATTTGCTCGAATTATGGCGCGTGGAATTTAGTCCGCCCCAACGCTGAACCTCAGATCAACGGCGGGTGTCAGGCGTCGAGGACGTCGCGAACCTTGAGCGCCAGCTGCTGGACCGTGAACGGTTTCGCCAGGAAGGCGACGCCATGGTCCAGCATCCCGTTATGGACAATCGCGTTACGAGTGTAGCCGGTGGTGTAGAGGACCTTCAGCTCAGGCCGCATCTGGCGCGCGCGGTCGGCAAGGACGCGGCCGTTCATGTCCGGCATGACGACATCGGTGAAGAGCAGGTCGATCCGCGGCTGTATCTCCAGTACGGTCAGCGCCTGGCTGGCGTCCGACGCCTGAACCACGACATAGCCCAGCTCACGCAGCGCATCGACCGACATGTGCCGTACGCCCTCCTCATCCTCGACCACCAGGATGATCTCGTCCGCTTTGGCCCGCGGCAGTGCATCCGGCGAGAGCAGCGCGCCCGGCGCCTCCGCCTCGCCAAAATGGCGCGGCAGATAGAGCTTCACCGTCGTGCCGACACCAGGCTCGGAATAGATTTTCACATGCCCGCCCGACTGTTTGACGAAGCCGAACACCTGGCTGAGACCCAGCCCGGTCCCCTTCCCCACCCCCTTGGTCGTGTAGAAGGGTTCGAAGGCGCGTTCGATCACCTCAGGCGGCATGCCGGTGCCGGTATCGGTTACCGACACCATCACATATTGGCCTGGCGCGACATCGCCATGGGTTGCGGCATAGCCGTCGTCCAGGTGCGAGTTCGCGGTTTCGATGGTCAGATGGCCCCCGCCCGGCATCGCGTCACGCGCGTTGACGCACAGATTGAGCAGGGCGTTCTCGAGCTGCACGCCGTCGATGAAGGTGGCCCACAGACCGCCCGCCAGCACCGTTTCGATCCGGATCGTCTCGCTGATCGTCCGGCGCAACAGTTCGGACATGCCGCCCACCAGCTTGTTTGCATCAAGCGCTCGGGGCGCGAGCGGCTGCTGACGCGAGAAGGCGAGCAATCGCGCCGTGAGCTGGGCCGCGCGCTCCGCGCCCTCCATCGCATTGTCGATTCCAGCGCGCGCCTTGTCCGGATCGGTCTTGAACCGCCGCTTCACCATGTCGAGGCTGCCGATGACGATCGCGAGCATGTTGTTGAAGTCGTGAGCGACCCCGCCGGTCAGCTGGCCCATCGATTCCATCTTCTGCATCTGGCGCAGCTGCGCCTCGGCCGCCGCGCGGTTCGCCGCCTCTTCGGTGATCCTGCGATTCGCCTTGAGCAGCGCGTCGCCCACCTCGATGGCGACGCGCGCACGACGGCGCGCGTCGCGCGCGGCATAGGCGGCAAGTGCAAACACCACGAATGCGCTCGTGATCAGCCACAAGGTGAGCCAGGCGGACCAGCTCGCCAGCGCCTGGGACCGCTCCGTCAGATAGCGGCTCTCCTGCGCCTTCATCGCGCCGATGATCGTGCGGCAACGATCCATCAGCGTCTTGCCGATCCCGGCCCGGACCAGTTCGGTGGCACGATCAAAATGCCCCGCGCGCGCTTGGTCCAGCCCCACGGACAGTCGCTCGACACGCGCGATCGCGCATTGTGCCAATTGGTCGGCGGCGAGAAGCTGATCCGGATGATCGGCCACCATTGGTCTCAGCGCGCCGAGATCGCCAGTCAGCTCGCGACGGGCATCGAAATAGGGCTGAAGATAGCCCGGGTCGCGCGTCACCAGATAGCCGCGCTGTCCGGTCTCCGCGTCCTGAAGGCGCGAGCGGATCGTGCTCAGTTGTTCCTGGACCTTGAGCGTATGGACCACCATTCGCTGCGCGGTCTGCTGGCGCTTGAACAACGTAAGGGTGCCCAGCACGGCCGCCGCGATCACGACGAAGCCGATGGTCAGCGCAATCAGCCCACGATCTCGGCGAGCTTCCCCCATGCGGTCGACCGTACGTGAAAAAAAGGGCGCGGCAAGATGCCACGCCCTTTTTTGCGATCAGCCCCTGAAGGCAGGATCAGTTCAGCCGCGACAGCCCCGCGATGGTGCTATCGACCAGCGGCTTGTCGGCGCCCGCATCGTGCTTCTGCGCGATGATCGCCGCCGCCGCCCGGGTCGCCGCATCGGCGGCATGGGTGCGGACTTGATCGAGCGCGGCGCGTTCGGCTGCCGCGATCTTGTCCTCGGCCATCTTGGCGCGGCGCTTCACCAGCTCATCCGCGTCAGCCTTGGCCTTGGCCACCAGCGCCTTCGCCTCTTCGTCGGCATGCGCGACCATCGCCGCCGCCTGCGTCTCGACGCCGGCCAGCTTCGCGGCATATTCGTCGCGCAGCGCTTCGGCTTCGGTACGCAGCTGCTCGGCTTCGGCCAGACGCGCGCGGATGCCCGCGATCTGCTTGTCGAGCATCCCGCCGATCAGCTTCGGCACGCCCTTCCAGACCGCGACGAGGATGAGGATACCCATCGCCGCCGCAACCCACATGGTCGCGTCCAGGCCAAGCGCGGTCGGCTCGGCATGATGCTCGGCACCAGCCTTCGCCTCGGTGCTGGCATGCGGCATGCCCTCAAGCTTGTCGGCGTTTTCCAGCCGGTTCGCGACCTCGGCCGAAGCCGGGGGCAGGGTTTGCGTATTAGCCATTGGCGATCACCGTCTTCACCGCGCTGCTGGCTTCGGCGGCAGTCGTCTTCACGCCGGAGAGGCGCGCGACGATGTCCTGCGCCGCGTCCGCCGCGACCGATTCGATTTCCGCCAGCGCCGACTTGGTCGAAGCCGCGATGCGCGCCTCGTCCTCGGCCAGCTTGGCGTTCAGTTTCTCGGCGGCGCCGGCGAGCGACTTGGCGGTCGCCGCAGCGGCCTTGTCGCGCGCCTTGGCGAGCAGGGTCTGCGCCTGCTCACGCGCCGCATTCTCCTGCTGCCGCCAGTTTTCCTCGGCCGCATCGGCCTGGGCGCGCGCGGCTTCGGCGGCGGCGAGATCGTCGGCCACCGACTTGTCACGGCTGTCGATCGTCCCCTGCACCTTGGGCACCATACCCAGGCCGATGACGAAGAAGACAAAGCCGAAGGTCAGCAGAAGCCAGAAGATCTGCGACGCATAGGTTGCCGCGAGCTGGGATATCTGAGGCATCGGAATTCCCCTTCCGCCGCCGGACGAGCGCTAGGCCCATCCGGCGTGGAAGTTCAGACGAGTGTTAGGCGACGAAGATCAGCAGGACTGCAACGACGAACGCGAGCAGACCGAGAAGCTCGGCGGCCGCGAAGCCGATGAACATGTTGCCCTGCTGACCAGCGGCCGCACCCGGGTTACGCAGTGCGCCCTGCAGGAAGGCGGCGAACACCGCGCCCACGCCGAGCGCTGCGAGGCCCGCGCCAACCGCCGCGAGACCTGCACCGAGGAGCTTTGCTGCTTCTGCGTCCATGATTCTAACTCCAGTTCAAAAGTTCAAAGGTTCAACAAGAAAGCGGATCAATGATGTTCGTGCAGGTGCACGGCATCGTTGATGTAGAGCGAGGTGAGCAGCGCGAAGACATAGGCCTGCACGCCCGCCACCAGCAATTCGAGCGCCGAGACGCCGACCATCAGCGCGAAGCTGGCCGCGCCTACCGGGATCGCCCAGCCGGTCGGTCCCGACATGATGATGAAGCCGGCCAGCACCTTCAGCAGGATATGGCCCGCGGTCATGGCGACGAAGAGTCGCAGCGCGAGGCTGAACGGCCGCACCATGAACGACACCATCTCGATCGGCACCACCAGCAGCAGCACTGGGATCGGCGTGCCATGGGGCACGAACAGCTTGAAGAAGCGCAGACCATGCTTGGCGAAGCCGACGATCAGCACGATCGAGAAGGACAGGATCGCCAGCACGCCGGTGACGGTGAAGTGGCTGGTCGCGGTGAAGGGATGCACCCCGGGGATCAGGCCCAGCGGAAGCAGGCCGACGATATTGGCGAACAGGATGAACATGAACAGCGAGAAGACATAGGGAAGGAATTTGCGTCCTTCCTTGCCGATATTCGCTTCCAGCAGCTTGTCGATGAAGCCGGTGAAGCCCTCGACCGCCATCTGCCAGCGGCCAGGCACAACCTGACGCTTCATCCCGCCGAGCATGAAGACCCACAGCAAAGCCGCGGCCGCGATCAGCCACAGCGCGCTGTTGGTGAAGGCGATCTGATGTCCACCGACATTGAACATGTCGGCGATCGACTGCACCTCGAACTGGTGCATCGGGTCGATCTTGCCTGCTTCTTCAGCCACGTCCGCTTCCCATGTAACCGAAGCGCCCGAAAGTCATTTCGAGCGCTGGTTCGAAATCCGAATGATGTTCCTGAAGGCGCTGACGACCCCAAGGGTCAACATCACCAGCAGGAGCCAGGGAGAGGTGCCGAGGAAATAATCGAGCGTCCACCCGATCACCCCGCCTCCCAACAGCCCGCCGATCAGCTCGGCGAGAACCCGGTTGCCCAGACGATAGTTGCGCCCGTCTTCCCCGTTGCCCTCGCCCTTGCGGATCGCCTCTTCGGATTGTGCCCGTGCCAGCCGCTCGTTGAGCGAAGTGACGCGTGCATCCTCCTTGAGGGGGTCCAGTCCGGGCTCGTTCTCGGCCATATCGTCTCTCCTCAGTGCCTGTGACACTAGGCTAAACGCATATACCAAGCGGCGAGCCCGCCAAGGCAGGCGCGCTTTAGAAAGGGGGGTGCCCCGAGTCAACCGCAGTGCAATATTCGGCGCTTGGCGCGACGCGCGCGGGGGGATTATGGCTGCCGCGCCAAGGGAGGGCCAGCATGACCGAGCATGAGTATGAGTCGCGCATCGAATGGACCGGTGATCGCGGTGAAGGCACGCGCAGCTATCGCGGTTACGATCGCACTTGGGAAATCCGCATCGAGGGCAAGCCCGTCATCGCCTGCTCGAACGATCCGCTGCTGGGCGGCGACCCCGCAAAGCCCAATCCGGAAGACCTGCTGATCTCCTCGCTCGCGTCCTGCCACATGCTTTGGTACCTGCACCTCGCGTCGAGCGCGGGGATCGTCGTGCGGAGCTATGTCGACCGTCCGGTCGGCGTCGGCGAGACGGCGAAGAACGGTGCGGGACGCTTTCTGCGCGCCACGCTCCGCCCGGTGATCGAGGTCGAACAGGGCGCAGATCTCGTCCGCGCCGAGGCGATCCATCACGAGATCCACGACTATTGCTTCATCGCGCGATCGGTGAATTTCCCCGTCAGCTACGAGCCGCGCTTCATCGAGGTGTAGACGAGCCCCCTTGAATGCTTCCGGCTTTCGCGAAACAACCGGGGCATGGGGGAAGGTTCGGACACTAGCGGCCACCGCGCCCGCCTGCGCCAGCGGCTGCTGACCGATGGCGAGGGGCTGCTCGATCACGAGCTGATCGAGTATCTCCTCGCGCTCGCCATTCCCCGGCGCGATACCAAGCCGCTGGCCAAGGCGCTGATCCACGAATTCGGCGGCATCGGCGGCCTGCTTACCGCCGACGCCGAGGCGATCGCGCGGGTGCCGGGGATGGGCGAAACGTCGGTCGCGGCGATCAAGATCGCGCACGCCGCGGCGCTGCGCCTGCTGCGCGGCGAGGTCGCGGCGCGGCCGGTGCTGGCGAACTGGCAGGCCCTGCTCGATTACCTCCGCGCCGACATGGCCCACCACGTTATCGAGCGGGTGCGCGTGCTGCACATGAACAGCCGCAACATGTTGATCCGTGACGAGCTGATGCAGGAAGGATCGGTGGACGAGGCGCCGGTCTATGTCCGCGAGGTGATCCGCCGCGCGATCGACCTGGGTTCGGCGGCGATCATCCTAGTCCACAACCACCCAAGCGGCGATCCCGCCCCCAGCCGCGCCGATATCGAGCTGACTCGCAACATCGTCGAGGCCGGCAAAAGACTCGGCATCGCGGTTCACGACCACATCATCATCGGCACCGAAGGCCATTCGAGCCTGCGCTCGATGGGGTTGATGTAGCCGACGCCGACGCCCCCGCCCCTCCGTCACCCCGGCCTTGTGCCGGGGTCCACCGGGAGGCAGGCACGGAGCAAGAGGCTCGAGCCTCGCCGTCGCGGCTTCGTGGCCCTCGGCACAAGGCCGGGCGACGCGGAGGAACGGAAAGCCCTTCGATTGCCCGGCACGACTCAGCCCCACGCAAAGCGGCCGCCGGACCGGAGTCCGGCGGCCGTGGGACGGGAGATGCGAGGTTCCCGCCCCTAGAGCGCAACCTTGCTTACGAAGCCGCAGCCGGCGTCAGGAAGATCTTGAGCTCATCCTTGTTCACGCCGCCCGACTTGTCGGCATCGGCCTGGGTGAGCGCCGCGCTCAGCCATTTCTTGTCCGCGACCGATTCGCCCTTGAAGGCAGGCTCACTCGCCGAACGCAGCGCAACCATCCAGCTGCTGAACTCTTCCGCCTTCAGGCTGCCGTCGGCGTCCTTGTCATAGGTCGGGAAGCCCTGATCGACGACAGCGGCGATCTGGGTGGCGTTCGCCGGCTGCTGTCCCTGGGGCGCAGGCTGCGGCTGCTGCTCGGCGGTTTGCGCCGGCTGTTCGGCCGGAGCAGCCGGCTCAGCGGGAGTCGCCTCCTGCGGCTGCTGCGCGGTTTCCGCCGGCTGTTCAGTGGCGACCGGAGCTTCTGCCGGCTGGGCCGGCTGCTCCGCGGGCGGCGGCGCTTCCTGAGCAGGAACCTCCTGAGCAAGCACCGGCGCCGAAATCATCACCGCACTAGCAAGAAGAATGGACTTAATCATGGAATATCTCCTGAGTTATTCTATCCACATCCCGGATTAGGATTCAGGATAGCTCGATTGATCTGCATCCATTAAACCCGTTGTATATTTATCACGTTCCATCATTTAATTTAACGGATTCTCCACTTGACGGCACCAAAACTCAGTTCATCGCATCGACGTGCAGAATTCACGACGAATTGATTGGAATTATTTGCCAGTGCGCCCGGTTTGCCGCAACGCGGCACCTTTGCTAGGGGCGCCCGCGCAGCACGAAAGGCATTCCGATGGTCCCCCGCTATTCCCGCCCCGCCATGACCGCGATCTGGTCGCCCGAAACCCGCTTCGGCATCTGGTTCGAGATCGAGGCACACGCCACGCAGGCGTTGGCCGAACTGGGCGTGGTGCCGGAAAGCGCCGCCAAGGCGCTGTGGGACTGGTGGGCGACCAAGCCGCAGATCGACGTCGCCGCGATTGACGCGATCGAGGCGGTCACCAAGCACGACGTGATCGCCTTCCTGACCTGGGTTGCCGAGAATGTCGGCGATGAAGCGCGCTTCATGCATCAGGGCATGACCAGCTCCGACGTGCTCGACACCTGCTTGTCGGTCCAGCTGGTCCGCGCATCGGACATCCTGCTCGAAGACCTCGACCAGCTGCTCGAAGTCCTCAAGCGCCGCGCCTATGAGCACAAGCTGACCCCGACGATCGGCCGCAGCCACGGCATCCATGCCGAACCGGTGACCTTCGGCCTCAAGATGGCCGAAGCCTATGCCGAGTTCAGCCGCAACAAGGCGCGCCTGCTCGCGGCGCGTGCCGACATCGCCACCTGCGCGATCTCCGGCGCGGTCGGCACCTTCGCCAATATCGATCCACGCGTCGAAGCGCATGTCGCCGACAAGCTCGGCCTCGCGGTCGAACCGGTCTCGACCCAGGTCATCCCGCGCGACCGCCACGCGATGTTCTTCGCGACGCTGGGCGTGATCGCCAGCTCGATCGAGCGCCTCGCGGTCGAGGTCCGCCACCTCCAGCGCACCGAAGTTCTGGAAGCGGAAGAATATTTCTCGCCGGGCCAGAAGGGCTCGTCGGCGATGCCGCACAAGCGCAACCCGGTGCTGACCGAGAACCTCACCGGCCTCGCCCGCATGGTCCGCAGCGCGACCATCCCCGCGATGGAGAATGTCGCGCTGTGGCACGAGCGCGACATCTCGCACTCCTCGGTCGAGCGGTACATCGGCCCGGACGCGACCATCACGCTCGACTTCGCGCTCGCGCGCCTTACCGGCGTGATCGACAAGCTGCTGGTCTATCCCGTGCGGATGCAGAAGAATCTCGACCGCATGGGCGGCCTCGTCCACTCGCAGCGCGTGCTGCTGGCGCTGACCCAGGCCGGCGTGTCGCGTGAGGACAGCTATCGCCTCGTCCAGCGCAACGCGATGAAGGTGTGGGAGAGCGACGGCGAACTGTCGCTGCTCGAACTGCTCAAGGCCGATGCCGAGGTCACCGCCGCGCTCTCGCCGCAGGAGATCGAGGAGAAGTTCGACCTCGATTACCACTTCCGTCAGGTCGACACGATCTTCGCCCGGGTGTTCGGGGAATAATACCAAAGATTGACGCCGCCGCCGGTTAGTGTGACGCTCCTGTAACACAATGGGAGACCGGCGATGGCCAAGGCGAAGAAGAGCAAGTCCACCAAGGCGGGCAAGCTGCCCAAGTCCGTCGCCGGGATCGAGCTGCCCAAGGAACTGCGCAAGCAGGGTGCCAAGCTGCTCGACCTGATCAAGAACCCGATGGTCGGCGATCTGGTCGCCGCGGGTCTGGTCGCCCTCGCTGCCAATGTCCGCAACCAGGGCAAGCCGGCGGACGGTTCCGACGACGCGGGCAAGGCGAAGGACAAGACCACCACCGCCGAGGCGCTGGGCAAGACCGCCGCGACGCTCGCCACCGTGGTCGCGGCGCGCGCTGCCGAGAAGATCACCAGCAAGCTCGCCGAGCGACCCGCGCCGCCGCCCGCACCCGCCGCAGCGGCTCCCGCTGCCGCCCCGGCCCGCGCGCCGGCGAAACCCCGCGCCTCGACTCGCGCCAAGGCCGCCGCCCCGCTCAAGGCAGGCCCGACGCGCAGCGCACCGGCCAAGGCGCCGACCAAGCCAGCGGCCAAACCAAAAACCGCTACTTCCGCATCCAAGCCCGCAGCGAAAACCCCGGCAAAGGCGGCACCCAAGCCCGCCGCCCCGTTGAAGGCCGGTGCGACGCGCAAGGCCCCCACCCGCAAGCCTGCGGCGCGCAAGCCCGCGCCCAAGTCCGCCAGCTGACGCCCGGCGCGCGATGGGCGCGGTGGAGATCATTGGCCTGGCCGCCAGCATCAGCCTGCTCGCGGGCTGGCGGCTTTACCTCTGCGTCTTCGCCGTCGGCCTCGCCATGCACACCGGCTGGGTCGAGCTGCCCCAGCAGTTGAAGGCGCTCGATGTCCTCGCCAACCCCTGGGTGATCGGCATCGCCGGATTCGGCGCGGTCGCGGAGTTCTTCGCCGACAAGGTGATGTGGCTCGATTCGGCATGGGACGCGGTGCATACGCTGGTCCGCCCGGTCGGCGGGGCGCTGCTCGCGCTGGCGATCGTCGATCCCTCCGACCCGGCGTGGCAGGTGATGGCGCTGCTGCTCGGCGGCAGCGCGTCGCTGCTGACGCATGGCGCCAAGGCGAGCGGCCGCGCCGTGGTCAATGCCAGTCCCGAACCGGTGAGCAACGCCGTGGTCTCGACCGGCGAGGATATCCTGACCGGCGGGTTGCTCGTCCTCGCGCTCGCCAATCCGGTCGCGGCGGTTGTGATCGCCGTGCTGATCTTCGCCGCGACGATCGCGGCGCTGATTATGCTGCGACGGTTGCTGCGCAGGCTGCTGCCGTCGAAACCCACCAATCCGGCCTAGCCGAACAACTCCCCCAGAAAATCGCGCATCGCCTGCCAGCTGCGGCGGTCGGCGGCTTCGTCATAGCCGAAACCCGGCCGCGGCGAGCCCTTCATACTCGGGTCGCTGAAGGCGTGCCCGGCATTACCATAACCGTGAAGCTGCCAGTCGGCGCCCACCTCTGTCAGTTCGGCAGCGAGCGCGGTCACCGCCGCGGGCGGGGCGAGCGGATCGTTCCAGCCATGGCAGATCAGCAGCTTCGCCGCGATCGGGCGGGGATAGTCGTAGCCGGGCGGATCGAAGATACCGTGGAACGCGACGATTCCCATCACATCGCCGCCTGAGCGCGCAAGATCGATCACCGACTTGCCACCGAAACAATAGCCGATCGCCGCCGTCTTCGCGGTATCGACCTGCGGCAGCGCCTTCAGCGCCGCAACGCTGGCGTGGAGCCGGTCGCGCAGCAGCGGACGATCGGCGTTGAGCTGGTCCATATAGACCGTGGAATCGGGCGCCCCGCGCGTGGTGCGCTTGCCCTGGCCATAGGTATCGACGACGAAGCCGACATAGCCGAGCGCGGCCAGCCGCTCGGCGACCACGCGATCCTGCTCCTTCTCGCCCAGCACATTGGGGACGATCATCACGCCGGGCCGCAGCTGGTCCCATGAGGTGTCGAACGCCGCTACACCCTCGAACGGACCGCCTGGCCCGTCATACACGATGGTTTGCCTTTCGATCGCCATGTCCATCCTCCGTTGCCCTCTGCGCGTCATCCGCTAAGGACGCGGGCAAATTCCCGCAAGGAGTCGCCCATGCCCACGCTCGTCCTGATCCGCCACGGCCAGTCCGCCTGGAACCTGGAAAACCGCTTCACCGGCTGGTGGGACGTCGATCTGACCGAGCAGGGCGTCAAGGAAGCTTGGGCCGCAGGCGAGCTGATGAAGGAAAAAGGCCTCGACTTCGACCTGACCTTCACCAGCTTCCAGAGCCGCGCGATCAAGACGCTCAACCTCGCGCTCGAGGCAATGGGCCGGCTGTGGCTGCCGACCGAGAAGAGCTGGAAATTGAACGAGCGCCACTATGGCGGCCTCACCGGGCTCGACAAGGCCGAGACCGCGGCCAAGCATGGCGACGATCAGGTCAAGATCTGGCGCCGCAGCTTCGACATCCCGCCCCCGCTGCCCGAAGCGGGGTCGCCCTGGGATCTCGCCAAGGACCTGCGCTACAAGGGTATCCCGATCCCGCAGACCGAAAGCCTCAAGGATACGATCGAACGCGTCCTGCCCTATTGGGAAGAGCGCATCGCGCCTGAGCTCAAGGCCGGCAAGCGCGTGCTGATCGCGGCGCACGGCAATTCGCTGCGCGCGCTGGTCAAGCATCTGTCGGGCATCTCTGACGACGAGATCGCGAGCCTGGAGATCCCGACTGGCCAGCCGATCGTCTATGAACTGGCGGACGATCTGACGGCAACCGACCGCTATTATTTAAACGAGCGCTAGAGCACGCGATACGCACACCGTTTTCGCGGATCGTCAGAGCGCATATCGCAATGCCAGGTTCGTCTCGGCGAACCTGGTCTCGTTTCACGTCGATGCCAGCCCTGCGACTTCAGGCGCGGCGGAATTTGCGCCACTCCCTCGATATCGTATACGCCTCGGATACACGAACAGATCGGAAGATTCAGAGCGCATGCGATTCCTCGTTACCGGCGGCCAGGGAATGCTGGGCCGCGATTTTGCGCGTGAGATAGCACTTGTTCCCGGCCTGACCGTCGCAGCCCCGGGTAAAGCTGAACTGGATGTGCGCGACAGCGCGGCCATGCAGGCGGCGGCGCAGGACGCCGAAGGCGGGTGGCTTGTTCATTGCGCGGCGATGGTCAATGTCGAAGGCTGCGCCCGTGATCCGGAATCGGCACGCGAGATTATCGTCAATGGCACGGTCAACGCCATCGCCCTCGCCCGCGCCGCCGGTGCGCGGATGTTCTACCCTCAATCCTTCCTGACCCATGACGGTCGCTCCAACCCCATTGCCGAGACGGAGGAGCAGCGGCCGCTCGCATTGTACGGCGAACTGAAGCTCGAGGCCCAGAAGCGTATCGAGGACAGCCTGGGCGAGGATGCGCTGATCGTCTGCATGGCGGGATTTTTTGGGGGCGAGGAAGCCGACAAGAATTTCGTCGGACGGATCATCCCGGCGATGCATGCGGCGATCCTGCGCGAAGAAGCGCAATTCAACGTGGGTGACCGGGTCTGGCAACCGACCTGGACGCGAGACCTCGCCTTCAATTCGCTGCACCTCATGCTCGCCGGATCCCGGGGTCGTTATCAAATGGCCTGCCATGGCGAAGCAAGCTTCGCCGAGCTGGCGCAGGAGATCGCGCGGGCATTGGATTGGACCGATCGGCTGGAAGTCGTGCCGGTCGAGGCCGCAAGTGTATCCGCCAATGAACTAGGCCGCCGGCCCGATCGGGCCGTACTGAGTTGCGATCGCCTCAAGGCGGAGCGCCTTGACCTGCAGCGTGACTGGCGGGCAACGCTGCATGCCTATCTGCGCCATCCCTTTTTCGATCAGTATCGTTTCAACTGAGGCCCCGTCTCCATGCACAAGCTCTTCCAGCCTCTAGCGGCCCCGGGCTTCATTCCGCTGCGCAACCGGTTGGTGATGTCGGCGATGAGCCGCAGCTTCGCCGACGCGGACCGGTGCCCCACCGAAGAGATGGTGCGCTACTATGAACGGCGTGCGCGCCACGGCGTCGGCCTGATCCTGACCGAGGGAACCATCATCCATGCCAGCGGCGATGGCTGGGTCAACGCGCCCTATATTGCCGAAAGCAAGCACGCCAAGGCGTGGAGGCCGGTCATCGATGCCGTTCATGCCGCTGACAGGGCGATCGCATGTCAGCTCTGGCATATGGGGCGGATTTCCCACGCCGATTTCACCGGCGGTCCGCCGGTCAGTTCGACCGCCCGTGCCGCCGCTGGCCACAATCGCCAGAATGACAAGCCCTTTGGCGAACCCCGCGCGCTCGATATCGCGGAAATGCCGGCCATCTTCGCCCAGTTTGCGGACGCCGCTCAGCGCGCGGTCGATGCGGGATTTGACGCGGTCGAACTGCACATGGGCCATGGCTATTTGCCCGATCAGTTCCTTGACGGGCAGGTGAATGATCGCACGGATGGTTATGGCGGTTCGGTGGAAAATCGGTGCCGGTTCGCTCTGGAACTGGTCGAGGCGGTGACCAAGGTCGTGCCCGGTCGGCAAGTGATCGCGCGTATTTCGCCGTCGCGCTTCATGGGCGATCTTTATGAATGGCCGGACCTTGACGCGATGATCGCCCACCTCGTCCCCGCCCTGGGCCAGCTCGGCCTGGGCGCGCTCGACGTCAGCTGCGCCAACTCCGACTATTTCAAGACCGCGGGGCGCATGGTGCGCAAGATTCGCCCGCACTATGACGGCGTGATCATCGCCGGCGCATCGCTCACCCCCGAACAGGCTGAAGCCGAGCTCGAAAGCGGGGTGGTGGATGCCATCACATGGGGGCGCGCGATGATTGCCAACCCCGATCTTGCGGAGCGTATCCGCACCGGCGCCGAGATCGTCCCGTTCAACGATACGATGCGGGCCACGCTGGTCTGATCAGGGTCCAAGGGAACGGGAAGCGGCGAGTGGCGACGGACCGATCGCCGGATTGTTTGCCGTCCTGCTCCCCCGCCTGGACCACGGCCGAGGCCCGTAAGCATGACACGCGCCAGGCCGCGACGAACCGGGCCAGGGCGCATATCCCGCAGGGCAGCGTTATGATGGTCGTGCTGGCGGCCAGGCCCGCAGCTGATTGAGTTAACCGGGAACCCGGTCGCCTCCCGTCCGCCGGGGCGGATGCCGCCCTTCGCGCATTTCAATCCACAAGCTATTCAGGGTTGCCAGCGCCAGCGCCCAGGCGACGGTCATGATGATCAGGGGACGCACGAACGGTCCCAGCGTCACATGCTGTGAAATCATGGTCACCGTATCGCGAAAATAAAGATTGCGGGCCGCCTCGGGCAGCGTGTCGATCGGAATATCGAGCGGAATAGCCAACACATAGCACGCCACGATCGCCCATTTGCGTCCCAGGCCTCGCCACGGCTCCATCATCACGAACAGCATGAAGCAGACCTGCGCATAGCCGCCCGCCTCGCTTGTAACCGTGGCGGCGAGCATACCGAGCGCCATCGCACGATATGCGGTGAACGCTTCCGGCCGATACCAGATCGCCAAGGCGGCGAGCACGATCAAGCCTTGGGTGAGATACTGTAGAGCGGGCAACAATATCAGCAATCGCTCCACCCATGTCGAACCGATGATCTGGGACATGGGAAAGGCGCCATTCTCCAACAGCGAATGGAGCGGGCGATATGTCGTGGTATACCAGACATCCAGGATCTGCGCGGCCTCCTGACCGGAATAATCGCGCACATTCCTATAGATTTCGAATGGTGTACCGTGCCCGAAGAGCGCGAAGCTCACCAAATAGATCAGGACCGCCGACAAAAGCGCACCCTCCACCCAGCGCCATCTGCGCTTCAACAGGAGCGGGACGATCGATGCGATCAGGTAGATCTTGAAGTTGATCGCCAGGCCCGCGAAGAACCACCGGGCACGCGCCGAGGATAGCAGCGGGCCGCAAGCCAGGAGCAGGCAGGTATAGGCGAGAATGATCAAATTGCCGCGTTCGAGTCCGATGAGCATCGGGGTGCCCATGGTCAGGCACAAGGTTCGCATTGGCGCGGTCGCGGGGTTGATCCGCCGCATAACCTTCCAAGTCAGCACGACGTTGATCAAGAAGATGGCGGCAATCGTCGCGAGACCAAGCCAATCGCAATTGCGCGCGGCGAGACCCACGCTGGCATCGAGACCTCGTGTATCGGGATAGCAGCGATCGATACCGAATATGCGCAGGAAGACGAAGGAAAGCGGCGGATAGATTGCTCGCCACGCGTCATAGGCGCCCGCCTGTCTCGACCAATAGGCGGGATTGAACCAGTCAGCGAACGTATCTGAAGGATCGAAGAAGAAGGGCGGCGGCAGGTAGCCGTAGACCCAAATATGCAACCCTAAATAGACGAGTCCGATAAGAATAACGCTCGCCAAAACGGCTTCGACCGGATTCCCTCGCCACGAAGAGCTCGGCGCCTTCATCGCACTCGCGTCACATCTTGGCCGGCAAGCGAAACACCAACCGTTTGAGGATGAGATAGTTGATTGCCGAAACCGCGATTGTCGCGATGAGCCCGGCGATATAGGGCGACGGAAACAGCTTGAGCGCGACCCATAGTCCAGCGAGGCTCAGGAAATAGGTCCCGACATACGATATGATGAAGGATAGCTTGCTCGATTGCCGCCCGGCGAAAGCATATCGACTGTAGGTGAAATAGTTGAATATCACACCAAGGACATGCCCCAGAGCCTGCGCGACATAGACGTGAATACCGAACCACAGAAACAGCGCGAAGAGCAGATAGCCGAACAGCATATTGACGATCCCCGCCTGGTAATAGCGGAAGAGCTGCCACCATTCCTCCCTGCGTCGCCAGTCGAACATCGTCAGTATTCCGTCGGGAAGTTCACCCGCTCCTTCTCCAGCACCAACGCCTGGTTGCGCGTGCGTTCAGAGATCAGCTTTATCTGCACGCCGATCAGCCCAAGGAACAGGAAGAGTACGCAGAACTGCCCTTCCAGCGCGGCCGCCAGCAGCCACAGCTGAACCGAGCGCCCCATAAAGGCCGCGAATACTGCTCCACCAAGGCAGAACGCCGTCAAAAGCGCCATGAAGAAAGCAACATAGAGCGGCGCCCGGAGCAGATTCTTCGAGGACCCGGCCAACCCGTTCAATGCAAAGTCGAGCAGCGTGAAGAAGTTGTTGTTCGAACGACCGCCCGCGCGCGGCGGCCGACGATAGGGAATCGTCTCGATGTCGAAGCCGGTTTCCACCAGCAGGCCGCGGAAGAAGGGTTCGGGCTCGTTCATCGCGCGGATGGCGTCGACCACCTTGCGGTCATACAGGCCGAAGCCGGTCGCGTTGGGGATCGCCTGATAGTCGCCGAAACGATGCTGCAGCTTGTAGGACAGTTCGCGGAAAAAGCGCAGCAACGGTCCGGATTTCTCACCTTCGCGGGTGCCCAGCACGATCGGCACCCCACCCCGCCAGCGTCGCACGAATTCGGGGAGCAGTTCAGGGGAATCCTGGAAATCGGCGCACATCCCGATCACGGCAGCGCCCCGCGCGGAGAAGATACCATGCGTGGGCGAGCGCATCTGGCCGAAATTGCGGCTATTGACGATCAGGCGGATACGCGGGTCGCGGGCACACATCGCGCGCACCACTTCCACCGTCCGGTCAGTCGATTCATTATCAATGAAAATGATATCGAACGAACGCGTGACCGACTCCAACTGTTCGATCACGGCCTGCGCGATCAGAGGCGCATTATCCTCCTCGTTACGGCATGGGATAACGACGGAGATTTCCGGTGACGCCGTATCGGCTGGAACGGTAGGATCAGTCATGACGGGAATTCCTGATTGCTTCACCCGGCGGTGGACGCAGGCGATAGACCTCGATGGCCATCCACAACAGGAATAGCGCAATCGCCAGCGCCAGCGCCGGCAGCCAGATCCGCCGCTGCGTATCGACATGCGGCGATTCCAGAACGCGCAGCGCGGCGTCAGACATCAGATCTTCGACGGCCATACCGCGAAGATAGCGCATGTAACCGTCATACAGGGATTTGGCGACGTCCAACTCGCGCTCCAGCTGAGGGATGCGGTCACCGATGGCAGTCATCGCCGCGCGCGGCTCGGCACCGCGATTGCGCAGGCGGAACTGATCGTAGTTCGCTTGCGCCTTCCCCAATTGATCCGATGCGTTCTGCACAAGCTTCACCAGCACATCGCGCTTGTAGGCGGTCTGCCGACGACTGATCCGGCCCAGCTCTTCCTGCACAGCCGCGTGATAGGCACCCACGATATCGCGCGCCCACTCCGCATCGCGATTCTCCATTTCGATCACGATGATTCCACCACGTATCGATCGAACTTCGACATTGCGCGCGAGATAGCGTTGCAACGCCACGCGCCCGTCGGACTTGAGCCGGTCCTTTAGTCGTGTCTTCTCGATGACATCGTCACGCACCGCGACGCCGTTGCCAACCCGCAGCGCGACTTCCACCGCCGCCTGATTGCCGAACACGCCGTTGAGCGCCCCAAGGTGTCCAGGCGTTCCGCCGAGACCCGGCGCACCCCGATCGGACGGCGTAAACGAACTGGTCGCCAAATAGCGTTCCGGGAAAGAGGCGAGGACGGCGAAGCCGGCCGCCAGCCCGCCAAGCAGCAATGCGCGCCAACGGAACTGCGAAAGGACACGCAGATGGGCAAGTTTGCCGATGACGCTCTTTCGGGGGGTCATCGTATCGAATTCACCGCCGCCGCGGTCACGCCGAGTTGGAAGATCACAAAGGTCTGTTCGGAAGGAGGTGCAACCGGCGATCCGGCCAGAAGATTCTGCGCAGGGAGCGCCGGTGCCGAACCCGGCGGAAACAGGAACGCGGGCAACGGCGCGCGCCCTGGCTTCGCGCAAAACCGTCGATCTCCCGACCGGGTACCGGCATGATATCGGGGAGCATGTGAAAGGAAAACCATTTGCTTCGGAGACAAGGTCTTGCCGCGCCTATGCCGCGAGAGCGCTCGGACGATGGCAAGCCAGCGCTTCCGCCAATGGCGTAAAGTCATCATAAGGGCGGCACCCAGGCGGCACCCAACCCGGCTCGGCATAACCATAGGTCATGAAGTAGAATGGCATGCCGGCCCGCATCGCCACCACATGATCCAGGATGCTATCGCCGACAAAGAGACATTCGTCAGCGGACAGCTGAAGGCGCTGCAGCGTGCGATCCAGCAGGTCCGGGGCAGGCTTGGGAGCAAGACCCTCCGCCCCTCCGACGACCGCGGTGAAGAACGTCGCGATACCTGTGTCCTCCAGTACCTTCTCACACAGGAACTGGGGCTTGTTCGAACAGATCGCCAGACGGAAGCCGTGAGCCGAAAGTTGCCGCAACCCTTCCGCCACGCCATCGAACAGCGCTTCGGAAGGGGTGGAGATTTCGCTGTATCGCGCGCGAAACTCACCAAGATCCGCCGCCGGATCACGGCATGCATCCCCCAACAGGGCCGCCACCATGGCCTGCCCTCCCTGGCTCATCAGCGAGCGCGCGAACTGGGGATCGATCGACCGGGCGGCACCGCGCTCGGCAATCATTCCCTCCAGAATGTCGATGCAGATGCCGCAACTATCGACAAGCGTACCATCGAGATCGAAGATGATGGCACGCTTCATCGCAGCGTTCCGCACGGCGCCATCGCGGCTTCCAATTCCTCATCGCTGAGAAACGGCAACAGATCCTCGAGCGGAGACGACACCATCGAACCGTCTTCGAGGCGACGGGAGGACAGTTTCGGAGAGAATTGCTGCCGCTTGTCGATCATCACCTCGCACAGATACGGACCGTCGCTGTCGAGCGCCGCCCGTACGGCGGCCGGCAGATCGGCATCGCGCTCGACGCGTGCGGAGGGAATGCCGAAACCGGCGGCAAGCCGGGTGAACTCGGGAAATGTCAGGCCGCTGTCCGGACCGCAGCCGACGATGTTGTCGGCGAAATGGTTCTGCTGCGCCTGACGGATGGAATGGTAGCCGTCATTGTTGAGAACGAAGATCTTCACCGGCAGCCGCTGTCCCACGATCGTCTGCAGTTCCTGCAGGTTCATCATGATGCTTCCGTCGCCGGCAAGGCACACGATCCGGTGCGCATCGCCGGCGTACCAGGCGCCGATCGCCGCGGGCAGATCATATCCCATCGAAGCACAGCCGGAGTTGGTGTACAGGCGCTGATCCGGCTTGATCTCGGCGGCCTGGAATACCGTCACGCACGCGGTACCGTCGCCGGTGACGATAATCTCGCCCGGCTCCAGCGCCTCGAACAGCTTTTGCCCGAAGACGTAGGGATTGATGGGGCCGGTGTCGGACGCATATTCGGGCAGCACCACCGGATATCGCGCGGAGCGATCCCGGCTGCGGGCGAGGTACGCCGCGCGGAAGGCTGGCCGGTCGCCCTCCGGCAGGGCGAGACGCTCTGCGACCGCGAAGAAGTCCCGCAGATCCGCATGGATCGGCCGGTGAAGGCGCAAGGTCGGCTTGTCGAGTTCCGCCCGGTCGACGTCGACCATGGCGACCTTGGCATTGCGAGCGAAGCTCTGCCAGTTGTAGCTGATCTGGCGCAGGTTGCAGCGACAGCCGAGCACCAGAACATAGTCCGCCGACTGAACCGCGAAATTCCCCCCGCGATCGCCGACCGAGCCGGGACGCCCGACAAACAGCGGATTCGTGTTGGGGATGACGTCATGCGCGTTCCAGCCGCTGACGACCGGAACGCCCAGCCGTTCGACGAACGCGAGAAACCGGGCATGGGTACCGGACAACCGGATACCCGAACCGGCCAGCACCACCGGCCGCTCCGCCGCGCACAGCTCGGCCAGCATGGCGGCGACTTCGGCCTCCAGCCGCTCGCCGGTCAGCGTGCCGAGCTCGGCCGCGTTATTCGGCACTTCGCCATGCCCGTCGTCATTCGCGGGATCATAGCCCTCGAGTTCGTCGGGATCGACCGGCGCCGCCTGGACGTCGATCGGAACATCGATCCAGACCGGTCCGGGGCGACCGCGCGTCGCGAGATAGATCGCCTTTTCGGTGACCTTGCGGACATTGGCGGGGTTGTCGAGGACCACGGCATATTTGGTGATGCCGCGAGCCATGGAGACGATATCGACTTCCTGATCGCCCAACTGGCGCAACGGCACGTCATAGTTGAAGGCGCAGGTCTCGCGCTTCACCTGCCCCGATACCACCACCATCGGAATCGAATCGACATAGGCCCCATAGACGCCGTTGAGCGCGTTCACGCCGCCGGGACCCGTGGTGACGTTGACCAGTGCCGGGCGGCCGGACAGGCGGGCATAGCTTTCCGCCGCGATCGCCGCGCTCTGTTCGTGATGCGTGAAGACCTTGCGCATGCCGCGCTCGCGACCGAACGCGTCGTTCAGATGCATCGCGCCGCCGCCCGTCAGCATGAAACAGTCCCGTACCCCGCGCTCGGCGAGAATATGGGCCATCACGTCGGCTACCCGGATTTTCGCCACGTCTACGCGGCCTTCGCGTTCTGGCGGGCTTCCATCATGGCGATGCGTGCCTCGTCCTCGGCAGCGATGGTGCGATAATAGTCACGCTTGTTCTTGAGCCAGAGCAGCTCGAACTCGATCGCCAGCTCCATGCCCTCGCGAGCGGAGCCATCCTCGAGCACCGCGGCATCGAAGATCACCTTGCGGGTCTCGAACCGATCGAGCCGGATCGCCCGCATACGACGCAGCGGTTCGATCGAATCCGGGCTGACCCCGCCGCCAACGACCAGATCGAGGTTATGCTTCTTCGCAACCTCGGCCACGCCGCAGGCATAGGCTGTCATTTCATCGGAATTCACGAAATCGCGTGCCCGCCCCATCGAGCCGGCGAAATCGACGCGACCGAACACCATGCCGACCTGCCCCTGGGACGCGACGTCGCCAAGGCTCTCGATCTGATCATAGGTCCCGCGCGTTTCCACGTTGAACAGAAAACCGACATCCGCCCGCTCTTCCACGGGATAGAGCTTGTCCTTGCCGGCAACGAACTTGGACAGCGCGTAGGGCGTCTCGACCATCGGCGCGATGATGTAGTCGGCGCCATATTGACGGCACTCGATCAGATCGCGGATCGCCTCGCAGCCGCCAATCTTGAGGGCGACCTTGACGCCGGCCTTGCGCGCAATCTCGAGCAAGCGCAGCAATTCATCGACGCGGGTGCCTTCCGCTTCAAATTCGGCCTTCACGGCCACAACGCCAAAATCGGCTCGCGCACGCGCGAGGACGTCCAGCATTTGCTTTTCGTGCTTGTTCAACGCCATCTCCATTGAAAGGCGGCAGAACTCGCCCCCTCCCTGCACCCGATGTCGCTATCTGAAAATCTACACGAATTTGTTAACTACGAATCCAGTTCACGGTGTCCCGTACCTGGTTCCGTATGTCGGTCGTTCTCAGCCCCAATCTGGCGGCAATGACCCAGCTATCCTGCGCGGCGCCCAGATAGGCGGAGCAACGGCTGTAATCGAGCGCGGGTCGCTCGATCGATATCGCGCCGCCGACCTCCTGCGCGACCAGCTGCGCGATATCCTGCATTTCGAGCAGCTGGCTTCCACACAGGTCGAGCGGACGATCGGCGCCGATACGGCGCCGCGCCGCGCGCAACACGATGCGACACAGATCCTCCACATGCAGAAAGCTGCGGAAAACCGGGTGGTCGGCGGTGACGACGATCCGTCCCTCGCTCAGCGCCTGCAGCGCGAAGTTGGACACGGCATAGGCGTCCAGCTTGTTGATGTGCGGGCCGGCGATGTTGAAGATGCGCCCGCAAAGCGTGGGAACCGCGGCTTCCCGCGCCCATTCAAGAAAGCGTCCTTCCTGCTCCAGCTTGGCAAGGCCATATGGATGCGCATCGCGCCCGCTCTCCGCCATCTGCGCGGCGCCGGACGACGCCACGAACAGGCTGGCCGGCGCGGCACCGGATATCGCGGCGAAGAGCGCCGCGTCGATCGCGCTGTTGCCACGGCGGAACGCGTCCTCGCCAAGCCCGGCGACCTTGTCCTTGGTCAGGTAGGCGAGGTGAATGACATGCGCGCCCGCGACATCGTCTGGCGTGATATCGGTGAGCGGACGAACCGGCAGCTCCCGTCCATCGACCAGACGGACGACCCCGGCACGCGACCCGAACAGGAAGATCTCGTCACCCTCGGCAAGACCGTCGGCGTCTCCGGGTCGATGCATCAACTCCAGCAGCGCGCGCCCGATCCAGCCCGTCGGACCGGTCAGGACAAAGCGCGTCCGGTCAGAGGGTCCGAGGGCCGCCACAACCAATCACCCGCGCGTTCTTGTTCCGGCGATGAAGGCCGAAATGACGCTGACCGTATAATCGAGGTGGCTTTCCGTGAGGCCCGGGTAGAGGCCGATCCAGAAGGTATGGGTCGTCGTCAGATCGGCGTTGGCCAGTTCGCCAACGACCCGATAGTTACGCCCCTTCATATAGGGCTGACGCAGCAGGTTTCCGCCGAACAGAAGTCGCGTGCCGATCTTCTTTTCGTTGAGGTGCTGGACCAGCTCCTCGCGGTCGATCCCGCTTTCGGGCCGGATGGTGATCGGATAGCCGAACCAGGACGGCTCACTGTTCGGAGTCGCCTTGGGCAGGATCAGCACATCCTCCAGCGGACGCAGCAATTCGGTGAGGATGTCGAAGTTGCGGTTCCGGGCGGCGATGAAGTCGTCCAGCCGGTCCATCTGACCCAGGCCGACCGCCGCCTGCATATCGGTGATCTTCAGATTATAGCCGCAATGGCTATAGGTGTATTTGTGATCATAGCCGAACGGCAGCGAGCCGAGCTTGCGGCAGAAACGCTTGCCGCAGGTGTTATCCTGGCCCGGCGCGCACCAGCAATCGCGCCCCCAGTCGCGCATCGATTCCATCACACGCTTGAAGCGCGGCTTATCGGTGAACACCGCCCCGCCTTCGCCCATGGTGATATGGTGCGCGGGATAGAAGCTCAGCGTGCCCATATGGCCGAAGGTGCCGACATTGCGCCCGTCATATTTCGCGCCGAGCGCGTCGCAGCAATCCTCGACCACCAGCAGATCGTATTTTTCCGCGACCCGCATCACCTCGCCAAGGTCGAACGGGTTACCCAGCGTGTGCGCGATCATGATCGCGCGGGTTCGGTCGCTGACCGCCGCCTCGATCATGTCAGGCTTGACGTTGTAGGTCGGGATGTCGACGTCGACGAACACGGGGACGATGCCATATTGCAACGCCGGATTCACCGTCGTCGGAAAGCCGGTGGCGACCGTGATCATCTCGTCACCCGGCTTCAGCGCCTCTCCACGCAGATAATGGCTGGTGAGAGAGGAGAAGGCGACCAGATTGGCCGACGAGCCGGAATTGACGGTAATGGCATGTTTGACGCCGATCCGGTCAGCCAGCCTCTGCTCGAACTCCGTGTTGAATCGGCCCGTCGTCAGCCAGAAATCGAGGCAGCTTTCAGTGAGAAGCTGCATTTCCTTCGCGCCATAGACCTTCCCCGACACCGGGACCGGGCTTTCGCCGGGAACGAAGGGAGCGGCCTGATGGTGCAACTGGGCATATTGGCCGACCAGATCCACGATGAGATTGCGAAACTCCGGCTCCGACATCCCCCGCAGGTCGGAAGGAATGGTTCCGGTAGCGCGATTCATAGGGGATCGCCTTGAGTCAACGCCGCGTCGAGCAACGTCTTATAGTCGTGGATTTGATTACGGGTGAGCTGAAGCGCATCCTCTCCGTGCTCGACCTGCCGATGCCAGTCCACGATCCAATCTATCGCCTTCGCAAGACCAAGGGCCGGACGCCAGCCAAGCTGCGCGCGCGCCTTTGTGCAGTCCAGCTTGAGCAGATTGGCCTCGTGCGGCTGCGCCGCGCCGTCGAGTTCGAACTCCCCCTGCCCCCAGCGACTGATCATCTTGCCGACGATCCAGTCCACCGGCTGGGCGTCCTGCGGGTCCGGGCCGAAATTCCAGGGTGAGGCCGCCCAGCGGTCTCCATGCGCCAGATGCTGGGCGATCAGCAAATAGCCGCCCAGCGCCTCCAGCACATGTTGCCAAGGGCGGATCGCCTTGGGCGAGCGGATCCGCACTTTGTTTCCGCCGGCGATCGCGCGCACGATATCGGGAACCAGACGGTCCACCGCCCAGTCGCCCCCACCGATGACATTGCCGGCACGCACGGACGCGATGAGCGCGCCGTTTTCCTCATGAAAGAAGGAATTGCGATAGGCGGAGATCACCAGCTCGGCAGCGCCCTTGCTGGCGCTATAGGGGTCATGCCCGCCCATCGGATCGCTCTCGCGATAAGGCCAGACCCACTCGCGGTTCTCATAGCATTTGTCGCTCGTGACCGCGACGACCGCTTCCAGCCCTTCCACGCGACGACAGGCGTCGAGCACATTTGCGGTGCCCTGCACATTGGTCGCGAAGGTTTCCCGCGGCTGATCATAGGACAGGCGCACAAGCGGCTGCGCGGCGAGATGGAACAGGGTCTGCGGCCTGGCCTGCGCCACGACCCGATCGACCAGCTCCGCGTCGCGGATATCGCCCACGACATGATGGATCAGGCCATCAAGCCCGACTTGCTCGAACAGGCTTTGCTGCCCAGGCTCCGGTGCCAGCGCCAGGCCGGTCACCTCGGCGCCCATTTCGTGGAGCCACAGGCTAAGCCATGCGCCCTTGAACCCGGTATGCCCGGTAACCAGAACGCGCCGCCCGCGCCATTGCGCGGAATCTACCAGCATTTCCAGGGCGCGCCCCCTACCCACAGTTCCTCGAGGTGGTTCTTGTCGCGCAGCGTGTCCATCGGCTGCCAAAAACCATCGTGGCGGAATCCGTGGAGCTGGCCTTCCGCGGCGAGCCGCTCCATGGGTTCGCGCTCCCACAGCGTCTCCGGTCCAGCGACGTAGTCGTCGAGCACCGAGGGGTGGGCGACGAAGAACCCGCCGTTGATGAGCCCGCCGTCGCCGGCCGGCTTCTCGCGAAACCCGTGGACCCGATCGCCCGTAAATTCGAGCGCGCCGAATCTGCCCGGAGGCGCCACGGCGGTCACCGTCGCCTTGCCGCCATGCGCATTGTGAAACGCCACCAGCGCGCCGATATCGATGTCCGCGACCCCGTCGCCATAGGTGAAGCAGAACGGCTCGTCGTCATCGAGATACTGGCGCACGGCCTTCAACCGCCCACCGGTCATCGTGCTATCGCCGGTGTCGACCAGCGTAATTCGCCAGTCCTCGCTCCAGTTACGATGCACATCCATGCTATTCTTGCCCAAGTCGATCGTAACATCGGCCATGTGCAGGAAGTAGTTGGCGAAATATTCCTTGATAATATAGCCTTTGTAGCCCAGGCAAATCACGAAATCGTTGATTCCATGTGCGGAATAGATTTTCATGATATGCCACAGGATCGGCTTGCCGCCGATTTCAACCATGGGCTTTGGTCGCACGGAGGTCTCTTCGCCGAGCCTGGTGCCCAGCCCCCCCGCCAAAATCACAGCTTTCATTCTAGAATACGCCCGAGACTGATTGATTTAGAACCAACGAATGCAGGGCTGCCTACCCAACTTCAAGAGCGAGCGGCCTTTAGGGCGGGCTAAGGCAACGACTGGCCTGGATCAAGCCGAAACTCCCCCATGGTTTCGCTCCGGATCGCTGACCCGAGCGGGTGCCGGGACCCCAAAAAGCCGTCGGCACCCGCTCCAGCGAGCCGGCCCATCCGCGCACCCGGGACACCCGGGAAAGGTCCGGGGATGGGTCCAGGCTCGGTTCAAACCAGGGTGTGGGTCAACGTGATCTCGGCATTGAGCACCTTCGACACCGGGCAATTGGCCTCGGCGTCCTTGGCCAGCTTCTCGAACTCGGCCGGGTCGATGCCGGGGATCGACGCGGTCAGGGTCAGGTCCGAACGGGTGATCGCGAACCCGCCATCCTTCTGCTCCAGCTTGATCGCGGCCTTGGTCTCCAGCGTCCCTTCCGAATAGCCGGCGCGGGCAAGACCAAAGCTCAGCGCCATGGTGAAGCAGCCGGCATGCGCCGCCGCGATCAGCTCCTCGGGATTGGTGCCCGGCTCGTCCTCGAACCGCGTGTTGAAGCCATAGAATTGGTCGGTCATCACCCCCGACTGGGTGGTGATCGCGCCCTTCCCTTCCTTGCCGAAGCCGGAGTAGCGGGCGGTGGCGGTACGGGTGGTCATGGGAACATCTCCTTGCTGCGACACGTTCGATTCGACTGCGTAACGCCGGAATACCCCAAGGGGTCCGGCTTTGCGCAACGAGGATTACCGATTAGAGCAATTGACGAAACATGCAGAATCCCGCCGTCATCTCCCGCCCCTTCTTCGAACAGAAGAGCCGCGCCTTCTGGATGCTGCAGGGCGCGGGCTGGGGCGGCTATCTGATGCTGCGCGCGGTTTCGAACTTCTCGAACCGCACGTTCAGCTTCGAGGATCTGATCCGCGTCACGATCGAAGCGATCGTCGGCTATTGCCTCACATTGCTACTCTCTGCGCTATACGGTTACTTCCGCCGCCTCCCCCGCATCACCGGCATCCTCGCGACGATCGCGACGCTCGCCGCCGCGACCCTGGTCTATGCCGTGCTCACCGCCTTCACCGTCTCGGTGATGCGCGGCGATCCAGGGATCGAGATCCCGCTGGTGCTGGGCAGCCTATTCCTGAGCTTCACCGTGCTCGCCGGCTGGTCCGCGCTGTATTTCGGCATCAACTTCTATTTGATCGTCGAGGATCAGATCGACCGGATGGAGATGCTGGAGAGCCAGGCATCGTCGGCGCAGCTCGCGATGCTGCGCTATCAGCTCAACCCGCATTTCCTGTTCAACACGTTGAACTCGATCTCGACGCTGGTGCTGCTCAAGCAGACCGATCGCGCCAATGCGATGCTCGCGCGCCTGTCCAACTTCCTGCGCTACACGCTCGCCAACGAACCGACCGCGCATGTCACCGTGGCGCAGGAGGTGGAGACGCTGAAACTCTATCTCGAAATCGAGAAGATGCGGTTCGAGGATCGACTGAAACCGACCTTCGACATCGATCCGCGCGTGGTGAAGGCGCGCCTGCCCTCGCTGCTGCTCCAGCCCCTAGTCGAGAATGCGATCAAATATGCCGTCACGCCGCAGGAAGAGGGCGCCGAAATCGCCGTCGCCGCTCGGCTCACCGGCGATCGGGTGCAGATCACCGTATCGGATACCGGACCGGGATTGATCGAGGGCAAGAACCGGCCAAGCCTTTCAACCGGGGTCGGGCTCACCAATATAAGGGAACGTCTGGCACAGGCTTTCGGGCCGGATCATCGGTTTGACGCGCGGTCGGACCCCGGCAGGGGTTTCCGCGTCGAAATCGAGATTCCGTTCCAGGTCGAGGAGCAAGCGAGAGAGGCGGCCTGACCGGAACCGCACCGTAACAAACTCGTTGGGGCATGAAGTACGGGGGATTGTTTGCGTAGCCTCGAATATCGAAGCGGCGCCGAATGAGAGTAAAGTGAAACCATGACGATCCGCACCATTCTGGTCGATGACGAACCCTTGGCGATCCAGGGCCTCGAACTACGACTCCAGACGCATGAAGATGTCGAAATCATCGACAAGTGCCAGAACGGGCGCGAGGCGATCCGCGCGATCAAGACGCACAAGCCCGACCTTGTCTTCCTCGACATCCAAATGCCCGGTTTCGACGGCTTCTCGGTCGTTCAGGGGCTGATGGAGGTCGAACCGCCGCTGTTCGTGTTCGTCACCGCCTATTCGGATCATGCGATCCGCGCGTTCGAGGCGAACGCGATGGACTATCTGATGAAGCCGGTCGACGAGGCGCGCCTTGCCGACACGCTTGAGCGGGTGCGTCAGCGCCTGACCGAGAAGCGCGGTGTCGAGGAAGTCGAGAAGCTCAAGGAAGTGCTCGCCGAAGTCGCGCCCGATGCGGCCGAGGAACTGGCGTCCGGCGACACCGCCGAGGTCGCGTCGAACCGCTACGAGAAGCTGATCAACATCAAGGATCGCGGCCAGATCTTTCGCGTCGATGTCGATACGATCGAGGTGGTCGAGGCCGCCGGCGACTATATGTGCATCAAGACCGCGGACAATACGCTGGTGCTGCGCGAAACGATGAAGGATCTGGAGAAGCGGCTCGATCCGCGCCGCTTCCAGCGCGTCCACCGCTCGACCATCGTCAATCTCGACCAGGTCAAGCAGGTCAAGCCGCATACCAATGGCGAGTGTTTCCTGGTGCTTGATTCAGGGTCGCAAGTGAAGGTCAGCCGATCGTACCGCGACGTGGTGGCACGCTTCGTCCACTGACAAAGCTTCGCCGGACGGTCGTTTGTCGGCAAGAAACAGGATTGTTCCCCATTCGTTCCGGCAGTAGAACTGCCGGAAACAGGAGGAATCGATGACCGCGAAATTCGATCGTTTCGCCGCGCTGCATGAACCGCGCGCGCCGCTGGTGCTGTTCAACATCTGGGACGCGGGATCGGCAAAGGCCGTCGCGGCCGCGGGCGCGCCAGCGCTCGCCACCGGCAGCGCGTCGGTCGCCGGGGCCAATGGCTTCGGCGATGGCGAGGCCGTGCCGCTCGACTTCGTGCTGGAGAATGCCGCGCGAATCGCCGCGTCGGTCGATGTGCCGGTAACGATCGATTTCGAGGGCGGCTATGCGGTCGACCCGGCGGGCGTCGCGGCCAATTTCGTGCGCCTCGCCGCGACCGGCGCGATCGGCTGCAATTTCGAGGATCAGGTTGTCGGTGGCGAAGGGATCCATCCCTGCGCGGCTCAGGCCGAACGCATCGCGGCGGCCCGCGATGCGGTTGGCCCCGCCTTCTTTATCAACGCACGCACCGATATCTTCCTGCAGGCCAAGGCGGACACGCATGACGAAGCGAAGGTCGACGCCGCGATCGCCCGTGCGCACGCCTATGCCAAGGCCGGCGCCAGCGGCTTCTTTGTCCCCGGTCTCGCCAATCTCGAGCTGCTGGCGCGGGTCTGCTGGGAATCGCCGCTACCGGTGAATTTCATGGCTTTCCCTGGCGCGCCCGATGCGAAGGCCGTGGCCGACGCGGGCGTCGCGCGAATCAGCCACGGACCTTTCCCGTGGCGCGCGGCGATGAAGGGATTGGAAGACGCGGCGCGGGCGGCGTTCAACGGGTGAACCGCAACCCGAACCGTCATCCCGGCCTTGTGCCGGGATCCACGGCTCCCCACGCGATGCCGTTGGCCCTTTGGCCCCGTGCCCGCCTCCAGGCGGATCCCGGCACAAGGCCGGGATGACGGGACAGACTTAAGCTTCTTCCGAAGCCTCGCCTTCACCCTCGGGCGAAGTCTCGAACCATGCCTCGACCGGGCCGCTGAGCTTGATCGTCAGCGGATTGCCCTTGCGGTCGGTCTTCTTGCCCAGCTGGACGCGGATCCAGCCTTCGGAGATGCAATATTCCTCGACGTCGCGGCGCTGCACGTCCTTGAAACGGATGCCGATGCCACGCTGAAGCAGCGTCTGGTCGAAATGGGGGCTCTTCGGATTGACCGAGAGCCGGTCGGGAGGAGTGTCGCTCATGGCGCGCGGCTCTAACCGAACAAGCGGACAAACAAAAGCGGCGCGGGAACAAACCCGCGCCGCCCTTGCTGTCGCTGTGCCCAAGGTCCAGGGGCGGTCAGCGGCAGTAGCGCACGTTCACCCGGCGACCCAGATACGGGTCGTACACCCGGCGGACCGAACAGCCGCGCCAGCCGCGCTGCTCGTAATGGCGATAGTAATAGCCATCGCGCGGGTAATAGCCCCGGTTGTTGTAATAGGGTTTGTCGTAATCATAATAGTTACGATCATAGTCGTAATAGCGACGATCGTAGCTGTCATAATAGCGATCGTTGTAACGGTCGCGATAACGATCCCGGCCCGAACCCGCGATCGCCGCGCCGATCACGACACCGGCTATGCCGGCTGCAACGGCGACGCCGGTATTGTCGCGGTCGCGATGACGATAGCGCTGCGCCTCCGCAGGCGCGGCCGCGGTGAGCGCGGTGGCGCCAAGCGTCAGTCCGAGCACCGCCTTGGTGATGGTCTGCATGACTTCCTCCTCGTGCAAAGCTGCACCTGTCGACGCCGGAAACGCATATGCGGGCGCCTTGGATGCATATCTGCCCGATTCGATCTGAACTGTCCCAAAATCGCGTGTTCACTTGCGGTTTATGGAGCTTTGGCGTTTGAAGGCGGCGCCAGCCGACACAAAGCAATAAGGAACCCCTCAATGAACCTCTGGCTGATGAAGTCCGAACCCGACGTTTTCAGCTGGGATGACCTGGTCCGTGACGGCAAGACCGAATGGGACGGGGTACGCAACTACACCGCCGCCGGAAACCTGCGCGCGATGAAGGTCGGCGACCGCGCCTTTTTCTATCACAGCAATATCGGGCTTCAGATCGTCGGCATCATGGAAGTGAGCCGCGAGGCAAAGCCCGACGGCGAGGGCAAGCACTGGGTCTCGGTCGAAATGAAACCGGTCGAACCGCTGGCCAATCCGGTCACACTCAAGCAGGTGAAGGCCGAACCGAAGCTCGCCGAGATGGAGCTGGTCAAATTCTCGCGCCTCTCGGTCGGCAAGGTCACACCCGACGAGTGGAAGCAGGTTATCGACATGTCGAAGGCGTAACGACCCGCCAACGGGTTCCCCTCGCGACCCCTCGCCGCTAGGGAAGATACTTAATGCCCGCCGACGACCCCGTGATCGCCGGCCGCTTCGACGGTCTGGAGCATCGTTTCCCGGTTCGTGTCTATTTCGAGGACACGGACCTGTCGGGGGTGGTTTATCACGCCAATTATCTGCGCTTCATGGAGCGCGCGCGATCGGACATGCTGCGCCTGGCCGGGATCGACCAGCGCGCCGCGCATGAGGCGGGCGACGGCGCCTATGCCGTCACACGGATGCAACTGCGCTTTGCCGCACCGGCACGGCTCGACGACGCGCTGATCGTCGTCAGCCGGCTGGTCCGCATACGCGCGGCGTCCGTCGATATTCAGCAAAGAGTCATGCGGCACGACGAATTGCTGGTTCAAGCAGAGGTCGAGGCCGCGTTCGTGGCGCCCAACGGGCGCCCACGGCGGCAACCGGCCCATTGGGTGGACGCGTTCGTGCCGCTTGTAACGATGGGGAATTGAGCGACACATGGACTGGTTCATTAATACCAACGCGCACACGTCGGTGATCGGCCTGTTCCTGCAGGCCAAATGGGACGTGCAGGCGGTGATGATCGGCCTTCTGATCGCCAGCATCTGGACCTGGGCGATCATCTTCTCCCTGCGCGGGCGCATCGCCGCCGCGCGCAAGTCGACCGAAGCGTTCGAGCAGAATTACCGCAAGAGCGACGATATCGACGTCTTCTACCGCATGCATGGCGATGCCGCCCATCCGGTCGCGCGCGTCTTCGCCGCCGGCGTTACCGAATGGCGTCGCTCGACCGGCGGCCGCGCGCTCGACAAGGAAGGCACCCGGGAACGGCTGGCAACCACGATGGGCGCCGCCGTCGCGCATGAGGTCGACAAGCTGTCCGACCGGCTCAACATCCTCGCCACGATCGGCTCGGTCGCGCCGTTCGTCGGCCTGTTCGGCACCGTGCTCGGCATCATGCGCAGCTTCACCGCGATCGCGGGCGAGCAGAGCACCTCGCTCGCCGTCGTCGCGCCGGGCATCGCCGAAGCGCTGCTGGCCACCGCGATCGGCCTGTTCGCCGCGATCCCCGCGGTGATCGCGTACAACCGCTTCAGCCACGGCATCAACCGGGTCGAGGCGCACCTCAACCGCTTCGCCGACGGCTTCCACGCGACACTCAGCCGCCAGCTCGACGGCGGGCCGACACCCGGCAAGCTCTGATGGGCGCGAAACTCCCCTCCGCGCGCGGCAAGGGCCGGCGCGCGCCGATCGCGGACATCAACGTCACGCCGCTGGTCGACGTGATGCTGGTGCTGCTGATCATCTTCATGGTCACCGCGCCCTTGCTCACCGCCGGGGTCCAGGTGAACCTGCCCGAAAGCCGCGCCAAGCCGCTCGAGCAGGATCAGAAGCCGGTCCAGATCACGATCGACCCGCAGGGCAAGCTCTATCTCGACAACAGCGAAGTCACCGAGGAAGGCCTGCCCGCCCTGCTCGAGGGGATCGCCAGCCAGAACGCCGACGACAAGCCGCAAGTCTATCTGCGCGCCGACCTGCGCCTCGAATATGGCAAGGTCATGCGGGTGATGGGTGAGCTCAACCGCGCCGGGCTGAACAAGGTGTCGCTGGTGACCGCCCCGGTGGACGGCGGCTGATGGCATTGGCGATCGACCGGCGCGAGGGAGCGGGACTTGGCCTGGCGGTGCTGGGCCATGTGGTCCTGCTCGGCGTGCTCGCATTCGGTCTGATCCCCAAGCATGAGCCGGAGAAGATCGAGGCGACCCCGATCGAAATCTCGCTGACCGACGAGGTCAGCCTCAAGAGCGAAGCGCCGGTCGTCAACAACGAGCCGCCCGCCGAACGCCTGGCCGAGGTCCCCGCCCCGCCCGAGCCCGTCACCCCACCCCCGGTGGCGCAGCCCGAGCCCGAGCCGGTGGTGCGTCCCAACCCCGCTCCACCCAAGCCCGAACCGCGCCCCGCGCCCAGAAAGCCCGAGCCGAAAAAGGCCGAGCCGAAAAAGGCCAGCGCCCCCGCGCCCAAGGCCCCCGCGCAGCCAACCAAGCGCGAGGTCCGCCCGACCGGCCGCCTCACCGGCATCGTCAACGGCCTCACCGACCAGCCGAGCAAGGGCAAGGCGACGACGCCTCCGGCCGCCGTCGCCGGCCCGGACGTCCGCGCGTCGATCTTCGGCGCTATCCGTCGGCAGGTGAAACCCCATTGGCGCTCGCCCACTGGCGCCGACGTCGACAAGCTGGTGACCAAGATCGAGGTTCGCCTGAACCGCGACGGCTCGCTCGCCGCCACACCGCGTTTCGTCGATCAGGACGGCCAGACCGACAGCAACGCGCCGCAGCAGCAGCTCCATCGCGAGCGCGCGATCAACGCCATCAAGCTGGCAGCCCCATTCCGCGGGCTGCCGGAAGAATATTACGATGCCTGGAAGGGCTTCGTCCTGTCCTTTGACCGGAGGCTGTAACATGAAGGTCCGCTTGCTTATCTCCACGGCCGCTTTGGTCATTTCGGCTGCTGTTCCGGCGGTCGCTCAGGTCGGCCCGCCGGTGGTAGAGGCACCGCAGCAGGCGTCCGACGGCCAGCTTCCGGTGATCGACGTCACCGACGAATCGGCACAGGACATGTCGATCCTGGTCCCCGCCATGCCGACGGCGCAGGCGGTGGACACGCCCGCGGGCAGCACCGAGGCGCTGGGCCGGCAGATCGCCGAGGTGGTCGCCGCCGATCTGCGCAACACCGGCCTGTTCAAGCCGGTCGGCCCGAACGGCGTCCGCGCGCCCGGCATGGCCGATGTTCGCGCACCCGACTTCCCCTATTGGCGCAACGGCAGCGCGCAGGCGCTGGTGCAGGGCTATGTCCAGGCGGGCGCGGGCGGGCGACTGACCGTCGGCTGCTATCTCTACGACGTCGCGCTGGGCACCCAGGTAACCCGCGCCGGGTTCGAGGTCGGCCCGTCCGACTGGCGCCGCGCCGCGCATAAATGCGCGGACTCGGTCTATTCGCGCCTCACCGGCGAAGGCCCCTATTTCGACAGCCGTGTCGTTTATGTCTCGGAGACCGGCCCCAAGAACAAGCGCATCAAGCGCCTCGCGATCATGGATCAGGACGGCGCCAACCACCGCTTCCTGACCAACGGCCAGTCGATCGTGCTGACCCCGCGTCTGTCGCCCGACGACCGCCGCATCGCTTACATGAGCTATCAGGGCGACAAGCCCGCCCTCTATGTCTACGACCTGTCGAACGGCACCCAGCGGCTGCTCGTCACCAATGTCAGCATGGCCTTCGCGCCGCGCTTCTCGCCCGACGGCAAGTGGATCCTCTTCACCATGTCGACCGCGGGCAATGCCGATGTCTATCGCGTCGCCACCGCCGGCGGCTCGCCGCAGCGGCTGACCAACGGCCCGGGGATCGACACCGGCGGCAGCTATTCGCCCGACGGCAGCAAGATCGTGTTCGAAAGCGACCGTTCGGGCACGCAGCAGCTCTATGTGATGAACGCCGACGGATCGAACCCGCAGCGGATCAGCTTCGGCGGCGGGCGCTACGCCACGCCGGTATGGAGCCCGCGCGGCGACCTGATCGCCTTCACCCGCATGGGCGGCGGCTTCCGCATCGGTGTGATGAGCCCGTCGGGCAGCGGCGAGAAATTGCTGACCGAAGCCTGGGGCGACGAGGGGCCGAGCTGGTCGCCGAACGGCCGCGTGCTGATGTTCTATCGCGGCGCCCAGGGCCGTGCGGGCAAGGCCGATGTCTGGTCGGTGGACCTGACCGGCAGCAACGCGCGCCGCATCCCGACTCCGCTCGATGGATCCGATCCAGCCTGGGGACCGTTACGTCCCTGAACCAATTCCGACCACCCAATCTGTAAATGCCTAGGGAGATACGACCAATGGCAAAGCTTAGAACCGCTCTCATCATCGCGTCGATGGCCGTCGCCGTCGCGGGTTGCTCGAAGAAGCGCCCCGAAACCCTGCCGCCCGGCCCGGGCGAGGTCGATACCGGCCCGACCACGCCCGGCCCCGACACGGGCACCGGCGTCCAGCCCGGCACCGCCGCACACTTCAAGCAGAACGTGTCGAGCGACACCGTGCTGTTCGGTCTCGACCAGTATGACATCGACGCCCAGGCGCGCACGATCCTCGACAGCCAGGCACAGTGGCTGACGCAATATCCGAACACGCGCATCACGCTGGAAGGTCATGCCGACGAGCGCGGCACGCGCGAATACAACCTCGCGCTGGGCGATCGTCGCGCCAACGCCGCCAAGAACTATCTGGCGGCGCGCGGCGTCTCGGCGACGCGCATCACCACGATCAGCTACGGCAAGGAACGTCCGATCGCGCTCGGCTCGGACGAGCAGAGCTGGGCGCAGAACCGCCGCGCGGTGACCGTCGTCATCAACTGATCGTCCTTCGCGGATAAACAAAGGGGCGCGGACCGCAAGGTTCGCGCCCCTTTTTCGCGGGTGCGACGGCGGCTCAGCCGGCCGGCGCGTTGATCGCCAGCTGCGCGGCAAAGGCCCGCTGATAGGCCGGACGCGCCTCGCCCCGCGCGACATAGGCGGCAAGCGCGGGAAACTCGTCCAATATCCCCGACATCCGCAGGCGAAGCAGTACCGAAACCATCATGAGGTCGCCCGCGCTGAATGCGCCGTCGAGCCATTCGGCATCGCCCAGATGGTCGGACAACTGCGCCAGCCTGGCGCGGACCCGGTCCATCACCAGCGGCATGCGTTCCTGCGCCCAGGGCATGTCGCGTTCATGGATCCGCGCGTTGGAAAGATCGAAGATCGGCGCCTCGACCGTGTTGAGCGCCGCGAACATCCACATGACCGCCCGGGCGCGACCATTTGTGTCCGCCGGCAACAACCCGTCATGCGTCTGCGCGATGTGCAGGACGATCGCGCCGGTCTCGAACAGCACCAGTCCTCCCGCTTCATAGGTCGGGATCGCGCCGAAGGGGTTCAGCGCCAGATGCGACGGTGCCTTCATACCCGCAAAGGAGACGAGGCGAACGTCATAGGGCTGGCCGACCTCCTCGAACGCCCAGCGCACACGGGTGTCGCGCGCCAGTCCCTTGCCGCCATCGGGCGATCGGTCAAAGGCGGTAATTGTGGGATTCATCGCGTCCATCTCCTTGCTCGAGCCGGAGGAAGTTCCGGCTCACATGATGACGACGAACGCGCGTGCCGGAAATCGACATTTCGAACGCAACCAACCGTTCGATCGATCTTTGAAGTGTCCTGAAGGCTGACCCGATATCGCGCCGACATTGCCATTTTCGATCTATAGATGAGCCATGGTCCACGCCGTCCTCGTCACCATCGGTTCTCTGGGGGATCTGCACCCCTTCATCGCGATCGGTCGCGCGCTCACCGCTCAGGGGCATCACGCCACGCTGGCGGTTCCGGAAGACGCGGTTGCGAAGGTGAAGGCCGCCGGGCTTGACGCCGCCGCGATCCTGCCAAGCTATGCTTCGATCTGCGAACGGTTGGGGTTAAGCCGGGAAGCAGTAGCGGCGAGAGTGCTCGCCGACACCAACTTCGTGCTCGACGAAATCCTCATGCCTTCCTTGCAGGCGAGCACGGCTGCGCTCGACGAGCTGTCAGCGGGCGCGGACGTGATGGCGGGATCGATCTTCGCCTTCGCGGCGGATATCGTGGCCGAGAAGCGTCGCCTGCCTTTGGCGACCATCGTGCTTCAGCCGATGTCGCTGTTCTCCGCCTGGGACCCGCCGATCGCGCCTCACTTCGAGCGCATGCGACATCGTCCGCGAACCGGCCTTGGCCGGGGCTGGAACCGGATGATCTACGCGTTTGTGCGCGCGACGCTGCGGCATCGATATGCGCGACGAATCGATGCGGTGCGCGCAGAGCATGGACTGCGGCCGATCCGCGGCGCACCCATGCTGGACCACGGGCCAGCCACCGCAACCGTCCTTTGCTGCTGGTCTTCGGTTCTGGGCACGCTCCCGCCGGATGCGCCGGGCAATGCCGCGCTCATCGGCTTTCCGTTCTTCGACAGCGAAAGCGGAGCCGATGAGGCAATTGCGCCGGAACTGGACGCCTTCCTCCGGGAAGGCGAACCGCCACTGATCTTCACGCTGGGGTCCTTTGCCGTCGCTTCCGCGGGGACCTTCTACGAAGAAGCGGCGATCGCAAGTCGACGATTGGGCATGCGTGCATTGATGCTGACGGGGGAGCCCGGGGCCCCGCGCCGTGACGGCGACTGTCTTTTCACCGGCTACGCGCCGCATTCCCTCGTCTTCCCCCTCGCCGCTGCGGTCATTCACCACGGCGGCGTCGGGACGACCGGGCAGGCACTTCGCGCCGGCTGCCCGCAGATCATCGTGCCTCACTTTGGAGATCAGTTCGACAACGCGGCACGCTTGCAAGCGGCGGGTATCGGCTTGACGATCCGTCGCGAGGAGTTCGGGGCAAGCCATGTTGCGGACACCCTGTCACGTGCGTTTTCCACCTCCTCCATGCGGAATGCGGCGTACCGGGCGGCGGACGTCATCGTGAACGAAAATGCGTCGGCCGACGCCGCCCGTCGCATCGTCGCCCTTTGCGGCTGACGACAGCGTCCCGCCGTTCCGGCCAGAAAGCCGCCAACCATAATCCACCCGATAAGGTTCCCCACACGCCTCGACGGTTTCGAACAAACAAAGAACTTTCCTACATCGTTTCGAAGCGCGCATAGACTGGTCGATGCGCGACTCAGATCTTCCCGCCTTCTCCGAATTCGCGATCCCCGAATTCGCCCCTGTGCCGCTCAAACGGAGCCGCCGGGACGGCTGGACTCCCGCGCGCCAGCACGCCTTCATCGTCACACTGGCCAACACCGGCTGCGTGGCGGCAGCCGCACGTTCGGCCGGAATGGGCGTGACCTCGGCTTATGCGCTGCGCAAACGCCCAGGGGCTTCCGCGTTCGCCGCTGCCTGGGACATTGTGCTCCGCGATGCCCGGCACCGCGCGCTCGAAGTCGCGATGCGGACGGTCTTTGCCGGGGCGATCGTACCGCAAACCTATCGCGGCAATTTCACCGGCACGCTGATCCGCAAGGACGACATTCACGCCACGCTCGCGGCGCTGCGGGCAGTCTCGGCCCTCTCGGCGCCGGCCACGCCAAAGTGAAAAAACCGCGCGATATGCCTTCACTTTGCCCGTCGCCGATTCCGCTTGCGCCTCCCGGAATTCGATATAAAACTGATATCATAATTAACCGGAGGCAAACATGTCCGATTCGAACCCCCGCGCGCTTCGCAGCAGCGCCGAGCGCCCCGCATCCACCGCCAGCGGCTATGCGATGCTGCTGGTCATCCTGATCGCGCTGGTCGCGATCGGTTTCTCGGTTCCTCAGGTCAAGGACACGCTATGGGCCCAACTGGCCCTGCCGGCCGGCCTGATCACGCTCAGCTTCGTCGCCTGCGGCTTCTACCTGCTCCAGCCCAACCAGGCCGCGGCGATCCTGCTGTTCGGCGAATATCAGGGCACCGATCGCACCAACGGCCTGCGCTGGGCATGGCCGTGGCTGATCAAGAAGAAGGTGTCGGTCCGCATTCACAACATCACCTCGGAACGGCTCAAGGTGAACGACCTGCGCGGCAATCCGATCGAGATCGCATCGAACGTGGTTTGGCGCGTCGCCGACACCGCCCAGGCGCTGTTCGACGTCGACGACTATCGCGAGTTCGTCCACATCCAGATCGAGAGCGCCGTCCGCGCCATCGGCTCGCGCTATCCCTATGACGACTTCACGCATGAGGAGATCACGCTGCGCGGCAATGCCGATCATGTCAGCGAGGAGTTGCGCGTCGAACTGCAAGAGCGAGTAGAGATGGCCGGCGTCCATATCGACGAATGCCGGCTCACCCACCTCGCCTATGCGCAGGAGATCGCCCAGGCGATGCTCCGTCGCCAGCAGGCCGAAGCCGTGGTCGCCGCGCGCAAGACGCTGGTCGAGGGTGCGGTCGGCATGGTCGAGATGGCGCTCGAGCAGCTCTCCGAGAAGAACGTCGTCGAGCTGGATGACGAGCGTCGCGCGGCCATGGTCTCCAACCTGATGGTCGTGCTCTGCTCGGAACGTGACACCCAGCCGGTGGTGAACGCAGGCTCGCTCTACCAGTAACCCTGTCATGAGCGTCCCACCCAAAAAGGCATTCCCGCTCCGCCTCGATCCCGCGCTCTACGCGGCGATCGAGCGGAGCGCGGCGACCGACCTGCGCAGCGTCAATGCGCAGGTGGAGTGCCTGTTGCGCGAGGCGCTGGCCCGGCGCGGCGTCAAGCTTGCGGAACCGGTTCGCGCCAAGCGTGGCCGGCCTGCCAAGGACCCGGCCAAGGAGGAGAGTTGAGATGCGCTCCAATCAATGCCCCAAATGCCAGAGCTCGATGGCGGAGGGGTTCATCCTCACCGAACGCAGCAGCGTGTCGGCCCTGCTCAGCTGGTCGCGCGGCACCCCACGCAAGAAGTGGTGGGGTGTCAAATCCGGCGAGGGCAAGCCGATCGAGATCAGCGCCCTGCGCTGCCAGCGCTGTGGCTTCCTCGAAAACTACGCGCGCATCTAGCGCATCGTCCAACACAAGGAGGTTGATCTGATGATCGCATTGTTCGCCCGCCGGGAGCACCTGCCCCGCCTCGCCGGCATCTCGATCCTGCTGCTGATCGCCGGCCTCGCCGCCGCGCTGCTGTCATGAGCACCTATCGCGACGCGCTCAAGGTGCGTAAGGGCTATTGGTTCGCGCAGAAGCTCTATGGCTATGGCGCGGTGCCGGTGACCTGGCAGGGCTGGCTGAGCACACTAAGCTATGTCGCGCTGGTCGCGTTGCTCGCCTGGCTGATGCCCACCGGCGCGCTCAAGCTGACCGCGATCGTTCCGGTCAGCGCCGCCTATATCTACTTCATCTGGACCAAGACCGATGGCGGTTTCCGCTGGCGCTGGGGGCCGGACAAGAAGGACTGATCAGCGCGCCGGCCGGGCTTCGGCCGGTGGCGGCGGGCCGAACGCCTCGTCGAGCATGCGGGCGAGGCGCAGACCGCCGCGGGTGATCTGCTGGCGCATCACCGGCACCAGCCGCTCGACCGTGGCGTCGTCCATCTTGCCGCGCGGCGGCACGTCGGTGCGGCACGGGTCGCCGCCATAGGCCGCCGCATAGGCTTCCTTGGCGATCTCCCAATTCTCGCGGCTCCAGTCCTCGACCGTGCCCGCCCCGATCGCCGTCCGCTCCGCCGCCGGATAGGCGACGATCAGCGGCGGCGGGGTCGAGATCGCCCGCTCGGCCAGCCAGCCGTCCCAAATGGTGTGGAGGTTCAGCCGCTCGGGTCCATAGACGCCATAGTCCGACCGCGCCCGGTTGCCGCCCAGATCACCCTTGTCCCCGGCGTGCAGCGGCTGGTGCAAATCGCCGACGAAATGGACAAGGAAGGCGAGCGCCATCACCTTTTCGCGGACCGGGACCTTGGGATCCTGCAACAGCTTCACGCCGCGCTCGACTTGCGCCGACACGCAATTGCCGTCGGGGCAATTGCCCTTGAGCGTGAACGGCTTGCAGATGTTCACATTCTGATAGTGCCAGTTATAGGCATAGCTGAACCGCGCGCCGAGCGGCTTGATGCAGTCGGCCCAGACGCTCGCCTGCTCGATCGTCTTCGCCGGACAGGTCGGCGTTTCGAGCAAGCCCTGCTTGGCCAGCATCCGGTCGATCGCCCGCCGCGTTTCGGGCTTCACATTCTTGTAGGCGATCGAGGCGATCGTCTCGTGCCCATATTCCCAATAGGCCATCGCCGGGCTGGCGATGAGCGATGCGGCGAGCGCGACGGCGGCAAGGATGCGACGAATCATGACCGCGACTTAGTCCGCACCGCCGAAAATCGCGACGATCTTCTTCCCGTATGCCGGCCCGGTCAGGGTTCCGGTGGCAAGGAACAGGCGAGTCATTCAGGCCTCCTGCGCGGGACGCGGGCGGTCGCGCCGCTCCATCCTGAGGCCGATCAGCGGCCGCAGCAACGGAATCTCGCGGCCGACACGGTAGAAAATCCAACAGCCGAGCGCGGTCACCGGCACCAGGATCGCAAACTCGGCGAAACCGGGCAGGTCGAGCTTGAGCAGCCAGTACATCGCGACGACGATCACGGTCTGGTGGATGAGATAGAAGGGGAACACCGCCTCGGTCAGCATCGGCCGCAGCCGGTGATCGCGGTTGAGGTATTTCTCCGCGAAGCCGATCATCGCCACGATCGTCATCCAGCACTGGATATAGCGCGCCGCGAGCATCACCCGGCCAACCGCCCAGGGCGGATCGGCGACATAGGCGATGTCGATCGCCACCGACACGACATAACCGGCAAAGCCGATCACCGCCGCCGGCTTCCACAGCCGCGCAATCCACCCCATCACCCGTTCCGATCCCGCCAACGCGAAGCCGAACAGGAAGGCCGGGAAATAGGCGAGATGGGCGATGCCGTCGTTGATCACGTCATGGCTGTCGCTCCAGCGCTGGAACACCACCACCTGGGTGATCAGCAGATAGGCGGTGGGCAGCCACAGCACCCGGGTACCGGCGAACAACCGGTCGAACATGCGCTGGAACCAGCCGCCACCAGGCAGCAGCACGATCAGCGCAAGCGCGAGGGTGTAGAGCCAGAGATAGCCAACGAACCAAAGGTGATTCCAGGTCGGCACGGCGATTCCCGCGAGTTTGCCGAAATACCAGTAATGCTGCGCCCAAAAGGTCCAGTAGTTGAACCAATAACCGTGCTGGGTGGTCAGCTCGACCCAAGTCTGCGGCGGCACGATCACCGCGACGCCGAACAGCAGCGGCACGATCAGCCGCCAGCTGCGGTTGGCGACAAAGCTGCCAGGCTTGCGCGACTTCATCCACAGCGCACGGCTGGCATAGCCCGAGACGAGGAACAGCAGCGTCAATCGCCACGGGCTGGTGAACAGCATCGGCACCGTCACCCACTCAGCGGGTGCCGCGGTCTTCACATGATAGCCCCAGGGCACGAAGACCATGCCGATATGGTAAAGGATCAGGAGCCCGAATGCCCCGACCCGCAGCCAGTCCATGCCATAATGCCGTTCCACCCCCGCGCCTTAGCGCGGCTGAACGCTCATGTCAGGCCGGTTGCGGCGAAACCAGGGTAGACTTTCGCGTGGGCAGAGGACCAAGTCCGATCAGCGGCCGCAACCAACGGAACTCGCGCCCGAACAGATAGAAGGCCGCGCAGATCGCCGCCGTTCCGAGCATCAGCGCACCAAATTCGGTCAGCGGACCCAGCCGATAGGGCAGCGAGTACCAGGTGATCAGCACGATCGCCGGCTGATGCATCAGATAGAAGGGGAACACCGCTTCGGCGAGCGGCTTGCGCCAGCGATGATCGCGGTTCCAGTGGCGGTCGGCGAGCACGAACAGCACGATGGTCATCGTCCACGCCATTGCCGCGACCGCCGCGCGCTCGGCCGCCATCACCCAATGCGGCGGGATCGCTTCACCGGGAAAGATCAGTTCGACCGCGACGACGGTCGCACCGGAGGCCGCCGCGATCGCCAGCGCGATCTTCCACCACCGCTGGAGCGGCGCCCACAGCTGCGGCGAACCGGCAAGGACAAAACCGAACAGGAACATCGGCAGATACTGCGCATGCCCGGCCCAGTCGCGGAACAGGCCATGCTCTTCCTCGACCAGGAAGGTCAGAGCGACCTTGGCCAGGGCGAGCAGCAAGAGCGGCGCCCACAGGATCCGCCAGCCCTTCGCCAGCCAGGCCACCAGCCAGGCCGTGCCAGCGTCGATCCAGGTACGCCCCCACGCCAGCGCAGCAGCGAGGATCGCAGTGTAGGCCCAGAGATAGACGACGAACCACAGATGCTCCCAGCTCGGAAACTCGCGGCCCCAGAACTCTCCGGAACGCCAATAGTCATGCCCCCAGAACTGGATCAGGCCATAGGGATAGCCCTTGTCCATCACCCGCACCCACATCTCGATCGGCACGAGCACCACCATGCCGAACGCGAGCGGGATCAGCAGGCGGACATTGCGCGAGCGCAGGAACTTGCCCGCGCTCCCCGATTTGGTGAACAGGTGCCACGAGGCGTAACCCGACACCGCGAACAGCAACGGCAGCCGCCATGGGGTGAGCAGCGACATCGGCGTGATCAGCGCATCGACCCGGTAGGGCGTCTTGATCACCCAGTCCCAGGGCGCGAACACCATCCCGATATGATAGACGATCAACAGCGCGAACGCGGCGATGCGCAGCCAGTCGAGTCCGTAGTGGCGGTTGGTTTGCAAGGCCGGATCGGTCGTTTCGGTCACGGCTCGATCTATAACCCAAACCGCTCACCAATTGGTTATCGCGCTGGAAGGCTTGGGCGACAACCGCGCCTTTCTCGTCCGCAACCGATCGGCTATAGGGCGACGAAGCCTTAAGGAACCTCAATGTCCGTGCGTCCCTGGCGCGATATCATGCGCCGCCAAAGCCGCCAGATCATGGTCGGCAACGTGCCCGTCGGCGGCGATGCGCCCGTCACCGTCCAGACGATGACCAACACCCCGACCGATGACGTGAAGGCGACGATCGACCAGATCCGCCGTTGCGAGGATGCGGGCGTCGACATCATCCGCGTCTCCTGCCCCGATGTCGCGAGCACGGCCGCATTGAAGCAGATCGTCCGCGGCGCCAAGGTGCCGATCGTCGCCGACATCCACTTCCACTACAAGCGCGCGCTGGAAGCGGCGGACGCGGGCGCGGCGTGCCTGCGCATCAACCCCGGCAACATCGGCAGCGCCGACCGCGTCAACGAAGTGGTCAACGCCGCCAAGGCCAATGGCTGCGCGATCCGCATCGGCGTCAATGCGGGTTCGCTCGAGAAGGACCTGCTCGAGAAATACGGCGAGCCCTGTCCCGAGGCGCTGGTCGAGAGCGCGCTCGACCATATCAAGCTGCTTCAGGATCGCGATTTCCACGACTTCAAGGTCGCGGTGAAGGCTAGCGACCTGTTCCTGGCGGTCGCCGCCTATCAGCAGCTCGCCGAAGTGGTCGACTGCCCGCTGCACCTGGGTATCACCGAAGCGGGCGGGTTCGTCGGGGGGACGGTGAAGAGCGCGATCGGCATCGGATCGCTGCTGTGGTACGGCATCGGCGACACGATCCGCGTGAGCCTCTCGGCCGAACCCGAAGAGGAAGTCCGCGTCGGGTTCGAGATCCTGAAAGCGCTGGGCATCCGCAACCGCGGAGTCCGCGTCGTCAGCTGCCCGAGCTGCGCCCGGCAGGGCTTCGACGTGATCCGCACCGTCCAGACGCTGGAGGAGCGGCTCCAGCATATCCGCACGCCGCTATCGCTGTCGGTGCTGGGCTGCGTGGTCAACGGACCGGGCGAGGCACGCGAGACCGATATCGGCCTGACCGGCGGCGGCAACGGCAAGCATATGGTCTATCTGTCGGGCCTTACCGACCACACGGTCGAGGACGCCGACATGCTCGACCATATCGTCAAGCTGGTCGAGGCGAAGGCCGCCGAGATCGAGGCGGCGGACGCGGCCAAGGCCGAAGCGGCGGCCTGAAACCACACGGAAAGTCCCAAAGGTCACGGTCCTACGCGTGCGCGAGGGCCGGACACCGGCTGGAATAGACGAGATCAAAGAGCGGCCGGAAGCCTCCGGCCCGTCGAGTGAAGCAGGCGAAATCCTACATTTCAAGCGGCTCCACCGCTTCCGCCAGCCATGCCGCAAAGGCCCGCATCACCGCGCTTTCGCGGCGTGAGTTGAGACGAGTCAGCCAGTAGCGGCCAAGTTCGATCCCGATCGCGAAGGGCTGGACGAGACGCTCGGCGGCGAGGTCGCTCTCGAACATCGCGGGCGGGGCCAGCGCGACGCCATGGCCGCCCAGTGCGGCGGCGATCATCAGCGCCGAGCTGTCGAACATCGGGCCGGTCAGCCGCGGTGATGGCACACCGACGGCTTCGAACCAGCGCGGCCATTCGTCAGGTCGATAGGAACGCAGCAGCGTTTCGCGGGCGAGATCGGCGGGAGCGGACAGACGCCCGGCGATGGCGGGGGTGCAGAGCGGCGACAGCGGCGCGGCGAGCAGCGGCACCGCGTGCGTCCCATGCCACGCGCCGTCGCCGAAGCGGATGGCATAGTCCAGCCCCTCCCCCGCCAGATCGACGCGGTTGTTGTTGGTCATCAACCTGAGATCGATCTCGGGATGCGCATGCTCGAACGCGGCGAGCCGGGGCAGCAGCCAGCCGGTGGCAAAGGTGCCGACGACACCGACCGTCAGCACCTCACGCATTCTCCCGCCTTCGTATCGGTCGAGCGTCGCGCCGATCCGGTCGAACGCCTCACCCAGCACCGGCACCAGCGCCAGCCCTTCGTCGGTGAGGGCGAGGCCGCGCGGCAGACGGCGGAACAGGGGGACGCCCAGCCGCCGTTCGAGGGACGCGACCTGATGGCTCACCGCGCCCTGGCTGACGCACAGCTCAAGCCCCGCGCGGGTAAAGTTGAGATGCCGAGCCGCCGCCTCGAAGGCGCGCAGGGCATTGAGGGGAAGCTGGGGGCGATCCATACGTCACCCATGAACTGCGCTCATGGCTAAGTCGAGAATTGATGCTTTGTGCACTGGAGCGGGGTTCGCCACTCTCTGGCTCCATACCGAAGCGGAGCGAATAGCGATGAGCAGAACTGACATCTTGATTGCGGCCCTTATCGCATTGTCCGGCACGGCCGCCGCGCAGGATGCCGACCGCGACGACCCGCTGCTCCGCCCCATCGCCGCCGACTATGCCAAACAATGGCTGGAGCCGCAGGCGCCGGTGCGGATGCACGGGCAAAGCTATTATGTCGGGTTCCAGGGACTGGGCGTGGTGCTGATCCGTACCGATGCCGGGCTGGTGCTGATCGACGCCGGGGTGCCGCAGGCGGTGCGCGCGATCCAGGCGAATATCCGCAAGCTCGGCTTCGACCCGAAGCAGATCAAGTACATCCTGATCACCGAACCGCATTGGGACCATGCCGGGGGCGCCGCCGCGCTGGCACGCGACAGCGGCGCGACGGTGATCGCTGGTGCCGCAGCCGTTGCCGAGCTGCGGCGCGGCAATGTCGGCAAGGACGATCCGCAGGCGAGCATCCACGCACCGATGCCCGGCGTGTCACGCATTCGCGGCGTGCGTGACGGCGAACAGTTGCGGATCGGCGGAGTGACCCTCTTCGCCCGCGCGACGCCGGGGCACACACAGGGAAGCACCAGCTGGCAATGGCAATCCTGCGAGGGCAAGGCGTGTGCGACCTTCGTCTTCTCCGCCAGCATCAACCCGGTGAGCGACGACCATTACCGCTTCAGCGACCATCCAGAGCGCGTGGCGCTGCTGCGCCGGGGCGCCATGGCGCTGGCCGGACTGCGCTGCGACGTCGCGATCCCATCGCACCCCGGCACCAACGACACGCTCACGCACCTCACCGCGCTGGAGCGGTCGCGGACGCCCAATCCGATGATCGACGCGACTGCGTGCAAGACGCTGGCGACGACCTATACCGAACGGCTCGACAAGCGGCTGGCGAAGGAAAAACCGGCGCAACGCTGAGCGCGATTGACCGGGCGTCACGCTACGGCCAAGCGCGAAGGCGTGAGTCGCCCGGTTTCTCCTCTCCTTGCCTTTGCCGTCGCCGCGCTCGGCATCGCCATCTTCTCGTCGATGGACGCGGTGATGAAGGGGCTGGTGATCGGGCTGGGCGCGTACAATGCGCTGGCCTGGCGAATGCTGGCGGGGACGGTGGTGAGCGGCGTTCCCTATGCATTGTCGCGGCCGCGCATGCCGCCACGCGCGGTGCTGCGGATCCATCTCGTCCGCGGCACCGTGTCGGCCATCATGGCATTCCTGTTCTTCTGGGGGTTGGGACGCGTGCCGATGGCGCAGGCGATCGCCTTGTCCTTCATCGCCCCGATCATCGCGCTGTTTCTGGCCGCAGTGATCCTGAAGGAGCGGATCACAAGGGCGACGATCATCGCCACCGCCATGGCGTTCGGCGGTGTATTGGTGATCCTGTGGGGACAGGCGCGCGCGGAACTGGGGCCACAGGCATTCTGGGGCGCGGTCGCGATCCTCGCGTCCGCCGTTTTCTACGCCTGGAATATCATCCTGATGCGCCAGCAGTCGCTGGTCGCCGGGGCGGGCGAGGTCGCCTTCTTCCAGACGATCATCGTCACCGCCGTCTTTCTGCTTGCCGCGCCGTGGCTGCTGGTGGTGCCGCCGCTGGCCGATGCGCCCGCGCTGATCCTGGCCGCGTTGCTGGCGACGGCATCGCTGTTCCTGCTTTCCTGGGCGTATCGTCATGCCGAGGCGAGCTATCTCGCGCCGAGCGAATATACCGGCTTCCTCTGGGCGACACTCTGGGGCTGGGTCGTGTTCGGCGAGCAGGTTTCCCTTTTCACCGTCGCCGGGGCGGCGCTGATCGTCGGCGGGTGCATCCTCGCCGCGCGGCGGCGCGATCATGCTCCGGTGGCCGACAGCGAGGCACTTCTTCCATGATCTCGATCCGACAAGCCGGCCCAGAGGATTTCGAGCTGGTCGCGGAATTCATCCGCAAGCTCGCCGATTACGAGAAGCTGGCGCACGAGGTGCGCTTCGACGACGAGGTGCTGCGCGGGCACCTGTTCGGCGCCCGTCCCGCAGCCGAAGTGCTGATCGGCGAGGTTGATGGCGTACCGAGCGGGTTCGCGCTGTTCTTCCAGACCTTTTCGACCTTCGAGGGCAAGCCGGGGATCTGGCTGGAGGACCTGTTCGTCGATCCCAACGCACGGGGTTCGGGACTTGGCCGGGCCTTGTTGTCGCGGCTGGCGGGGCTGGTGGTCGAGCGTGGCGGGGCGCGGCTCGAATGGGCGGTGCTCGACTGGAACGAACTGGGCAAGGGCTTCTACCGCTCGATCGGCGCGGGGCCGGTCGATGGCTGGGAGCGCTGGCGGATGGAAATCGATGCGATCGAGGCACTGGCCCGTGGCGTTTGACGCGGGCCTGCTCGACTGGGTCGCCGAGGCGATGGAGCCGATGGGGACGGTCACCCATCGCAAGATGATGGGCGGGGCGACCCTCTATCTCGACGGAACGGTGTTCGCGATCATCTCGAGCGACGACGTGCTGTGGTTCAAGGCCGATGCGCAGAGCGACGCGGTGTGGGACGCGGCGGGGTGCGGTCGTTTCACCTTCCAGATGAAGGACCGGCTTGCCAGCATGAACTATCGCCGCGCGCCCGACGATGTGTTCGACGATGCCGATGCGATGCGCGAATGGGCGACGCTGGGGCTGGAAGCGGGGCGACGGGCGCCCGAGAAAAAGCCGAAAGCTACCCGCCGAGCGCGTTGATCGTGAAGGCGATGATGCCGAGGTTGAAGACGAACGCGGCGAGGCAATGGAAGGTCACCGCGCGTCGCATCGGCCGCGTGGTGATCGTCACGTCGCTCGTCTGGAAGGTCATGCCGAGGCAATAGGCGAAATAGACGAAGTCCGAATAATCGGGCTCGGCGGTTTCCGGGAACTCCAGTCCCCCCGAATCCTTCCCGTCGCGTGCGGTGTAGAAGAGATGCGCATAGTGGAGCGCATAGACCGAATTGCCGAACAGCCAGCAGATGGCGAGCGTTGCGATGACCAGCGCCAGCCTTATCGGCTCCGGCGCGCCGGGCGGGATCAGCACGCTGGCGATCGCCGCGAACACGGCGAGGCTGATCGCGGTGGTGATGACCAGCAACGCGACGCGATTGGCGTCGTTGCGCCGGGCCGCCGCGCGCATGTGATGCGATTCGTGGCGGAGCAGTGACAGGCAGCTGAGAAGGAAGACGGTCGTGGCGGCGTCGAACGCCACCATCACGCCGAAACGGATGCCGAGCGCGGGAATCGCGGCGGCGCACCCGATGGCAAGGATCGCCGCGAACAGCAGGAAGCGCGGCGGCGCAAACCGGTTGCCGATGGTACGACGCTTGCTGTCAGCCCCCTCCCGCATCCGCCCAGTCTAGGCGCGATGCGGGCGGGTGGCCAGACAGGTTGAGGCTTAGGCGGCCTTCGCCTTCTTCGCGGCCTCGATCGCTTCGACGACGATGCGACGGGCTTCGTCGGCATCGCCCCACTGGCCGATGCGGACCCACTTCTCGGACTCGAGGTCCTTATAGTGTTTGAAGAAATGCTCGATCTGCTGAAGCACGATCGAGGGCAGGTCCTGCCGCTCGCCCACGTCCGAGTAATAGGGGAAGGTGGTGTCGACGGGGACGCAGATCAGCTTCTCGTCGCCGCCGGCCTCGTCTTCCAGCTTGAGCACGCCGATCGGACGCGCGCGGACGACACAGCCCGGGATGAACGGCGAACGCGAGATCACCAGCGCGTCGAGCGGGTCGCCATCGGGCGACAGCGTGTGCGGCACGAAGCCGTAATTCGCCGGATAGCGCATCGGCGTATGCAGGATGCGGTCGACGAACAGTGCGCCCGACGCCTTGTCGAACTCGTACTTCACCGGCTCGCCGCCGGTCGGCACTTCGATGATGACGTTCAGGCTGTGCGGCGGATTGTCGCCGACAGGAATCATGTCGATGCGCATCTAAACTTCCTCTGTTGGTTCGGCTTCCCCGTCAGCGCGGGGCAAGCAGCCGATCCAGGCCACCCTCTCCGGAGCCCGTTTTTTCGAGGCGCGGATAGCGCAGGCCATCGTGATAGTCGATGGCGATTTCGCGATAGGTGCTGCCGGTCTTGATGAGGAGCTTCACCGGCTCCTTCGTGCCCTTGGCCGCCCGAACGGCGTCCTTGAGGCGATCGTCGGAATATTCGCGGCCGGCGACCGCGACGATCGTTTCGCCGACATCGAGTCCCGCCTCGAACGCGGGCGAATCCCAGGTGACCGAGCCGATCGCGCCGCCCTTTCCGATCGTCAAGCCGAGTGAGTAGCTAAGGTCCGTGCGGCTGGCGCGCTTCTCGGCGTCCTTGAACGCGGCGGTCGGTTCGTCGGTGTAGATCAGGCGATAGCCGTTGGCGGTGAAGCCGGCGAGCGGCGCGCGCTCCGACAGGCCGTTGATCCGGGTGCTGAGGAAGGTCGCCCAGTCATAGGGCTGGATTGCGTTCAAGGTCGCGGCGACATCGTCGATCTTGTAGGTCAGCACGCCCCAGTCGCCGTCGCGCACACCGAAAAAGGCGCGGGCGAAATCGTCCATCGTCTTCTTGCCGCCGCTCTGCGCGCGCAGCATCGAATCGACCTCGAGCCAGATCAGCAGGCCTTCATTGTAATAATCCTCCGACCGCTGCCAGCTCACCCAGCCCTTGGGCCGGCGCGCGGAGATGATCGGATCGTTGGTGGTGTCGACCAGCGCGCGCCAGGTCCGCGCCGGGCGGTTGTCGAGGCTGGCGGCGATGTTCGCCAGCATGTCGAGCGTATCCTGCTTCGACACGATGCCCGAGCGCGCCTGGAGGATATAGCCCCAGAACTGGGTCTGCCCCTCATAGACCCACAGCAGCGAGTTGCGCATCGGCGTGCGGAAATCGGGGGTCCAGCTGTCCGCGCCGCGACGGAACTTGCCGTTCCAGCTGTGCACGAATTCATGCGGAAGCAAATTGCGCGAGCCGGGGCCGTCGCTCCACTTGGTGAAATAGCCGGGCTTCACGCCGTTCTCGGAGCTGCGGTGATGCTCGAGCCCGATACCGCCCATCTCGTCGCTGATCGACAGCAGGAATTCGTAGCGATCGTAATGCTGCGCGCCGAACAGCTTGACCGCCTGGTCGACCAGCTTCTTGTGCGCGTCGATCTGCTCGGGCTTGGCCTCCAGCTCCTTGGCGTCGTCGGCGAAGACGTTGAGGTCGACGCGGTCCGACAGCTTGAACTCGCGATAGTTGCGGCCCGCGAACACCGGCGAGTCGATCAGCGTCTCATAATCGGTCTTGTCATAGACGTAAGATCCGCCCTGCTTCCTGGCGGGCAGGCCCGACACGGCCGTCCAGCCCTCAGGGTAGGTCACGGTCGCCTGGATCGGGATGCGGCGGGTGAACCAGCCGGCGGGATAGAGGCTGACCTGCTCGAACTGGAGGTTGAGCATCTGCGACGCGATCGAGACGCGGCCCTGATCGCTTTCGGTGGCGCCAGTGAACTGGAATTCGAGATCGAGCTGCTTGGCGCCACGCGGCACATCGATGTGGAAGGCCCAGACATCGACGGTATCGCGCTTCCACGGTACCGCCTTGCCGCCCGCGCTGATCTTGAGGCCGGTCAGCTTCTCGACCTCGCCGCGCGCGGCGTGCTTGCCGGGCAGCCAGGCGGGCATCAGCAGGACCATATGACCGTCCTGCGCGACGGGAATGGTCTGCTTCACGCGATAGATCGCCTGCTGGACGTTGGTCGCGTCGACCTTGAGCGTGATCGTGCCGGGATAGGCGGTGTCGCGCGCGGCCGGGATGCGGTTGTCGAACGGCAACGGCTGGGGCGCGGAGTTCTGAGCGGCGGCGGCGGTGGCGAGAAGCAGGGCGGAAAGCGCGATGACGCGGCGCATGGGGGCCTCGAATTCAGGGAAGGATATGATGTTACACCTTTAAGCGCGACGCGGCGGGAAGGTAAAGGGGTTGAGAAGCCCCCTCCCCCGCGCGGAGACGCCAAGGGTTGAAACACCCTTCATGGCTTGCTTACCATTCGCGGCTATGCGGGACGGGATGTATCACGACGCCAATCTTGCCACGCCGGCCAAGGCCGATCCGCGGCCCAAGTCCGCGGTCAGCACCGGGTGCGGGCTGGCGGGACTGGTGGGCATGGCGTGCTGGCTGGTGTTCGCGCGGATGAAGGGGCTGGACGGCCCCTATGCCGCGTTGGTCAATCTGGTCGCGGGCGGCGTGCCGATGGTGCTGTGGGCGCTGCTGGTCGACAAGGTCCACCGCAATCCCAGCACGGGCGTCAAATGGGAGAACCCCCGGCCGCTCAAGGAAACGCTCGACATCTCGATCACCAAGATCGCGGGGCTGTGGCTGACCTGGGGCGGGATCGCCGCGATCTACTCGGTCTGCCGCTTCTACTGGGAGGGCAATTTCGCCTTTGCCATGTGGTGCTTCCAGATGTCGGCCCCGGCGCTGTTCATCCTGTCCGTGCCATACGTCCTGTGGATCGACCGACGGCTGGAGAAGCCGAGGGACGGCGCGTGGATGCTGGGCGCGTGGCTGCTCGGCAACAAGGACGAGCCGATCGACGAGGCGGCGATCCACAATCACCTGCGCAGCTGGGCGGTGAAGGCGTTCTTCCTCGCCTTCATGCTGGCGATCGTGCCGCCGGGATATAGCCAGTTCGTGCGCGCGAGCACCGACGGCATCCTGAACAACCCCATTGCCCTCGCCAACTGGCTGATCACGGGCATGTTCATGCTCGACGTGGCGTTCGCGACGGTGGGCTATATCCTGACCTTCCGCCCGCTCGACAGCCATATCCGCACCGCCAATCCCTATGCCGCGGGCTGGGCGTTCGCGCTGATCTGCTACCCGCCGTTCATCCTGATGGGGAATGGCGGACCGCTGGACTATCATCCGGGCACGTCGGACTGGACGCACTGGCTGGCGGGCCATGACATCTTGCTGTGGATCATCGGCGCGGTGCTGGTGGTGCTGACCGCGATCTATGCCTGGGCGACGATGGCGTTCGGCTTCCGCTTCTCAAACCTCACGCATCGCGGGATCATCACCCACGGCCCGTACAGCTGGACGCGGCACCCGGCGTATCTGTCGAAAAATCTGTTCTGGTGGATCAGCACCTGTCCGCTGCTGGTGACCACGGGCAGCCTGTACGACGCGATCCGCGCGACGGTGCTGCTCGCCGCGGTGAGCGGCGTCTATTACATCCGCGCCAAGACCGAGGAGAAGCACCTCGGCGCCGACCCGGCGTATCGCGAATATTCGGAGTGGATGGAGCGCAACGCGCCCGTGCCGCGGCTGGTGGCGTGGGTGACGGGGTGGACGTTCAAGCCGGGCTATGCGGGGTTGAAGAAGCTGGATCAGCGCGCCGACTGATCTTCCGCAAAGTTGACACAGTTACGCGGAACGCGATTCATTCTGTCAATCTGGTCGCCTTTGTCGGAGGGGTTCGGGTTCGTCATCGAACCGGTCGAATCGACGCGATCAAAGAGCGGCCGCCATGCGGCCTGTCGATGCAAGCAAACCAATTCCAACATTGCAAGCGGGACCATTGTTGATCGGATTGCGATCATTCACCGCCAGTGAAAAACGGCAACGTCAGGTCGTGCTCGCGCATTACTCGCATGTAGAGGTCGACCCGAGATTGCAGGGCGTCGGCCAATTCCTTCAAGTCATACCACTGATCTGATTCAGGCTCTGCGCCAGCAAGTGCGCCTGCTGCCAACTTGCTGAGAATATGCAGGGTGTCTCCCTGGATTAGCACCCCCGGAAACTTACGACCCGGGTGCCGCATGACGGCGGCGTTCGTGGCATCAGAGTAAATCTCGACCGATTCTGTTCGCATGCAGCCTTCCAAGTTTCCTGAAACCGTCGCCTGAACAGAATGACCTTATCTCATCATCCGCTCACGTCAGCAGCCTGCAAACACTAATCGTACCTATCCCAACTTTCCATCACGAAGCCGGCTTTGCTAGCCACTTCGCCCGCTCTGACTTACATAACTGCTCAATCCCAGCAGACATGACACTTAGTCCAGCATTGTCCAACAAAGGGCGATGCGGCCAAGAAAGCGACGAATTTAGATCAGGCCAAATGCGACATTCGTCCCAAACTCGAGAAACCAAATAGGCACCCTCAAAATCAAAACCATCAATACGCGCAGCGTTCAGATGAACGAATAGCTCTCCAACTACGAGACTGATGGTCTGAATATTTCTATCCATCCCGTTGAGTGGTGGCACTGGACCATCGGCTGACAGAGCCATCGTATGGCTATGTCTGATCGAAGCACTACGCGATCTACTGACATGATTTCCCACGTAAATGCGGAAATAGGACGGGATCTTACCCGATATACGCAGCGCTTCACGATCTGGCCTTGGGGTGAGCGCTGTTCCTCGCGCAGCATGTTCCATGACAATGAATTTCTGGGCACACCACCGAGCTAGATCAGTCATTTGATTCAGCGTGGTAGTAATCGCTTCGCCCTTCAGCATCGGCTCTAAGAACGGCCGCACTTGCTGCTCCCGGTCATTCATCCAGCCATGATTGCAAGGGCGACAAACTTCTCTAACCTGAATATCAAAGACCCCGCCAGGTTTACCCGTCGGGCCGCTAAGCTCCTCTAAGCCTTCAGGACCGCGATTGATGGTGTGGCGATTATAGGTGCTCTTCCCACTCCCCTCATTTAGAAAGGGATGCATCCACTGGGACCAGATATGCTCTTTGCTATCAACCGGATTGCAGCAAAAGATGCACTGACGTCGCTGCGCGTTCATCCTGCCACCTATAGGCGCGCCCTATTGCCCGAGCAGCGCGCATATCGTTCTGATAGACGGCACCGAGCATGTCAAAGCCGCTTATTAGCTTATGTATTTCCTTATCCCAGCAATCCCTTGGCGAAGTCCTGCGCTTCCAGCTTGATATCCTCCCGGCTCAGCGCCGGTGTGGGATTCGCTTCGGCATAGCCCCGCCTGTCGCCGCAATCGTAGCGCGCGCCGCAATAAGGTCGCCCGCCAATCACTGCCCCTGCGGTTGCTCCACAATGACGCCCACGATCCGGCGGACGACGGGCAGCACGAGCAGCAGCGTCGGGAAGGCGACCATCCATGATGCGCCCCATGCCTTTGGCCAGCCCAGCGCAAAACCCGATCCCAGCCCGATCGACGCAATGGTCGCCACCGCTGAAACCACACCGGACATGATGATCGACAGGATCAGCGGCATCAGGATCCGAGCATAGCCGGGCGGAAGCTTCCTGCGTCGTGGCCGTTCCTGATCGATGTGCATCGTCGATACTCCCTTGTCCGCTCGATCCGCTCGCCTTTGGGCCGGACCCTGGAACGCGGATATATTGTCAAAGATATCGCGAACAATCCGGGCTATAGGCGAGTCTCTATCCCGTTTTTCGAGATAATCATGGCGCGCATCGAAGACCTGGAAACGTTCGTGGCGATCGCCGAAGCCGAGAGCCTGACGCGGGCGGCGCGGCAGCTGAACCGGTCGCTGCAGACCGTCAGCCGGTCGCTCGCCGCGCTGGAGGCGGAGATCGGGGTGCAGCTGGTTCACCGCACCACGCGCCGCTCCTCGCTGAGCGAGGCGGGACAAGCCTATTACCGGCGGATCAAACCGGCGGTGGCGGAGATCAGGGAGGCGCGGCTGGAGGCAGCCGATCGGCGGGTCGAGCCGGTGGGGGTGCTGCGCGTGGGGGCGCCGGTGCTGTTCGGTCCCGATTTCCTGGTTCCGATCATCGCGGAGTATATGGCGCGCCATCCGCAGGTCGAAGTCGATCTGCAGCTGAGCGACGGGTTCACCGATCTCGCCGCCGAGAGCCTCGACCTGGTCGTGCGCATCGCCGAGCTGCCCGATTCAGGCTTGCAGGGGAAACGGCTGGGGGCGCTGCGCCGCGTCGTGTTCGGTGCGCCGTCCTATTTCGCGCGGCATGGCCGGCCTGCGCACCCCGCCGAGCTGCGCGATCATGCCTGCATTATCCGCACGATCGACCAGCGGCCCAGCCAATGGGCGTTCCAGGTCGGCGGCAAGCGCCATGCGGTGAGCGTGCGGGGACCGTTCCGCACCAACACGATGGGGGCGGTCTATTCGGCGGTCAGCGCGGGGCTGGGCCTGGGCTATTCGCCGCTGTGGCAGATCCGGCGACTGGTCCAGAGCGGCGAGGTCGAGATCGTGCTGGAGGCATTCGAACCGAGGCCCGTGCCCGTCCACGCGCTGTGGCAGGAGGGCAGGTTTCCGCCCGCCAAGGTGCGCACGTTCGTCGACCTGCTCGCCGCGCGGCTGAAGCTCGACGGGCTCTGATCCGAAGCCGGGGGTAATCCTACCCCAACAGTCCCTTGGCGAACTCGCGCACCGCCGGGCCGATATCCTCGCGGCTCAGTGCCAGGCCGAACGCTCTGGGAGGTGACGCAGCGGAATCTCCAGCGTCAACGGTCACTTCTTCATGGCTTCGATAATGCGCTTCAAGTCCTGACCGCGCCCGCGCGGCAGGATCAGCACATCGTCGCCATCGACGACCACGATCAGGTCGGAGGCGCCGACCAGCGCGACCCGCTTGCCTTTCCCTGCCTGGATCAGACAATTGGCGGTATCGATCGCGATAATCTCACCCTGACAGGCGTTCCCCGCTGAATCGCGCTCGCTGATCGCGTAGAGCGCGTCCCAGCTTCCGACATCGGACCAGCCCATGCTGACCGGGACGACCGCGACTCGTTCAGCCTTTTCCATGACCGCATAGTCGATCGAATCGGAGGGCGAGCTGGCGAATGCGGCGGCATCGGGCAGAATCCGGACGCCGTCGCGAACCGCCTTCTCCATCGCCGCGCGCGACGCCGCGAGCATCTCAGGCGCAAACTCCGCCAACGCATCGAGATAGATGTCAGCCCGAAACAGGAAGATACCGCCATTCCAGGCATGCTCCCCCGCCGCGATCATCGCTTCCGCAACGGCACGCGCCGGCTTTTCAATGAATCGCTCGACGCGATTCACTCCAGCCCCGATCGGCTCTCCGACGCGGATATAGCCGTAGCCGGTCTCCGGCGCGTCAGGCGTAATGCCGAACGTGACCAGCCAGCCAGCCTCGACCGCGGGCATTGCGGCGTGAATCGCCGCATGGAACGCGCCGATATCGCCAATGATATGATCCGACGGCATCACCAGCAGAGGGACCTCACCGCCGCCGGCGGCGAGCGCCGCCAGCGCGATTGCCGGCGCGGTGTTGCGACCGAGCGGTTCGAGGATCAGCGCCTGAGCACCCGTGCCGACCGCATCCAGCTGAGCCTCGACCATATCCGCATGCAGCGCATAGGCGACGACGATCGGCGCGGCGAAACGCTCCCCTTGCGGCGTGCGGCGCGCAGTGAGCTGAAGCATCGTTTCGTCGGCGGTCAGCGCCAGCATCTGCTTGGGCTGTTCCGGACGAGACATTGGCCACAGCCGCGTGCCCGCTCCACCGGACAGGATCACCGGGACGATCGGCATGCTGGTGTCACTCACACTATTCTCCTGACCGCTCGCGCCAAAACCGACACCAGGGTTCATTACAGTCGTTCGGTGCCGGGATAGGCGAAGAGTAGATCGCTATCGCCTGAAGCGGTCAATGCCACGCGCCCTGTCACGGTCAGGCATTCACCCGCCTTCCACGCGATAGCGTCCACCGTGCCATGCCCGCATACCGGCACCACCCAACCGGTTGTCCCTTCGGGCATCGTCACCACGCGGTCGCCACCGGACCAACGCTCGACCACGAATTTGGGCCCCTCCACCAGGATCGTCCGCCCCGGCTCCGCCTCTCCCGGCACCGGCGCGTCGACAAAAGGTACCGCGCGAGCGACCGCCACCCCATCCTCCAGATGCAGTTCGCGCGGACGGCCATAATCATAGAGCCGATAGGTGGTCTCGCTGTTCTGCTGAATCTCGATCAGCGTGATCCCAGCGCCAATCGCGTGGATGGTGCGTGACGGGACATAGATGAAATCCCCCGCCTTCACCCGCTTCCAGTCAAGCAGCCCCTCGATCGATCCGTCCAGCGCCGCCGCGCGCAGCGTATCGGCATCGGTGAACTCACATGTTCCCAGGGCGATCGTCGAATCGGGTTCGGCCGCCAGAATCACCCAACACTCGTCCTTGCCCCGCCGCAGCCCCCGTTCGCGCGCCTGCGCGTCATCGGGGTGTACCTGCACCGACAGCTTCTCGCTGGTGAAGAGATATTTGACCAGCAGATCGGGCGCCCCATCGCCGGGCGTCTGGAACCAGACCTCACCGACCGGCTCCCCGCCCGCTTCCGGGTCGACGAAGCCAGGCCAGAGATGCGACCGCCCCCAGGGTTTCTCCACTCGATACGTGGCTAGAAGCGCCGCAGGCATAGTCACCTCGATATACTGGAGATCTGCTAACCTACGAAGAGTTAAGAAGGTCCACAGCAAATGCGCGCACCGCGGGTCCGATGTCCTCCCGGCTGATCGCCAGTGCGAGGTTGGCCTGGGCGTATCCGGCCTTGTCGCCGCAATCGTAGCGCACGCCCTGGAAGGTGACGCCATGGAAAGGCTGGCCGCCGATCATGCGGGCCATCGCGTCGGTCAGCTGGATCTCGCCGCCCGCGCCCCTTTCCTGCCCCTCGAGCACGCGCATCACTTCCGGCTGGAGGATGTAGCGGCCGATCACGGCGAGATTGCTGGGCGCGGTGCCGGCCTTGGGCTTTTCGACCAGCCCCTTGACCTCGGTCAACGTGCCGTCGCGCATGCCGGGGGTGATGATGCCGTATTTGTCGGTCTGGTTCTCGGCCACTTCCTGCGCGCAGAGCAAATTTCCGCCGACCTTGTTGTACGCCTCTACCATCTGCTTGAGACAGCCGGGCTGGCTGGCGGCGCCGACCATGAAATCGTCGGCCAGGAGGACCGCGAACGGTTCATCCCCGACGATATCGCGCGCGCACCACACGGCATGGCCGAGTCCCATCGGCTCCTGCTGGCGCACATAGGCGATCGCACCGGGCTTGAGGCGTGTGCCGTCGAGCGCGTCCAGTGACTTGCCGCGCGCGGCCATCGTCGTCTCCAACTCATAGGAGATGTCGAAATGGTCCTCGATCGCGCTCTTGCCGCGGCCAGTGACGAAGATGAGCTGCTCGATCCCGGCGTCCAGTGCTTCATCCACCGCATATTGGATCAGCGGGCGGTCGACGACGGGGAGCATCTCCTTGGGGAGCGCCTTCGTCGCCGGGAGGAAGCGGGTGCCGAGCCCGCCCACGGGGAATACGGCCTTGCGAAGCGGTTTGATCGTCATGGCGCCGCGCATAGCCTAGCCACAGATTTAGAAAAAGTGGCTTGCGTGTACGGGAGGGGCGCACGGCCCGCTCCGCGCCGAAGCGACAAAAAATGGCGGCCGAAACCGCCATTTCCTTATGCCGTCGCCGGCACGCGTCCTTGATCAGTTGCTGTCGGAATCGTCGCCCGAAACCACCAGGACCACCGCAACAACTGCAACAACAGCCAGAAGCGGGATCAGAAATCCGCCGACGGCACTGTTGCTTTCCGATGCGTCCGTGGCGGCGCGCTCAACGGCCGGGCTATTAGCCAAGCTCAGCGACTTCGCCGAATTCGCCTGCGCGACATTGGCGCCGACAAGCAGCAGCGCCGCGCTGGCGCCTGCCAACATATTCTTCAATTTCATATCGTTACTCCCCTTGGTGCGGCAAACCGCAGGGGACACTATATCCTGCTCGATTGCGGCGTACAGACGAGAATGTAACTGCTTGATCTGTTCGGGTAGATGAACAGCGCGTGAGGGCCTTTGCGAGCGATGAGGCCCTTGTCGTGTGTTCGTGTTACGCTAAGAGCGCGCTGAGGTTCAGCGAAAGGGCTTTGACGTGCGTATTGCGATGATCGGCACGGGCTATGTGGGCCTTGTTTCGGGGGCCTGCTTCTCCGATTTCGGGCACGATGTGGTGTGCGTGGACAAGGACGCGCGCAAGATTGAGCTGCTGCACCAGAATGTGATGCCGATCTATGAGCCGGGCCTGGCCGAGCTGGTCGCTTCGAACGTGCAGGCGGGACGCCTGTCCTTCACCACCGATCTTGTCGAAGGGGTCAAGGGCGCGGACGCGGTGTTCATCGCCGTCGGCACACCCAGCCGTCGAGGCGATGGTCATGCCGACCTGTCCTATGTCTTCGCCGCCGCCGAGGAGATTGTCGCGGCGCTGGAGGGCCCTGCGGTGATCGTCACCAAGTCGACCGTCCCCGTCGGCACCGGCGACGAGGTCGAGCGGATCGTCGAGCGGATCGCTCCCGGCAAGGGCATCAAGGTTGTCTCGAACCCCGAATTCCTGCGCGAGGGTGCGGCGATCGAGGATTTCAAACATCCCGATCGCGTCGTGGTGGGCAGCGAGGACGAAGGCGCGAGCGAGGTGATGCGGAGCGTCTATCGCCCGCTGTCGCTCAACCAGTCGGCCCCGGTGATGTTCACGGGCCGCCGCACCGCCGAACTGATCAAATATGCCGCCAACGCGTTCCTGGCAGTCAAGATCACCTTCATCAACGAGATCGCGGACCTGTGCGAGCAGGTGGGCGCGGACGTACAGGAGGTATCGCGCGGCATCGGCATGGACAATCGCATCGGGCGCAAGTTCCTGAACGCGGGCCCCGGCTATGGCGGCTCATGTTTCCCCAAGGACACGCTGGCGCTGCTCAAGACCGCCGACGACAACGAGACGCCGCTGCGCATCGTCGAGGCGACGGTGCAGGTGAACGACCAGCGCAAGCGCGCGATGGGCCGCAAGGTCATCAAGGCGATGGGTGGCGATGTGCGCGGCAAGACCGTCGCGATCCTGGGCCTGACCTTCAAGCCCAATACCGACGATATGCGCGACGCCCCCTCGATCGCGATCATCCAGACGCTGCAAGACGCCGGCGCGACCGTGAAGGCGTTCGACCCGGAAGGGGTCGAGCAGGCCCAGCTCGTGATCAAGGACGTCGAATTTTCCGCCAGCCCCTATGCCGCCGCGGAAGGCGCCGACGCGCTGGTGATCGTCACCGAATGGGACGCGTTCCGCGCCCTCGACCTCAACCGCATGAAGACGCTGCTCAACCAGCCCCTGCTCATCGACCTGCGCAATATCTATCCCATCGCCGAAGCCGAGCGCGCCGGGTTCACCTTGGTCGGGATCGGCAAGCCGCGGCAGACCCCCAACGCCGGACGTTGACCAAGGCGGTCGCCGCTCCTGGCGATACCCATGGCGTTTGATGTGACGGCCGATCCACCATCTTGAGGCGCAATCCATGAACCCGCTTTCCGATCGCCGCTTCCTCGTGACCGGATCCGCCGGATTCGTCGGCTTCCATACTGCGGCACGCTTGCTGGAAGCGGGCGCGCAGGTGCTGGGGATCGACAGTTTCAGCGCCTATTACGATGTCAAGCTCAAGGAACGGCGCAATGCGCTGCTCGCTCAGCATCCCGGATTCTCGCTGGCACGTATCTCGATCGAGGATCGCGAGGCGCTGGAGGGGCATTGGCGGGCATTCCGTCCGGACGCGGTGATCCACCTCGCCGCGCAGGCCGGCGTGCGCTACTCGATCGACCATCCGGCCGAATATGTCGCGACCAATGTGACCGGCACGTTCAACCTGCTCGAGCTAGCACGGCACAACCCGGTGCGCCATTTCCTGGCGGCGTCGACGAGTTCGGTCTACGGCGCGAACACCGACATGCCGTTCGCCGAAGCGCAGCGGACGCAGACCCCGATGAGCCTCTATGCCGCGACCAAGGGCGCGACCGAGCTGATCGGACACAGCTATGCACACCTCTATGGCATTCCGCTGACCTTCTTCCGCTTCTTCACCGTCTATGGCCCGTGGGGACGGCCGGACATGGCGCTGTTCAAGTTCATGAAGGCAATGACGGCGGGCGAAGCCATCGACGTCTATGGCCATGGCGAGATGGCGCGCGACTTCACCTACGTGGAGGATCTGGTCACGGCGCTGGTCGCATTGATCGACGCGGTGCCGGGAACAATGCCCGTCGGTCCAGCGGACAGCCTGTCGCCGGTGGCGCCGTTCCGCACCGTCAATATCGGTGGAGGCAGCCCGGTGCCGCTGATGGACTATATCGCGGCGCTGGAGGCCGCGGTCGGATCCGAGGCGAGGAAGAACTTCCTGCCGATGCAGCCGGGCGATGTGCCCGCGACCCACGCCTCGGCCGAGCTGCTGCATGCCCTGGTGGGCTTCGTGCCCGAGACGCCGGTGCAGCAAGGGGTGAAGGCGTTCGTCGACTGGTATCGCGGCTTCTATGGCTGACGTGACGGGTCTTTAACGCGGCGGCGCTATAGGGCGGGTATGAGCAAGAGAATCCTGGCAATCTTTGGCACGCGGCCCGAGGCGATCAAATTCTTTCCGGTGGTGCGCGCGCTCGCGGAGGTGCCGGGGCTGACGGTCAGGACATGCGTGACCGCGCAACACCGCGGCCTGCTCGACCAGGTGCTCGAAATCGCGGGACTCAAGCCCGATATCGACCTCGACCTCATGGAACCCGGCCAGTCGCTCGACCGGCTGACCGCGCGGCTGCTGACCGGGCTGGGCGAGGTGATGGACGCGGAGAAACCCGATCGCGTACTGGTGCAGGGCGACACCGCGACGGCGATGGTCGGTGCACTGACCGCCTATTACCGCAAGGTGCCTGTGGGCCATATCGAAGCGGGCCTGCGCTCGGGCGATATCTGGCAGCCCTGGCCGGAGGAGGTGAACCGCCGCATCGTCGCCCCCATCGCCGACCAGCATTTCGCACCGACGGAGACGGCGGCGGCGGCGTTGCGCCGGGAGAATATCGATCCCGCGACGATTCATGTGACCGGCAACACCGTGATCGACGCGCTGCTCGCGACGCGTGAACGGATCGCGGCGGAGCCGGCCCTTGCTTCCGGGCTGGACCCGATCGCGGCCCGCTTTGCGGGCAAGCGGCTGGTGCTGGTCACGACACATCGGCGCGAGAATTTCGGCGGGGGCATGGAATCGATCGCGCGTGCCATCGCGCGGATCGCCGACCGGCCCGACACCGCCGTGCTGTTCCCGATGCATCCCAACCCCAATGTGGTGTCGGTGATGGATCAGTTGCTGGGCGAACGTGCCAATGTCGCACGGATCGAACCGCTCGATTACCCCAATTTCATCCGTGCGCTCGACCTGTGCGAGATCGTTCTCTCCGATTCCGGCGGCGTGCAGGAAGAGGCGCCGGCGCTGGGCAAACCGGTGCTGGTGATGCGCGAGACGACGGAACGGCCCGAAGGGGTCGCGGCGGGCACCGCAAAGCTCGTCGGAACCGATGCGGACCGTATCGTTTCCGAAATCTCAACCCTGTTGGATAACAAGGACGCCTATCAGGCCATGGCGCGCGCCCACAATCCGTTCGGCGACGGCCATGCCTCGGCAAGGATTGCAAAGGTTGTCGCACATGGATTCGGGCTCTGAACTCAACGTCGCCGTTCTCGGGCTCGGCTATATCGGCCTTCCCACGGCGGCGGTGATCGCGCGCACCGGCGCGAAGGTCCTGGGCATCGATGTGCACCAGCACGTCGTCGACACCATCAATGCGGGCAAGGTGCATATTGAGGAAGTCGATCTCGACGGCCTCGTCTCTGGCGTGATCGCGCGGGGCACGCTGCGCGCTTCCACCGTGATCGAGCCGTCAGACGTGTTCCTGATCGCGGTGCCGACCCCGTTCGGCGAAAATCACGCCCCCGACATCGGCTATGTCCTTCAGGCCGCGACCAGCGTTGCCGGGGTGCTCAAGGCCGGTGACACCGTCATCCTCGAATCGACATCCCCCGTCGGTACGACCGAGAAAGTGGCGGAACTGCTCCAGAAGCTGCGCCCCGATCTCAAGATCCCGGGCCATTGCAGCGGCATCGCCGACGTCGCCATCGCCTATTGCCCTGAGCGCGTGCTGCCCGGCCGCATCCTGGTCGAGCTGATCGACAATGACCGCGTCGTGGGCGGCGTAACGCCGCGCTGCGCGCGCAAGGCATTGCAATTCTATCGCCGCTTCGTGCGAGGCGCGTGCGTCACCACTTCGGCACGTGCGGCGGAAATGACCAAGCTGACCGAAAACGCGTTCCGCGACGTCAACATCGCCTTCGCCAACGAACTGTCGATCATCGCGGATGGGATGGGGATCGATGTGTGGGAGGTGATCCGCCTCGCCAACCGGCATCCGCGTGTGAATATCCTTTCCCCCGGCCCCGGCGTCGGCGGCCATTGCATCGCCGTCGACCCCTGGTTCCTGGTCGCCGCGGACCGCGAGAATACGCCGTTGATCCGCACGGCCCGCGAAGTGAACGACGGCAAGGTCGGCTATACCGTCGCGCGCGCCGAGGCGCTGATCGCGCGGCTTCCCGATGCGCCGGTCGCCTGTCTCGGCCTCGCCTTCAAGGCCAATATCGACGACTTCCGCGAAAGCCCGGCATTGCACGTTGCCGAGGAACTTGCCGCGCGGCACGGGCCGCGCCTCCGCATCGTCGAACCCTATGCCCACAGTTTGCCGGAGACCCTCGCGAAGACGGGCGCGACGCTGATCGACATCGACACCGCGCTGGAGACCTGTCCCATCCTGATCGTGCTGGTCGATCACGACGTGTTCAAATCAGTCCCGCTGGCCGAACGGGCCGAGAAGCGCGTCTACGATACGCGCGGAATCTGGCCCGATCAGCCCGCTTAGCGCGCGGCTCATAAGGTCCGCTAACGCGCGCCATTCAGAAGCGATCGCCAATTTCCGTCCAGCGGGCGGTCACGCTGGCGGTAAAATTCAGGAAGATTCGCATCCCGGCCAGCGGCGACGACGCGAGTCACCTCGGCCTTCATCGTCGCGATGCGGTCCGCAAGCGACGGATGCGAGCGGCTACGAACCTTGCCTACAAGCAACTTCGGCCCGACCTCTCGCCAGAAACGCTCGGCAATTCGCGGATCATAGCCCGCGCGCATCAGAAGATGGACCGAAAGGATATCGGCCTCAATCTCGGTTTGGCGAAACAACCCGACATTACGCCCGAACCCCGATGCAAGGCCGAACTCCGCATCAGCTGCCTTCAATCGGTCGCGATGGCGCAGGATATTGTGTGCCAATTCGTGCGCTAGCACCGCTGGCAACAGCTCATCCGGCGTCTCTTCCAGATACTTTGAGGTGATCTGGATCAGTTCGCCATTCGCCCGCGCATCGAATGCATCGGCAATACGAAGCTCGTATCGCGTCCGGCATGCAGGAACCGGGGTGATCACGACATGATGTTCCTTCCCCTGCCGGCGAACCACCAGGGAAACCGGGCTGGCTGCGGGCAACTCAGCCAATTGCGCGGACAGCCCGGCCACGGTGGCGGTGGTCATCGCGCCGGTCACGGGCTCAACGGGCACAATATCCGCGATACGCACCACCGTATCGTCTTGCCGGACGCCAGCGCGCTCCGCAGGGCTACCCGGCACAACGCCCTCGACACCCACCGGCCCCGACAGCCCGAAATGCGCGCGAATGGAGGCGCGGACATCAGGCGGATATTGGTCAATCACATGAAGTTGAAGTCCCATTCCGGGTTCGACGCGATCACATAACGCAGCCGCGGCCACGCTCAACCGGAAGCCGATCGTCGTGAGACGCATGTCGGCATCTCGCATCGCCTCAAGCTCGACGCCAAGATTCTCATGCGCGGCCACAGGGCCCGACAGCGACACGAACAGTCCGACGATCACGGTCAGACCGCGTCCAGACAGGCGCGCGACGATATTCAACAGTTCAAGCATTGGCCCATCTTTGAACGATCAAGGTTGCATGGAAAAGCTCACAAGCGCTATCCGCCACCGCGAACAGTGATCGGTCCCATGCTTCGTCGCCTTCTTACAGCGTTCTCTCGCAATTCAACGCCTTCTGCGCCGCAGGGATCGATGCCCGCCGGCATTCGAGTCTATGCCGTGGGAGATATTCATGGGCGGCTTGATCTGCTCGATACGCTGCTTGCCCAGATCGAAGCCGACAACGCAGGTCGTTCAGAGGCTGAGTCAATTCTCATCTTTCTTGGCGATCTGATCGATCGGGGCCCGGACTCGGCAGGAGTCGTCCAGCGATTGATGGATCTGGCCGGGCACGCCGATTCGATCCGCTTCCTGCTCGGCAACCATGAGGAGGTCTTCCTCAAGGCGCTCTCGGGAGATCAGAAGGCGCTGCCCTTCTTCGTCCGGATCGGCGGCAAGCCGACCATCCTGAGCTATGGCGTCAGCGAGCAACAATATCAGCAGAGCGACTTCCCCGCTCTGCTCGAGTTGATGAGAGCGCAGGTTCCGGCCGCGCATATCGAGTTCCTCAGCACATTTGAGGATATGATCATCCTCGGCGACTATGCGTTCGTCCATGCGGGAGTCCGCCCCGGAGTCCAGCTTGCGGACCAATCCGCACCCGCACTTCGTTGGATTCGCGAAGAATTTCTCGATCACAACGAGGTCCTGGAAAAGATCATCGTTCACGGCCATACCATCCGCGACGAAGTCGAAGAGCGGGTCTGCCGGATCGGAATCGACACCGGCGCCTATGCCAGCGGAAAACTCACGGCGATGGGATTCGAAGGCACAGAGCGTTGGATTCTCCAGACGAATGCCTCACCGGAGCTGCAATAGCAGTCAAGGCATGTTAACGAACCCTCCATATATGGAGGATAGCGCTGCGCAGCAGTCGGGTGCCGTTTCGGTACGCGCACACTGTGTGGCGTTGAAGCAACGGCAGGTTTCCATTCGCCTGAAAGCGGTGAAATTGGCGGTTGATAGCGGATGGCGCTTGTGCCATTCCGGATCGGTAGTTAGACTTGACAGCTGTATATGAAGAGGGAGTTTATTGATGCGGTTGGCTAAGATGATGATGGCCGTTGCGGCCTGCTCGCTCGCGGCGTCGCCGGCACTGGCTGCGTCGTCGGCCTCGAAGCTGTCGATCTCGAATTCTGGATCGGTCCGCGCATCCAGCGAAACCGGTGAATCGAATCAGGCCGTTGGCGGCTTCCTGATCCCCCTGCTCGCAGTCGTTGCGGTCATCGGTGGCATTCTCGTCGCGGTTGATGGCGACGACGAGCCCGACAGCAACTAAGCTTACGAGCTTGGATGAAATTGAACGGCGGCCTAACGGCCGCCGTTTTTTTGCCTTTAGGGAAGCAGAGATACCCGGGCGGGCGCTATCTCGCCAATGCGGGTCAGATGGGAAGAGTCCCAGCGTCAGCGCCCATGCAGGCCACGCAGCAAGAACCTCTGCCCCGATCCGATCGCGGAGCTGCGGCAGGCCAGATTCACACCACCTGCGGCCAATGACTAGCCCGACTGGATCGCGTTGAGAATTGCCCGGCCATAGGCCGTCTTCTTGAATCTTTCGCCCGCCGCCCGCGCCTGATCTGTGGTTATCCAACCCTGTTCGTAGGCGATCTCCTCGATGCATGCGATCTGGATACCCTGACGATGTTGAAGCGTGCGGACGAATTCGCCGGCTTCCAGCAAGCTGTCGTGCGTGCCCGTATCCAGCCAAGCATAGCCGCGCCCCATCTGCTCAACGAAGAGGTCGCCGGCCTCCATGTAGAGGCGATTCAGATCGGTGATCTCAAGCTCACCCCGCGCCGACGGCTGGAGATTTCGCGCATAGTCAACAACGCGATTGTCATAGAAATAGAGGCCTGTAACGGCGTGATTTGACTTGGGATTCTCAGGCTTTTCTTCGAGGCTCAGCGCGCGACCGCCCCCACCCAATTCGACCACGCCGTAGCGCTCAGGGTCCTCGACGCGGTAGCTGAAGACGGTTGCACCCGACTTGCGCGCGACTGCGTTGGCCAAGAGATCAGTGAGGTGCGCACCGAAAAAGATGTTATCGCCCAGAACCAGCGCGACATTGTCGCTCCCGATGAAGTCTGCGCCGATTGTGAAGGCTTGGGCAAGGCCATCAGGACTCGGCTGTTCGGCATATTCGATGTTCAATCCGAATTCCGAACCACTGCCAAATAAGCGCCGATAGTTATCCAGATACTCTGGGCTAGAAATGATGAGTATATCGCGAATCCCCGCCAGCATCAGGACGCTAAGCGGATAATAGATCATCGGCTTGTCATAAACTGGCAGAAGCTGCTTGTTGACTGCCAACGTTGCCGGATGGAGCCGCGTTCCTGATCCGCCCGCGAGGATAATGCCCTTCATTTCACAGCTCCAATGATTTCGTCGAGAATGTCACAAAGCGCCGCCTCCCAAGCACGCGGTTCGATACCATAAGCCCCCCGGATCGCGTCGTGACAGAGTAGGGAATTAGCAGGACGCCGCGCGGGGGTGGGATAGTCAGCAGTGGTAATTGGCACGACCGAGGCGCTGGGACCGCCCCGCGCAGCAGATTGGCGAAATATCTCCGACGCGAAGCCGGCCCAAGTGACCGCACCGCCATTGCTGAAGTGAAAGGTGCCGGCAGGAGCGTCCGGATCTTCAGCCAGGCGCACCGCGATTGTGATGAGTGCCCGCGCCAAGTCCGCAGCGCTGGTCGGACTACCTCGCTGATCGTCAACGACATTCAGCGTGTCGCGCGCCGCGCCAACGCGCAGCATCGTCTTGACGAAGTTATGGCCGTGTGCCGACACTACCCACGCGGTGCGCACGATTGCATGGCGCGCACCCGAAGTCCGTACCGCGAGTTCACCGCCCAGCTTCGATGCGCCATAGACACCAAGCGGGCCGACGGGATCGTCAACCGCCCACCTGCCGTCTTTGTCGCCGGCGAACACATAGTCAGTCGACACCTGCACCAGCGGAATACGCGCTTTGGCACAAGCTTCACCGAACGCAGCCGGCGCTAGCGCATTGACCGCCCATGCAGCGACGAGATCGCTCTCCGCCTTATCCACTGCGGTATAGGCGCCGGCATTGATGACCGCCGCCCAGTCGCGCTCGGCCACCTTTTCGGCGATCGCCGCGGGATTGGCCAGATCGAGACCCGCACGATCGACTGTCACCAATTCCCAGCCCGCAGGCAAGTTGGCGCGGCCCAGTTCGATACCGAGTTGACCGCTACCGCCGGTGACAAGAATCGCCTTGCTCATCGTGTTTTCCAAATTGTCGACAGACCGATATCCTACGCCGCGACGCCGCGACGCTCTGCGGCGTTGGCGGCGACCAGCGGGCGCCACCAGGCTTCGTTCTCCAGATACCATTCGACGGTCTTACGAATACCGGTCTCGAACGTTTCAGCCGGTGTCCAGCCAAGCTCCTTGCCAATGCGGTCCGCATCGATCGCATAGCGCTTGTCATGCCCGGGGCGGTCCGCAACCTCCGTCATTTGCTCGGCATAGAGGCGGCCATCGGAACGAGGGCGAAGCTCGTCGAGAATGGCACACAGCGCCCTGACCACCTCGATATTCTGTCGCTCATTGTGACCGCCGATATTGTAGGTGCGACCCGGCTGCCCCTGCTCGAACACCGTCTGCAGCGCTCGGACATGATCCTCGACATAGAGCCAGTCACGGACCTGATCACCCTTGCCATAAATGGGTAGCGGCTCGCCCCCCAATGCCTTGGCGATCATCAACGGAATGAGCTTTTCGGGGAAGTGATAGGGGCCGTAGTTGTTCGAGCAGTTGGTGATAAGCACCGGCAACCCGAAGGTATGCCCCCAGGCCGACACCAGATGGTCACTGCCTGCCTTCGACGCTGAATAAGGCGAACGTGGATCGTAGGGCGTATCCTCGGTGAACAGGCCCGTATCACCCAGAGTACCGTAAACCTCGTCAGTCGAGATGTGATGGAAACGAAACTGAGCCTTCTCCACCCCATCCAGCCCGGCCCAAAAGGCGCGCGCTTCGGCCAGCATGGTGTAAGTGCCGACGACGTTGGTATGGACGAACGCGCCAGGTCCATCAATCGAACGGTCAACATGGCTTTCCGCCGCCAAGTGGGTGATGATCTGCGGTCGGAACTCGGCAATTGCCGCACGCACCGCATCTACATCGCAGATATCGCCCTGGATGAACCGATAGCGGTTCGACTGAGCCACCCGCTGCACTGTCGACAATGTACCGGCATAGGTCAGCTTGTCGAAGTTTAGTACCTCATGACTCGTATTCTCGATGAGGTGGCGTACGAGCGCCGAACCGATGAAGCCGGCCCCGCCGGTGACGAAGATGCGCATGGTCTAGTATCCTTCAGGCAAGCGGCGCGAGCGGGCGACCGTCATAGGCGAATGGGCTTTCAAATTCCGCAAGCGATGGTTGAACCCTATCCTTGGCCGACAATTCCAGCGCCGCGCCCCCCTCGATCGGCCAGTCAATACCGACGCTATCCCAGCGGATCCCGCCGTCATGAGCGGGCGCGTAGGTGTTCGAGCATTTGTAGGTGACTTCGCAGTCAGGTTCGAGCGTCAAGAAGCCGTGCGCGAAGCCAATAGGAACAAAGAGCTGATGCCCATTCTCGGCCGAAAGTTCAGCGCCCACCCAATTTCCATAGGTCGGCGACCCGCGCCGTACATCGACGGCGACGTCAAAGATGCGGCCTCGAATACAACGTATCAGCTTGTCCTGCCCATGGGGCGGCGTCTGAAAATGCAAGCCACGTAGCGTGAAGGCGGGCACCGACAGCGAATGGTTGTCCTGCACAAAGGTGCAGTCGATGCCCAAGGCGGCGAAGGACTCGCGGTTATAGGTCTCGGTGAACCAACCTCGCGCGTCGCCATGACGCTTGGGCCGGACAAGTTGGACGGATGAGGACATTGCTTTGTGATACCTAAGACGAGGGTCGCTAAACTGGGTCGATCTATACGGCTTTGCGAAATGTGACCGTCTGCCATTCACGCGAATCGCCGCCCAGACTATTTACAATCTCCGCTTTCGCCGCTTCAAAATATCCACGACGGCTGGATTGGCCGCTGGCACGCGCCGAGAATGGATAGACCTCGAACGGAACGAGCGGTCGCGCATAACGCCCTTCGACGACAAGGCCATTTTCTGCAGCGACGTCACGCATCGCTTCAAAGCTGGGAATGCACAGATGACGCGGGGGATCGAGATCTCGCCAACGAGCCCCGTACCGTTTCAGGCCCTGCGACGCCGGGTTAGGGCATTCGATCCAAAGCCGACCGCCCGGGCGCAACAACCGCTCGGCGACGGCAATTACGTGCCGCGGCTCATGCACGTGCTCGATGACATGGCTAAGCGTGATATAATCAAAACTGCCCTCGCCCCAGACGCGCGCGGCGCTGTCGATATCACCCTGATGCACATCCAGACCGTCGGCCTGGGCTTGGGCAACCGCCTTGGGATCGATCTCTACACCAGCCGCCTCATACCCGATCTCACGAACGAAACGGAGGAACCTGGCATCACCATGGCCCACATCGAGAACGCGCAGCGGCGGCGCGCCCGCCTCGCGTACCGGAAGATTGCGGCACTCCGCTTCGATCCAGCCACGCAAAGGCGGCGTTGCTCCGACAACCGCCGTGCCCAGTACACCGAGTGAAGGCCGACGGCTGCCATATTTGTGGTTACGCCAGCTGTTCGCCAGCTTCTTCGCCATGCCCGACTGAACCGAGATACCGGAGATCGAAGCCTCCCCAGCCTCATCGGCATGAGTGTAGTACCGCTCGTAATAGCGACCGATCGATGCCGGGACGGGCCGCTCCGCGAGGAAGAGGCTCCCGCAATTGTCGCACTCGTTGATCTGCCACAACTCGTCCGTCGCGCGGAAGACAAAATCCGGGATGCGTTCAAACCGAGAATGATGACGGTCGCTTTTGCACATCGGGCAGGTATTGACAGATTCAAGCATCTTACTCTCCTGCCGCCAGAGCGGCATAGCTTTGCGCAATCGTCCGCCACCGGTAGCGCGGGTCGTCGCGAAGCGCCGGCGACGGCGCATAACGCGCGAAATTGTTTTCTATCAGTATGTTGCGCAGACTCTTCGAGGACGTGAAGTAACCACCCTCCCCGTTCATCGTGCGCTGATTGAACGAACACTCATATGCCAACACCGGACAGCCATAAGGCAGAACCTCCACCAGTGATGGGTTCGTGCCTCCAACGCTGTGCCCATGCAGGTAGGCACGACATCCAGACCGCAGCGCGGCGAGCACATTGGGATCGTAGTTCGAGGCCACGAGCATAACGCGCGGGTGCGCCGAATAGCGCTCCCAGATTGCCCTGCCATATTCGGTACCCGAAAAGTTCCCAATGATAACATAGGGATGCTCATCATCCGGCTCGATCGCACCCAGCATCATGTCAATGTTGTTCTCTCGCTCGATCCGCGCGATCGTGAGAAAAAAGCCGCCTTCCTCAAGAGCAAAATCCGCCAGAATCTGACGGCGGGCCTCGCCATCGATCGAACGCACATGATCGGAACCATAGGCGATCGTCGTGGAAGCGCGGTTGTGTTCGTGAGCGATGATATCCGCAATCGCGTCATTGTCGGCAACGACATGCCGCGCGCCGCGTATGGCAACACGTTCAGCCCAGCCGAGATAACGCTTCCCCAGCGTCGACCACTTCTGCCGTCGAGATTCCAATCCGTCGACGTTGACGATGAGGTTCCCGTTCCTGACGAAACGTCGCATGATCGGCACGAACGGCCCAGCCGACACACCCAACAGAATGACGGCATCCGCCCAGCGAGTGACCGACGCCAGACTCATAAGGTCGAAGGGTATCGATGCGGCACCGTTGGCCCGCAACGGAAGGTTTCGGATCATGACCCCTTCAGGCCCGGCCTCACCGGCAGGCCGCCCGACCGAGGAGCCAACGACAAGTACCTCATGCCCCAATGCGACGAGGTGGGGAGAAACCTCCATCGCGAACGTCTCAAACCCGCCATAGCGCGCAGGCAAGCCGTCAGTGCCGATGATCGCAAGCTTCAAAGCATCTCTTTCACTTAGAATTCGCCAGGGGCCCAATGATCGCTCGGGCTAGGAGAAGGAGGCCGATCGCCTTGCGTTGCCACGTCGGCCCCCGGCGGAATGCCGCCAGCCCCAGGGCCAGTGCCGCCGACCGATAGCCGCGCCGACAAGCGGACTCAAGGTGCACCGCGACACCACTCTCGTCAGTCCGACCGGCGAGTTCCGTAACCGATCGCGAAAAGCATACAGATTGACGCGTCAGGCGATCGACGAACCGCATCAGCCTCGCCACGGGCGCGACCCGGCGCCGTGTTCGGTAGGCTCCCAGCAGATTGCTGTCGTGCTGACGATAGAGGCTCAGAGCCTCCGCTATATGGTGAACCCGCCCGACCCTGCTTGCGATCAGGATCGCCAACCAATCGTGCATCATATAGCAATGCAAGTCCGGCCAATCGACCACTTGGCGTGCCAGTGGCGCGGACAGCAGCATGGTGTGTCCGATTGCCGGATTGGCCATCATCAATCGTACGGGATCAAGATCGCGCGGCACGCTGAAGGGATTGCCGGTATAATAGGTCGGTCGAATCAGATCCAAATCGGTATCGACGACATTGACGTCGTGAAAGATCAGGATCGGATCGGCGGGGTTAAGGTCCTGAGCCTTCATCTCGCGACGAAGCACGTCAAGCTTATGCGGCAACCACACGTCGTCCTGATCGACGAACAGGATCGACGCGTCCGCCGGCAGCAGTGGCAACGTAAGACGCAACGCCTCAATGAACGAGGCCGCCGGTCCGGGTGCCGTTGTGTGCGCGGTTAACGATACGCGCCCTTCTGAAGTCGCCACCAGCCCCTCGACGACCCGGCAGGTACCGTCGCGCGACGCGAAATCATGGACATGAATGGAATCGACATTCTCGCGCTGCTCGAGAATCGAACGAATCTGATCCGCAATGAATTGCTCGCCGTTATGGCTGCACAGGATGACGCCGAAATGGGACATTCTACCTGGCCTCTTCATAACGGAACAACAACTGACAAGTAAGGAACCAGGACGGCAAGAACAGCCATGGATTATTGAAGCCGATACCCATGAAGATCACGAACCGCCCGAGCGCCAGCCATTGCTTGGTCGTGCAGTTGGCGAAATGCATCCAGATCAGTCCTGAAAGTGCAGCCAATGCGATCGGCCCCAACTGCAGCAAGAGCATCGGCAGCTGCATCTCGATTTGGTAGGGCTGTTCTGGATCACTCGCCAAAGGCGGAAGATATGCTCCCCATCCCCACCCCGACCAGCCACTCAACGAACCGATGATGACATCGAACTGGAACTGTTTGGCCCTCAGGCTCAGATCGACATCGGGACGGAGGACGGGAAGATAGATATAGATGATGAACAGGAACGCGAAGCCCGCAGCAAAAACCAGCAGCTTCACGAGCGGCGTGCTGCGCAGGAGATAGGGCAGAAGGAAATTCAGCGCGAGCAGAACGATGATCGCCACGCTGCGAGCAACGAAAATCATGAATGCCAGCACAGCAACGACAACGGCGATCTGAAGCCATCGGCGCTTGAACGTTGTCGCCAGCGCGACCGCAGCAAGGCTTGAGGATTCAAAATAGACTCGGTGAGTGGCGCCATCGGTACCGACCACGCGATTGAGGCCGCGCAGACCGTAGAGATCGATATTCGAAACGAGCAGAAAGAAGCCCATCAAGACATTGAAGAGCGTCAGGTAGGTCAACGCGCGCCTTAACGCGATTGCGTCAAACCTCACAGAATGATTGACGACCGGCACCGACCAAATAAAGAGCAGAAATCCGACAAAGTGGACCTGAGCGTAGCCATTATCGGCTTGAGTCAGATACACGAGCAGGCCGCAGAAGCTGGCCGCGAACGCGATCAGCATATCCCGCCGATAGGCCTGATCTCCAAACCCGGCAAGGATAAGGCCGGGTATTACGAACACCTTCTGCGATACAAAGAGCAGCAATGGCCAGAGATTGGTCAGCAGCGGAAACGCGAAAACGCGAGCACGGCTCAGCCAGTGCGGCTGAACCGTCAAGCGGTGGTCTGATGGCTGGGCAATCTCACTCATACGAGCCACCAAATAAGCAACAAGGCGGCAATCGAACAGGCAAGAAGAGAGGCTTCCGTCCTCGCCCCATGCTCCGCTCGGCGCATGCCGCTCCATGCAATCAACAAGACCGTGTCAAGGCAGATGCGGCCGGACCAAAGCGCGGCGGCCCCCAGCGCGCCAAAGCGCGCGATGACGAACGGCGCGATGGCCATGTAGAGAGCGAATTCGGCGAGGTGCATATATGCCGCGTCGCGCGCGCCGCCCCCCGCGACAAGACGCGCCATTGGAAACTGGGCGATCGCGCTGCTCGCCACGCCAAAAAGCAGGATATGGATGGCAGCGGAAGTTTCCGCCCGGGGCAGCGCCGGATACAACAATCCCGCGATCGGCTCGCTAAACCAGGCAACAGCGAGGCAGCCCAATATGACCAGCGGAATCAACGCAAGGAACAGCCGTCGCGACAGCAGGCGGACAGTGGCCGGATCGGCCGCAGCAGCGAGCCGAACCATCAGCGCGGGCAATAACGCCGTGGGGACTGCAATCGCCCGCAAGGCCAGGTCCTGCGTCGCCAGAAACACCGCCAACGCCTGGCCGCCCAAGCCGCCCCAGCCGATCAGAATATACCGGTCAAAACCGGACATCGCGACAGCCAACACCGACAACAGCGCAAACCATCCGCTTTCTCGCATGAAGCCGGAGACAACGTCCTCACGTGCTGCGGGTGCCTCACGATCACGTTCTAGCACCACGGCCTGAATTGCTCGCCGCTGCTCCCAGACAAATGGCAACCGCACGATGAGTGACGCAAGGCTCAAGGCGGTTGCATCCCGAACGAAGAACGACAAGATCAGTGCGGCCCCGATGAGCAGCACACCGACAACCGCCCGATTTAGCGCCGACCGCGAAAAGGCGCCGAGCCCTTCGAGCACAGCGCGTTGCGTGTTTGCATAGATCGCGACACCGACCCCGACCCCGGTGACCGCCGCAAGACCAATCGGCGGCCCGCCGCCAACCGCTGGAAACAGCACAATCCCCAGCACTGCCACAACGAGAGCCGCAGTCATCGATATCGCAAGCGCCCGCCGCAAGGAATGGCGCACAAGCACACGCTGATCGTCCGGATGAACCGAATTCGCATAGGCTATGCGGCGTTGCGCCGTGCGTGCCAGACCTAGGTCCAAGCTTGGCGCGAAATTAATCGCACCGAACGAAAGAAGAAAAAGGCTGAAGACGGTTTCGCCGACATTACGAAAGATAATCGGCAGGCCTATCAAGCCGAAAGCAATCGGCACGAGCATCGCAAACGCGCTCCACGCGACATCGCGATCGAAGCGCTTGTGCGCAGCGATTGTCCGAGCAGTCACTTGGGAGCCCCTTGAAAATGGCTGCTTCTACTTGGCGCCAAAACCGCCAACCATGGTCGGTATGGTTCTAAATACGATGATCATGTCGAGCCACGCCGAAAAATACTTCACGTAGTAGAAGTCGTAGGCAAGCTTCTCATTGATGGCATCGAGATCAGTCACGTGCCCCTGATGAACCTGCGCCCAGCCGCTGATGCCAGGGCGGATGATATGCCGATAGCTGTAGAACGGAATTTCCCGCTCATACCATTGTGACAACGCCACGGCTTCGGGACGCGGTCCTATCCAGCTCATCTCTCCGCGCAGAATGTTCAGTATCTGCGGCAACTCATCGAGACGCGTGCGCCGCAAGAACCGTCCGGACCGCGTGATCCGAGAATCCTCGGCCCGCGTCATCGCGTCCTGGCGGGCAGCGTCCTCACTTTCTCCCACAACGCGCGACCGCATCGTGCGGAATTTGATCATTCTAAAGATCTCTCCGCGATAGCCCATCCGTTCCTGCATGAAGAAAGCTGGCCCCTTGGAGTCAAGGCGAATGACTATCGCAATGACAAGCATCGGAAGAACCAGAAACGGTATCAGGGCCACACATGCCGCAAGGTCCACAACCCGCTTCATCTTCCGATAGGCCAAGTTTGGCACCAACGAACCGAAGCTGTTTTCCGATAGATGCCCGATCGTGACCTTACCGGTCAGCGATTCCCGCAGCAGTTTCGAGTGATAAACCACGCGACCGCTGATGGCAGCTTGCGCCAGCAGACGCTCCCAGACGTCTTCGTGATCGTACCGAAAATCGGCAACAAGCATTGCGTGGGAGGGAGGCATCTCCGGGCGCTCGAACTCTTCCCACTGAGCACCCGCGATATCCTGCAACGCTTCCGCATCCCCGCCAGGCACGATGTAGAAGCATAGCCGCTTGGTTCGCTCCGCGATGTAGACCAGGATCACGACAACAAACACCGACAGCGCAAAGCTGCCGAGGAAGACTGACCGGCTGTAGGCCAAGCGCAATCCGAAGGTGAGAACGAGAGCCAGACCGAATGCGGCGGCAAGCGCAGGCAAAATGAACGCGTAGGAGCGAATCCCGGGGAAGGCATCAACCCTGCGAACCGTGATAAGGCCGACCAATCCGGCCAGCGCCGACGCAACCGCACTGTTAATGGCAGCGCGGTACGTATCAACCGTCATCACGCCGGAATAGACCATTAACGCGGGGATGCCGACCGATACGGCCCATAGTACCGGCAGCTGAAATCTCAGGCGGCTAAAGATCGATGTGCGGCTGGTGCCATGATCGGGATTACTCGCGGCTACTAGCATGATCTGCATTCCGTTGTCGGAAAAGGACCGTGTCGGCGGTCGGTAGAGGATGTCGGCGTCCGCGCCGATCCATCGCTTCACCTGGTCGGTACGTGCCCCGCCCAATAGTCGGGCAAGGGCTCGCAGTCGAGAGCTGTGACATCGAGATCAGCGCCCCTTCAGCTTTTCAATGGCGAGCGACATGCTGATTTCCGAGCCTGCGGGAACTGTCACCTCGCGAGCACCCGGATTGTGCAAGCCGATCGGAACCAGCGCGTAGCGGGATTGTCCAGTGGCGTTCTCATGGATGACATGGCGCTCAAGCGAAAGGCTACCGCCGCCGGGTTCCGTCGTTTCACGACGCCAGCGCAAATTGCCTGTCCCGACCAAGACATCTGCGCTCGTCACGCAGACGCTGCGGGAAACCAACGCAGAGCGCGACGGCACAAGGATGCGTAGCGTGTCAATCAGCGCGGGTCGTCCAGCAGCGACCGACATTGGCGTGGTGATACGAATCAAGTGCCCGAGCGGCGGACTCTGCAAACCCACACAGCGCACGACGCCCGCGGAAGACTCCGTCACGATGCGCCCGTTGATCGTCGGCGCGCTCTGAGCGTCCGCGAGCACCGCCATCCAGTAATCCTGTCCGCTGAACGAAGCATTCAGCATCATCGATGTCGATCGCTCAACAAAGATGGCCCCGTCATTGCTGCCAAGGCTGCCCGTAGACCAGAACGGCGTTGCGATCGCCCCGCTGATCGACACATTACGGCAATCAGCTATCGAGAACGCGCGCCCCATTGGCCGTTCGATTAGCCCCTCGAACGAAACATCCTCGCAGCGTTCAAGTAGCACTGCCGGACGCTGAACGGCCGGCGGCGGGTGATAGAAGCCGGCGCGGACAAGTTGAACGCCAGTCAGCGTGACGGCGGTACAGCCCCGCATCGCGAGCGTCGCCTCCGCTGTCTCGAACATCGTGGTCCCGACAATCATGACAAACGGGGTATCTTGAATTGAGACGGCGTTGCCTGAGCATTGGAAGAACCGGCAATTCTCGATCCGCAGGCCATCGCAATGCCGAGCTTCGACGACCACGCCGCAATGCACGGCCGCTACACATCCAGCTATACGGGGATCTCGAACTGGATTGAAGCCTGCAGTACGCGACACCATGCGCACTACCGTCGCACAATCATGTGCGCTCCAATCGACCAGCACTGGCATCTGGGCCGTACGGCCGCTGTCGGCGACCGCCGACAACCCGACCTCCAGCCCATGGAACGAAATGTCGCGGGCATTGAACTGAAGCGCGCCGACGATATCGATGCCGACGGTGCCGGCTTGGAATCCTGGCGGATAGGCCCATGCCGATTGTCTCGCCTTGCGCGAACGCAGCGCAAGACCCGAGATCTGAACATTGTTACTGTCTCGCGCATCGATTGCCGTTCCGGCATCGACAATAATTTCGGTTCGGCCAGCGGTAGGCGGCGGACCCTTTCCGCTATAGGGTTCCCATCCACCGCACCCGGCGCCGCGAAGGGCTTGGCCGTCGCTCAGACGAATAGGTGCACTGACACGAAAGCGTCCTGGTCCGAGGGTTACTACGTTCGCCGCTCGCAACGCAGCGGTTATTGCGGCATGATCGTCATGCCCACCATCACCCTTCGCACCGAATGCGCCAACATCGACAACCGCGGTGTTTGCCGCCCCCACTTCAGCGGCGGAAGCCAGGGACGAGACCGCGCCGACAGTGATCGCGGGCAACGCGCTCCCCATGAAGCCGCGCCGGGAAATTTCGATCAAAGCCGCCATTCGAGCTCTCCGGCTACGACCGGCTCTAGCGCCGCGCGTTCGTTGTTGAGCGAACCCGATCAGCGGCGACCTCGAAGGGAAGCGCAGCGTTCGCCATCGGGTCATAATTGCGATCGATGCGGTTTCGAATGCGCGACTGAATGCGGTTTGCCACGCGACCGGATACCCTTGCCATAGGTTGCACGCCTGCTTTGACGCTGGCATCCGCGGATGACTGACGTTGCCCCACTCGGCCGGGCGTCACTTCCGCCATCTCTCCGGCTCGCGGCGTTATGATCACAGGCTGCGGACCTGCTTCCGCAGCGGGCTCCGCGCTTTGAGCGAACGCGGTCATCGGCGCTACGCCAAGCACCATTATTGCCATGCGGACCGCTGACCTCATCATCGTTCCCCAACCGGGCGTAACACCGCCCGTACAATCTGTCCCGAGACGCCGCCTACTTCAGGTGACGCGCGAGCGATCAGCCGCAACAATTGTGCCGGGCAGTTGCTACCAACGACGAAATCGCCAGCAAACCTCCCGGCTTCAGAGAGTTCAACGCGGCCAATCTCGCGCGCATCGGAACAGACCAGAGCCCAATAAGGCCGCGTGGCAGCAGGCTCACGCATGTCTATCGCCTGCCCTTCCAGCCGATAGCGTCCCGGGGGGAGGCGTTGCATCTGCTGAAGCACGATGCCGCCGACAGACGACGGCACCGAGAACTCGAAAACGCCCCCTTCCGCTGTTCGCTGGATCGAGGCGTTGATACCCGCCTCGTTCATGACCGGCGTCCAGTCGAATACCGTCGGCTCGACGAGCTGCGCAGCGAATACCGGATCGCGCGACGCGCGAAGATCGGAACGCTCGCGAACCGTTTGATAGAAGAACCAGGCATCGGCAACGGCGCCGCGTGTCGCCAACGTGTTGATCAGCCCGGCCATGATGTCATCCGGGATTGAAACGCCACGCTGCAACAGCGCCTTGAACAACGCCGTGGTCGCACGCGGATCCGGACCGTTTACCGCAATGTGCCGAACGAACGGCTCGCCCCAAGGGGGACGCTTTGCAAGCAAGTCCGCGAGAGGGCGCATGATGGCCGGATCAGCAACAGCCACAGTTAGCACGGGAAACAATGTGTCGAACGCGGCTCTCGAAGTGCGCAACGCAATGTCATAGTTACGAAGCGCGGCGGATACGTCCTCCCGAGCCACCGCATCCTCGATCAGCAAGAAACGGGTACCAAGGTCACGTCGCGACAGCTCATCGGAATGAGCAAGCAGCCGTCGGGCCGCAGCGACATCGCCCCGCAGCTGGGCCTTAATTGCAATGACCGTCAATGCAGCTGGCGTGAGCGGTTCATCGACAAGCGCGCCGCGCGCGATCCGAACGGCCGGTGTATCGCCGCTGCTGGTCTTCTCGCTAACCACGAGTTGCCTGGCGAATTCGCCAGCAATCTTGCCATCATCGGGCGAGAGCGCATGCGCTCTCTCCAGCGATGAGCGGGCGACAGCGATCGCAAACGCCTGCACAAGGGAAATATAACCCAGCGCCAATGCGGCTAGAACAACCACACCTCGCACTGCCCATTCACGCGGTGAGCGTCGAAAGATTCCAGGAAGGCCGCGGCCCGCCATTACCGGCTCGTATCAGCTTCTGTGCGGCCATAGCCATAGCCGTACTCATATCCATAACCGTAGTGCGCCTTGCGTGCCTCGAACTTGGTGAGGACGCCGCCCAAGATATGCGCATTCGCAGCCACCAGACGCTGAAGCGCCGTCTTGACCAAGCTCGAACGGATTCCGTGCGATTCGACGGCATAGACAACACCCTCGACGCGACTTGCAATCAGCGGCGCATCGGCGAGACCCATAACAGGCGGGCTATCGATCACGACATGATCATAGCTCTCGAGCAGTCGCGTAAGGAGCAGCGGCAGGCGGTGACCGGTAAGCAATTCAGCAGCATTTGGCGGAATGGGACCCGCAGACATCGCCGTAAAGCCCAAGTCACGCATCTCGAAGGTCAGCTGCCCGATATCCTCCTGTCCGGTGAGGAAATTGCTGAGCCCGCGATCATGATCGACCCCGCCCAGCTGATGAACCGACGGCGAGCGCATATCGCCGTCGACGAGGATGACCCGCTTGTGCGTACGCGCAAGCATCGTAGCGATGGCGAGTGCTGTAGTCGATTTCCCTTCCGCCGGTCGGGTTGAGGTGACAGCAAGCGACCGCGGCACGCCGTGCTCGGTGGTGAAGCCGAGGCTGGTCTGTATCGCCAGATAGGCATCAACCAGATCGGACTTTCGATCCAACAATGCCTCACGTGGTTCGACATCTTCTACCTTAGGGACGGATCCGAGCAACGGCAGGCCGAGACGACGCTCCACCTCTCCAGGATCGGCTATCGCCTCATCCGTCTGTTCGAGCGCGAAGGCCACGCCGGCACCAATGCCCAGACCGACGACGAGCGCTACGAGCAAGTTGAGTAGAACACGCGGGCTAGACGGCTTTTGGGGCACATCAGCGGGATCGACGATCGCGACATTGTTGACGCCCACACCGCCAGCGACACCGATCTCCTTGAACCGTTGAAGCAGCCCGTCATACAGGGCCCGGTTGGTGTCCACTTCCTGCTGATAGATATTATACTGGATACTGCGGCGGCGCAGATCGAGATAATTCGACTTCAACCGCTCCACGCGCTGCCGGAGCGCATTTTCGCGCTCAGCTGCCTGGCGGTATTCCGCCTGGACCGATCCCGACACGCGGCTTTCCTCGCGAGCGAGCGAGCGATCGAGCTGATCGATTTGAGACTGGAGCGCACGCGCTGGTGGATATTCGGGCTCGAACTGAACCATCAGGCGCTGATAGTCAGCAGCGAGCTCCGCACGACGCTGGCGCAGCAAATTTATCGCCTGATTGCGCAGAGCCTCGGGTGACTGGCCGCTATTACCGGCTTCGCGGAAACGGGACTCAACCGCTATCCGGTCCGCAGTCGCCTGCGAAAGCGCGGTGTTCAACGAGGCCAACTCGTCGGCCACGATCGATCGTTCGGCGGTCGAGTTTTCGCCGCTGCCCTGGCTGGGCAAATTGATGATGCGCTGCTGCTCGGCATAGGTGACGAGCTGCCGCTGCGATTCATCCAACCGCTCCTTGGCCTGGCCAAGCTGCCGCTCGAGAAGGTTGCGGCCATAAGAGGTTGCCTGAACCTTGCGCTCCAAATTCGTTTGGATGAAATTTTCGGCCCAGGCATTGGCCACTCGCTGGGAAAAGTCTGCGTCGGGACTTGTAAAGTTAATCTCGACCAATCGCGACAGCCGGGTCGGCTCAATTCCAACATGCTTAAGGAGCACTTCTCCGGCGATCCGCTGGCGCGCCGCACGGCCGTCAGCAGTATATTGACCGTTGACCTCACGGAAAGCCACGTCGTCCTGGTCCGCGTCAAAGCGCTCGAAAAAGGCCTTGCTGTCGGTCAAACGAAGTTGAGCGGCGACGCGTTCAGCCAGAACACGCGATCGCAGCAGCCCGTATTGGGTCTGATAGAACTCCTGATCGGCAACGCTGGTCTCCCGCTCAACCCCTTGGAAGTTCGTCACCTGATTGGAATCGCGTGAAATCTCGATGGTCGACGTCGCCGTATATTTCGGCGTCATAAGCATCGTGATGACGAGGGCCAGAATGACGCAGATCGCCACCGCACCGGCGATGACATAGCGCCAGCGCAGCGCGATGCGCAGGTACTGGCGAATCAAGGGCACCGGATCGCCGCCTTGGGTGGCGACCGGCAGACCGGAAACACCCTGCGGAGCGGCAGAGGAAGACGCAAGACCGACAAGATTCATCTAAAACGCCTTATTGCACGATGGCGATGAGTGGGGCAGCGAGGATCGGAGCAAGTGAGACGATGTCGCGGAACAGGCGGCGCTGCGGTGAATCACCGACGATGATGACGTCATTGGCATAGACAGGCGGATCATCATACGCGCCACGGCGGATCGCGGAGATATCATAAAGGCCGGCCATGCGCTGGCTACCCACCGAACGCAGGATAACAACCTCCTTCTGGCGCGCAAATTCCGACAGCCCCTTGGCTGACGCGATGACACGCATCAGCGTCATCTGGTTGGTAACCGGATAGAGACCAGGCTCAACAACCTGACCGTCGATCGTCACGACCTGACTGACTGAACTCTTGATGTTGACCGTGACCTGAGGATCTCGGACGTGGCGCGCCTTGAGCGCCACCTCGATTGCGCTAGCGAGCTCCGCAGCGGTCTTGCCCCGCGCATCGATCGTGCCGGCAAGCGGCATCGCAATGCGGCCGCTGGCATCGACCTGCATCTCACGATCGAGGTCAGAGATGCCAAATACGCTCACGCCGATCATGTCGAGCGGGCCGATCAAAGCCGGCCGATCGGCGGCCACCAGATCCCCGCGCTCCGGCGGGGGCAGCACCGAACTGTCCTTGACGACGGTCAAGCTGCCGCTCGACTGAAGTGGTTCTGGCGAACCACAGCCCGTCGCCACAAGCGCAAGGCACAGAACAGGGATCAAAAAGCGCATGCGCGTGACTATTCCGCAAAATGAGTTTGAATCCGCCGCTCTATAGATTCGGCGATCACGCCGGTAAAGCGGCCTGCGGCTTGCCGACATTCGCGCGCGCCAGCCAGACCGCGGCAATGACGACGACAGCCATGATTGTGGGCGTGCGCGCCGGATAGTCGGTGACACTCGCCACAAATACGAGAAAAATCACCGAAGAACCAAGACGCCCCAAGGAGATCGCGTCATTTGGCGTCGAGCGCCAGACTCGAATCGTTGCAACCAGCCACCAGAGGATACCAGCCGCCAGAACGGCGATTCCGGCGATTCCCCCGTCGAGCGCAATCCCGAGATAGTCGTTATGCGCCTGATTGAAGTAGGTAAATTTGAGTAGCTCCAGCGGCTCATGAATGCGGAACACGGGATCGAAGCCGCCAAAACCCGATCCGAATGGCATATAGGTTGTGATCATTGACAAAACCGTCGGAAGTGCACGCGATCGCATGTCACCACTGGTTTCGAGTTCCACAAGGCGGTTGATCGCGTCAGCTCGATCCGCGGCGAAACTTAGAGCAACGAAGCCGATCACCACCAGCATCACAGCTCCGATCAATACGGGAGGCAACCAAGCAGGCGCCCCGCCGAGACGTCGCCGCAACCGCCGACCAACGAGCATCAGAGACACGGCAAGCGCCAGCCCGCCGAGCAAAATGCCGCTGCGCGAACCCGTCGCGAGAATCGTCAGCACAAACAGCAAGATCAGTCCGATCGCCAACGGCCCGCGCCATCGCAGCGCCTCATGGTCCGCGAAGGCCCACACCGGCGCGATAAGGCAACCGATCGCGAGCAAAAGCGCGAAATGGTTACGATTTGCGAAGATGCTGCTCACTTGACCCGGCGTATCGTTCAGAAGCGGGTTGTTGAACGATACCCCTGAGAATTGGAGCAGTCCGAGAAACACTGCCGAGCCGATCATCACCAGCAGGATCGTTGGCAGCCAACGATACACACGCTCGTTTGCTTGCGTGAGAACCAGCAGCATCGTCACGGGCACGACCAGCGAGGCAAGCGCGTTCCGTGTTGCGCCCGGCGTCATCGTCCAAGGGCGCCAAGGCACCGGCTCGCCCGGGACCAGAAGGATATCGCGGCCGGGGAGTGACTGCCACCAGGCCGGAGGCAAGGGGATCAACTGCACGAGAGGAAGCGCAATTGTCGCAAGGAGGAGGAGAAGCACCGGCCGCGTACCAGCCAACACCGGCCGCGGACCCGAAAATGCAGCGACGATCAGGAGCGCCCAACATCCGGCACGGACAATAACCTGCCCCATCACGTCGGCACGCGTCGCGCCGCCCGAGACCCAAAGCAACACGACCAACGCAATTGCGAGGACGAGGGGGAGATCGGGCGGAGAACGGAGATGTTTGGTCGAGTGCGCGTAAGCCATGGTCGCTCCGTTAGCCGATCGGCGCATTCTCAGGAAATGTGGAGTTGGTAATTACCCGTGGAGCGCAATCGCCCGAACCACCCGCAACGTCAATCGGCAATTTACCTTCGCGCTGCGTATGAAATGGCGCAATACCGAGGACTAAGGGACGGGGTCGCCCATCCCGATGAATGAGCTCATTACTCTACGGTGACGGCAATCTGTCCGCGCCATGTCACCTCGTCGCACCAACCCTCCAGAAAGGGGAAGGTCGGTGGAAAAGGGAATCCGCGCAGCCCCTCAGCGCCCCGGCTGCTCGCCACCCGGCACGCTGCCGCCCATCTGCTGCTGTTGCTGCATCATCTGCATGAACTGCGCCTGCGGCATGAATTCGAACAGCTCGACCTCGAACACCAGCAGCGAGTTGGCTGGGATCACTTCCTTGCCCTGCTGGTCCTTGCGCGCCTCGGCGCCATAGCCCAGCTCGGGCTTGATCCACAGGCGGTACTTGCCGCCCTTCTTCATCAGCTTGAGCGCTTCGCTGAAACCGGGGATCATGCCGGTTACGGGGAGCGGAGTCGGCTGCTGACTCGCATCGAACTGCGTGCCGTCGCGCAGCGTGCCCTTGTACATCGACAGCGTGATGTCGCCATCGGTCGGGCTGCCGCCCACGCCTTCCTTCAGCACCTGATACTGAAGACCCGACGCGGTCTCGATCACGCCAGTCTGGCTCTTGTTGGCCGCCAGGAACTTGTCGTTCGGCAGCGCACCGCGAATCGGCGCCGTGTTGGTGCCGAACCACGCCAGCGCGACCGCGCCCGCGATCGCCAAGGCGACCCCTGCCCAGAGCCAGGCGAGATAGCTGCGCTTGGTCGGCGGAATCGGCACTGCGGTCACGGACGACATGGATCAGCTATCCCGAGTTACCGCGCAGGCCGCACGGCGGAAAGTCACAAAGGTCACACCGCCACGCACATGTGCGCGTGGCGGGAACGGCACCTTAACGGGCGCCGTCGCGCTCCATGCGCTTGCGCTCGAGCTTGCGCGCACGGCGAACCGCAGCAGCGCGCTCACGGGCACGCTTCTCGCTCGGCTTCTCGTAGTGACGGCGCAGCTTCATCTCACGATAAACGCCTTCACGCTGCAGCTTCTTCTTGAGCGCCCGCAGCGCCTGGTCGACGTTATTGTCGCGAACGATGATCTGCATAAGCCGGTCTCAACTCCGAATCATATTCAATAGAAATGGGTTCGCCGAGGCATTTGCCCCGGGCGTTGGGAGGCGCCACTAGCAGGGAGGTCCCGAAAACACAAGGGCACTTGCCCCGATCCCGCTTGCCTTTTGCCACGCGGTGGAGATGATCGCCACATTGTCGTGGCGCGGTGTTGCCGGCGGAGGCCGCCAACACCGCAGCATTGGGGTAAGTTACTGACATGAAGCGCGTATCCAGCAGCATCGTCCGCCGCATGACGGCAATGACCGCGACCCTCGCATTGCTTGCCGGATGCGGCGGCGCGGGCACCGGCGTCGTCGGTGGCGGTGGCGGCGGCGGAAGCGGCGGCGTCGCTCCAACCCCGACTCCGACTCCCTCGACCGGCACCTGCTCGCTGCGCTCGCGACAGGACTGGGTCGCCGCGCGGATGAACGAATGGTACCTGTTCCCGGAGACGTTGCCGAGCGGCCTCAACCCCGCCGCCTATTCGGACGTCCAATCCTATCTCGACGCATTGACCGCGACCGCGCGGGCACAGCGCAAGGACCGCTATTTCACCTACATCACCTCGATCGCCGAGGAGAACGCCTACTATAATTCGGGATCGAGTGCCGGATACGGCTTCCGTCTCGCGCTCGACGGATCGAATCGCCTGGTCATCACCGAGGCGTTCGAGGGCGCACCCGCGCTGGCCGCGGGCATCGACCGCGGGACCGAGATCCTGGCGATCGGCACCAGCGCGTCAAACCTGCGCACCGTCGCCTCGATTCTCGCGAGCGAAGGCTCGGCTGGGCTCAACAACGCGCTCGGCACCTCCGCGGTGGGTACGACGCGCACCTTCCAGATTCGCGACACCGCGGGCACACGCAACGTCACCATCGCGATGGCCGACTACAGCCTGACTCCGGTGTCCACGCGCTACGGCGCCAAGGTGATCGACGATGGCGGGAAGAAGGTCGGCTATATCAACCTGCGCACCTTCATCACCACGGCGGAGACCCCGCTGCGCAGCGCCTTCGCCAATTTCAAGGCGCAGGGGATCACCGAGATCATCATCGACCTGCGCTATAATGGCGGCGGACTGATTTCGGTCGCGGACCTCATCAACAACCTGCTGGGCGCGGACAAGACGACATCGACCGTCGCCAATTATGTGAGCTTCCGCACGTCCAAGGCCTCGAGCAACAACGAAACCGTCTATTTCGCGCCCCAGCCGCAATCGATCACACCGACCCGCATCGCATTCATCGGCACCGGTGGGTCGGCCTCGGCGAGCGAATTGGTGATGAACACCTTCATCCCCTATCTCGGCAACCGCTCGGCACTGATCGGCTCCAACACCTATGGCAAGCCGGTGGGGCAGATCGCGCTCGACCAGACGGCGTGCGACGATCGCCTCCGCGTTATCGCCTTCGCACTGGAGAACTCGAACCGCCAGGGCGCCTATTATGACGGCCTTGCCGGATTCATGGGCGCAACCTGTCGCGCAAGCGACGATATCACCCGCCAGATGGGCGATCCGGCCGAGGCATCGACCCGCGCCGCGCTCGACTTCCTCGCTGGGCGCACCTGCACGCCGATCAGCGCTTCCGCCTCGGCCAGCGCACCCGGCCTCAGCCCGCAAGCGGCGCGCGAGCGGATCGAAGCGCCGATGGAGCTGCTGATGCCCAACCGCCCGACCACCCCGCAGCGCGAGGTGCCAGGGGCGTTCTAGGGACGCCGCACGCCCTCCCTGAATTTTCGTCACCCCGGCCTTGTGCCGGGATCCACCGGGAGGCAAGCTCGGGCGAGAGGCTTCAGGTCAGTCCTCGGGGAACCGTGGACCCCGGCACAGGGCCGGGGTGACGGTTGAAGGGGATTGAATGACGACGACCAACGAAACCCTGCAGACCCGCCAGCGCCTCAAATCCATCCTCGGCGGCTCGGCGGGCAATCTAGTCGAATGGTATGACTGGTATGCCTATGCGGCCTTCACCCTCTATTTTGCGCCGCACTTCTTCCCCAAGGGCGACCAGACCACTCAGCTGCTGAACACCGCCGCGGTGTTCGCGGTCGGCTTCCTGATGCGGCCCATCGGCGGCTGGCTGATGGGGGTCTATGCCGACAAATATGGGCGCAAGGCGGGGCTGACGCTTTCCGTCTCGCTGATGTGCGCGGGGTCGCTGCTGATCGCGGTGACGCCGGGCTATGCGACGATCGGCGGGTTGGCCCCGGCATTGCTGGTGTTCGCACGGCTGATGCAGGGGCTGTCGATCGGCGGCGAATATGGCGCCAGCGCGACCTACCTCTCCGAAATGGCGGGCAAGAAGCATCGCGGCTTTTTCTCGAGCTTCCAGTACGTCACCTTGATCTCGGGCCAATTGATCGCGCTCACCGTGCTGCTGATCCTTCAGGCGGTGATGAGCGAGGCGGCGCTGGAGAGCTGGGGCTGGCGAATCCCCTTCTTCATCGGCGGCGCGCTGGCGGTGATCGTCTTCTGGCTGCGGCGCGGGCTTTCGGAAACGCAGAGCTTCGAGAACGCCAAGGCCGAAGGGCGCAAGACCGGCGCGCTGGCGTTGCTCAAGGAACATCCGGGCGAGTTCCTGCTGGTGATGGCACTCACCGCCGGAGGCACCCTCGCCTTCTATGCCTATTCGATCTACCTGCAGAAGTTCCTGGTCAACACGTCGGGCTTCGACCGCGAGACCGCGTCGGAGATCAACGCGGCGGCGCTGTTCGTCTTCATGTGCATCCAACCGCTGGCCGGAGCGCTGTCCGACCGGATCGGCCGCAAGCCGCTGATGATCGGGTTCGGGGTGCTGGGCGTGCTCTGCACCTATCCGATCTTCACCGCGCTGGAACAAGTGAGCAGCGTGTGGGCGGCGTTCGCGCTGATGCTCGGCGCGCTGGTGATCGTCACCGGCTACACCTCGATCAACGCGGTGGTGAAGGCGGAGCTGTTTCCCGCGCATATCCGCACGCTGGGGGTCGCCCTGCCCTATGCGCTTGCCAACGCGATCTTCGGCGGCACCGCGGAATATGTCGCGCTCTGGTTCAAGGACGCCGGGTGGGAGCGCGGTTTCTATTGGTATGTGACCGCGATGATCGGCGTATCGCTGGTCGTGTATCTGCGAATGCGCGACACGCGAACGCACAGCCGCATCCTGGAGGATTGATGTCGTGAGGCCGCGCCTTGGCCATCCACGCGCGGCGCTCATCGTTGCGCCACACCCGGACGACGAATTGATCGGCGCAGCCGGACTGATCGCCTGCCTCAGGTACCGAGGCACGGAGGTCCACGTCGCTGTGGTGACCGATGGCGCGGCGTCACACCCGAACAGCATCAAATGGCCCCGCCGCAGGCTGATCGCTGCGCGCCAGATGGAAACGCGCCACGCGTTGCGCCGGCTGGGGGTGATGCCCGCGTCGATCCATTTTCTGGGCCTGCCTGACGGCGGGACCACCGTGGACGATTGCCGCCGCGTCCTTGCCCGGCAAATCCGCCGCTTGCCCCGGCTCGACCTGATCGCAGGCCCGACACGCGACGATTCGCATCCGGATCATCAGGCGGTAGCGATCGCGCTCGATACCGCCGGCAAACATCTGCGCTTGCTTGGCTACCGGGTCTGGCCGCCGCAACCGCTCCGGCGCGGACGCCTCGCAACCCTGCCAATCAGCTCCGCGGCAAAGCGATCGCTGATCCGGCTTCATCACACTCAGCTCGGCCATATTCGCGATGATCCTGATGGATTTCAGATCATGCCCCGCGAACTGGATGCGTTTTCTCGACCGCTGGAACGCTATGTGTCGCTGCGATGATCGTTGAAGGAGGCACCAGACGGCCGCGGCGATTCCCCTGCCCGCCGATCCGCGCTAAGACCCTCGAATGACTCCCGTGCTCAACGTCCACAGCTCGATCCTCGGCCAACCCTGGCGCTGGCGCGGACTGGAGACGGATGCGCGCGCCCCCGGTTTCGCGCCTGACGATCTCGTAACTCAGTTGCTGCTGACGCGTGGCTGCGCGCGTGAGGAGCTGGAGGCGCACCGCAACCCAAGCATCCGCGCCTTCATGCCCGACCCCTCGATCTTTCGCGATATGGACGTGGCCGCCGAACGGCTCGCCGACGCCGTCCAGCGGGGCGAGGCGGTGACGATCTTCGGCGACTATGATGTCGACGGCGCGACCTCGGCCGCGCTGCTGATCCGGCTGCTGCGTGATCTGGGACTCGACCCGCGCGCCTATATCCCCGACCGACTGATGGAGGGCTATGGCCCCTCGGGCGAGGCGCTGGTGCGGCTTAAGCGCGAGGGCGCCGACCTGATCGTCACCGTCGATTGCGGTGCGATGGCGTTCGACGCGCTCTCCGAGGCCCACGATGCGGGCGCGCAGGTGATCGTGGTCGATCATCACAAATGCGCGTCCCAGCTGCCCGTCGCGCTGGCGCTGGTGAACCCGAACCGGCTCGATGAGGAAGAGGGGCGCGATCACGGCCATCTGGCCGCGGTCGGCGTCGCGTGGCTGCTCGGCGCGGGCCTGGTCCGCGTCCTGCGCGGGCGTGGCTTCTTTGCGAATCGAGCGGAACCCAAGCTGCTCGACCTGCTCGATATCGTCGCGCTGGGCACGGTGGCCGACGTCGCCGCGCTCAGGGGGCTGAACCGCGCCTTCGTGGCGCAGGGCCTCAAAGTGATGGCGCAGCGCCGCAATATCGGGATGAACGCCCTGATCGAAGCGAGCCGGCTGACCCGCGCGCCGACCGCGACCGATCTCGGCTTCGCGCTCGGGCCGCGGATCAATGCGGGCGGGCGCGTCGGCAAGTCCGATCTCGGCGTGCGACTGCTAACGACCGAAGACGCGGACGAGGCGCGCGGGATCGCCGAGGAGCTCAACCGCCTCAACGAGGAACGCCGTGCGATCGAGGCCGAGGTCCAGCAATCGGCCGAAGCGATCGACGTCAGCGGTGCAGTAGCGGTGGTCGCGGCGCGCGGCTGGCACCCCGGCGTGATCGGCATCGTTGCGGGGCGGCTCAAGGAGAAGCTCGGCCGTCCGGCGATCGTCATCGCCGTAGGTGAGGACGGGATCGGCAAAGGGTCGGGCCGCTCCATCGCCGGGGTCGACCTCGGTGCGGCGATCCTCGCGGCGAAGGAGGCCGGACTGCTGATCGCGGGGGGCGGCCACGCGATGGCGGCGGGCGTGACCGTCGCCGAGGAGCGGATCGCCGAGTTCACGGCGTTTCTCGAAGCCAAGCTCGCCGAAACCGTCGAACGGGCGGCGGGGGAGCGCGCGCTGCTGCTCGACGCCGTGCTCGCGCCGGGTGGGGTCAATCCCGATCTGGTCAACGCGATGGAGGCCGGCGGCCCCTATGGCATGGGGTGGCCCGCTCCGCGTGTCGCCGCCGGTCCGGTCCGCATCATCAAGTGCGATATCGTCGGCAATGGTCACGTCCGCGCGATCGTCGCGGGCGAGGACGGGCGCAGCATCAAGTGCGTCGCCTTCCGCGCCGCCGACACCCCGCTCGGCCTCGCGCTACTCGGTGCACCACGCGATCGTAAGCTATGGATCGCCGGCCGCGCCAAGATCGACGACTGGGGTGCACGGCCCGCGGCCGAAATTCACATCGAAGACGCCGCCTGGGTCAATTAGCGCACAATTTGAGGTGAAATGGCCCTTGACCCAGGCGCATCCGTTGCCTAGTGCGCGCCCTCGCCTTCATGGCCCCTTCGTCTAGCGGTTAGGACGCGGCCCTTTCACGGCTGAAACACGGGTTCGATTCCCGTAGGGGTCACCACCTTGAATTTGCACGATTTTTTCGTGTTTTTCATGTGTGTGTTAGCACATTTGGATGTCCTAACTCGGTGGTTTTGGTGCGCTCTAATGCGCCCAAGTTTTCCTCAGATCGACGCGACAAACCACTCCGCCATCTGATTTTCTTGTTTGTTTACAGACAGATATAGAGCCAGAGCCGTGAGCCCGGTCAGGCACGCAGTTATCACATCGGTGTTTCCAAAGCGAAAGCACCGGTTCACGCTTCTATCTGCGTGAAAACATCACGCATCGGGCCTGCGCGTACTTCACTGAAATGTCCGGCGGCAGAACGCCTTTACGTCCGCTCCGGTTAGGGCGAACCATTCACCATTGGCGCGCTTGTCCGCGAAACGTCGATGCCAATATGCCTCGATGCCTGAAGGATCGTCGGTGCGGATCGAGTGAATGAGGGTCACAGCTTCCGGCAGCGCAATTCTGACTTCGCGAAATCTGCGCTCTATGTCCTCGCTGCGCCCAATCTTGTAGTGCCGCCCAGATTTCAAAAGGTAGACAAAGCCGTCGCTAGTGCCGGCAGTTTCGACCCGCTTTGCATCGGGTCGGACCAGAAAGTCAGCGAGATCGCTCCACTCTTCGTCCCTCTCCGCAAGGTCCAACAACGCGGCGGTCAAATCAGCGTTGGTCCGAAAGTGGCTATCCACTGTCGAGTGGCTCGGGAAAGATGGATCGCTCCTGCGCTGCATTTTGATTTCGGTGCGCGTAGGAAGGCGGCCTAGCTGGCGCGCGAAGGCTGCCAACTTGAGTGCCATATCATCTGTAGCAAGCTTTGAGTTCCACTCGTTCGCGGCGAAACCTGCTTCAGCAAGCGCATCGCTCCACCTCAACCAATGCACCCCGCGCCACTTGGCAGAGCTGATACCCGTCAATTTTGAGAACAGGTTTTGCCCGGGCGCGACGCCGCCGTTGTCGGCGGCAACTCGCCTGATCTCACTGAGGATGAAGTCCTTCATCGCGCCGATAATATCGCCGGTTTGCTGACCGTCCACTGCGCCCTAGCAAACTCTGATTTGTCACTGTCTCTATCGATAGGGATTATCGTCCCTAAACGGCTTGCCCATCAGCCTCGCCGCTGACACTTCCGCCTGGCACTCCTGCTGGTCCCTCCAACCGTGTTGCTGTCGGTAGGAATGGTAGGTGCAGCGCTGCTTGGGGTTCATGGAAGCGAAGTCTGGCGTCTCGCTCTGCGCTATGAGGAAAACCACCGCGCATGCTGCGATGACGCCGCCAATGATCCAGGTCTGGGTTGCGCGCGAAATGTCCTTCTTCGGCTTCACTCGATAATCTCCGATATGATCCTGGTATGTCCGCGCGCAACTGACTGGCGACACGCGCTATGCCCGCCGCTTGCGCCGCTTCTTGCTCGGGAATGACGGCGTCATGTAGAGCGCCTCAGCGGCATGATCCGTCGGCGATGGCTGACTGCTCGTCCCATCAGACTTGTTTTCGATCCCCGATACCGCGTCCGCCCATTGATCCAGGATCTTACGATCCCACAGGCATCGTCGTCCGATCTTGCGCGGGTACGGAAGATTGAACGCCCTCCATTGCGTCTCAAAGAGCCGCTCGCTGATGCCGAGATATGCTGCGGCTGTCGGTTGATCGAAGAAGCGGGGCTCGGGACGAGCAACATATTCCCATCGGGCGGCAGCGGACGCACGCGCCTTAAGGCCATGGTCGTTCTCACCCACGAGCTTCAGACGATCGTCTGCTTCGAGCCAACCGCACAGCGGGCTCTGCCCGAGCACGATCCGCCCCTTCCCCGATCAGTTCCCGCAGTAGCGTCTCACGCCACATACATCTTACCCCCGAACCTGATCGGAGGAATACCCGATTTTGGGGTAAAACCAAGAGGGTTCCTAGCTCGCTCCACACTGTAGCGGAGCGTGACCTTTGCCCATCAAGAGCATCCAGGACGCCCGCTATCGCGAGGCGATCGATGCTCTGCGCGGGCAACGTCAAACGTCCAACATTACCCAAGCAGAATTGGCACTGCGGCTCGGACGCTCACAGCAATTCGTGTCGAAATACGAGTCTTTCGAGCGGCGCCTGGACGTCATCGAGTTTATCGACATAGCGAACGAGCTATCGCTCAACTGGAACGAAATCCTGGCCGACGTCACACGTTGACCCCGCCTGACCAATGGCATTTTCACACCGACCCGGTGCTTTCAGATCGACCGCTTTTTCGATGTGCGGACCTAACATCATATTGGATTAGATTGGATAGTTCCCGCACATTTGTGGCTTAAGAATCCCAGCAAATCTGCGGTTTCGTCCATGCACGGCTGAAACACGGGTTCGATTCCCGTAGGGGTCACCAAGCGATTTCAAGGGGCTAGCGCGGCAAACGCGCCCGATATCGAACTTTCGCCGAGGATCTGGACAGGCGCCTTGGTGCTTCTGCTGGCGGTTCGTCACATTTTCATCAAATATCGAAACATCGCGCATCGTAGGGATACGCGACATTCCAACCCACGCTCGCTTGAACACTCTCAGGCTCCGTGGCGGAAGAGTGTCCACGGAGCCCTGACAGCTTAAAGGGGGCTGCCTCCGATCTTATAGGTCAGCTGCATGAAGACGCTGCGGCCCACACTGTCGAACCAGCTGGTGTTGTAATAGGGATAGCTGGTCCAGGTGTCATCCTTGACCGGCTTGGTATCGAACAGGTTGCGGACCGTCAGCGACCCGCGCAAGTTATCGGTGAAGTCGTACTGCACGGTTGCGTTGAACAGGGTGCTGGCCTTGAGGAACGCGTCCTCGTCATAGTTGGGCAGCTTGCCGAGCCGCGTGCCGGAGACGGTGACCTTCAGCCCGTCATGTGCCCAGCTGATGCTGCCGCTCGACTTGTCGCGCGGGATGTAGAAGCCGCTGTCATACGCCAGCTTGTTCTCGATCGGATCGCCCGGATACTGCTGATAGGTGTGCTTGAACACATGGGTATGCGCTAGCGCCAGGGTGAAATCGCCGATCCCGGTCGGCAGTGTGCCGCGGAAGGCCACGTCGATCCCGCTCGTCGTTTCGCGCGAAATATTGATCGGGTTGACGCGAATCGCTTCGATGCTGCCAGCGGAACCGCCGCTGGCGAAACGCCGGACCCGCGCGATCGCGTCCTGGCAGGTCGGTGAATTGGGGTCGAGCGCGGTCCTCCCGGCGCCGTCGGGGCGGCAGTTCGCCTCGTCACGGGCGATCTGGTTGACACTCAGGTCGGTGACCTGATCATCGAGCGTGACGCGGAAATAATCGACCGAGATATGCAGGCGGCTCGATGGTGAGAACACCAGCCCGGCGGTCAGCGACTTGCCCGTTTCCGGCTTGAGGCTGCGGTTGCCCGTGCGGTTGGAGACGATGTCGGTGTCATAGTCTTCGCAGTCGCTGACCCCGGCCCCCGGGGTATCCTGCCGACATGCATAATAGTCGACCACGCTGCTCTCGACGTTGCCCGGACCGGTGAAAACATAATGCAGATCGGGCGCGCGGAAGGCGGTGCCATAGGCCGCACGGAACAACAGGCTGTTGGTCGGCCGGATCTCGATCCCGCCATTATAGGTGAACTTACCGACATTGCGGTCGGCAAAGCCGAAGGTGTCGTAGCGCCCGGCGCCGGTCAGCGTGAGGAAGTTGAGCACCGGCACGCGCAACTCGCCGCCGATCGCGGCATGGCTGCGCGTGCCCGCGCCGTCGCTGTCCTTCCAGCTGAAATAATAGTCGGTCAGCGCCAGCGGGTCGGGGCGCAAATTATAGCCCTGCTTGCCATACTCGGCGACCGCCGCGAACCCGACCGGCCCGGCGGGCAGCTGGAACAACGCGCCGTTGGTCAGCGTCGCCTGAGCGTTGCTGGTCCAACTATAGGGGCGATAGACGGTGTCGGCGGAAATGCTGGCATATTCGGCGGGCGTCAGCGCCCTGTAGAGCCGCGCCGGATTGGCATTGTAGATCGGATATCCACTATCCGCATCGATACCGAGCCGATCGCCCAGGAACAGCTTCTGCGCCTTGCTGTTGATGATCTGCGGCCAGCGCACGACCGACTGGTAGCGGCTGTAGTTGAACGACAGCTCGTAATTCCACACGCCGCCGACGGTGCCGCGGATGCCCGGCGTGATGCTGTACGTCGTCTGCTTGATCCGCTGCATCTGGAAGCCGCCGGTTTCCTCCGGCGTGAATTGGCGCCCCCAGTCCTCGACCTGACCGGTAAAGCTGTTGAAGAAGTTATTGTCCGCACTGCTCGACGCCTGCTCGAACGACCAGCTCGTCACGTCGTACATCAGACGGACCTTGCTGATCCCCAACTGGAAGTCGGCGAACAGCTTGGCATTGTCCGACAGCTCGTACGACATGGTGCCGAAGCTGTTGAAGCCCTTACGGCCCGACACGATCGTCCCATAGGCGATCGATTCCTGACTGCCGCAGAACTCACCATAGCGCGGACGATTATATTGGCGGATGGTGCCTCGGTTGAGTCCCGCCAGCGCGGCGCAGGCGCCTGCTGGCGGCGTAAGGTAATCGACATCCTCATTGGCGCGATAGAAGGTGCGCCGCGCCAGCGTGGTCACCGGATTGTCCAGCGTGCTGTCCTGGATATCGCGATCGAACGCCCAGAGTGGCCGCTGGTCGAGATATTCGATGCCACCCGCGATATTGAAACGGCCGGACGACCAGCCGCCCGTCGCGGTGATGCGATGCGACAGGCCGCCGCCATGTTCAGTGCGACCGTGGCGATAATCGAGCGTGATGCCGTCCAGCTTCTCCTTCATCTTGAAGTTGATGACGCCGGCGATCGCGTCCGAACCATAGATCGCGGAAGCCGCACCGCTCAGCACCTCGACGCGCTCAATCAGGCTGACAGGGATGTTCGAGATGTCAGTGAAGTTGCTCCGCCCGATATAGGGAAGCGGAAAGTCCGCGATGCGACGACCATTGATCAGCACCAGCGTGTGGTTCGGCCCCAGGCCGCGCAAGTCGACCTGCTGCGCGCCCGGTGTAAAGTCGGAACTGCTGCCCGATTGCGGACTTTGCGTCGCGCCGCTGTTCTGTGGCAGGGCGGCCAGCAGTTCGGGGACGTTGGTATAGCCATTCGACCGGATGGTATCGGCATCGATAAGGGTGACGGGCGCCGGTCCCTCATCCTTGATCGTGGGAATGCGTGACCCGATCACGACCACTTCGCGGGGTTCTTCCGCTTCGGCGGGGGCATCCTGCGCAAAGGCGGGTGCGGCGAGTGCACTCACACAGCAGCCAATGGCCAGATGAACCCGAAACGCGCGGCGCATCGAATATGTCATATCGCTCCCCTTTTGCACGCCAGCCGACCTCCACCCGTCGAGATGACGGTACGGAAAGTTCAACATATCGTCTAAATTGGCAATCAAATTATTGCATGCTGCGTCTAAACTGTATCAAACTGCGTACAATCTGTTCAATGGAGCCGTCCTCAATGCGCGTATTGCTTATGCTGGTTGCCGCGGCGCTCGGGTTCGGCCCGGCCACGGCGAGTGCCAAGACCAAGGCGTTCGATCGCTATGTCGAGGGCAAGCTTTCCGCGCCCACGCCGGGGCAGCGCTCGGGCGGGCTGCTCCTGATGGGCGGCGGCGATCGCAACCACGACGCCATGCGCTGGTTCTTCGCCAAGGCCGGAAACGGCCATATCGTCATCCTGCGCGCCTCCTATGCCGGAGAGATCGGCAAGGAGTTCGTGAAGGAAATCGGCGGGGTCGCTTCGGCCGAGACCTTCGTCTTTCACGATCGCGCCGCAGCCTCCGACCCCCGGATCCTGGCCGCACTTCGCCGCGCGGACGGCATCTTCCTCGCCGGCGGCGATCAGGCCAATTATGTCCGCTACTGGAAGGGCACAGAGGTCGCGCGCCTGCTCACGGCGCATGTCGCGGCCGGCAAGCCGATCGCCGGGACCAGCGCCGGTCTCGCGATGCTGGGCGAGGCGCTGTACGGCGCGACGGACGGCGGCAGCATCAAGTCTCCCGAAGCGCTGGCCGATCCGTTCGGCTCGGCGAACACCATCGAACGCGACTTCCTCGACATCGCGTTGCTCAAGGGCGTGGTGACCGACACGCATTTCAAGGAACGTAACCGGCTCGGCCGCCTCTTCGCCTTTGTCGCCAAGGCGCAACTTGGACGCCCGTCCAGCGCGCCGGCGATGATCGGTGTCGGAGTCGATGAAAGCGCGGCGGTTGCGGTCGAAGCCGACGGCAGCGGACGTGTCTATGCGACCGAGCCCGATGGCGGCGCATGGATCGTCGACGGGTCGGCCCTTCGCGTTGCCCCATCGCGCGGCGCGCTCGTAGCGGACCGGATCAAGGTGACGGTCATGAATACCGCGTCCGTCCTGCATTTGCCCTCCGGCCGCGTCGATAATCCTGCCTTCGTGCGCCGCTATTCGGCGGCCGGCGGCGAGATTTCGGAGATGCCGCGCTGGTCGCTCGCAATCCATGGTGGCGCCGGCGTCATCGAGCGTGGCGCGCTGTCGCCCGCGAAGGAAGCGGCCTATCGGGCTGGCCTCGCTGAGGCCCTGCGCGTCGGTGGCGCCGTCCTCGATCGCGGCGGCCCGGCGCTCGACGCGGTCGCTGCGGCGGTCCGCGTTCTCGAAGACAATCCCCTGTTCAATGCCGGTCGTGGCGCGGTGTTCACGGCGGAGGGCCGCAACGAGCTTGATGCGGCGATCATGGACGGCGCCACGCAGAAGGCCGGCGCCGTCGCTGGAGTCACCCGGACGCGGCACCCGATCGACCTGGCCCGGGCGGTCATGGACAAGACCCGCCATGTCATGCTGAGCGGCGCAGGCGCGGACCGTTTCTCGGTCGAGCAGGGTCTCGAGCAGGTCGCCCCCGAATGGTTCCGGACCGAAGAGCGCTGGCAGCAGTTGCTGGCGTGGCGCAACCGCCAGGCTACGGCGGTGGACCGGACGCATCTGTTCGGGACGGTGGGTGCGGTCGCGCTGGACGCCGACGGCAATCTCGCCGCTGCGACCTCGACCGGAGGCATGACCGGAAAGCGCTGGGGCCGCGTAGGCGATTCCCCGATCATCGGTGCCGGCACCTACGCCAAGAACGGCCAGTGTGCCGTCTCCGCGACCGGATCCGGCGAATTCTTCATTCGGGAGAGCGCGGCGCGTCAGGTCTGCGATCGCGTCGCCTGGAACGGCGAAACGCTTGCAAACGCGGCGCAGGCGACGATCATGGCCGTGGGATCGATCGGGGGCGATGGAGGGCTGATCGCAATGGGCTCGAATGGCAAACCGGCGTTCGCGATCAACGATCTCGGCATGTATCGGGGACGGATTGGCCCTGGAGGCCAACCGCAGACGGCGATCTTCGCCGACGAGCGTTTCCCGGAACGCTGATGTCGGGCCAGCCGAACCTCGACGAGATCGACGTCCGGCTTCTCGGCCTGCTGCGCGACGACGCCCGCCAGCCGATCGCGCAGCTTGCCAAGGAACTCGCCATCTCGCGCGGGCAGCTCTATTCGCGCCTCGCCCGGCTTGAAGAGAGCGGGGTGGTGGACGGTTATACCGTCAGGCTGGGCGACGCCTTCATCCGCAGTCGCCTGCGCGCGCATGTCATGATCAAGACCGCGCCGCGATCCCGCCGCGAGCTCGAATCCCTTCTTTCGGAGATCGCGCAAGTCTCGGCGATCCATGCGATCAGCGGCGAATTCGACTATATCGCGATGATCGAGGCGGTCGACGCCGTCGAACTGAACCGGCTCATCGACGAAATCGGCATGCTGGACGGCGTCGAGTTCACGAAAAGCTCGGTGATCCTGGCAACCAAGCTCGAGCGATGACCTCTCGTTTCCTGGTTTCCAACCGGCTGACTGAATAGCGTTCGCTCAATTGGACTTCGCACGTCGCGGTTCGCCAACCCGGGCCGCCATAGCCGCCGGAGACTCGGCTTGTGCCGTCGAGGCCCTATCCGGGTTCGATCGAAGCTGGCGGGCAAGGATGTCACGCATCAGCTGCAAGGATGCGAGATGGAAGTAGATGAGCGGAAGCAATCCGCTCGCGTTCCATCGGTTCAATGTCTCGCCCGCGACCTGGCGAAGCTTGACCTCGTCCACCATCCGGAACCCGCGATAAACGAACGGACGCGCGCCATCCTCGAGCTGAATCGTCACTTCTCCGTCAATCAGCAGGCCATGCTCAACAAGCTCCGCGACGAAGCGCTCGGTCCTTTGACCCGCAATCTCGAACTGCTCACAAAAATCGAGTGTCGCCTTGCAGGATACGCTCGGACCGTCGTTTTCAAACAACGGCGCGCCATCGTCGAATTCACCGAGCATATCCGTCGTCGGATCAATGCAAAGCGACAGGTCGGAATTTTCGTCCGATAATTTGGCCAGCAGGAACGGATAGCGCCGAGCATAGGCTGGGATATAGATCCCATCCGGGAGTGTACCGTCCTCCCCGACAAAGACGTTGCTCCCTTCATTGAGCCCCATCAGCGCGAGCGGAATCGGGTTGGGGCCGGCCGAGAAAATAATGGGGAAGTGCCGCTGCGCCAGAGCGAACTCCTCCGTCGTCAACGGAATGGCATGCTGGTTCGCCAACCATGCCGCCTTGTCGGTCGACCGGCTGCGCCAACCGCCATGCTGGCGGCTATTAAGCGGCACCAAGTCCTTGTAGAGCAGCGGCAATGGGGATGGGTTGGACATAAATTCCTCTCAACTGTCTCTTGAGCACAATTCCTGAGACCCGGTCGGCCTCGGCTATTCCTCTCCCGCGTCGCCCTTGAGGTTCGCCGAGGGATCTTCGTAGAGCGAGAACGCGCCGGTCGGCCGGCGGCGATGGAGCGCATCGCTCCCATCCGCATGCGACGGGACATAGCGGATGGTCAGACTACCGGGCAGGTAAGTCAGCGCATAGTTTGACGACAACCCCAAGCTCCCCCGACCGATCAGATAGGTGCCCGCCTGCTCGCCCGGCGCGCGGGCAACTCCGCCGGTGAAGGTGTCACCCTCGACGATCGATCCGTTGACGACGCGCCAGGTAAACACCGGATCACGCTGGCCAAAGAGCTTGGTGAAATCGTCGGCCGTCACCGTCACAGGACGGAGCAGGATGTCGGCGAAGACCGGATTTGCACTCAACGTCACCGCATAATTGCCGGCGTCGCCGCCACCGATCGTCAGGTCGTTCACCGACACGCTCCGCGCCGCTCCGGCGTTCGGATTGGCGAATGCATAGCTGGCATTAGCGGACACGGAGTCTCCGGCCAGCACGCCGTTGAGCGTGATCCGGCCGCTCGTCGCGGTCGTTCCATCGTAGATGCGACTGTCGGCATGGGCCGTGCCCGTGATCGCGAGCCGCGCGATATCCGCCAAACCGGTTACCGTCAGGTTCACCGTGTAGTTGCCCGCATCGGCACCCGAGAGCGCAATCCCGCTGGCGGTGACAGTCTTGCCCGTGGCGGCGTTCTTGTCGGAAAAGGCAAGCGAACCCGTCACCCCGACCTGGTCGCCGGCAAGCACCCCACCAAGCGACAGGGTACCGGTCGCGCCGGTCGTGCCGTCATAAATCTTGCCGTTTGCCGCCAGCGTCGCCGTGATCGCCCGTGCGACGATATCGGCCAGGCTCGTCGCGGTCAGGTTCACCGTGTAGTTGCCAGCATCGACACCAGCGAGTGTGATACCGTTTGCGGTCACCATCTTGCCCAGACCGGCATTCTTGTCGGCAAAGTTGAGCGTACCCGACACATCGACCTGATCGCCCGCGAACACGCCACCCAGGGACAAGGCACCGCTGGCAGCGGTGGTACCGTCATAGACCTTGCCGTTCGCCGTCAACGTCGCCGTGATCGCGCGGGCGAGGATGCCCGCAAACGCGGTCGCGCTGCCGTTCACCGTGTAGTTGCCGGCATCGGTGCCCGACAGGGTGATGCCACTCGCGGTCACCGTCTTGCCGGTACCGGCGTTCTTGTTCGCGAAGGACAGCGTGCCCGCCACGCCCACCTGATCGCCCGCAAGGACTCCTCCGAGCGAGAGCGTACCGGTTGCAGCAGTCGTACCGTCATAGACCTTGCCGTTCGCCGTCAGCGTCGCCGTGATCGCACGGGCAAGGATGTCCGCGAGCGCGGTCGCACTCACATTCACCGTATAGTTGCCTGCGTCCGCGCCGGAGAGGGTAATACCGTTCGCGGTGACCGCCTTACCGGTACCGGCGTTCTTGTCCGCGAAGGACAAGCCACCCGACACCCCAACCTGATCGCCCGCAAGGACCCCGCCGAGCGAGAGCGTACCGCTGGCGGCGGTGGTGCCATCATAGACCTTGCCGTTCGCCGTCAGCGTCGCCGTGATCGCACGGGCAAGGATGTCCGCGAACGCGGTCGCACTCGCATTCACCACGTAGTTACCCGCATCCGCGCCGGCGAGGGTAATACCGTTCGCGGTGACCGCCTTGCCGGCGCCCGCATTCTTGTCCGCAAAGGACAGCGTGCCCGACACGCCGACTTGGTCGCCTGCGATCACGCCGCCCAGCGACAAGGCGCCGGTCGCGGCCGCATTGCCGTCATAGACCTTGCCATTCGCCGCCAGCGTCGCAGTGATCGCGCGCGGATCGATCCGGAGCGTCCCGCTGCCGAAGTCGAAGGCATAGTTCATGTCCGAAGCGAGCGTGCCTAGGCTGGCGACGAGGCTGTACGTCCCCGCATTGCGACCCGCACCCGCAAGCCCCGCAACGCCCGCCCAGGCGTCAGCCGCGATATCGCCGTTGACGAGCCCTGTGATGCTTGCGCTCAGAATGGGAGTCTGGCCGTCATAGGTCATGATCAGGCTGTTCGGGGTCACCGTCAGCACCGGACGATATGCATAGACGAACCGGTTGCCCGCCCCCGGCGCGGCCGAGAAGCCGCCCGTCGCAAAGTCATAGACCGAGCCATAATAGCTCCGACCGGCAAGCCCGCCGAAGCTGTTCGCCGGATCGGACGCCCCCGCATTCCCCGCCGCCTGGGTATAGACCAGCCAGCGGCCGTGCGCGGCGCCGAGCGCCGTGCTGCCCGCCAGGTTGCGGAACAGGCCATCGGACGCAAGCATGATGGCATCGCCGCTCGCGGCCGAGCGCACCGCGCCTGCCGCGCCGATGGTCAGGCCGCCGTGCGAGCGGATCGTGACGCTGCCCGCGCCGCCATCCATAATGCCGTCGATCCCGAGCGCCGACGCATTGTTGAGCAGAAGCCCGGCAGCCGAAACATCTCCAAGCGAGGTGATCCGGTTGGGACCGCCGAGCCAGGCGAAGCCCGAGACATTGCCGACAAGGCGCTGGGCGGTGACGGAGCCGCCGCTCTGGTTCAACGCACCCACCACCCGCAGGTCCAGCGTATCGCTGACGTCGATTACACCATTGAGGTCGAGATCCCGGAGGTTATTCAGCATCAAGCCGCCATTGGCGATGATCACCGCGCCAAGACGCCCGATCCGCGATCCCATGCCATGGGTCGCGAGATCGACATTACCACCCGCTGTCAGCGCCAGTGTACTGGCGAAAATGCCGGCATCTGCACCGGTGGCCGTGATTCCACCCGCCGCGCCCAGCGTCACGTCGTCGCCGGTGATCTTGGCAAACGTCAGGCTGCCCGCACTCGATCCGATATTGACGACAAACCGCCCGGTGACGGCGCCCGTCGTCACGTCGCCTTGTCCGGTGATGTTGATGTGGCCAGCGCTCGTCTCGATATCGCCGATCGCAAGCGTGCCGCTCGGCCCGGCAACCGTGACCGCGCCAACCGTCCGGATGTTCCCAATCGCAAGATTGCCGTTCCGGACGGCCAGTTCCAGCGTACCGCCGTCGATCCCGGAAAACCCCGCGGAACGGTCGAGGTTGATCGTGACCGCGCCATCGGCATGGACGCTCCCGGTCACCGCGCTGCCCGCGCTGGTGAAGACATTGCCGCTACCGATTGAGCCGAAGTCGGAGGCGCCGAACACCAGATCGCCCCCGGCCGCAAGGATGAAGGAATTGACGCCGCCGCCGCTCAGTTCGGCGCCGCCGAGGCGGAGGTTGCCGCCGGCGGCCACATCGATGGCATCGCGCGCCTGGATCCCGCTCAGATCGATGCCCGCGCTGCTGGTAACATCGACCCCGCCCTGATCCGAACGGAGCATGCCCGCCGCAACGCCCGCCGCCGACAGGACAAGACTACCCGAATTGGAGATATTGCCGCCACGGATCGCGCCGCCATTCGCACGAAGCGTCGCGGCTCCCGCAAAGCCAAGATCCAGCGCCGTATAGTCGAAATCATCCGCGACATCCGTGGCGAGTAGGTCGCCCGTCCGGGTCCCGGTCATGGCCAGCGCATTGCCGAGGAAGCCGGTGCCGGTGAGCGTATAGTTCCGCCCGATCGTCACCGCGCCGACGATATCGACCTCGCCCGCCGATGCATTGAGTACGACGTCACGACCCGAAACGCTCCCGAGCCGGATCGCTCTGCCGCTCACATCGGTATCGCGGTCGGCAAGCAGCGAAAGCGCACCGGTGATGTTACCGACCGAGCTGACCCGGATATCGCCCGCCGCAACCAGCGTGCCGCTGGCGGCGAGGTCGCCGTCGGTATCGGTGATCGTCACGTTGTTGAGCTTGGTCGCACCGCCCATCACGGTCGGCAGCAGCGCGTTGCCGCCAAAGTCGCGCGCGGTCAGCGTATAGTTGCCACCGCTGCTCACCGGATTCATCACGGTCAGCGTACCGCCTGGCAGCATGACCGCGATATTGTGGCCTGCAAGATCGCCGATGCCGAGATCGCCGGTCGCGACATGGACGTTGGCATCGCCATTGATCCCGGCAGCGATGGTATCGAACACGCCCGTCGCCGAGCGGAGGTTGACGGTGACGCTTCCGCCCAGCGAGATCAGCGTCGCGCCGCCCGAACCGCAGGCGCACCCGCCAAGGCTCCCGCCGGTCGAGAGGAAATTGCCGCCGGTGATCTGTCCGGCCGTATCCGCGCCGAGCGTGATATTACCCAAGGCGAGAAGCGCGAAGCCATCCGTCGCGGTGATCGCGCGTAGCGTGGCGTTGCCGCCGGCCTGAAGCTGGCCACCCCTGACGCTGACGCTACCCAGGCTAAGGTCGGTATAGGCGTTGAAGATCGCGTCGCCGCCCGTCGAACTGACGCTGTCCACGCTGATCGCGCCGTTCGCGCTGAGCACGTCGATGTCGCCGCCGGAAGTGATGCTGCCAGCGCGGATCTCACCCCCGGTCAGCTCGACATAATTGGCGCCGTTGAGGGCCGCGGTACGCGTATCGAGCAGCCCGCCGGCGGTCAGATAGGTTTCGAACCCTTTCGCGCCGTTGAGCAACGTCAGGTCGCCACTGGCGTAGAGGTCAAGCCTGCTGCCGGTCGCCAGGGCATTGCCGATGACGAGCGAGCCGTCCTCGACATTGACCTGCGCATTCTCGGTCAGCGCGGTAAGCTGGCCGATCGCGAGGTCGCCGGTGGCGATGTTCACTTCGGCCCGGCGGCCGCTGACGCTGTCGAGCTTCGCCGAGCGGTGGAGGTTGACCGCGACACCGGCGCCGCCCGTGACGGTCGCCGTGCCGGTCGATCCCGCGGCCCGATCGAACCAGCGATCGGTGCCGATGCCCGACATCGCGTCGTCCTCACCCAGCGTCGCATTGCCGCCCGCATTGATCGTAAGGTCGCCGGTCGCTCCGTTGAGGTTCGCCTGGCGCAGCGTTGCATTGCCCGCAGCAGAAACCGAGATGTTCCTCGCCCCGATCGCATAGCCGATCACGGCGTCGCCGCTCCCCGCATCGACGATGATGTCGTCCGCGGCATCGAGCACACCCGCGACGAAAACCGAGCTTCCGGTGAGGTTGAGGCCGCCTGCCATCGTATCTGCAGAGAAGAGGTTGAGCGAGCCAACGGTATCGACGCCGATTCCGGCCGCCGCCGAAATCTGATTGAGATCCAGCACCCCCGCGGAGATCGAGACCGCTCCGCTCAGCGAGCGGACGCTGCCGTTCCAAACCGTGCCATCGGCCGCGAAGTCGATGTCACCGCCATATTCCAGCGTCCGTCCAGCCGCATCGACGTCGCCCGTGCTGGTCAGCGTCCAGCGACCGGCGCGAGCGCCGAGCGGCTGCAGCACGTCGCGAAAGAATGCGGGACCGTCGAGCGTGTAGTTGCCCGCAACATCGACGCGATCCGCTCCGATGCCGCCCGTGCTTGCGCTCAGGCTGACATTGACGCCCGAGACATTGACCAGGTTCAGCCCGTCGGCGCCATAGGCGCTGACATCGCCGGTCGCCGCGATCGAGACGCCCTGGTTCATCGTCGCGAGATTGAGCGTCGCATTGCCCGCGCGTGCGCCGAGCCGCACCGTTGCACCCGTCTCGACATAGAGCCGGCTTGTGCCGGTCACGCCCGCCCGGCTGATCGCTCCGAGCGTCGCGTTGCTGCCCAGGATATCGACACTGTAGCCGTCTCCGGCAGCGTCGGCGCCACCAGCAAGGTGAAGCAGCTCCGCAACCCTCAGGTCGCCCGCCGCATCGATCAGAATGTCGTCGCGTCCAACGACGGTTGCCAGATCGATCGAACCGCCACTCGTCACCCGCGCGCTCATTTGCGAGTCGACGCCGCCCGTACCGCCGATATTGCCTGCAACGTCGAAATCCAAGTTGCCGAAGCTGGAGGTCACGCCGTTCAGCGTCAGGTCGCCGGCGGTCAGGCGCAGCGCCAGGCTGCCATGATCCGAGCGAAGGCTGTCGATCCGCATCGAACGGCCGTTGACGAAGCGCACATCGCCGGATCCGCCGCTATTGGTCGCGGCGAGCACATCGACCTGATTGACGCTGCCAAGGTCGATGCCGTGGCTGGCCGCGATCGACAGCGAGGGCGTGGTGATCAGTCCGCCGCTCTGGGTCAGCCTGCCATTCACGGTCAGGGTGAGGGCATCGGTCGCCGCGATCGCATCCGTCAGGTCGAGATTGCCCGCGGTGACCAGCGCTAGCTGACGGACATCCACGATGCCGAGTGCACCGATACGGTTCGCCGTGGCATGAGTGAGCAGGACATTGCCGGGCGTCATCAGGTTGAGCAGTGCCGCCTCGATCCCGCCCGTCTGACTGATGGCGCCGCCCGCGTTCAGCGTTACCGCCTGGCCCGCCGCCGCGATCGAAGCGATCGCGATGGCACCGCTGTCGGTATAGGCGATGCCGCCCGTGCCGAGGTTGGTCAGGCTGAGCGGTCCCTGGTTCGCGTTGCCGCCGCGCGTCAGCGTGATCCCGTCATGCGCGGTGATCGACAGCCCGTTCGCAGCAAGCAGATCGCCGGTTTGCGTCACCGCGCCCGCGTCCAGGGTCAGCCCGAAAGCCCCCCCAAGCGTGACCGGGCCAAGACTGATGCTGCCGGTGTTGCGGAGGACAATGTTCCCGTTGGCGCTGGTCCCGGCAAAGGCGCTGACCGTATTCGCCTGACCGAGCGCCACGTTTCCGAGTGCGGAAACATTGAGCGAGCCGGCGGTGATCGTACCGCCGCTCTGGGTGATCAGGCCGGCATAGGCGACCAGCCAGACATTGCCGTCGGCGTCGATGGCGTCGGTGAGCAGCAGATCGCCCGCCGCGGTGAAGGCGATGTCGCCCGCCGCGCTGAGCGTGCCGAGACCCGCGACGGCGTTGTCACCGGTCAGCGCGATATCGCCGCCCGCGCGCGCGTTGAACCGGTTCGCGGTGATCAGGCCGCTCTGGCCGATGCTGCCAGTGTCGGAGGTGACGTCGAAGATCCCCGCCGCGGTGCCGAAATCGAGCGTGAAGCCGCCAAGCGCGCGGAAGGTTACGTCGCCGCCGGTGGAAACGAGCCGCACGGTACCCGCCGCCGCGACCTGATTGGCGCGGTTGAGCAGGATCGACCCGGCCGCACTGGCATGGAGCGAACCGGCATCGATGCTGCCCGCGCTCTGGGTGATCGCGCCGTTCAGCGACTGGAGAACGACCTCGTCGCCCGACACGTTGCCAACCAGCGCGAAGCCGCCGTCATTGGTGAAGCCGGCGACCCCCGACCCCGAGGCATAGTCGCCAAGCTCAGCCACGCGGTTCGCATGATTGAAATTGAGCGCGCCGCCCGCGCTGGCGTTGAGCCGGTCGGCGGTAATGGTCCCACTGGTGAACAGCATCTGGAGCAGCGAGCCGCTGTCGGTGCGGAGCGTCACCGTATCGCCCGTGACGTCGCCCCACAGCATCAGCGCACCGGCATTGCGATAGAGCAGATTGCCGCCCGCCGTCATGTCGCGCAGGTTGGTCACCTGGTTCGCGCCACCCAGCGCGATCGCGCCGTTCGCTTGGACGCTGAGGCCCAGCGCGGTGATCGTGCCCGAACTCTGGCTGATCGAACCGGTGTTCGACTGCAACGTGACTTCCTGCCCCGTCGCGGCGATATCGCCGTCCAGCGCCAGATCGCCGGTGTTGCGGAAGACGACCGCGCCGCCCGCGGTCAGGCCACCGAGCGTATCGACAAGGTTCGCCTCGTTGAGCGCGATCCCGCCATTGGCGGCGCTGACCGACAACCGGCCGGCGCCGATCCGCGTCGATGCCGCCTGGCTGATCGAGCCGTTCGTCGAGGTGAATGTCGCCGCGTCCGACGTATCGACCATGCCGAGCGTGAAGCCGCCATCGTTGCGGAAGGCGATGTCCGCGCCCGCGTCGAACGTGACGGTCCCGGTCCCCGAGATCAGGTTCGCCGCGTCGAGGCTGATCGCGCCGGTCGCCCGGGCACTCAGGCCGAGGGCTTCGATAGATCCGCCGCTCTGGCCGATCGATGTGGCGTCGAGGACGACGTCGCCGCCGGTCGCGGTGAGCGCGCCGGTGAGGTCGAGCGCACGATCGGAGGTGATGCTGATGCCGCCGTGGAAGGACCAGACATCGCCCAGCGCCGCGATCTGGTTGCCGAGGCGCAGGTCGATCGCGCCATAGGCGCTGCCCCGAAACAGATCCGCGGTGATGACGCCGCCGGTCTGGGTGATCGATCCGCCGGCAGGGGTGACCACGCTCGGCGATATGTTGGAACGCAGCAGGACATTGCGCGCAGTAATATCACCGGCCAGCTCGAGCGCCCGATCGGACACGATCTCGACGTCCGCCCCGGCACCCGCCGCCAGCCCGTCGATCCGCTTGATTCCGCCCGCGAGGGTGACGCCGTCGCGGCCATAGGCGATGAGCCCGACCGTATCGATAAGCGCCGACCCGGTGTGGCTGATCGCGCCTTCCTCACTACGCAGCACGGCGTTGCCCACGGGCGACATCACCCGGTCGATGACAAGATCACCGAGATTGGTGAAAGCGATGTTCCGGCCCGACAGGCCGACATTTCCGGTGACATTGTTGGTCGTGCCGAGGTCCACGTCGCCGGCCGAGAAGACAGTCAGCGTCGCGGCGGTGATGTTGCCGCCGGTGATACCCCAAGTGTAGTTGTTGACCGACACGGCCTGACCGGCCGCCTCGACCCGATCGACCGTCAGCAGGCCCCCAAAACCGCTGCCACCACTATGGATCGACACCATCCCGCGACTGACCACGTCGAGCCGCGCGATTTGGTTGTCGCTATTGTACAACTCCACGCCATTGGCCGCGTCGAGGATCAGCGAGCCGGCGACGAGACCGCCGCTGGACTGTTGCGTGATCTTGCCAAGGTTCGAGATCAGCTCGACCGTGCCGGTTGGCGAATTGATCGCGTTGATCGCGATATTGCCGGTGTTGCGGAAGCGGATGTCGTTGCCGCCGGCGTCGAGGCTGACCGCGCCGACGCGATTATGGTTGAGCAGGCGGATGCCGGTCGCGGTCGCGGTTCCGGCCGTCGCTTCCAGCCGGTCGGTGACGATGACGGTGTTGCCGATCTGGGTCAGGCCGCCGCCGGTGTTGAACGTCACCCGATCATCGGCGGCGATGCGCCCGTCGAGCTCGAGCGCGCCGGCGGTGCGCAAGCTGAACACGCCGCCCGCGGTAACGTCGTAGACCGTGTTCAGCGTATTGAGCTGTTCGAGCACGATGTCGCCGGCAGCCGTCGCATCGAACCGCCCGGCGCTGAACGCCGCGCTCTGGCGGATATCGCCATTGTCCGAGGTGAGCGAGAGCAACCCCGGTGTGGTCACCGCCCCGAGCAGGATCGAATTGACCGAGCGGAAGGTGATGTCGTCCGTGGCCGAGAAGCGACTGGCGGTGGCCGAGCCGATATCATTTTCACCGATCAGCGCGATCCCGCTCGCGGTGACGTCGAGATGGCTGGCGGCGATCGTGCCCGAATATTGGCCGAGATAGCCCGAAATGCCGAAGGTCACGCCGCCGCCCGCGCGGATATCGCCATCCAGCCCCAGCGTGCCGAAGCTGTTGTAGCGGATCGATCCGCCGGCGGTTAGATTGCCGAGCAGCCCGGTGATGTTCTGCGCGGCGAGATCGATGTCGGTCGCCGCGTTGACGTTGAGCTTGCCCGTCCAGATCGAGTTGCTCGGGACCAGAAGTTGGCCGACAGATCCGGTGTTGGAGGTGAGATTGACGGTGCCGTCCCGCGCGGTGATCGCGTTGACCACCAGATCACCCGCGTTGCGCAGCGTGATCGTGCCGCCGATCGCCGAGCGGGCATTGTACACCCCGGCGGCATTGGCGCGGTCGAGCGTTATATTGCCGCCCGCGACCAATGAGACGGTCGGCGCGGTGATGACGCCAGCCGACTGGGTGATCGATCCGGTGCCGCCCGCCGTCAGGCTGATCGCCCCAGAGGCCTGGAGGTTACCGGTGATATCGAAACCGTCTTCATCGGTGATGACGAGATCGCCGCTGGTGGCCATCGCGGCATGGATGCTGCCGATGCGGTTGCCCGCCATGTCGAACCGGATGTCCCCCGCCAGCGCGTCGAGCGCGCCGACATCGATCGCGCCGCTCTGGGTCAGCGCGTCGGCGCTGACGATCGCGCGGTCCGGGGTTTTCAACGCGAGCAATTCCATCGCGCCTTGCGTGGTGTAGCGGATGTTGCCCGCGGCGCTGACCAGGCTGACCTTGGGCGTGATGTTGCCGGCCAGGTTGATGTCGATGCCGGTCGCGGCGTTGACGTAGAGCGCATCCGCGCGGATGTGGCCGATCGAGCCGACGTCAGTCCCGATGAAACCGTTCGTCGACGTCAGCGTCGCCGTGCCGCCGGCGTCCACCGTATGGCCGAGTACGAACGAGTCCTGCGCTCGCAGCCTGATGTCGCCACCCGCACTCAGCACCTCGACATTGATGAAATTATTCGCGCTCCCGTCGAGCGTCAGGTTGCCGCCCGCGGTCGCCCGGAGCTTGTCCACGACGATCGCGCCGCCGGTCTGGACGATGTCGCCCGTGCCCCCCGCGATGAGGTTGACCCGTTCACCCGTTGCCGTGGACCCGCGAATGTCGCCGGTGATGTTGAAGCCGTCGATATCCCTGAACGTGATCGTGCCGGTCGTGTTGACCAGTCTCCCGACATTGGTGATCACATTGTTCCCGCCGAGGGAAATTTCCCTGCGCGCCTCGGCGAACAGCGTGTTCGCGGTGAGTATCCCGGTCTGACCGATCGTCCCGGTATCGGAAATCAGGCGGATCGTGCCGCCCGACGCGGTGAGCGCGGGGAGCGTCAGGTTCCCGACATTGCGCACCGTGATGTCACCGCTCCCGGTGGAGAGCGAGAAAAGGGTCGCGCCGAAATTATTCGCCTGGTCGAGATAGAGGCCGGTGCCGGCGTTGATCGTCAGGTTCGAATAGGCGCCGAGCGCGACGCTCTGGGTCAGCGCCCCGCCGACGTCGAAGCGCACCGCCTGCCCCGTGGCGGTGACGGTGCCGGCGAGGTCGAGGTTGCCGGTCGTCTTGACCCGGATGCCGCCGGTGCCGCTGTTGCTCAGCGTGCCGGTCCGGACGAAGCGGTTGTCCTGATCGAGCGTGATCCCGGTCGCGGCACTGGCGTTGAGCCGCTCCGCGCTGATCGAAGTGGACGCATTCTGCGCGATCGACCCGCTGTCCGACGTCAGCGTCACCGCCCCGGTCAGCGCGGAGACGTCCGAAAGGACGATATTGCCCTGGTTGTGGAAGGTGATGTCGCCGAACGTGGTGCTCAACCCGTGCAGCGCGCCGACGTTATTGGCGCCGCCAAAGTCGAGGCCATTCTGCGCGCTGGCGGTCAGATCCGACGCGCTGATCACCCCGCCCGTCTGGCTGATCGCGCCGAAGGTGGACCTGAGGGTAACCGAGGTCGCCGCGATATCGCCGGTGAGCGAGAAGCTGCCGTGATTGGTGACGCCGATCGTGCTGCCCGCGTCGAGCGTTCCCAGGCTGGCGAGCTGGTTCGCGTTCGTCAGATCGATGAACGTCGCCGCGCTGGCGTTCAGCCGGTTCGCACGGAGGGTGGTGCCGATATTCTGGGTGACCGATCCGCTTTCGGAAACCAGCGTCACGGTGCCGAGCGCGCTGATGCCGGGCAGCGCGATGCTGGCCCAGTTGCGGAAGCTGATATCGCCGTTCGTCGTCGACAGGCCGGTGATCGTGGCGATGTTGTTCGAACGGCCGAGATCGATTCCGGTCGCGGCGCTGACGTCGATCGCGCCGGCGGTGATGGCGCCGCCGGTCTGGCTGATCGCGCCGGTCGATGTCAGCATCAGGCGGCCGGCGCCGATGTTGACGGTATCGGTGAAGGCGAGGTTGCTCGACGAACGGAACGCGGTGTCACCGTTCGCGGTGACCGTGCCCAGCGCGCCGATCCGGCCACCAATCGAGACGGTGCCGGCCGACGATACGGCCAGCGTATCGACGTTGAGACCGTTGACGCCATAATCGAGGATGCTGCCGCCGGTGACGGTCAGCGACGCATCGCGGGCGACGACGTCGCCGAACTTGGTGTCGCCGGTCGAAACCGCGGAGATGCTGCCGGGGACAGTGCCCCAGGTGAGCAGCGCATCGACCTTGCCGAGTCGGTTGGTGGTGCTGGTCAGCGCGATCCGGTCCGCGCGAATCTCGAAGACGTCGCCATTGAGGGCGCGGTCGATCCGGCCACCGCTCTGGGTGACGTTGCCGTGGGCCCACAGCTCGAAATAGGGTGAGGTGATCGTGCCGGTCAGGTCGACATTGCTGTCGGTATGGATCTGGACGGCGGTGTCGATATTGCCGAGCGCGGTGATGTAGTTCCAGGTCGAGCCATTGCCGGTCAGGCTGTACCCCTGCCCGCCGCTGAGGTTCAGCGTTCCGACGGTGAGCAGGCTGTTGTTTGCAGTCTGGGAGACGAAGGAACTGGTGTCGACCGTCCTGAGCGACACCGTCTGGCCCGCGGCGACGATCGCGCCGGCAATCATGAAGCTGTCGGCATCGGTATAGGCGATGCCGCCGCTGGTGCCGTTGCCCAGCACGCCGAGGCGCGCGACATTGTTGGTCGTGCTGGTTAGCGCGATGCCGGTCTGCGCCTGAGCGCTCAGGGAGTCGGCGACGATCGCGCCGCTGGTCTGGGTGAGGCTGGCGTTGCGCGCGTTGAACGAGACGGCCTGTCCGGCGGCGGTGACGTTGCCGTCGAGCACCATGTTGACGCCGCGCCCGCCCACCTCAATCCCGCCCGAGCCGGTATTGGTGAGGCCGAGAATCCGCCGGATGCCGTTCCACTCGTTGTTGAGCGAAATGCCGTCGGCCGCCGAGACGGTGAGCTGGCTTGCCTGGACGCCGTCCATGAAGCCGCTCGCCTGGGTGATCGCGCCGGCGTCGCTCGTAAGCGTGACCCGGTTGCCGATCACTGCATAGGTGACGCGGAAGCCGTCGGTGTCGCGGAAGAGGACATCGCCCCCGCCCGACGCGGCGAGGACGTAAAGGTTGTCGACATCGTTCGCCCCGCCGAGCAGGACCGACCCGGTCGTCATCGTCTGGTTGAGCTGGGCGTCGAGCGTGGTCGCCTTGATCCGGCCACCGGTCTGGTTGATCCCGGTACGGGCGTAGAGCGCCAGCGTTCCGCCAACATCGATATCCTCAGTCAGCGTGAAGCCGCCGTTCGAGCGGACCGTGGCGTTGGTACCCGCGCTCAGTCCGCGAATCTCCGAGATGAGGTTGTTCGTGTTGTTGAACGTGACGGCGCCGTTCGCCGCGAGCGCGGTCAGCGCCGAAGCGATGACGGCGTCGGTTGCGGCGATCGAACCGGTATCCGATGTCAGCGTGAGCACGCCGCCCGCGGTGTAGCCGCCCATCGCGGTCAGATCGATCGCACCCGCATTGCGCAGCGTGAGGTCGCCCGTCGCGACGATGTCGGTGTCGTTGCTGACCAGGCTGTTCGGGCCGCCCAGCATCACATTGGCACCGCTGAAATAGGCCGCGTTGGTGTCGATACGGGCGGTGCCGCTCTGGATCAGATCGCCCGCGCCACGCAGACTGACATAATGGCCCGAAATCGTGCCTGTGGTCTGAGAAATTCCGCCGCCATTCGCCCGCAGGTCGATCGTGCGCAGGCCCGGCCGGTTCGTCGTGACATCCCCATCGACGGTGAAGCTGCCGGCGTTGATGACGAGGACATCGCCATAGGCGGCCACCAGTCGCGTGAAGCTGTTCGCGTCGACGCTATTGGTCAGGTCGATATGCCCGGCGTCCACCGACAGGCTGTCGACGGTGATCCCGCTCGAGGAAAGGTTTCCGCCCGCCGTCACGACGGCGCTGCCGGTGGTGTTGAGCCCGACGACGATCGCGCCCGAACCGCCATTGTTGAAGACGATGTTCCCGCCGCCGGTCGAGCTGCCCGAGAAGCTGGCGAGGCGGTTGTCGCCGCCGAGACTGATGCCGTTGAGCGCACTCGCGACGACGCTGCCGTTCAGAATCCGGCCGCTGCCGCCCTGCTGGATCGCGCCGAAGCCGGCGGTCAGCGTCGTCCTGTTGCCTTGCGTATTGATCGTACCGGCAACCGTCAGATCCCCGTCGGTGTCGATCGCGAAATTGCCGTTGGTGCTGATCGTGCCGAGCTGGATGTTTCCGCCCGCGACGAGGTCGGCGCTGGATGCCGACACGTTGAGCGCGCCGCCCGCGACGACCAGCCCGCCATTGCGGGCGATGGCACCGCCTGCGCTGAGCGACAGCGCGCCCGCCGCGCGCACCTGGCCGGTCAGGTCGAAGGCATCGGTATCGACGATGGTGACGGCGCCCCCGGTGCTGCGGATCGCGCCCAGGTGATCGAGATCGTTCCCCGCATAGTCGAGCACGATGTCGCCGGCCGCGCTGGCATTGAGCGTGCGGGCGATGAAGCGGTCGCTGAACCCGGTCTGGCTGATCCCGCCCGTGTCCGAGGTCAGCGTGACCGTGCCGTCCGGCGCCTCGATCTGATAGTCGAGCACGATGGCGCCGACATTGCGCAGCGTGATGTCGTGGCCGGTGCCCAAGTCATAGCGATCGGTGTCGAGCCGGCCGACCACGTCGATCTGGTTCGCCCGGGTCAGCGAGATGGCGCCGTTGGTGATGACGTTGAGCCGGTCGGCATCGATGATGCCGCCGCTCTGGCTGATCCCGGTATCGGCATAGAGGCTGATGTTCCGGCCAGTGACATTGCCGGTCAGGTCCATGCTGCCGTTATAGGTGCTCAGCAGGATCGACTGGCCGGCGGTGATGGTGCCAAGCGACGCGATCGTCCCGTCGAGGCTGATGGAACCCGCCGCGCTCGCATTCAGGCGCGAAGTGCTGGTACCGGAGTTGGTGCTGAGAATGTTCCCGGCATCGGAGATAAGGGTGAGCGCGCCACCCGACCGATATCCGCCGGTCCCTCCAAGAATCGGGCTGAGATTGATGTTGCCGAGGTTGCGCAGCGTCAGGTCGCCGCCCACCGCGAGATCGGTGAGGGTGGTGAAGTTATTGGCCTCGCCCAGCGACGCGCTACCACCGCTGATCAGCGACAGATTGGTGCTGTGCAGCTTGGTACCGGCCGCCTGCCCGATCGTGGTCCCGGCGTTGAGCGCGATCGACGTGGCGTCGATCGTCCCGGCGCTTTGGTTGATCGCGCCGCCCCGCGACCTCAGCGATGCTGTCGCGCCGTTGCCGGCGGTGACGTTGCCGCCGAGCACGACGTCGCCGTCCATCGCGATCAGGACATCCGCGCCCGCGCTCAACTGCCCGAAGACGGCGCTACCGCCGGTGAAGTCGAGGTCGATCTTGCCGCCCGCGGTGATGTCCACCGCGCCCGCGTCGATCGCGTTGGCGCCGGAGGCCGTTGCGTCGCCACCCGCCGTGACCCTGACGGACGAGGTGGTCCGTGCCTTGAAGTCGAGATTGCCGGTCGCGTTGAGCGTGATGAGCCCGGCGTTCGTGGACGTGGCATCGACGCTGCTGAAGCTGTTGCCCGCCGTCAGGCTGATATCGCCGGCCGCGGTTGCGGTCAGCGTTCCCATACCGATGAAGCTGCCGCCCGTCTGGGTGATGCTTCCGGTACCGGCGATCAGCGTGAGATTGTGGCCGTTCGCCGCAAGTGCGCCGCTCAGCGTCAGACTGTCATCGGCGCGGACCGTCGCATCGCCGTTGCTCACCCCGAACTCAAGCAGGTTGGTGCTGCCCGCGACATTGACCGTGCCGCCGCCGATCAGGCCCAGATAGAGTCCCGGCGTCGAGAACTTGCCGCTGCCCGACACCGCACCGCGTGCGGTGAAGATCACCCGGCTCGCCGAGCTGATCGTGCCGTCGATCGCCAGCGGGTTGTTGGCGCCGACGCGAAGCCGCACCTCGCCTGCGCTGCTGCTGACATCGCCGATACGCGCGATGCTGTTGTTGGCCGGCGTGCCGATATCGATATCGCCCGTCGCGCTGGCGGAGAACGCGTTGGCGGTGAACGCGCCGCCGCCCTGCTGGATCGACCCATTATCGACGATCAGGTTGAGCGCGCCGATATTCACGCCCGTGGTCTGGAAGAAGATGCTGTAGGCCGAGTGATAGGTGACGTCGCGGCCCGCGCCCCAGCCGAGCGTCACATCGGCATAGTCGGCGAGCCGATTGGAACCTGCCAGGATCAGGTCACCGCCCGCCTGCACGATGCTGCCGACAGAACCCTTGCCGTTCATCACCGCGGCGCTGTTCTGGACGATCGAGCCTGCCGCTTGAATATTGAGCTGGCGGCCCGCGATCGTGCCTGCGGTCTGGTTGATTCCGCCGGCGTTCGAGGTGAGGCTCACGTCGTGGTTAGCGGCCGCGGCGACGTTGCCGCCAATGTTGATCGTCGAATCCGTGATGATCGAGATGTTGCCGCCGGAGGAGATCAGCGAATTGTAGCTGCCGACATCGAGGACCGAGCGGTTGAGGTCGATATCGCCGCCCGCCAGGATATTGAGCGTGCTGGCGCTGAGCGTCCCGCCGACGGTCACGCGCCCGCCGGCGTCCACGCTCATCCCACCCGTGGTGCTTCCCGCAAAAGCGAAGGAAGTGGCCCCCCGCAGAAGGATGTCGCCGCCGCCGCTAGAACTCGCCGTGATGCTGCTGAACTGGTTGAGCGCGCCAAGGTCGATCGCATCGCGTGCGTTCACGACCATGCCGCCGACCAGCGCATCACCGCCGGTCTGGCGAATCCCGCCACTGGCGGCGTTCAGCGTGACCGTATTGCCATAGTCATTCCCGGCGCCACTGAGGTCGATCAGCAGGTTACCGTTGCTGTTGACGGTCAGGTTTCCGGCATAGGCACTGATGTAGCGCAGCGTCGTAGCACTATCGAGGTTGAACGTGCCGCCACCGCTCAGCGTGGCTGTAGCGGCGCGGATCAGGCCGTTGCCGCTGGCGACGCCGTTGACCGAGATGTTCGCCTCACCGCCGGCAACGATGTCACCGGCAATGTTTAGATTGGCGTTGTTGCTGAACACGATCTCGTCGGTCGTGTTGCGCAGGCCGCCCAGCGTACCGACATTGTTCGTGCCGGAAAGATAAATTCTGCCATAGGCTTCGGCGGTCAAGGTCCCGGTGTTCAACTTGCCGAAGCCGAAGATCACGCCGCTCTTCGCCAGCAGATCGATCGTGCCGCCGACCGCCGAGATGACGCCATTGGGATTGTTGGTGATCGAATCGCTGGTGATCAGCGAGACCGCCGGCGCGGTCAAACTGCTGCCGTTGTCGACCCTGATCTCGCTGGTGCCGACATTGGCGATCATGCCGCCGGCCGCGCCGTTCACCAGATTGTGATTGCCGAGCAGCACGATCGCGCCGGTCTCATCGGTCACGACGCTGGTCGCGGTGACCGTTCCGGTACTGACAATATTGGAAATCACCCCGGTCTTCGACACGATCGCCGCGAACACGCGATTGCCGCTGGTCGCCCCGCCCACAGCGATACCGCCGGTCTCGCCCGTTCCGTCCGCGCTGCCCGCCACTTCGAAACCGATCAGGTCGAGATCGTCCGTGCCGGTCTGGCGGAAGCTGATCTTGTACTTGGACGCCGCGCCATAGAGGACGTTGCCGCCGTCATGCGCCGCGACGGCCGAACCGGCTTCGGTGGTTACCATCGGCGCCACCAGCGCGATCGCACCGCCATAGCTGTTGATCTGCGCACCGTTCTGGACGGTGATGCCGCTGCCCGTCGCCGATCCGGCGAAACCGAAGCTGGTCGCGCTGCCGTCGAGGAATCCGCCCGCGCTGCTGTCGGTCGCGCGATCCACCGCCGCGGTGGTGACGAGCAGGCCGCCGGTGCTGATCCGGGCATTGGCGCCGATCACCACGCCATTGGCGTTGTAGATCCAGATATTGCCGCCGGCGGGGCCGCCCGCCCCGATCATGCCGTTGAGGTCGCCGTTGATCGTGCTGCCCGCCGCGCCGCCTACGCGGTTGAGCACGATGTCGTTGCGGTTGGCGAAGATGAAGTCCGCCCGCTCGCCGCTGTTGATGTCGAACCGGTCCCAGTCGATCACCGTGCGTGACCCACCCAGCGTCACGCTGGTGTTGCCGCCCGCCTGGTTGACTACCGGAGCCCCGCCATTGCTCTGCGCAGGAGTACCGCTTTGAACGAGCTGGGCATGCGCGGGCGCGCCCCAGATCGCGGCGAGCGCGAGCGCTCCCAGTGCCGAGGTGGTGAACAGGCTGCTGCGGCGGGCGGACATGGTGGCTTCCTTCACGAGATCGACGCGGACAGGCTGATGAGGAATCGGTCGCTGGGTTTGGGTGCGGCTGGCGCGGCCCGGTCGAACGGATGCGCCCATGCGGCATCAATCGAGAGCCACGGCGCGAACTGCGCACGCACGCCAAGGCCCGCCGAACGCAGGCGCGTGTCGCCCGCGCCGGGGCCGATATTGGTGAGCCTCGCGGCGTCGGCGAAGCCATAGGGGCGCAGGGCGATCCGCTTGCCGGCCGCGATCGGCACGGTGGTCAGCTCAAAGCTCGCGCCCAGCGCACGATCGCCCGAGGCCGCCGACGGATCATAGCCGCGCCCGATCGACAGGTTGCCGGCCGAGAACTCCTCATAGGAGAGCAAGGGCACGTTGCTGTACTGCCAGCTTCCCGAAACGGTCGCGACGAGCGGTCCGAACAACCGCCCGCCGACCGCCCATTCCGCGCGCAGTACCGCGGCGTCGGGCTGGCCGCCGAAGCGCGATGCGACGCGATTGCCATAGGGCGACGCACCCAGCGCGTTCAGCCCCTTGCGCAATTCGATCGATCCCGTCGCGGCCACCGAATGGCTGGACAGCTCAGCCGGTGCCCAATGGCCGTCAAGCCGGGCGAACAGGATACGCAGCTTGTCTTCGGTCAGCGTGGTGATGCCGCCGCCGAACTCGACCTTCTGGTCGATCCAGTCGAGCCCGCCCGACAATGTGAGGTTGTGGCGGCGATGGCGGAGCAATGGGTAGCTCAGCCGCGCATTGCCCGCGAAGCTGTTGCCGAGCAGCTTGAGCGCCGAGACGGCACCGCCCGGCTTGGTCCGCGCCAGCGACCCCGACAAGCCGAGCGTCAGCCCCTCGCCGCCGATCTTCACGCTTTCGCTGACCTGCAGCACACGCTGCTCGCTGCTGCCGAGCGTACCATAGCCGACGATTGAGGTACGCTCGCCAAGCCCGGTGAGACTGTTGAAATCCACCCGCGCGGTGGCGAGTTCGCGGCCGATCGAGGCCGAGCCATAGTCGTTGATGCTGAAGCTCGCCGCGAATGGCTTGCGTGAGACGGCGATGTCGAGTTCGACCGCGCCGTCGCCGCCCGCCGCCTGACGCAGCGACGCCTGGACCGACACGCCCGGAATGTCCGAGGCGAGCAGCAGATAGCGCTGGGCGACGTTGAGATCGAACGGCACCAGCCCCTTGAGCTTGTCGAGATGGCGCGCGACCTGGCGCTGAGCGGGTCCGGCGTTACCGCTGTAATTGACCGAGGTGACATGCGCCTCGGTCACTTCGAGGACGATCCGCCCTTCGGCGATACGCTGTTCGGGGATATTCACCGCGGCGAGCACGCCACGGCGCAGATAGAGCGACGCCACCCTGTCACGGATCGTGCAGATCGTGCTGACCGGCAGTTCCTGTCCCGCCAAGTCGCGCCACGCGAGCGCGAGGCGATCGTCGTCGAGCGCCAGCTTGCCGTTGGTGCCGCGAAACTCGACGCCGCTCAGCGTGAATTTGAGGTCGCTGCCCGCAAAGGCGCACGGCCCCGCTTCGATATTGCGGAACAATTCGCCGCGCGGCGCCGCTGGAATCGCCGGCTGGCGTGCCGGGTTCAGCTCCTGCCGCGAAGGTAGCGCCTGCTGTGCCTGGACGGGCATCGCTACCGCCGTCCCCACCACCAGCAACGCGACGGCAATGGGCAGGCGCCCGCATACGGCATGACCAGCGTACGTCATCAAACGGCTTTCATTCTGAGGAAACGGACAGGCGGGATCGCCGCGCGCCCCTTCACCGGCGTCAGCGATCCCGCGCGGGCTAGGTACAGCAGGTGGAGTGGGGCGTCTGTCGCTACTAATAGTGACAGAAACGAAATTACGTTACGGAATGCTGGATTCAAGCCTTTGCGCGGGCGCCTGGCCGAGGGCCGAGCAAGCGGTCTACGCCAAGTGACTCGAGCTTCCATCGCCCCCCTCCCCCTTGCCGTGCAAGGGCCTCGGCACGGCATGGAGCGGGATGGCTAGGCGGGGAGCGGCATGGGAAACAGCTCCCATATGGGGGTGGTGCTGCGCGCGCTTCGCGCTAGCTGAACCCGATCGATGGAACCGACATCGCCAGCCGGACCAGATCCAGCTGACGATGGCAGCCGGTCTTGCTCTGGATGGTCTTCAGCCGCGTCCGCGCGGTCGAAAGCTGGATGCCCAGCTGCTCCGCCGCCTCGTTCAACGGCACCCCGCCAATGACGGCGTCAGCCAGCCGCGCCTCGGCCGGAGAAAGGCCGAACCGCTGCGCGATCCACGCCACCGCGTTGAGCGGAGTCTGGTCAGGGTCCGAAACGACAAGCAGGATCTGACCCGGCGCCGCGGTCAGACCGAACTCGCTCGGGGAAACCAGGGGCCAGAGCATCGCATGATAGTGGGCGTCACCGTCCCGCCGCGGCAGCATCGTACCGGCAAGACCGGCGTCGCCCCGCACCGGGCCTTCGGGTAGCATGGCGCACGCGGTGATCGCGTCGTCCAGGGCACGGCTGCATCGCTCGTCGAAGCTGCGCAGCCGGCCATGGTGGTTCAATGTGACGCCGTCGGCGCGCGCGATCAGCGCTTCCGCGCTCCGGTTCATCGACCGGACACGCCCGTCGCGGCCGAGCACGAAGGCGGCGTGAACCCAGCCGTCGAACACCGCCTGCGGTGCGCGCGCTGCCGATCCTGCCTCGATCAGCGTCCGTCGCAGCTTGAACGCCCGGCGCAGATGCGGCGCGAGCAGACCCAGCAGTCGCATCTGATGCTCGCGGCGAGCCTCGTCGTCGCGATGATCGCCGAACGACAGCGAGGCCCAACCTTCGGGTTCGCGCTCCAGCACCATGCCGGTGCCATAGTGGCCCAGCCGATGCGGCCGCATGAAGTCGTTGTAGTGCTCGCTCGCGAACAGTTCGGCATCGCCGATGATCGCTTCGCTGCGCGTGGGCAGGCCGACCTGGTTGCCCGGCACGAAATCGACATAGGGGCTGTTGGTGAAATAATAGGCCGCATAGTCGCGCAGCGCCGCATCGGGATAGTTGGCGACGATGCTGAGATCGCCTCCGGCGCCGGCGCTTTCGTGGCTGAACAGCATCACGGTCAGGTCCGGGTAGATCGCCTCGATCCGGTCGACGAACCGGCGCCACAGCTGAGGGTCGAGCGCGGCTTCATAGACGCCGCCGACCAGCTCCGCCACGAACGTGGGTGTCAGGGGTTCCGGGCGTGGCATGATGCGACTCGTTTCTCCGCCGGACCAAAAGCGGAAATCTAACGCCGCCAGGACTGCGGAACAAATTGTAACGCGAGCGAAATCGTGCGTATGTCGCTATTCCTAGCGACAGAAACCGGCGGGATCGATGGTACAAGGCCGTAGTTCGGGTGTCCGCGCGCGTACGCCCGATCGACGCTCCGGCCGCGCGACTAGGCGTGGACCGATCCAGGATGCTCCGATGGCCGTTTCCGTTCCACCGCTCCTCAACGTCGCGCTGGTCGAGGATGACGTCGCGTTCCAGAACAGCTTCGCCGCCGCGGTCGCGGAGACCGGCGACATGCGGCTGGTCGGGATGGCGCATAATGTCGCCCAGGCCCGGCTGCTGCTCGCCGGCGATCCGCTCGACGTGCTGGTGGTCGACCTTGGCTTGCCCGACGGTTCGGGGATCGACGTGATTCGCGCGGCACATGCCGCCTGGCCGCAATGCGGGATCATGGTCAGCACCACCTTCGCCGACGAGAAGCATGTCATCGCCTCGATCGAGGCGGGGGCGGCGGGCTATCTGCTCAAGGACAGCTCCGCCAAGAAGATCGCCGATGAGATCCGCGCGCTCCACGCCGGCGGCAGCCCGATCAGCCCGCGGATCGCGCGCCAGATCCTCTTGCGCTTCCGTCCGACCGATCCCGAACCGCAGCCGCCCGAGCAAACCCCGGCGTCACCGCTCGCTTCACCCCTCTCGCCGCGCGAGCGCGAGGCGCTTGAGCTGATCACCAAGGGGTTCAGCTATGACGAGATCGCCGATCTGATGCAGGTCTCGCGCAACACGGTGATGACCTTCGTCCGGCGCATCTACCAAAAGCTCGAAGTCCATTCGAAGGCCGAAGCGATCTACGAAGCCCGGAATCATGGGATTCTCTAGCTATCTGCGCACCGTGTTGTTCTATGCCGGCATCCTGCTGCTGGTCCTCGGCGGCGCCTGGCTTGCCGGCCGGCCGCACGGAATCCACCTGACCCAGGCACAGCTGCTGACCCAGGATACTGACGGCTACACGCCGCCGTCGCGTCAGATCGACTGGCGAAGCATCCCCGGTGAGTGGCGCACGGTCGCCATGCCCCACGCCCCGCGTCCCGGCGTTCCGACCCAGCCCGGCGATGCGGGCCTGTTGCCGACACGGACCAGCTGGTATCATTTCCAGCTCGACCCCGCCCGGCCCGTACCGCCCGATTCCTATCTCTACGTTCCGCGCTGGAAGACCGACGGCGAGATCGCGATCTATCTCGACGGCCGGCTCTTCTACCAGTCGCACGCCAATCTTCAGTGGAACGGCTCGAACCGCCCCTTGTGGATCCCGCTTGAGGATGCAGCGGAGACCACGCCGCCGCGCGAGATCCTGATCCGGATCCGCCATGTCCGCGGCATGGGCGGCGCGCTCTCATCGATGTGGGTGGGCGACTATTCGCAGCTTGGCGCCGCCTATCAGGTCCGCAATTTCTTCCAGACCGAGCTTCCCTATATCGGTTCCGCGATGTTCCTCGCGACCGGGGTCTTCGCCTTCTTCGTGTGGCTCAAGCGGCGGCGCGAGACGCCCTATCTGCTGTTCGCGGCGATGACCGTCGTCGTCTTCCTGCGCGTGATGCACAGCTATATGGGCATGGACCGGCTGCCGCTCTCCGATGCCTGGTTCGGCTGGTTCACGGTCAATTCGATCGCGTGGATGATCCTGATCGTCCAGCTCTTCCTGATCCGGCTCCACCATCACCGACAGCCGCTGCTCACCGCCGCACTCGCGACGATATCGGTCGTGAGCAGCCTGGTCACGCTGCCCGTCTTCGCCGGCACGTTCGATGCGACGGTGATCGCACCGGTGATCTATGTGACCATGGCGATTCTCAGCACGCTCACCTTCGGCATCGGCCTGTACCGGAGCTGGCAGGTGCAGTCGCGCGAAGGCGTCGTCCTCGCCGGATGGGGCCTGCTCAGTGTCCTGCTCGGCGGTTACGACATCCTGCTGCAGAACAACCTCGTCAATATCGAGGGCCTGTTCCTCAACATCTATGCCGCGATCGGCCTGATCATCGCCTTCTGCCAGATCATGCTGGGCCGCTACACAAGCGCGATGAGCGAGGTCGAACGAGCCAATACCGTCCTCGCCGAACGGCTGGCGGAGCGCGAGGCGGAGCTCAACGCCAGCCACGAGAAGCTGCGCGAGATCGAACGGCGCGAGGTGCTGTTTCAGGAACGCCAGCGGCTGATGCAGGACATGCATGACGGTCTCGGCTCGTCGCTGGTCAGCGCGCTGCGCGTCGTCGAGCATGGCCGCATCGACGAAAGTGAAATCGCCGACCTGCTCAAAGGCTGTATCGACGACCTCAAACTCACCATCGACTCGATGGAGCCGGTCGAGACCGACCTCCTATTGCTACTCGGTACACTACGCTTCCGCCTACAACCCCGCCTCGAAGCAACGGGCATCAAGCTAAGGTGGGAAGTGGGCGACGTGCCGCCGCTCGCCTGGCTCGACCAGCGCCATTCGCTGCATATCCTTCGTATCCTGCAGGAAGCTTTTACCAACGTCATCAAACATGCTGGCGCAAGCGAGATCCGGGTGACGACCGAGGCACGCGACGGTTTCGTCCGGGTCGGGATCATCGATAATGGACATGGCTTCGATGCAACCTCCACCAAGGACGGGCGAGGCCTTGGCAATCAGGCGCGCAGAGCGGAAGCGATCGGCGGCCGGATCGAGATCGCGTCACAAGCGGGCGGCACCGTCGTCACGCTGCTGCTGCCGATCGACAGCCAGGGCGGAGCACGGGAAGCGACCTGAGATGCGTCAAAGCCCGGACGGCTCGATTTAGTATCAATTGACACCAATTAGACCCAGGTCTAATCTCAGCGCCTGTTTTCCGGAGCGCTGAACCCATGACCGACCCTGCCAATCCCCTCGGCCTCAACGGCTTCGAGTTCGTCGAATTCACCTCGCCCGACCCGGCGGCGATGGCCGCGCAGTTCGAGCAGCTCGGCTTCGTCGCGAGCCACCGCCACCCGACCAAGAACATCACCCGCTACAAGCAGGGCCGCATCAACCTGATGCTTAACCGCGACGATGCAGGCCGAGTGGCAAAGTTCCGCGGCGAGCATGGCCCCTCGGCCAGCGCGATGGCGTTCCGCGTCGCCGACCCGGTGAAGGCGATGGAATGGGCGCTGGCGCACGGCGCCGAGCGCACCGAAGAGGAGGACACCGTGATCCTCGGCATCGGCGGCTCGTACCTCTATTTCATCGAGGACGGCCACGATCTGTACGAGAATTGGGCCGAAATCCCCGGCTGGCAGGAGGCTGAGGCTGCCAACAACGTCGGCCTCGACCTGCTCGACCACCTCACCCACAATGTCCGCCGCGGGCAGATGCGGGTGTGGAGCGAGTTCTACAAGACGCTCTTCGGGTTCGAGGAGCAAAAGTATTTCGACATCAAGGGCCAGGCGACCGGCCTGTTCAGCCAGGCGATGATCGCCCCCGACAAGGCGATCCGCATCCCGCTCAACGAGAGCCAGGACGACAAGAGCCAGATCGAGGAGTTCATCCGCGAATATAAGGGCGAGGGCATCCAGCATCTCGCGCTGACCACATCGGACATCTTCGACACGGTCGAGCGGCTGCGCGCGCGCGGCGTCAAGCTGCAGGACACGATCGAGACCTATTACGAGCTGGTCGACAAGCGCGTGCCCGGCCATGGCGAGGACCTGGAGCGGCTACGCAAGAACCGCATCCTGATCGACGGCAATGTCGGCGACGAGGGCATTTTGCTCCAGATATTCACCGAGAACATGTTCGGGCCGATCTTCTTCGAGATCATCCAGCGCAAGGGCAATGAAGGCTTCGGCAACGGCAATTTCCAGGCGCTGTTCGAGAGCATCGAGCTCGACCAGATCCGCCGCGGCGTGATCAAGGTCGACGCCTGAGACCGACGCCTGACGAGTTGGAGAGGAGAGCCGGGACCACCCGGCCCCAATTCCTTCCAAAGGGGGAAGGAACGGATGCGGGAGTGGCCCAAGCACCACTCCCGCATCCAACGTTTCCGGATAAGATCAGCACGCATGAGCGAACGCCTTTCCTCGACCCCGCCGGGCGTCCGGCTCGGCCCGATCGAACTGATCGCCGACGGCGCCGCACGCAATTTCGTGCTGGAGATGAAGGCGGGCCGCTTCCACGGATTTGCCGTCCGCAGCGGTGACACCGTCCATGGCTATGTCGACCGCTGCCCGCATATGGGCCTCCCCCTTGCCCAGCAGCTCGACGCCTATCTCACCGGCGACCGCGGCCTGATCCAGTGCAGCTGGCACGGCGCGCTGTTCCGAATCGATGACGGCGCCTGTGTCGGCGGGCCATGCACCGGCGCCGCGCTCACCCCATGGCCACTCGAAGTGCGCGACGGCGCGATCTTCACCGCCTAGGCAGCGGCCTTTGCCTTGGGTTCGGGGTTGGAGAACTCCATGCCTTCATCGATCCCGCCCCAGCGCAGCGCCACCAGGTCGAGCGCGTAATTCTGGTGGACCCGCCACGGCTTGCGATTCCCCTGCTTGGGGAATTTGTCCATTCCGCGCTGGACATAGCCAGAGGTGAAATCGAGGAACGGCTCCGGCTCGACATCGCCCGCGATGCGCGGCGTCGCCTGGCGCATGCCGCGCTTCTTCATCACATTGAGCAGGCGCGCGACATAGGCGGCGGTCAGGTCCGACTTCAGCGTCCAGCTGGCGTTGGTATAGCCGAAGCTGGAGGCAAGGTTCGGGATGTCCGAGTACATCATCGCCTTGTAACCCAGCGACTTGGCCGGATCGGCGAGCACCCCGTCGACCGTGAACGGGATGCCACTCATCAGCTGCATGTTGAGGCCGGTCGCGGTGACGATGACGTCGGCAGGGAGCAGCTCGCCAGACTTGAGGCGGATGCCGTCTTCCTCGAACGTCTCGATCTGGTCGGTGACGACCGACGCGGCACCATCGCGAATCGATGCGAACAGATCGGCATCGGGGACCAGACAGATGCGCTGGTCCCACGGATTGTAGCGCGGCGTGAAATGGGTCGCGACGTCATAGTCGTCGCCAAGTTCGGCGCGGACCATCTGGATCAGCCGCTCCTTGGTCTTTTCCGGCTTCTTGCGGGCGATCCGGTAGAAGAACTGACCGAGCGAGATGTTCTTGAGCCGGGTCAGACGATAGGCAAGCGTGCCGGGGAGCTTGGCGCGCAGCCAGTTGGCGATGCCGTCCTCGGACGGGCGCGCGACGATATAGGTGGGCGAGCGCTGGAGCATCGTCACATGCGCGGCGGTCTTCGCCATTTCCGGCACCAACGTCACCGCGGTCGCGCCCGATCCGATCACCACCACGCGCTTGCCGGCATAATCGAGGGATTCGGGCCAATGCTGCGGATGAACAATGTCGCCCTTGAACCGGTCGCGCCCCGCAAACTCCGGGAGGTAGCCGGCGGCGTAGTTGTAATAGCCTGAGCACATGAAGAGGAAGCTGCAGGTGAACGTCACCGGATCCTTATCCGGCCCCCGCTCGACGCTGACCGTCCAGCGCGCATCCGCCGTCGACCAGCTCGCGCCGGTCACGCGATGCTGGTGGCGGATATGCTTGTCGATCCCATGATCATGGGCGGTCTGGTCGAGATAGCGCAGGATCGACGGGCCATCGGCAATCGCCTTCGCCTGCGTCCAGGGACGGAAGCTGTAGCCGAGCGTGTACATGTCGCTGTCGGAACGGATGCCCGGATAGCGAAACAGGTCCCAGGTCCCGCCGATCCGCTCGCGCCCTTCCAGAATCACATAGCTGCGGTCAGGGCAGTCACGCTGGAGAAAATAGCCCGCGCCGATGCCCGAGATCCCCGCGCCCACCACCACGACATCGAAATGCTCGGTCATTCGCCTCTCCCAGGCAGATACTTACACTTGTGTAAGTTAAGTGCAATGCCGTTGTCCATGAGCAGTTGACGCGCCGTCGACATTACTGAACTCGATCGTTCACTTAATTGACAAAGCTGACGCGAAACGCATGTTTTTCGCGTCAAGTTGACACGTGTCATGCACGGGAGGTCGACCGGACATGGCTTGAACTGGCGCATGGGCTGGGCATAGCCGAATGCAGTGATGTAGGAAAACTCCACGCCCTGTACTTACACCAACCCGTCACCCCCGCCTTGTGCCAGGGTCCACCGGGGGGCAGGCGTGGGACAAGAGGCTCGACGGTCTCCGGCGCGGTGCAGTGGCTCCCGGCACAAGGCCGGGGGACGGGCTGGGGCGATGGCGTCCGAACCCGCTAATAGTCCTTCGAATATTTGAGGCCCGCGCGCGACCCGCCGGACGATCCCACTTGCGTCAGCAGGCTGAGCGCGCGGGTCAGGGCGATCTCGAGCTGGACGGCGGTATAGCCGCGCGCGTCGGTGATGATCTCGACATAGATATTGTCGGTCAGATACTGGCCCGCCGCCAGCGCCATGCCGCGACCGGTGGTGTCGTCCTCACCCAGAATGCGCAGCCGGTCGATCCCCGTCGCCGAGCGCAGCTGGCCGAGTGGGCCGAGCCCGCCCGAGGCGCGCAGCGAGTTGAGCGCGGCGGCGAGCTGGATCGCCTCCGTTGCCGACAGGTTCGTCACCGAGCTTCCGAACAGCAGGCGCGACAGCACCTCGTCCTGCGGCAGCGACGGCGTCGAGGTAAAGGCGATACGCGGCTGCTGGCCGGTACCGGTGATGTTGATGATCGCCGTTACCCCCTCCGCCGTGGTGCTCGCGGAGATGTTGATGCTGGGATCCGTCAGCGGCCCGCCTTCGAAATTGATGATGCCACGGGTCAGCTCGAAGCGGCGGCTCGCGAAACTATAGGTGCCGCGCACCACCCGCGCCTCGCCCGTCACGACCGGCGCCGCGGAGGTGCCGGTGACCTGCATCCGCGCGCTCCATTCGGATTCGAGACCCATGCCGTTCACGAACAGCCGGTTGTCGGCGACCACCGCGACGTTGAGGCGGAAGATGCCGATCGGCTTGCGCCGCACCGGGCGCTTGCCCTCCGCGTCCAATTCGCTCTTGCGATAGACACCGGTCAGCTCGGGCACCTCGACCACGCCCTGACGGACGATCTGATAGCGCGCATCGGGAATGATAATCCGCCCCTCGATCAGCCCGCCATCCAGCCCGTTGGTGATCCGCAGCTGTCCGGTCGCGGTCGCGCCGAGCGCGTCGCTGCGCGCCAGCCGGGCGTTGCGGAAGCGCGCGGTGATGTCGATCGGGAAGCCCTCGGCCGAGGACAGGCCGATGGTGCCGGTGGCGATCACCCGGCCGGTCCCCGCCACGGCGTTCATCTCGGTGATGTCGAGCGTGTCACTGTCGAACCGCCCCTCGATCTTCATCTGGGTCAAGCGCGTGCCCCAGGTCTCATTCTCATAAGTGAGGTTCGCGGCGCGCAGTTGGCCGGTCAGTTGCGGGGCACGCAACTGGCCCGAGAAGTCGGCCGCGACCGAGATCGGCCCGGCGACCGACTGGTTGGTGAATCCGGCGAGCGAGAAGAGTACCGCCGACGGGCCGTTATAGCGGATGCCGCCCGCCAGCGGCGCCGCCATCAGCCGTTCGCTCCAGGTCGCGCCGGGGCCGAGCGGCTGGAGTGTCGCGATCATCCGCCCGATCGTCGTCTGGCCGCGCTTGATCACGGCGCGCGCATCGCCGCCTTCGGGCAGCAACCGGCCGACGAACGCGATGTCCACCGGGGTCGAGACACCGGCGAGGCTCGAGCGGTTGAATCCGTCGACGTTGAGCCGCGCGATCGCGTTGGGGAAGCTGCCGTCGCTGGCCTGACGGAAGTCGAGCGAACCGGTCGCGCTGCCGCCAATCCCCAGCCCTGGCGAAAAGGCATTGGCGATCGCCAGATCGAGCTTGTCGAGGCGCGCCTGCAGCGCCAGCCCGTCGCCCCAGTTCCCGGCGATGCGCGCGCTGCCGCGGTCGAAGTCGATCTGGGTCGGGGCGAGCCGATAGCCCGGATCGCTCACCGCGATGCGTGCCGCCTGTGGCGTCTTGAAGCCGATATTGTTCGCGCGGCCGGACAGGGCGACGCGCCACAGATCAGGCGCGAATGCGGCATTGGCGCCGACACGGAACGGCACGCCCGACGACCCTTCGGCGAATGCCTGAGCCGTCCCGTTGCCGCCGCGATAGTCGATCTTCCCGCGCGCACGCGCGAGCACGAAATCGCCCCGCCGCAGATTGGCGATCTGCGCTTCGCCGGTGATTGCGGGCGCATCGTCGTAGAGCACGACGGTCGCGTTGACGATGGCGCGGCCGATGGTGAATTCGAGATCGCCGGGGATCTTGGCGTTCGCCGCGGTCGCACGCACCACTGCCTGCTGGTATTTGCCCTGTGCGCTCAGATCAACATTGCCGTTGATGCCCGATCCGACGAACGTCAACGCCCCCGCGAACGGCCCGGCGGCGGTCTGGGTCAGTTTGCCGGTGATGTCGGTTCCGGCGAACCGCGCGGTGCGCACGTCCACCGTCATTGCCTGCCCCATGCGCACCAGCACGTCGGCGGTGAACGGGCCGTAGCTCGTCCCGCCCTTGGCGGTGATCGCATAGGCATCGCCCTGCCCACGGATGCGCGCCTCCAGATCGGCGAGGCCCACGCCCATCCCCGGCTTCGGCGCACGCAGGTCGATCACCGGCGCGTAGAGCGTGCCCGTCACCCGCGCGAACAGCGGGCCATAGGCCTTGGACACGCCGTCGGCATTGAGCCGCAGCGGCCCGGCGGGATCATAGCTTCCCGAGCCGCGAACGACCGTGAGCTGCGGCGCGGAGAGCTTGAGATTGGAGAAGGTGATGATCCCGCTGGGGTTCAAGCCGACATCGACGCTCATCACCGCGTTGCCACCCAGGAAGTCGCGGACACCGGCGTTGAACAGCCTTGTACTGCGTCCGACGATCCGTCCCTTGATCCCCCAGCCCCCGCCTGGCGCGGCATAGAGGTTGGCATCGGTGGTCAGGTTGACGATGCCGATGGAGTCGATCTTGTAGTCGTTGACGCGTCCCTTGAGGGCACCGGCATAGCGGCCGGTGGCGATGTTGGCGGCGATGATCGCGGTCGCGTCGATCCGGTCCGAGCGGATGCGCAGATTCTCCGACAGGATCTGCGGTCCCGTGATCGCCAGATCGCCCGCCAGCGTGACATTGGTGAGCAAGCCCCCCGCGGCGGCGTTGAGGCCGGAAACCCGCTTCGCGCGCGCCTTGACCGGCACCAGGATGCGGTCGGCATTCACCCGCGCCAGCCCCTCGGCATAGAGACCCTCGACCACCGTCTCGCCAAAGCCCAGCGCGGCGGCCTGAAGCTTGTAGTCCACCACCGGCGTCGCGAACGGACCGTTCAACGCGACCGCGCCGGTCACAGAGCGGCCGTTGAGATTGGGCGCGATCGCACCGGGGGTCAGCAGGGTTCCCACCACCCGGAATTGGTCGAACGCGTTCTTGCCGAGGTCGAGTGTCCCGGTCGTCGCCAGCGCCATCGCCTTCGAACGCAGCCGGAGCCGCGTATCGATGCGCCGCTGATCGAGCGTCGCGTCGAGCGCGATCTGCAGGTTGGGCGCGGTCAGCCGCTCGACCGGCCCTTTCAGGATCAGGCCGGGCTGTGCCGTCCCGCGTACCTGAAACACGCCCTTGCGCGCGGTGACACCGAGATCGGCGAGCGGCGCGCCGCCGAGCATGCCGGTGGCGCGCCCCTGCCAATCGTTCCAGCTGCCGCGGCCATCGAGACGGGCGGCGAGCGGCGCCTTGAGCCCGGACAGTCCGGCAACCAGCCCGTCCGCCGGGGCGTTGAGATCCGCGCGCATGTCGAGCTTGTTCGCGTCGGGCACGGCGTCCAGCACCAATGTAACGAGATCGCCGCCCTGCCGCCCGAGCGTGCGCCCGTTGGCGATCACGCGCGCGCGCCGATCGGCGATCGACGCCTCGCCACTCAGCGTGGCGACATAGCGTTTGCCCGCGACCGGCGGGTCGAGCACCAGCCGCTCGACGCGGATGCGGCCGATATCGATGTCGAGATCGGGGAGATAGGGCGCGTTCGGGTCGCCCGGCTTCAACTCCGGCAGGCGCGCGACCTGGACCAGCGGGCTGGTCGCCGAGCGGATGTCGACATGGTTGTTAAGATAGGCGAAGGGCCGCCAATCGACCGCGATCGAGGGCGAGGTCGCAAACACCCCCTTGGAATCGCTGATGCGCACATCGCGCAGCACCATCGCGCCGTAGATCGATCCCTCGATCCGGCCGACCTTGATGTTGATCCCGCTTTCGGTGGCGTATTTCCCGATCTGGTCGGCGACGAAGCGCTTTCCGGGGCTGGTATTGAGGCCGAAGATCGCAAACGCGACGAGCGCGGCCAAGCCCAGCAGCACGATCGCCATCCATTTGGCGATGCGCTGCCACACGGGCGCGCGGGCCACCGCCATTTCAGATTCGGGCTGGATCGCCTCGTCGGCCATCAAAAGGCCTGCCCGATCGAGATGTAGAGCGCGACCTTGGACTCGCCCGGCTTGCGGTTGATCGGGGTCGCGACGTCGAGGCGCAGCGGGCCGAAGCTGGTGTACATTCGCGCGCCGACACCGAAACCGAACCGCATATCGGTCAGCTTGGGCAGGCCGCCCTCATAAACCTGTCCCGCATCGACGAACGGGACGATCCCGAAATCGCCGAAGCGGTAGCGCGCCTCGATCGCGAATTCATTGAAGCTGCGGCCGCCGATCGGCTTGCCGTCGGGCGCGCGCGGACCCAGTTCCTGATAGCCGAAGCCGCGCACCGATCCGCCACCGCCGGCATAGAAGCGCCGCGAGGGCGCCATGTCGTTGCGTTCGATCCCCTGGATCGTGCCGAAGCGGGCACGGCCGGCGAGCACGATGCTGTCCATGACGGGCTGGTAGATCGTCCCCTCAACCGTCGCGCGCGCATAGGGGCGGACCGCGCCGCGCACCGATGTTTCGGGACTGAGGTTGAGCTTCACGCGGAAGCCGCGTGTCGGGTTGAGCAGATCGTCGGACTTGTCCCACCCCGCGAACAACGGCAGCGCGGCGATGAAATAAGCGCCGCGGCGACGCTCGCCGCGGTCGAAATCATAGCGGTCCTCGCTCGTTCCGATCAGCTCGACGCCATAGCTATAGGTCAGCGGCTTCTGCCAGATCGGCGTCGAATCATAGGAGACGCGCGCGCCGAGCGTGCCGGTGAGGCCGGTGAACGCCTCGACATCCGTACGTTTCGCGGAAGCGAAGAGCTGGAAGGTGCGGTCGCGCCGCCCGGCATTGGAGCGGCGCATGGTCGCCGACGCTCCCTGCTCCTGCGTGCCCGCGACCCCGCTCAGAATCAGCGCGCCTTCGGGCGGGAACAGGTTGCGGTGCGTCCAGCTGACCTCGGCGCGCAGCCCCTGCCCGGTCGAGAAACCGAGCTCGCCCGCCAGCGTGCGCGGCGGTCCGGCGGTCTGCTTGACCAGCAGATCGACATATTCGGTGCCGTCCGCGCCCTTCTCCCCGGTCTTCACCGGTTCGACCGAGACGGTCGAGAACAGGCTGGTCGCGACCAGGGCATCGCGCAAATCGTCGACCTTGCTGCTGTCGTAGAGCTGGTCGCGATCGAAGCGCTTCAGCACGTCGATATGCTTCACGTCGAAGGCCTGCGTCCCCTCGGTCGTGATCCCACGGAAGCGCGCGCGCGGACCGATCGTGATGGGCAGCAGATAATCGCCGGTGTGCGTTTCCTCGTCGAGTAGGATGTCGCGTTCCCCGACCTCGGCGAACGGATAGCCGTTCCTCGGCAGCGCGAGGCTGACCGCGGCCTCCGCCGCCTGCACGCGCACGGCGTCGATCCGCTCACCAGTCTGGAGCTTGAAATGGTCGGCGATCAGGCTGGACGGTACCGTCGGATCGGCTTCGATCTTGATCGCGCCGAGCGTGTAGAGTGGCCCCGGCACCGCCGCGATCGTCACCGCGATCGGACGGGCGTTTCCGGGAACCTGATCGATCGTCGCCACCGCCGTCGCGTCATAATAGCCGAGCGTCTTCATCAGCCGCACGGCCAGCGCCTCGTCCTCGCGCGCGCGCGCGCTGATGATCGCGGCGTTGGCGGCCACGCCGTCGCCCTCCTCCAGCGCCGATAGCTCCTCGAACCGGTCGTCGAGGCTGAGTTCGTCGAGACCCGTGACGCGGGTCGAATAGCGGATCTCGACCCCGGCCCCGTCATCGACCACCATCGCCTCGGCGATCGGCGTGCTGTCGAATTCGCTGAGCGGCGGCAGCGGAGCGGCCAGCTCGGTCTCGTTCTGCCCCTGGCCCAGCGGCGTATCGACGTCGAGCGGATCGATCACGACATCCGCCGGCGGCGTCGCCGGATCGGCGGGTTTCATCTGCTCAAGCGGAGCGTTCATATCGTCGCTCAACGGCGGGAGCGACTTGTCGAATTCCTCGTCCGAAACGATCGGCTTGGTGTCGGGCGTGGGCGCTGACTGCTGCACCGAGCGGCGGACCTGCGGCAATCGCGGCTCGTCCGCAGGCGCGCTTTGCCCCGGCTTGCCCACGTTGGCGTTGAGCTGTGCGCTGGCCGCCATGGGTGCCAGCGCGCTGCTCGCCAACAGCAGGATCCCCAGTCCGACGCCCGAAATTGACCTGTCCTCCCAATGGGATCGCGAGACCCTACCCACTCGCTAACCCAACGAGCGAGCCGGGGGAAGGTTCAAGCGGTGGACCGCGCTAATTTCCGCCCCGCGCCTTCGCCTCGGCCCGGAATTTGTGCAGCAGCGGCTCGGTATAGCCGCTGGGCTGGGCGACGCCCTCGAACACCAGCGCGCGTGCCGCCTGAAAAGCGAGACTGGTCGCTTCGTTCCCGGCCATCGGCCGGTAGAGTGGATCGCCGGCATTCTGCGCATCGACCTTCACCGCCATCCGCGCGAAGGCGGCGTCGACATCCGCCTCGCTCGCGATGCCGTGAAGCAACCAGTTCGCCATATGCTGCGAGCTGATCCGCAGCGTCGCGCGATCCTCCATGAGGCCGATATCGTGGATATCGGGCACCTTGGAACAGCCCACGCCCTGATCGATCCAGCGCACGACATAGCCAAGAATGCCCTGGGCATTGTTGTCGAGCTCGCGCGCGACCTCTTCGGGCGTCCAGTTGCGGCCTTGCGCGACGGGAATCGCGAGCAACGGCTTGAGGCCCGGCACCGCCTCCCCCGCGATTTCCTGCTGCCGGGCGAACACGTCGACCTTGTGATAGTGCATCGCGTGGAGCGTCGCCGCCGTGGGCGACGGCACCCAGGCGGTGTTGGCGCCGCTCAGCGGATGACCGATCTTGGCCTCCAGCATCTCGGCCATGCGGTCGGGCGCGGCCCACATCCCCTTGCCGATCTGCGCCTTGCCCGACAGGCCATGGCGCAGGCCGATGCGGACGTTGCGGTCCTCATAGGCCTTGATCCAGCTCGACGCCTTCATCTCTGCCTTGGGGATCATCGGCCCGGCGCGCATCGACGTGTGGATCTCGTCGCCGGTGCGGTCGAGGAAGCCGGTGTTGATGAAGGCGATGCGCCCCTTCACCGCATGGATGCACGCGGCGAGGTTGGCGGAGGTGCGCCGCTCCTCGTCCATCACGCCGACCTTGATCGTGTGGCGGGCGAGACCGAGCAGATCCTCGACCGCATCGAACAGATCGTTGGTGAAGGCGGCCTCATCCGGCCCGTGCATCTTGGGCTTGACGATATAGACGCTGCCGGCGCGGCTGTTGCCGCGCGCTCCCAGCCCCTTGAGGTCGTGCAGCGCGATGGCGCTGGTGACGATCGCGTCGAGAATGCCTTCGGGCGCTTCGGCACCGTCGATCATCACCGCGGGTGTGGTCATCAGATGGCCGACATTGCGCACGAAGAGCAAGCTGCGGCCGGGCAGGGTCAGGTCGCCAGCGAAGGGGCGTTGATAGACGCGATCTTCGGCGAGGCGCCGGGTCAGCGTCTTGCCGCCCTTGTCGAACGTCTCGGTCAGGTCGCCGCGCATCAGGCCGAGCCAGTTGGTATAGGCGGCGACCTTGTCGTCCGCATCGACCGCCGCGATCGAATCCTCAAGATCGACGATGGTGGTCAGCGCCGATTCGAGCAGCACGTCGGCGATGCCCGCAGGATCGCCGCCGCCGATCACGGAGCCGCGATCGATCACGACTTCGAGATGCAGGCCGTTGTGGCGAAAAAGCAAAGAATCGCCGCGCGAGCCGACAAGCTGGCCCGGATCGGCAAGCGGCAGATCGCCGCCCGCGAAGTCCGCCCATTTCATGCCGGTGAGCGGCACCGCCTCGTCGAGAAAGGCCTTGGCCGCCGCGATCACCTGAGCGCCACGGTCGGCGTCATAGCCGCCCGGTTTCGCTGCACCCGGGAGCGCATCGGTCCCGTAGAGCGCGTCGTACAGGCTGCCCCAGCGCGCGTTCGCCGCATTGAGGACGAAGCGGGCGTTAAGCGCGGGCACCACCAGTTGCGGCCCGGCCATCGTCGCGATCTCCGCATCGACATTGGCGGTGGTGACGGCGAAGTCGCCCGGTTCGTCGACCAGATAGCCGATCGACCGCAGGAAGCCTTCCTGTGCCGCGGGGTCGGCGGCACGCACCGGATCCGCCGCGCACCAGGCGTCAATCTGCGCCTGAAGCAAATCGCGCGTGTTGAGCAGGGCATGGTTTCGCGGCGCGAAGCGGGCGAAGATCGCCGCCGTGCCGCTCCAGAACGCATCCGCCGCAATGCCCGGTCCGGGCAGCACGCGCTCCTCGATGAAGCGGGCGAGCGGCTCCGCCACCGAAAGTCCGGCGCGCGTCACGTAAGCGGTCATGCGAAACTCCTCCTGGGTAAGCTCAATCTGGCCCTGGGGAGGGATTGCCCGATTAGGCGAGATGGGGGTCCACGATCAACCCCCCGTTCCGATCGACGCCGCCACGCCCTCTACTCGCTCGAGCATGCTGCGCAGTTGCGCCTGCTCCGCGTCGGACAGGCTTTCGAAGATGCGGCGCTCCAGCTCCAGCGCCTTGGGCGCGACCTGGCGATACAGCGCCCAGCCGTCGATGCTGAGCTCGAGCAGGTGCGAGCGCTGATCGTCGGGATTGGGGGTACGGGTGACGAGGCCGCGCTCGTACAGCGAGATCGCGGCGCGGCTGACCGTCACCTTGTCCATCTGAGTATGGCCGCACAGCGACTGCTGGCTCATCGCCCCGAATTCAGCGAGCACCGTGACCAACCGCCATTCGGGAATGCGCAGGCCGAACAGGGCCTGATAGGCGCCGGCGATGGCGCCCGAAACGCGGTTGGACGCCACCGAAAGGCGATAGGGAAGGAACGCGTCGAGCTTGAGTGTTGCCGTCATAGGACAGTGATTGCCCCGTTCCTGCGACGGGCGCAATGAGAGCATTGCTTCATTGCGCCCAAAGCGGGACTACGGACAGATAATATCAAGCGCCAGTGTCCACTTTCACCGGCTCAAGCCGGGGCGAAAGCAGGTGAACTACCAGCAGCGCCACGAAGTACGCGCTGCCCGCGACCCAGAAAAGCGGCCAATAGACGCCGAGGCGATCGAGGATCTCGCCGGCATAGAAGGCCATCAGGATGCCGCCGACTGCGCCGACCGTGCCGCCGATGCCGACCACCGACCCGACCGCGCCGCGCGGGAACAGGTCGGAAGGCAGCGCATAGAGGTTGGCCGAGAACGCTTGGTGCCCCGCGGTCGCGACGCCGATCACCAGCACGGCCAGCCAAACGCTGCTGATCGATTCGGCGAACACCACCGGCAGGACCAGGCAGGCGCAGACGAACATCGTCACCTTGCGCGCATAGTTCGCCGACTTGCCGGCCTTCATCAGCCGCGACGACATCCAGCCGCCGAACACGCTGCCGACGTCGGAGATCAGGTAGATCGCCGCGAGCGGGATACCGAAGGTCAGCAGATTGAGGTCATATTGCTTGAACAGATAGCCCGGCAGCCAGAACAGGAAGAACCACCAGATCGGGTCGATGAAGAATTTCCCCAGCGAATAGGCCCAGGTCTCGCGGCGGGTCAGCACGGTGCCATAGCCGATCGGTGTGACCGGATCGGCTGGGTCCTGCTCGATCCAGGCGAGTTCGCCTTCGCTGACCTTGGGGTGCTGGCGGGGCGAGCGGTACATCGCCCACCAGGCGATCAGCCACACGAAGCTGATCACGCCGGTGACCACGAACGCCATGCGCCAGCCCCAGGCGATGACCATCAGCGGCACGACCAGCGGCGTGATCACCGCTCCGATATTGGCGCCGGCGTTGAACACGCCGATCGCGAAGGCGCGCTCCTTGGCCGGGAACCACTCGGTCACCGCCTTGATGCCCGCGGGGAAGTTACCGGATTCGCCGATGCCCAGGCCAAAGCGCGCCATCGCGAACTGGGTCATCGAATAGGCGCCGCCATGCGCGATATGCGCGAGCTGCCAGATGACGAAGGCAACCGCATAGCCCACGCGCGCGCCGACCATGTCGACGAACTTGCCGAAGCCGATGTAACCAATCGCATAGGCGATCTGGAACCAGATGATGACGCTGGCGAAATCGCGTTCGGACCAGTGGAGGTCCTGCATCAGCGTGGGCTTGAGCACGCCGATCATCTGCCGGTCGATATAGTTGATGACCGTGGCCGCGAACAGCAGCGCGACGATCATCCAGCGGTACCGCCCCGCCTTTGCGGCGGCCGCCGTGCGGATGCCCTCAGCCTGGCTCGCGTCCATTCAGTCTTCTCCTGTTACCGCCCCGGTGGCCGGGGTCGGGTTTATCGAGGCCTGGCCGCTTCGATCGAGCAGCTCACCCGCATGTCCTTGAAGGTCGCGGTGACGGTGGCGCCGACAGGCACCTCATGTACACCGGTTACCGCTCCCGACGAAATCCACTGCCCCGCCGTCAGCGCGACGCCGCGCGCGGCCGTGCTTTCGAACAGGAAGCGCGCCGCGCCGACCGGTCCGTCGAGCATCGCGCGCGCCGTTGCCGCACCCGCCTCGACGCCGTCGATCGACAGCGTCACCGGCCAATCGATGAAGTCGAGGCTGCGCCAGTCGGCGATCGCGTCACCGACGACGAGGCCGTAATTGTTGCCGAAGTCAGAGATCGTCACCAACGGGCCGAGCGCGTTGATTCCGGGGAAGGGCGAACTCGCCACCTCGATCCCGACATGCACCGCGTCGATCAGGTCGGCGGCTTCCTCCATCGTATAACTGGTCTTGGCCGGATCGGGCGCGCGGGCAACGCGCAGCAGGAATTCGGCCTCACCGGCCGCGAAACCATCGGCGAAGACGGACATGACCGGGTTTTCACTGGTGCCGTCACGGACGCTGTCGGTGAAGATCGGGCCGGCGAGGCGATTGGTGCCGAGCTGCCCGTCGAGCGGCGGGTTGATCCGGCCGACCTTCCAGCCGGCGACCTCGCCACCCGTCAGCAGGCGCGCCCGGTCCTGGATCGCATAGGCATCGTCCAGCGAGGCGGGGGGCGTACCGGGATAGTCGGGCAATCCGGTGGCCGTGCGGCGCGCCGTGACAAAGGCCTGCGCGATCGCGTCCAAATTACTCATCCACCCCTCACTCTGTTCTCGATTGGACGGGGTAATGGAAACCGGTGTCATTGACAAGGGCCGCAATCAGCGGGCGAGCAACGCCTCCACACGCCCTTCGGCGAGAGCCGCGACCGCCTCGCCTACCGCTGCGCGGAAGCCGGCATGTTCGGAGATCTCGGGGCGGAACACCGAATCGAAGGCGAACAGCCGTTCGACGAGCTGGTCCGGCGACGCGCCTGCCGCCGCATCGGCGAGCGGCCCGGAAAGCGGATCGGTGATCGCCTCCCCGGCAGCGGCACGGCGCGCGATGAAGTGCATCCATGCTGCTACCGGTACCGCCAGCCGGTCGATCGGACGCCCGGCACGGATGGCGGCAGCCGTGGTGTCGAGCAGGCGATAGGGTAGTTTTTGCGAGCCGTCCCAGGCGATCTGCGACAGCAGATGACGGATGGCGGGGTTGCGGAAGCGGGTGAGGACCGCCTGGGTATAGGCGGCGTGATCGAGGCCCGCGACGGGATCGAGCACGGGCACGATGTCCTGCAGCGCCAGCCGCTCGGCAAAGGCCGCGAGCTGTCCCTGCCCCATCGCGTCCGCGACCGTCTCCAGCCCCATGGCGAGACCGAGATAGGCAAGGCTGGAGTGAAGTCCGTTGAGGATGCGCAGCTTGGCACGCTCATAGCCGCCGACATCGCCGGTCAGCGTCGCGCCCGCCCCGGCAAGATCGGGCCCGTCTGCCAGATCGTACCGCCCGATCACCCACTGGGTGAAGGCCTCGCGCTGCACCGTCGCGCGGTCCGCGACGCCCAGCTCGGCCGCGACCCGGGCATAGAGCGCGTCGTCGCTCGCCGGGGTGATCGAATCGACCATCGTGTCGGGGAAGGCGGCGGTATCGGCGATCCACTTCGCCAGGTTGGGATCGCGCTCCGCCGCCAGCGCAATTGTCGCCGCGCGCAGCTTGCCGCCATTGCCCGAGAGATTGTCGCAGCACAGCACCATGAACGGATCGGCGCCCGCCGCGCGCCGCGCCGCGAGTCCCTGAACCAGCCAGCCGACAAAGCTCCTCGGCTCGCCGCCCGCAAGATCGGCGACGATGTCCGGATGGTTCATGTCGAGCGTGCCGTCGCCGGCGAGGCAATAGCCCTTCTCGGTCACGGTGGAGGTGACGATGCGTACCTGTGGCGCGGCCAGCAGTGACGCAACCCGCGCGCCGCCGCCGGGGCCAATCCATTCGCGGTGCGCGCCGATCACGCGCATCGACGGTTCGCGGTCGAGCACCGCCAGCGTGTAGAGCCCGTCCTGTGCGGCGAGCGCCTCGACCGTGCCGCCCGAGCGCAGCGAGACCGCGGCGATGCCCCAGCGCGGGTCGCTCACCAGCACGCTGTCGAAATAGCTCGCCTGATGCGCGCGGTGGAAGGCGCCGGGACCGAAATGGACGATTCCGGTCGAAACCGTTGCGGGATCATGGGCGGGCTTCGCAACCGCCGACGGCAGACCGGCGAGTGTTTCCAGCGACAATCGGTTCAAAGCGTCACACCCCGTTTCCAGATGGCAATCTCGCGCTCGCCATTGCGTTCGGCGGCGGCTTCCTCGCCCGATGCGATCGCGGCGATGCGGGCGAGCAGCGCGTCGGCGGCGACGTCCATCCCGTCGTTCAGCACCTGCCCGGCGTCGAAGTCGATCCAGCCCGGCTTGCGCGCGGCAAGATCGGAGTTGGACGCGATCTTGAGCGTCGGCGCGGGAAAGCCCAGCGGCGTACCGCGACCGGTGGTGAACAGGATCACCGTCGCGCCCGCCGCCGACAGGGCGGTCGAAGAGACGGCGTCGTTCCCCGGTGCCTCGAGCAGCGTCAGCCCGGTGCGCTTCACGCGGTCGCCATAGTTGATCACGTCGGTGACGATCGCCTGCCCGCCTTTCTGCACCGCGCCGAGGCTCTTTTCCTCCAGCGTGGTGATGCCGCCGGCGATGTTGCCGGGCGAGGGATTCTCCGACACCGGCTCGCCGTGATCGATAAAATAGCGTTTGAAGCGGTTCACCAGCCCGCCGATCGCATCGAAGGTTTCGGCATCGGCGGCGCGCGCCATCAGCAGCTGTTCGGCGCCGAAGATCTCGGGGATCTCCGTCAGGATCGCCGATCCGCCGGCATCGGTGACGCGATCGGCCATGATCCCGACCAGCGGATTGGCGGTCAGCCCCGACAGCCCGTCCGACCCGCCGCACTTGACCCCCAGCACCAGCCGGTCGAGCCCCATCTCCTCGCGCCGCGCGGTCGCGGCGAGCTGCGCCAGTTCGAGCGCCTTCTCGACGCCCTCGGTGATCTCGTCGGACGAGGCCTGCGCGCCGACGGTACGGACGCGGGCGCGGGTCTCTTCGGGCAGGGTTTCGAGCAAGGCCGAAAGCTGGTTCGACTCGCAGCCCAGCCCGACCAGCAGCACGCCGCCGGCATTGGGATGCTGCGCCAGCGCCGAGAGGATGTTGCGCGTGCCGTCGAGATCGTCGCTCAGCTGCGAACAGCCGAACGGATGCGCGAAGGCGTGGACGCCATCAACGCCCGCGGGCAGCAGCGCCTCCGCCTTGGCCGCGATCTTCTGCGCGGTGCGGCCGACGCAACCGACGGTGGGCAGCACCCAGATCTCGTTGCGCGTCCCCGCCCGGCCATTGGCACGCGGATAGCCGCGCCAGGTCAGAGTGGACGCCGCGGCCTGCGCGCGCTCCGCCCCGGCCCCGCCGCCATAGGCCGCCTCCCCCGCCAGCGCGGTCGCGACATTATGGACATGGACGTGATCGCCCGGGGCGATCTCTGCGGTCGCCTGCCCGATCGGGAAGCCGAACTTGAGCACCGGATCGCCCGGCGCGTGCGCCACCAGCGCGAATTTGTGCGCACGCGGGATCGCGTCGTTGAGCGCGACGCCCAAGACCGCCTCGCCAGCAGCAAGGTCGCGCAGCGCGGTGGCGACGCTGTCGGCGGCATGGATACGAAGGGCGGCGGGATTCATCATACGACTACCGGTGTCATTACGCGAGCACAGCCCGATTGGCTAGGCCCCGGATGCACGCTATGCACTTGAGCATGAAGAAAAGCGCGCAGGCGACGATCAACGACGTGGCGCGACTGGCGGGGGTCTCCAAGAAAACCGTCAGCCGCGTGATCAACCGTTCCCCCCTTCTCAACGAGGAGACGCGCGAGCGGGTGGAGAAGGTGATCGCCGAGATCGGCTACGTCCCCAATCCGCAGGCGCGGGCGCTGGCGTTGCGCCGCAACTTCCTGATCGGGCTGATCCACGACAACCCCAACCCGCACATGGTGCTCAACGTCCAGCAGGGGCTGCTGGAGGTGCTACGCGACACCGAGTTCGAACTGATCGTCCACCCGGTCGACCGCGGATCGACGACGATGCTCGACGATATCCGCCGCTTCCTCGAGCGCCAGCGCCCGTACGGTGTGATGATCCTGCCGCCGATCAGCGAGAATGATTCGCTCGCCGCTTTGTGCCAGGAGATCGGCGCGCGCTATGTCCGCATGGGTTCGGCGAGCTTCGACGACCCCGAGCATATGGTCGCGTCGAACGACCGTGAGGTGGTGCGCGGCGCGGTCGCGCATCTGGTCGAGAACGGGCACAAGCGCATCGGGCTGGTGCTTGGGCCCCACGGCTTCCGCTCGGCACTCGAGCGCAGCCAGGGTTACGAGGCCGCGCTCGACGATGCCGATATCCCGATCCAGCGCACGCTGATCGCGCAGGGCGATTATACGTTCGAGTCCGGCATGCGCGCCGCCGAGCGCCTGCTCGACCTCTCCCCGCGCCCGACCGCGGTGTTCTGTTCGAACGACGCGATGGCGGCCGGCGTGCTCCACACCGCGCGCCAGCGCGGCCTCGATGTACCCCGCGACCTGTCGATCGTCGGCTTCGACGACACCTCGATCGCGTCCTATCTGTGGCCGCCGCTGACCACGGTGCGCTGGCCGATCGCGACGATGGCGCGGGCGGCTGCGCTCAAGCTGATCGGCGATGGCGAGGATGAGGAGAGCGGGGAATCGCTGTTCGTCTCGACGCTGATCCGACGGGCATCGGTGGCGCCGCCGGCGGAGTGAGGGGCGGCGCTTCTGGGTGGAAAATGCCTTTAGGGTAACCAGCCCCTCCTATAGAGGCACCCCCCAGGACCTCAGGCGCCGCTCACTGTGCGCTGAGCGGCTCGCGATCACTTTCATGGCTTCCTCGAGCGTTAGATGTAGGCGCTTCGCATCCTCCGTTCCAAAGCGTGAGAGTTGATGGGCGAACTTTACCGAGCGCCTAAGCTCCGGACCTTTGATACCTAGAAAGAGTTCCACTAGCTGTTCCGCACTCAAGCTGGCGAGAAGTTGGACATCGTCATCGCTCCAACTTTGCTGCTTGCTCAATTCGATGAGCATCTGCCGAGGATCTCGGGCATCGACAAACTCAGCATGTTTTGCCGTGAACCCGGCCACCAGCCTAGGGTCAGGTTTATCATCGGACATGAAATGATGTGAATTGATTTCGAAGAACCCCTTCAGCTCGCCCGCGCGCGTCACAATATAGGCATCGATCAAATCGTCTGCTTGTGCATCCCTCGCCGATTCCCGCAACAAACGAACCGTCCCGTTAATACTTACAGGGTCGATAGTTTGAAGATTCTCCATTGCGCCATAGAAAATATCATTCAATAACCTATCATCATCGACCGTAAGATCCTCCCAATATACATGCCATGCACGATGGAACGAATTATCCCTCGAGTTCCTTGCCAACTGAACTTGCAAAACCTTTGCCGCTTCATGCAAAGCAGCCTCGCTAAAGAAGCCATTTCTGACGCCTTCAAGCACTACATCATCAAAATCATCTGCAAAAGCAAAGGGGTAACTTTCAAGACGGCCCGCCCATTTTGGCACCTCCCCTTGCTCCTCCTTGTTCGCCGCCTTCATAGAAGCAACGATCCGGTTGTAGCTTCTGAGGCTGTCGAACGGTGGAGCCTCATTCGGCTGCAACGCAGCCCAACCACCAACGACAACGGTAGCAACCGCCTGCTCAAGAATGGCGGGAGGATAATCCTTCAAAATAGCTTGCAGGCGCAAAGCCATGCGCTCAATCTTTTTGATTACGCGGATATTGATGATACCCAACTGCATAGTTCGTTCGCGCAGCATTCTCTCAAGATCAGTTGTGCCGGCTAGGGCAATTGAGGCTGCCTCATCTGGGTTCGGGTCGAAAACCAGAGAAACATCGACCACTTTCTCAAGCTGCCTTTCGAACTCTACCTTCTTACCATGATCCATTTCCTCGTCGTTGAGGAGCAAGACGACCTTGCAGTTCCGCTGCTCTTTAAGTGAAGATACGAGACCAAGCACATCTCGCGGATTGAGCTCGTCGCCAGCGCGCTCTAAGTCGTCGAGGCAAACCAGCTGGTTCCTCACTAGTAAATAGGCGCTTCGAAAAAGAGCATCTCCTCCATCCTTGAGCCCGAGAAGCGCCATCAAAGGATCAAGGACAGGTCTGGCCTTCCGGCTCAGATCAGAACTCTTCCTCATAAGGGCATCAACAGTTTTGACGCTTGGACCAGTGAGAAGATGCTCTGGCGTGACCGTATTCTCGAATATCGAGTAGCGGAGGCTATCCAGGGAGTTTAGGCCGAACAGCGACACATACGCATAGCTCGACACCCCCAATGCCTCATCCGCTTGAATTTCAGCGAGCCATTTGCGCCATGCGAATGTCTTTCCGACCCCCCATCGACCTTTAAGACAAAGAACTTCAGGCTTCTCATCCCGCAGGAATCTCTTGATCTCCGCTTCAATCGTAGCCGTTGACATCCACACCCCCGCAAGTCGGTTCCGGTCATAACCTCATGAGTGTACATAAGCTGGCGGGGCGTCGCCATTGCACCTGCGCTTCAGACCAGCCCCCCCCCCCTCAAGGTCAGGAATGTGGTTACGCCAACCTCAGCCTTCCGGTATCAATCCTCAACGAACCCATACTTTGAGTCTCCAGTTGTATTCCGACCTGACACCGGTTACCGGTGCGGGACACACCATGTGAGAGGAATGTGAAAGTGCGTCCCCTGGCACTCGATCCCGACCGGCTGTTTCCGGCTGATCCCACCACCCGCGCTATCGCGCGGACGCTGTACAAGGAGATCGCCGGTCTCCCGATCGTGTCGCCGCATGGCCATACCGATCCGGCGTGGTTCGCGACCGACGATGCGTGGGAGAATGCGACCGAGCTGTTCCTGGCGCCCGATCACTATGTCTTCCGCATGCTCTATTCGCAGGGCATCGACCTCGACGCGCTGCGGGTACCGCGGATCGATGGCGTGCCGGCCACCGATCCGCGCGCGGCCTGGCGGCTGTTCGCGAGCAACTATCATCTGTTCCGCGGCACGCCGTCGCGCATGTGGCTCGACCATGTCTTTGCCGAGGTGTTCGGGATCGACGTGCTGCTCGAAGCCGGTACCGCCGACCATTATTACGACACGATCAACGCCGCGCTGGCGTCGCCCGGCTATCGCCCGCGCGCGCTGTTCGAGCGGTTCAAGATCGACTTCCTCGCTACCACCGAGGGCGCCGACGATCCGCTCGAGCATCACGCGGCGATCCGCAAATCGGGCTGGGGCGGGCGCGTCGTCACCACCTACCGCCCGGATTCAGTGATCGATGTCGAGCATGAGGCGTTCAAGGGCGCGCTCGAGGCGTTCGCGAACCTGACCGGCGAGGATGTGCATAGCTGGAAGGGCTATCTGGCGGCGCACCGCAAGCGCCGCGCCGACTTCCGCGTCGCGGGCGCGACCGCGACCGATCATGGCTTTGCAACGGCACAGACCGCGAACTTGTCGACAGCTGAGAGCGAGGCGCTGTTCGGGCGCATTGTCGGCGGCAAGTGCGACGCGGCCGATGCCGAGCTGTTCCGCGCGCAGATGCTCACCGAAATGGCGAAGATGAGCGTCGAGGACGGGATGACGATGCAGATCCATCCCGGATCGTGTCGCAACCACAACGCCAAGCTGTTCCACAGCCATGGCCGCGACAAGGGCGCCGATATCCCGACGCGGACGGACTATGTCCATGCGCTGAAACCCATGCTCGACGTGGTCGGCAACGAGCCGGACCTGACGGTGATCCTCTTCACCCTCGACGAAAGCACCTATGCGCGCGAGCTCGCCCCGCTGGCCGGGCATTATCCGTGCCTTCGCCTCGGGCCGAGCTGGTGGTTCCATGACTCGCCGGAGGGCATGCGCCGCTTCCGCGAGATGACCACGGAGACGGCGGGCTTCTACAACACCGTCGGGTTCAACGACGACACCCGCGCCTTCTTCTCGATCCCCGCGCGGCACGATGTCGCGCGCCGCGTCGATTGCGCCTTCCTCGCCCGCCTCGTCGCCGAAGGGCGGATGCAGGACTGGGAAGCCGCCGGCCTTGCCTATGAGCTGACCAACGGCCTCGTCCGCAAGGCGTACAAGCTCGACCAGCCCCTTACCGCCGCCAAGGCGGCCTGAACCCTATTTCATCCGGAGCCACATGATGTTCGACCGCACCTATTACGCCACCCATCCCGACATGATGGAGTGCGTCTCCAATGACGAGCTGCGCGACCGCTATCTGATCCAGGGCCTGTTCCGCGAGGGCGAGGTCGTCCTGAACTACACCCATGCCGACCGCTTCGTGATCGGCGGCGTCGCGGTGGGTTCGGCACCAGTCAAGCTGCCCGCGCAGGAAGAACCGGCCTCGGCCAAGGGCCACCCGTTCCTCGAGCGCCGCGAGATGGCGGTGGTGAACGTCGGCAGCGTCGAGGGCACGATCACCGTCGATGGCGAGAGCTTTACGCTGGGCAATAAGGATTGCCTCTACGTCACCATGGGCGCGAAGGACGTCGAGTTCTCGGGCACCGGCGCGCGCTTCTACATCGCGTCGTGCCCGGCGCACCAGGGCTTCGCGACGCGCAAGCTGTCGATCGCCGACGCCAATGCGCTGGAGCGCGGCAGCCTCGCGGAATCGAACGAGCGCACGATCTTCCAGCTCGTCATCCCCGGCGTGTGCGACAGCGCGCAGCTGGTGATGGGCCTGACCGTGCTCAAGCCCGGTTCGGTGTGGAACACCATGCCCCCGCACATCCATGAGCGCCGCAGCGAGATCTATTTCTACTTCGAGCTCGACAATCTCGACACCGATCGCGTGATGCATTTCATGGGTGAGGGCGAGGCGACCCGCCATATCGTGATGCAGAATGAGGAAGCGGTGATTTCGCCGCCCTGGTCGATCCATATGGGCGCGGGCACCAAGGCCTATGCCTTCATCTGGGCGATGGCCGGCGAGAACCAGGACTATACCGACATGAACGTCCTCGACATCTGCCAGCTGGCGTAATTGGCATGAGCAACCCCTTCGACCTTACGGGCAAGGTTGCCGTCGTCACCGGCGCCAACACCGGCATTGGCCAGGGCATCGCCCTTGCCCTTGCCGCGGCGGGCGCCGATGTCGCGCTGGTCGGCCGTTCGGCCGCGACCGAGACCGCGGAGAAGGTCCGCGAACTCGGCCGCAAGGCCGAGATCGTCAGCGCCGACCTGTCGAGCATCGAGCCGATCGGCCGCGTGGTCGCGGAGACGGTCGAGAAGCTCGGCGGCCTGCACATCCTGGTCAACAATGCCGGCATCATCCGCCGCGCGGACTCGGTCGACTTCACCGAGGCGGATTGGGACGCGGTGATGGACACCAACTTGAAGTCCGTGTTCTTCCTCTGCCAGGCGGCGGCACGCCACATGATCCCGAATGGCGGCGGCAAGATCATCAACATCGCCTCGATGCTGACCTTCCAGGGCGGCATCCGCGTGCCGAGCTACACCGCGTCGAAGAGCGGCGTCGGTGGCCTTACCAAGCTGCTGGCGAACGAATGGGCGTCGAAGGGTATCTGCGTCAACGCGATCGCGCCGGGCTATATCGCCACCAACAACACCGACGCGCTGCAGAAGGATGAGACGCGCAACCGCCAGATCATGGAACGCATCCCGGCGGGCCGCTGGGGCGATCCCGCGGATCTGGGCGGCGCGGCGGTTTTCCTCGCGTCGCGCGCATCGGACTATGTGCAGGGCCATATCCTCGCGGTAGACGGCGGCTGGCTGGCGCGCTGAGCGCCGGCGTCAACGAGGAGAGATCATGGCCGGCCGTATCGTCTGTTTCGGGGAATTGCTGCTCCGCCTGACCGCTCCGGGACGCGAGCTGCTGATGCAGACGCCGCGATTGGACGTGGTCGTCGGCGGCGCGGAGGCCAATGTCGGCATCGGCCTCGCCAACCTTGGCCACGCCGTCTCGATGGTCAGCGCGGTGCCCGACAATGCGCTCGGCCGCGCCGCGGTTCAGTTCGTACGCGGCCAAGGCGCGGACACCAGCGGCGTGCAAGTTCGCGACGGCCGCATGGGCCTCTACTTCCTCACTCAGGGCGCCGGGCTGCGCGCGTCGGACATCGTCTATGACCGCGCGGATTCGGCCTTCGCCAACGCCCCGGCCGACGCGTTCGACTGGAAGACGCTGCTGAGCGGCGCGACCATGCTGCACCTCTCCGGCATCACCCCCGCGCTCGGTCCCGCGACCGCGCAGGCCGCGCTTCAGGCCGCCCGCGCCGCCAAGGAACTGGGCGTCGCGATCAGCTTCGACGGTAATTACCGCGCGCGGCTGTGGGAAGCCTGGGACAGCGATCCACGCGCCGTCCTCACCGAACTGGTCAGCCTTGCCGACACGATGTTCGGCAATCACCGCGACGTCTCGCTGCTGCTCGGCAAGCAATTCTCCGGCGATGGCGCCGACCGCCGCCGTGAGGCCGCCGAGGCCGCCTTCGCCGCCTTCCCCAATTTGAAGCGCATCGCCTCGACCGCGCGCCATGTCGACGACGCCGACCGCCACCGCATCGCCGCGCGCGTCGACACGCCCGAGCGCGGCTACCAGACCGACGACGTCGTGGTCGCCGGGATCATCGACCGCATCGGCGGCGGCGACGCCTATGCCGCGGGCATTCTCCATGGCGTGCTGTCGGGTCAGGATCTGGAGGGCATTGTCGCCTCGGGCCTCGCGCTGACCTGCCTCAAGCATTCGCTGCCGGGCGATGCCAGCCTGTTCCGTCAGGCCGATATCGACGCCTTCCTCGAAGGCGGACTGGACGTTCGTCGGTGATGCACCGACGGACGCTGCTGGGGGCGAGCGCGGCGTTGGCCGCCCTGCCCTCGGCGGCGTTCGCTCAGAATGATCCCGTAGCAGCCGGCAGAACCGGCCGCTGGCGAGGGAAGCGCGACGGCGCGGTTCAGGCGTTCCTCGGCATCCGCTACGGTAACGACACCAGCCGCGCGCGTTTTCAGGCGGCAATTGCGCCACAAGCCGGGCGCGACACATTGATCGCGACCAGCTTTGCCGCGAGCTGCCCGCAAACCGGGCGCGCGACCAACCAGCATGAGGACTGCCTGTTCCTCAACGTCTGGACGCCGGAAGCGAACGCGAAGGCCGGTCGCCCGGTGATGGTCTATTTCCACGGCGGGGCATACTCGAACGGCAGTGTGATCGAACCGCAGGTGTTCGGCGCGACGCTCGCCGAAAAGGGCGATGTCGTCGTCGTCACCGTCAACCACCGGCTCAACGCGCTCGGCTATCTCTACCTCGCCCGGCTCGATCCGCGCTTCCCCGACAGCGGCAACACCGGCCAACTCGACCTGATCCTCGCGCTGATATGGGTGCGCGACAATATCGCGGGCTTCGGCGGCGATCCCAGCCGCGTCATGCTGTTCGGCCAATCGGGCGGCGGCGCGAAGATCGCGACGCTGATGGGGATGCCCGCGGCCAAGGGCCTGTTCCACCGCGCAGCGACCATGTCCGGCCAGCAGGTGACGGCCAGCGGCCCCTTGAACGCCACCCGCCGCGCACAGGCACTGCTCGACCGGCTCAAGGCGAAACCCGGCGATCTCGCCGACATACCGGTCGAAAGGCTGATCGACGGCCTGCGCGCCGAAGACCCGATCCTGGGCGGCGGAGTCTATATGGGGCCGGTGCTCGACATGAAGTGGCTGACCCGCCACCCGTTCTGGCCCGACGCCAATCCGCCGGGCAATGCGATCCCATTGATCCTCGGCAACACGCGAGACGAGACGCGCGCCTTCGACGATCCCAAATCCGAACTCGTCCGCACGCTCGACTGGACCAACCTTGCCGAGCGCATCGCGCCCCGGCTGCGTATCGACGCGCACCCCGAATGGGTCGTCGCCGAATATCGCAAGCAATTCCCGTCATGGATCCCGGCCGAAATCTTCTACGCCGCGACCACCGCCGGGCGCAGCTGGCGCGGACAGGTGATCGAGGCGGAAGAGCGCGCCAAGGCCGGCGCCCCCGCCTGGGTCTATCAGCTCGACTTCACCTCCCAGCTCGAGCCCGACCGCGGCGCCGCGCACACGCACGACATCCCGCTCGTCTTCGGCACGATCGGCGCGGAGGGCACCGTTTCCGGCACCGGTCCGGATGCGCAAGCCGCCTCCACCACGATGATGCGCGCCTTCGTCAACCTCGCGGCGAAAGGCGACCCCAATGGCGCGGGCGTGCCTGCGTGGCCGAAGCACACCTTGCCCCAGCGCCAGACGATGTTGTTCGATGCGAAAAGCCGAGTGACGAACGACCCGCGCAGATGGCAACGCGAGTTGTTCTCTCGCATCCCCTATATCCAGCCCGGGACCTGAACCTCACCCGTGGGTGAGCGCGCCGCGAAGCCGCTGCACCTGATCGTTGAGGGCAATCATCTCCTCGACCTTGAGGCCGGAATTCTCGAGCAGTGCATCGGTGAGGCATGAAGCCTCACGGCGCAGCCCCTTGCCCTTGGCCGTCATGAACACGTTCACCTGGCGCTCGTCCGCCGGATTGCGCTGGCGCGATACGAACCCGGCGGCCTCCAGCCGCTTCATCAGCGGCGTGATCGTGCTCGGCTCGAGCGCGAGTCGGTCGGCGATCGCGGAGATGGTCTGGCCTTCCTTCTCCCACAAGGTGCTCAGCACCAGATACTGCGGATAGGTCACGCCAAGCGAATCGAGCATCGGCTTGTAGAGCCGATTGATCGCGATCGTGGTCGAATAGAGCGAAAAGCAGAGCTGCGCATCGAGCGGCAGCGGGTCGCCGGGGGTCTGGGTCACACGAATCCTCACTTTCGAATCAAGCTCTTATCACAAAAATACATATCGCGATAATTTAATGCTGGACAGAGCCAGTTCATTGGATGTAGCTAAATATTATTGCGATAACAAATATCGCGACAAACAAAGAAAAGGAGATTGATCATGACCAAGTCGAACAAGCTTCTCGCCGCCGCTGCCTCGCTCGCTCTCGGCGCTACTCCCGCCATCGCTCAGGACAAGACCGGCGAGCCGGTCAAGTCGGTGATCCTCGTCCATGGCGGCTTCGTCGACGGCTCGGGCTGGATGGACGTCTACAAGATCCTCAAGAAGGACGGGTACAAGGTAACCATCGTCCAGAACCCGACGCTCTCGCTGCAAGATGACGTCGCGGTCACCAAGCGCGCGATCGCCGCGGCCGAGGGCAAGGTGATTTTGGTCGGCCACAGCTATGGCGGCGTGGTCGTCTCCGAAGCGGGCACCGATCCCAAGGTTGCCGGCGTGGTCTACATCGCCGCCTTCGCGCCGGACAAGGGCGAGTCGGTATCGAGCCTGATCTCCAACCCCGTGCCTGGCGCACCGGTGCCGCCGATCCTGCCCCCCAAGGACGGCTTCCTGTTCCTCGACAGCGTCAAGTTCGCTGCCTCCTTCGCCGCCGATGTCCGCCCCGATCTCGCCCAGTTCATGGCGGACTCGCAGGTTCCCTGAGGCGTCGCCGCACTCGACGGCAAGGTGACCACTCCGGCGTGGCGGGTGAAGCCGAGCTGGTACCTGGTGGCGAGCGAAGACAAGATGATCCCACCTGCCGCCCAGCGCCACATGGCCGCCCGCGCCGGTGCCAAGGTCGAGGAAGTCGCGGCCAGCCACGCGCTCTACGTCTCGAAGCCCGCCGCCGTCGCCGCGATCATCGAGAAGGCGGCGCAGGGCGCCAACTAAGCCCCTTCCACCGCGCTCAACCAGGGCGCCGGGTTGTCGGACAGACGCCCGGCGCCTTGCCGTTTCCCCAATGCCGGACGCGGCTGGTAATGTTGGATTTCGCCTGCTCTATCCTGTCAGATGCAGGCTCGACGCGCCCGCCCTGTCTTCGTCTCCGAACAACCGCCGCCGGGCTCTCGCGCGCGTATAGGGCGTGACCTTTGTGACTTTTGGAACGCCAGATATGGCGTTTCCGCCCTACTCTCGCGACTGCGCCTCATACCCGGCGAGCCGCGCCGGCGAATTATACTCCTTCGCCACGCCGACCACATAGTCGCGGAACTCTGCCGCGGTCTTGAGCACCTCGCCCTCGCTCCACCCCGCCGCCAGCATATATTCGTACTGGCCGTCGGCACGCCGGGGGAAGCGGAACACCTCGTTGCCCTGCTGTTGCGCCACCGACACGTGGCGGGCGCGATAGCCGTCCTTCACCACCAGCCCAATCCCGGCATAGGCGACGGTCAGCGCATTCTGGGTCGAGTCGGTGTCGTCCGGATTGCGGATCGCCTCGGGCGCGGTGGTCACCACCACCCCGCGTGCGCGCAGGCCCAGCGTCTCGCCCGCCTTCCTGCGGATGCCCGCCGCGAATTCGACGCCCGTGCTGCCCGGCTTCCACTCGTCGAACTTCACCTTCGCCGTCGCGTAATTGTGTCCCGCATAGGCGGTGTAGACCTGCTCGAGCGCGTAGCGGCCCTTGTCGGTGTTCCAGTTCATCGTCTTGATCCGCACCATGCTGCGCAGCGGCCCGTTGACGATCACCTCGAACGCGTAGCGCGTGTCCTTGAGCTGGTTGGTGTTCCATCGCTCCGCCGCGTCGGCGGCGGGCGAGAAGCGCGGGCGCGAGACATGATCGCTGCCCGGCGTCTCGAACAGCCCGATCCCGCCACCGCCGAAACTGTCGTCGACCGACATGATGTCCGAGCCATAGGCCGGATCGACATAGGCGACGGCATAGCCGTCCCAGTTCTGGGTCAGAATCTGCGGCGCGACGAGCATGTTCTTGCGCTTGCCGTAGACGTCGGCGCTGTCCGGGAACCACAGTTTCCACCCGACATTGCCCGATTCCCAGAAGGGCACCATGTGCCGCGAATAGCTGCCGATCGCCGCCGCCGCGCCATGCGGATTCCAGCCGCGCTGGTGGAAACCGAGATAGAGATAATAGGTGCGCGTCTCGCGCGGCTTGAGGTCAGCCTGGAAGAACAGCTCGTCCCACACGCCGTCCTTGTCGAGGTCGTCCATCTGCAGGTCGAGCTGGCGGCCATTGGCCTCCTGCCGGATGCCGTGCGGCCCCATCACCGCGAGCTGCTCCTTGGTCGGCACCGGACGTGGCGCGCCCTTGGGATCGACCAGGGTGACGGTCAGCTCGTGCATGCCCGCAAGCTCGGGGATCTGCGCCGGGGTGATGACCACCGGCGTCGCCCGCACCGGCTGGTCGAGGTCGTTGGCGATGCGGATCGCGATGCGGCGGACCGGCTTGAAGTCCTCGCGGACATACCACGGATCGCTCGATGGGGCGGCTTCTGCCTGGGCTGGAAGGGCGCCGGCCAATGCCAGCAACGATACGCAAACGACCCGCCCGGGCATGCCACCTCCTATGTCATGAGGCGCCTCGTAGAGCGCCAATTAGTGTGATCATATGATCTATATAAGTACCTGTCGAGATGCCGATCGGACCGTTCTCAACGTCGAAGGGCGAGGTGTCGGTGACGTCGCCGACATCGGTCGAGCGGAAATCGCCCGGCGCGACAGTCTTCGATCCCGGCCCGGTATAGGGATGGCTCATCGCCTTGAGCTGGGTCGGCCACCACCCCTCGGCGTTGAGCGATCCGACCAGCGCCCGGGCGTCCTTGCCGCCGACGACATTCTTGTCCGATCCCGGCTCGACCGCCGCCAGCCAGTATCTGGCAAGCGGCTGGCGCCCCTTCAGCAGCGGCGACTCCTTCGACGCCACCCCGCCTGGCGTCGCCTTGAGCGCCTCATAGTCGCTCCGCAGCTTCGCCGTGTCGATCGAGCGGCGCGCATTGTAGTGGCCGATCGTGTGCTCAGGGTCGTAATCGGCATAATAGTCGCCGTTCACGACGTTCGATCCGCGGCGATGCACCCAGAGCGGCTTGTTGGTGCCGATCTCGATAAAGGTCGGGAATTGCCGCCCACCCTTCTGCAGGTCAGCGTGCAGCCGCACGCTCTCCAGCCAGTCGAGCGCCGCCGGGATCGGCGCCAGATATTTCGCGTCGCCGGTCAGGCGATAGAAGTTCATCAACTGCTCGATGTTCGACGCGGTGGTGTGGGTGACCAGTGCCTTGGGCTCATAGGTGCGTGCGCCCGCGGGCTTCAAATCCATCGTGTGCTGCAAGCCCCAGCCTGGCTGCGGCGCGGGCTGCTGGGTCTTGAGGTAGATGTCCATCGCGCGCTGGATCGCGGGCAGGATGCGCGGATCGCCGATCGCCTGGTGGTAGGTCAGCAGCACGTCGATATTGTCGTGGATCACCCCGTCGTTGAAGGTGATCAGGCCGGTATAATCGGGATGCCCGTGCAGCCCGCCATCGGCGACGCGCGGCCAGCGCTGCGGCCAGCCGCCATTCGGCAGCTGGCTGGCGAAGATGAAGCCGATCGCCTTGTCGAGCCCGGCCTTGAAGCGCTTCTCGCGCTTTTCGGCATAGATGCGAATCAGCAGCCGGATCGCCTCGCCCGTGCCCTGATCGTCGAAGGTGGCGTTGCCCCAATGGTGCTGGAATTCCTCCATGCGCCAGGCATTCTTGCCGATCGTGTCGTACCAGCGCTTGGTCGATGCCGGCCCGCCGAAGTCGATGAAATAGCCCCAGCCGCCCTTGGGCAATTGCCCGGCGATCAGCGCCTCCGCCGCCTTGGCCGCGGCCTGATAATAATAGTCGTCGCCGGTCGCGCTGTAGGCGTCGAGATAGAGGTGCCCCATCGTCGCGGTGCCCGGCGGCTGCACCCACACCATCGTCTTGTACGCTTCGATCTCGCCCCACACCCGCGACCGGTCGGGCAGATAGGACCAGAGATAGCCGCCGCGATAGGCCAGCTTCTCGACCATGAAGCGCGTCGCCCGCTTCATCGTTTCGGCGACCTCGCCCTTCGACACGGTCCGCGACAATGCGCTTCCGGGGGTGAGCGCGAGCGTCGCCGAGGCGGCGAGCAGGGTGCGGCGTGAGATCATTTCTGGGGAACCTTCTCGAGCGGATAGCTGATGATGAGGACGAGCGGCGCCGTGCCGGTCTGGCGGATGCCGACTTGCGCGCCGGTGTAGAGATAAGCGGTCATGCCGGGCTTGAGCTTGGCGGTCTTGCCGTCGGAGACGACCTCGCCCTCGCCCGCGACGACCGCATAGACTTCGTCATGGTCGATCGGATGCACGCCGATCGCCGAGCCGGGGTGAAGCGAGCGCTTGCGATATTCCATCATCCGGCCGGGCACGCCGTCGGTGATGCGCCAGGCGGTGCTCATGCCGATCTTGCCGTGCGGTGTGGGTTCATCGCGCTGCTTCGCAGCCTCGTCGATCACCACCATCGCTCGCGCTCCGCGACCGAGCGCCCAGTCGAGACCGCCCATCACATGCCCGATGGTCTGGGGATCGGACCAAGCCTCGGACGTATGGCCGAGCGCCGTGTAGAAGACCCGCCCGCCCTCGAAACCATGCGCCCAGGCGATCGGGCGCGGGTTCGCCCCCTTCTCACCGATCGATGCTGGGTCAAGCAGCAGCAGCGGGCGCAGCCGCGGGTCGAGATCGTCGAACCGATACCATTCGTCGACCGCCTCGAACGAAGCGGGCAGATCGCGGATCGACGGGTGATCCAATTCGGCCCGGGTCAGCGCACCCCTGGGCGTCCCCTCCGGATGCCGCGCAAAGCGCGCGCCGAGCATCCGGCCATACCAGTCCCAGCCATAATGCGAATCCGCTGCGCCGTGGATACCGACAATCCCGCCGCCGCCCCGCACGAACGCCTGCAGCGCATCGCGCCGCGCGCCTGTCAGCCATTCGCTCGCCGGGTCCTTGGGCTTGGTCGTCGTGCTGAGCAGCACGATCGCCCTGAATCCCTTGAGCGTCGCCGCATTGTCGAACAGCCCCGGATCCTCGCTTGCGGTGACGGCATAGCCCTTGGCCTGTGCGGCGGCGGTGAGCGCGGCGACCGCCGGCTCGATCGAAGCGTGCCGAAACCCGGTGGTGTGGCTGAAAATCAGCACCATGGGCGGCGGGGGCACGGCGCCACCAAGCAGCCACGCGCCCAGAATCAGCAGAATCACGCGCATTCCGGCATCCCTCTCTCGCCGTATATGCGGGGCAATACCCCGTACTCTCGCTTCGAAGCGCCTTCTTGACATGGGCGGCTTTAGCGAACAATGTGCCAATGACACCGGTTTCTCAAGCAGAAAATTGCCGGTGCGAGACCGCGATAACGCGGCGAAATCGGGAGGATCGCGCTGATTCGGTCACGAATCGCGAAAAGGCACCCCTTCCGGAAGTCATTTTGCCCGCTGTCCGACGGCAGCAGGCACGAAATAGCTACCGGTGTCATCTGACGCCGATTGAGAGGGGAAGTTTCATGCGTGTCACTCTACGCCGCCGGGAGGCGCGGCTGCTCGCCGCCGCATCGGCCTTTGTTATCGCTACCGCCGCTCAGGCGCAGGACACCCAGACCGCCGAACCGGCAGCCGAAGAAACCCAGGAAGTCGTCGTCTCGGGCTTCCGCGCCTCGCTCGACGCCGCACTCAACGTGAAGCGGGATTCGGTGGCCGCGGTCGATGCGATCGTCGCCGAGGATATTGCCAAATTCCCCGACCAGAACCTGGCCGAATCGCTCCAGCGCATCCCCGGCATCGCCATTCAACGCGACGGCGGCGAGGGTCGATCGATCACCGTGCGTGGTCTCCCCTCGCAATTCACCCGTGTCCGCGTGAACGGCCTTGAGACGATCACCACCTCTTCGGATGGCGCCGCCGCCAACCGCGATCGCGCGTTCGACTTCAACGTCTTCGCCTCCGAACTGTTCAGCTCAATCGTGGTCCACAAGACCGCATCGGCGGATCTCGATGAAGGCTCGCTTGGCGCGGTGGTCGACCTCAACACCGGTAACCCGCTCAAGGGCAAGGAAGGCCTGACCTTCGCGCTGTCGGGGCAAGCCAGCTATAATGACTTGTCCGAAACATGGGGGCCCCGCGTGGCGGGCCTGTTAAGCTGGAAGTCGCCCGACGGCACGATCGGTGCATCAATCTCGGCCGCCTATCAAAAGTCCAAGACGTACGAAATCGGTAACAACACCGTGCGCTGGGCACAGGCGCGGTTCGACTCGGTCGATGGCGTGAATTGCTGGACTACCCAGAACAGCGGCGGCACCTACGTGCCCAGCGCCGCATGCGACAAGGCCGCGACATCATTCCATCCGCGTATCCCGCGCTACGGCGAAGTCACCCATTCGCGCGAGCGCCTCGGCCTGACGGGCAGCATCCAATGGTCGCCGTCGGATGCGACCAAGGTGTCGATCGACGCGCTCTATTCCAAGTTCAAGGCCGACCGCCGCGAGAAATGGGGCGAGGTGCTGCTGCGCTCGAACGAACGTTCGATCAACGTCGTCAATCCGGTGTATGATTCGAACAACAACATGATCTCGGCGACGCTCAACGACGCCTGGGTCCGGACCGAGCATTTCTTCCGCAAGAGCCAGACCGAATTCTACCAGATCGGCGGCAGCTGGGATCAGGATGTCAGCGACAAATTCCGCTTCACGTTGATCGGCGGTTATTCGAAGTCGGACGCGTCGGTGCCGGTCGAAACCACGGTGGTGTTCGACGATCGCGACGCGCAGGGTTACAGCTACGACTATCGTGACCCGATGTTCCCGACGCTGACCTTCGGAACCAGCGTCACCACGCCGGGCAACTTCCAGCTCGCGGAAATCCGCGACCGCCCGTCGGACGTGGTCAACCAGTTCAAGACCGCACAGCTGCGCACCGAATGGGACGTGACCGAAGGCTTCACCGTCAAGGCCGGTGGTGTGTGGCGACGCTACGACTATGACATCACCGCGTTTACGCGCGACACCGCCGTCTGCGGCAATGGCGGCGCCGATCTGGTGCTCGGCACGATCACCTGCTCGCCCTCGTCGCTGTTCGGCCCGACCGCGATCTACGGCTTCCCGGTCACGGCCGCGCTGTCGGAGGTGTTCAACCTTCGCGGTGCCGATGCGCCGAGCGGAACCACCACATCGTGGCTGATTCCGAACCTGGATGCCGCGACGGCCTATACCAACCTCTACGGCCGCACCGCGCGCCTCGACGTCGGCAACAACCGCGGCGTGCGCGAAGAGACCAAGGGCGTCTACCTCCAGTTCGATGCCAAGGGCAATCTGCTGGGCCTCGACTATGCACTCAACGCCGGCATCCGCTACGTGAAGACCGACCAGTCCTCCTACGGCATCAACAGCAACGTCGTCGTGACGGTCGAGCGCGACTATGAGGATTGGCTGCCCTCGTTCAACCTCGCTCTCTATCCCGCGAAGAACGTCATCATCCGCGGCGCGATCGCCAAGGTGATGACGCGCCCCGCGCTTGGCAATCTGACGCCGGGCGGCACCGCCGACGGCTTCAACTATCGCATCACGAGCGGAAACCCGTTCCTTGAGGCGTTCCGGGCAACCAATTTCGACGTGGCCTTCGAATGGTATTTCGCCCCCCAGTCGATCTTCTCGGTCGGGCTGTTCAAGAAGGATATCGCCAGCTTCCCGGTGGCGATCACCCGGACAGGCACCTTCACCGAAACCGGCCTGTCGCCGTCGGTTCTGGTCCCATCCTCCCCCGCCGCGCTCAACCCGGCCCAGCTGTCGCAGCCGATTTGGACGATCTCCACCACCGGCAACGGCACCGGCGCATCGGTCAAGGGCGTCGAGGTCGCGGTCCAGGCACCGTTCAAGTTCCTGCCCGGCTTCCTGTCGAACTTCGGCGGGATCGTGAATGCCACCTTCATCGACTCGACCGCGATCTATACCCAGCAGGGTCCCGCGACGACGCCGGGCGGCGCCCTGCCCTCGGCGCCGTATGAATCGACCCTCTATGGCCTGTCCAAGCGTCAGTACAACGCGACCCTCTATTACGAGGATAGCAAGTTCAGCGCGCGCGCATCGGTCAGCTATCGCGGCCCCTTCGCGGATGCCGGCTCGGCGACGGGCAACATCTTCGAAGGCTATGAAGCCATCACCAATGTCGACGCGTCGGTCCGCTACAAGCTGACCGACTCTCTCGAGCTGTCGGTCGAAGGCACCAACCTCACCGACGCGTATCGCGAGCGCTGGAACGACGTGAATGCGCGCCGCAACTACGAGAACAACCATTTTGGCCGCACCATCCTGGTGGGTGCCCGGATCAAGATGTGACCGAGAGGGGGAGTATCGGCGGCCGGGGTGCAGGGGCACCCCGGCAACCCGGCCGTCGTGCTTTTCTTGTAACTGCGGGCGGCGGGGCGGTGTTCGCTTCCGCCGCCTTCGGCCAGACCGCGCCGCCGACCACGGGAAAGCAGGGGCCGTCCCGCGCGCCCGACCCGGTCGAGACGATCGACCTGTGGCCGAACGATGCGCCGGGTATGCCGACTTCGCCACCGGTCGAGACCGTCATCGAACGCAGCACCGATCCGCACCTCGCCGATCGTGCCGTCACCGGCATCACCCGTCCGCGCATGGTGGTGTTCCGCCCCGAACGGGCCAATGGCGCCGCCGTGATGATCGCCCCCGGCGGCGGCTACACCCGCATCGTCGTCGACAAGGAAGGCTATGAGCTCGGTCGCTGGTTGTCGGCGCGCGGCTTCACCGTCTTCGTCCTCTTCTATCGCCTGCCCGGCGAAGGCTGGGCGGCGGGACCCGACGTCGCCCTGTCCGACGCGCAGCGCGCGATGCGGCTGATACGCCACCGCGCCCGCAGCTACGGCATCGATCCGCAGCGGATCGCAGCGATGGGCTTTTCCGCCGGTGGGCATCTCTGCGCCGATCTGCTGACCCGCTTCGCCGTTCGCACCTATGCGCCGGTCGATGCCGCCGATGCGCTGTCCGCGCGTCCGGTTGCCGCCGCCCCGATCTACCCCGTGATCAGCATGACCGCCCCCGATGCACATCCCGGGTCGCGCGAGAAGCTGGTCGGCATCGGCGCCTCCCCGGCATTGGAGCGCGCGCATTCGCCGCACCTCAATGTCCCCGCCGACGCACCGCCCGTCTTCCTGCTTCATACCGAGGATGACGCGACGGTCCCGGTCGAGAATGCGCTGCTTCTCCGTGCCGCGCTGCGCGCGAAGGGGATCCCGGTCGAGACGCATCTGTTCGCGCGCGGCGGCCATGGCTTCGGCCTGCGCGGCACACCGGGAAAGCCCGTCGCGGTCTGGCCCGATCTGTTCGTCGAATGGACCCGGGGCCTCCTCATCTAACCGCTTTGCAATTAAGGACGCACGATGCCTCTGAACCGTCGCGACATCATGGGTGCCGCCCTCGCTGGTAGCGCTATCGCGCTCAACCCGGCCAGCATCGCCGCCCGTGCCGCGACGGCAAAGCAACCCGCGCCCGACTGGAAGCGCGGCTTCGACAATCAGCGTATCCCCGATCTGGGCGACGGGCGTTTCCTCAACCCGCTGATGGCGGGCGACCATCCCGATCCGACGATTCTCAAGGACGGGAAGGACTATTACATGACCTTCTCGACCTTCGATTCCTATCCGGGGCTGGTCATCTGGCACTCGCGCGACCTGATCAACTGGCGCCCGATCACCGCGGCGCTGACCAAATTCATCGGGTCGGTCTGGGCGCCGGAGCTGTGCAAGCACAAGGGACGCTTCTATCTCTACGTCCCGACCAAGAACCCGACGACCAGTTGGGTGATCTGGGCCGACCGAATCGAGGGGCCGTGGAGCGATCCGGTGGACCTGAAGCTCCCCAACCACATCGATCCGGGCCATGCCGTGGGCGAGGACGGGTCTCGCTGGCTGTTCCTGTCGGGGGGCGACCGCGTGCGGCTGTCCGACGACGGCCTCAGCCGCATTGGTGAACCCGAGCATGTCTACGATCCGTGGCGCTACCCCAGCGACTGGGTGGTCGAAGGGTTCGCGCCCGAAGGGCCGAAGATCACACGCCATAAGGGCTGGTTCTACATGATCACCGCAGTCGGCGGCACGGCAGGTCCGCCGACCGGGCATATGGTCATCGCCGCGCGGTCACGCTCGATCCACGGGCCGTGGGAGAATTGCCCGGCCAACCCGCTGGTACGCACGACATCGCTCGACGAGAAATGGTGGTCGCGCGGTCATGCGACGTTGGTCGAGGGGCCGGACGGCGGCTGGTGGGCGGTCTATCACGGCTTCGAGAACGGATACTGGACACTAGGGCGCCAGGCACTGCTCGATCCCGTGGAATGGACGGCCGACGGCTGGTTCCGGATGAGGGGCGGCGACCTCTCCCAACCGATCGCCAAGCCCAAGGGCGGTGAGAGGGCCGGGCCGCACGGCATGGCGCTGTCCGACGATTTCCAGGCGCTCGCTCTCGGCACCAAGTGGAATTTCTTCAAGCCTGCCGCTGATGAACGCAGCCGCGCCCGGATCGAGAACGGATCGCTGATCCTCAAGGGTCGTGGCGTCGCGCCGTCCTCTTCCTCCCCGCTCCTATTAATCGCGGGCGACACCGCCTATCGCTTCGAATGCGATATCGAGATCGCGCCGGGCGGTACCGCGGGCCTCATCCTTTTCTACGACGAGAAGCTCTATTGCGGTCTCGGCTTCGACGAGAAGCGCTTCGTCACCCATCAATACGGCATCGAGCGTGGCCGTCCCGCCAATCCGCACGGTCGCAAGATGCGGATGCGCGTCTCCAACAACCGCCATATCATCACCTTCGACACGTCGAGCGACGGCGGGAAGACATGGACTCGGTTCGATCGCGGCATGGAAGTGTCGGGCTACCACCACAATGTCCGTGGCGGGTTCCTGATGCTTCGCCCCGGCCTCTATTCGGCGGGCGAGGGCGAGGCCAGGTTCACGAACTTCAAGTTCGAGGCGCTGGCCTGAACCGGGAGCGGCGGTGGTTCAGACCACCGCCGGCAGCCGGTCGAGGAACTTGTCGAGCGTGACCGGATAGTTGCGCACGCGCACGCCGGTCGCGTTGTAGACCGCGTTGGCGACCGCCGCCGCGACCCCACAAATGCCCAGCTCGCCCACGCCCTTGGCCTTCATCGGCGAGGCGAGCGGATCGACCTCGTCGAGGAAGATGCATTCCTGATGCGGGATGTCGGCATGGACCGGCACCTCGTATCCGGCCAGGTCGTGGTTGACGAAGAAGCCGAAGCGCTTGTCGACCGCCAATTCCTCCATGATCGCGCCGCCCGCGGCCATCGTCATCGCGCCGATCACCTGGCTGCGCGCTGTCTTGGGGTTGAGGATGCGCCCGGCGGCGCAGACGGCCAGCATGCGGCGAATGCGGATCTCGCCGGTATAGGCATGGACGGCAGCCTCGACGAAATGCCCGGCAAAGGTCGATTGCTGATAGCGGCGGCCAAGATCGCCGAAATCGATCGCATCCTCGACCACCAGTTCGCCCTCGCGCGCCGCTTCGCCCAGCGCGACGCTGCGTTTGCCCGCGCGGACCTTGCCGCCGCTGAAGCTCGCCGCTGCGGGGTCAAGGCCCAGCTTCCGCGCCACCGTCTCACGCAATTTGTCGCACGCCGCGAACACGCCGGAGGTCGAGCTAGCCGCCCCCCATTGCCCGCCCGACCCGGCCGCGACCGGAAAGGTGGAATCGCCCAGCCGTACCTCGACCCGGTCAAGCGGAACGCCCATCATCTCCGCCGCGGTCTGCGCGATGATCGTGTAGCTGCCGGTGCCGATATCGGTCATGTCGGTCTCGACGACGATGCGCCCGTCCGCGCTCAGCCGCACGCGCGCGCCCGACTTCATTGTCGGGGCGTTGCGGAAACCCGCGGCGACGCCCATCCCGACCAGCCACATCCCGTCACGGCGGCTCGCCGGTTTCATCGGCCGGTTCGCCCAGCCGAACTTCTCCGCACCCAGCTTCAGGCATTCGATCAATTGCCGCTGCGAGAAGGGCTTGGGCGGGTTCTCCGGCACCACCTGCGTGTCGTTGAGGATGCGGAACCCGACCGGGTCCATGCCCAGTTTCTCGGCGATCTCGTCGATCGCGACCTCAAGCGCCATCATCCCCGGCGCCTCGCCCGGCGCACGCATCGCATTGCCCTCGGGCAGGTCGAGCACGGCGAGGCGGCATTGGAGCATACGGTTCTCGCCGGCATAGAGGAAACGCGTCTGCTGCACGCCATTCTCGATCCCGCCGCCGGGCAGGTCGCCCGACCAGTTCTCATGCCCGATCGCGGTGATCTTGCCGTCCTTGCCCGCGCCGATGCGAATGCGCTGTATCGTCGCCGGGCGATGTGGGGTGTTATTGAACATCAGCGGGCGTTGCAGCGCGACCTTGACCGGCCGCCCCGCCTGCTTCGCCCCCAGCGCGGCGAGGATCGCGTCGGCACGGACGAACAGCTTTCCGCCGAACCCGCCGCCGATATAGGGGGAGATCAGCCGCACCTTCTCACGCGGTATACCGAGCGTACGCGCGACGTCGCCCCTGCCCCAGTTGATCATCTGGTTCGATGTCCACAGCGTCAGCTGATCGCCCTCCCACGCCGCGATCGTCGCGTGCGGCTCCATCATCGCATGCGCCTGGTCGGGCGTGTGGTAGGTCGCATCGATCGTCACCGGCGCGGAGGCAAAGGCGGCGTCGAAATCGCCGACCTTGATGTCCGCCTGATCGCGGCTCGGCTGAGCGCCATCCTTCTCGGCATGGAGGTCGAACGCGGCCTTCGTGCGGGCATAGTCGACCCGCACCAATGCCGCGGCTGCGCGCGCCTGCTCGAACGTCTCTGCAACCACGAGCGCGACCGCCTGATGGTAATGGTCGATCTCGGGTCCACCGAGCAGCTTAGCGGTGTTGAAATTGCCCTTTTCGAGCTTGCCGGCATTCTCCGCGGTGACGATGGCGAGCACGCCGGGCGCGGCCTTCGCCTCGGCCAGGTTCATGCTCGCGATGCGCCCCTTGGCGATCGCAGACCCCACAACGAAACCATAGGCCGCGTTGGGTGCGGGCTGCTCATAGGCGTAAGACGCGGTGCCCGTGGTCTTGAGCGGGCCTTCGATGCGGTCGGCAGGCTTGCCCACCACCTTGAGTTGATCGATCGGGTTGGTGCCTGCGGGCGTGTCGAACTTCATGACTTCGCTCCCGCCAGCACCGCGCCGAGCGTGCGCTCGACCAGAGTCAGTTTGAACGCATTATCCGGTTTCGGCCGCGCGCCCGCCATCAGGATCTCGCTCACCGCCTTGGCGCCCTGCGCCAGCGCGCGCTCGGCCGCCTCGACTCGCCATGGCTTGGGCGCGACTCCGCCCACCGCGATGCGCCCGCTGCCGTCACGCTGGACGACCGCCGCAACCGAAACCAGCGCGAAGGCATAGGACGCGCGGTCGCGTACCTTGTGATAGACATGGGTGCCGCCGATCGGCGCGGGCAAGGTTACCGCGGTGATCAGCTCACCCGGCTCCAGCACTGTCTCGATATGCGGCGTGTCGCCGGGCAGCACATGGAAATTGGCGAGCGGAGTCGCGCGCGCGTTCCCATCGGGCTTCACGCTTTCCACCGTCACATCGAGCGCGCGCATGGCCACCGCCATGTCGCTGGGGTGCGTCGCGATGCAGGCGTCGCTCGTCCCAATCACCCCGAGCGGACGGCTGAACCCGCCGATCGCGGCGCATCCGGTGCCAGGCTTGCGCTTGTTGCAGGGCTGGTGCGTGTCGTAGAAATAGGGGCAGCGCGTCCGCTGGAGCAGATTGCCCGCGGTCGTTGCCTTGTTGCGCAATTGCCCTGATGCGCCAGCGAGCAAGGCGCGGCTTAGTACCGCATAGTCCTTGCGCACGCGCTTGTCGGCGGCGAGGTCGGTGTTGCGGACCAGCGCGCCGATACGCAGCCCGCCTTCCGGCGTCGCCTCGATGCGATCGAGCCCGATGCCGTTGACGTCGATCAGGTGCGCCGGCGTCTCGATCTGAAGCTTCATCAGGTCGAGCAAATTGGTGCCGCCCGCAATGAACCGCGACCCTTGGGTCCGCCCAGCCGCCGCTGCGGCTTCGGCGGGGCTGCCCACCCGCTCATAGGTGAAGGGTTTCATGCGCGCCTCCCGGCGACTTCGGTCATCGCATCGAGGATGTTGGAATAGGCGCCGCAGCGGCACAGGTTGCCGCTCATCCGCTCGCGCATCTCGTCATTGGTCGCGCGCGGCCGGGCGTTGAGGTCATCGGTCGCATGGCTAGGGATCCCCGCCCGGATCTCGTCGAGCACCGCCACCGCCGAGCAGATCTGGCCCGGAGTGCAATAGCCGCATTGATAGCCGTCATGCTTGACGAAGGCGGCCTGCATCGGATGCAGCTTGCCGGGCTGGCCCAGTCCCTCGATCGTCGTCACCTGATCACCCTCGTGCATCACCGCAAGGGTCAGGCACGAATTGATCCGCCGCCCATCGACGATCACGGTGCACGCGCCGCACTGGCCGTGGTCGCAGCCCTTCTTGGTGCCATTGAGATGCAAATGCTCGCGCAGCGCATCGAGCAGGGTGGTGCGTGGATCGAGGTCCAGTTCACGCTTCGCACCGTTGACGGTCATGGCTACCTTCATCGTTGCGGACGCCGGTTGCGGTGTCCCCGCCTGTGCCTCAGTCACCGGCACTGCAGCCGCGGCCGCGCAGACGCCGCCGCCCACCAGAACGCCGCGCCTCGTGACACTCGTCGTGTCGCTGCTCATCACGCGCCTCCATCCGTGACGAACCCCCGCACGAGCGAAAGGTTCAGCCGCCATTTTGCGTGGCGAGGATAGGACGCGCGGGTGAAGGCTGCCAGTCCTATCCTTTACGCGATCAAAAGTGTTCGACGAACGCAGAGAAGCGGTCCGAGGCGAACCCCGGACCGTTTACGTACCGATGGTGCCAAGCCTATTCGGCGGCGACCGCCAGCGTTTCGTCGGGCTTGAGCAGACCCGACATCTTCCACTGCTGTTCGAGCACGCCGGGGCCATAGTCCTTGGCACCGCCCAGCGTCTCGGCGATGGCCTGGAAGCGCGCGCCTTCTTCGAGCAAGACGATATAGTTGGCCAGCGCGAGCAGTCCCTTACGGCCCCAGGCGGTCGATCCGCCATTGGCCTCAAGGATCGCCGGCACCTGCGGATCGCGGTTGAGCACTTCGAGGATGAAGTTCGCCTCACCCTGGCGCCGGTCGATATAAATCGGCAGCTCACGCGCGCGGGTCCAGCGCTGGACGGGAACGTAGCGGATCGGCAGCGCGCGGTGGCTCTGCGACCAGGCGCCGAGATAGACGGTGTGGACATGGCTCACCGTGGTGATGTCGGCATGCGCCTGGAAGATCGACAGGTACCGCCCGCCGCCGAGATTGGCGTTGGGCGGGCCCTGCAGCACCTCGCCGCCGTCGAGCGCGTAGATGGTCGGCTTAAGCTCGGCATCGGGCGCGAACGGGCCGGGATAACCGATCGACACCACCGCCTCCTCGCCGGGCACGCGCTCGACGAAGTTTACGGTGCCGCTCGGCGCGATCGTGCCGGTGGCGGCGAGGCCGCGGAACGCGATGCCCGCGTCGCGGATCGCGGTGGCGGCGAAGTCGGTGATGGTCGAATTGAGCTTGGTCATGATGCGTCTCCTTATTCGGCGGCTTCGAGCAGAGGCTGGGCGGCGGCGGTACGGCCGAGCAGGGGCAGCACTTCCTCGCCGATGCGATAGGCTTCCTCGAGGTGCGGGGTACCGGCGAGGATGAAGGCGTCCGCGCCGCGGCGGATCAGCTCGTCGAGCTGCTCGGCGCATTGTTCATAGCTTCCGACGATGCCGAGCGCCGGGCCGCCGCGCAGCAGGTTGAACCCGCCCCACAGATTCTTGCCGACGACCAGTTCGTCCCAGCGCTTCGCCTCGGTCGGGCGCAGCGCCGCCTGGCGCGAGGCGCCGACGGAATCGGTCGGCTGGCCCCGCCACTGCGCGCGGGTCGCGTCGCTGACATTCTCGAACCCGGTGCGGACGTCGTGCCACGCCTCCTCCTCGGTCGGGCGCGCGATGAGGTCGACGCGGATCGCGCATTTCTGCTCGCCGCCGAGCTGCGCGGTGCGTTCCTTCACCCGCGCGAACTTGTCGGTGATCTGCTCATAGGGCTCGAGCCAGGAGAGGTAGTAATCGGCATGCTTCGCCGCCGATTGCAGCGCCGCGTCGGACGAGCCCGAGAGCCAGATCTCCGGCACCTCCTCCCGCGCCAGCAGCGGCGAGAGCTGGTCGCCCTTCACCTGGTAGAAGCGGCCGTCATAGTCGAACGGCTGCCCGCCCCACACGCCGCGGAAGATGTCGAGAAACTCGGTGGTGCGGCCATAACGGTCGTCATGCGCGAAACTGTCGCCCCACCACAGCTGCGACGGGCCGCCACCGCCGGTGATGATGTTGAACACCGCCCGCCCGCCGGTCGCGCGCTGCAGGCTGGCGGAGAGGCGCGCCGCATGCACCGGATCGAGGAACCCCGGCTGGAACGCGATCATGAAGCGGAAGGTGCTGGTCTCCCGCGCCAGCAGCGGCGAGATCGTCCACGGATCATCGGTATTCGGGAAGGACGGGATCAGCCCGCCGATGAACCCCGACAGCTCCGCCGCCTTCGCGATCTCGGCGAGGTGGTCGATATAGCGATAGCCGTCATCCTCGCCCGAAGCGGTGAGGCCGGGCGTCTGGTTGCCCGCCTGGAGCGGGGACCAGTCGCCCCGGTCGTACGAGCCGCGGCGGATGGTGGCGTGGCAACCATGGGTGGGCAGGCGCCAGTAGAAATCGATCGACATGATGTGTCTCCTCAGGCGGCGGCGCGCAGCTGGCCCAGCGCGGCGCGAACCCGCGGCAGGACGAACTGGCCGATGCGATAGGCTTCCTCGAGCGAGGGCGAGGCGCTCAGGACGAAATGGGTAATGCCCGCGGCATGAAGCGTGGCGATCCGCTCGGCGACGCGGTCATAGCTTCCGGCGATGCCGGCGCCGCCCGCAGCTTCCTCATCAGTCTCGCGCGCGGTGATCGTCACGACCACACCCGCCGCAACGTCGCGCCCGGCGGCGAGCGCCAACCGTTCGAGCGCTTCGACCCGCCCGCGCAGTTCGTCGATCGGCGCGTCGGTGAAGAGGTGGACGTCGGCGGCATTGGCGGAGAGCTGCAGCGCCTCTTCATCGGCCCCATGCAAATACACAGGCGGGAATGCTGCATTGGCGAGCGGTGCGGAGAAGCCGCCGCCCTGTACTTCGAAGAAGCGCCCCTGATGGTCGAACGGCTTCTGGCCATGCACACCGCGCGCGACATGCAGGAACTCGGCGGTGCGGGCGCTGTCATCCGGGTCCGCGCCGGGCGCGATCGCCCAGCCCAGCCGGTTGTGTGTCGCGCGCTGGAAGCTCACCGCCTCCTTGGCGGCGTACACGGCGGAGCCCACCGTGCTCGGGAATTCCGGGACCAACAGCAGGCGTGGCGCGGTGCGCGCGACCGCCGCGGCGACGATCTGGCTGTCGTCGCTCTCGGGGCGATAGGCGACGAACAGCCCGTCGAACCCGGTGATCGCGGCGGCGCGGGCGACCTGCGCATAATAGTCATAGCGGGTCAGCCCCGCCGTCCGCACGTCGCGCGGCAGGAAACCGGCGGTCGGCCGTGCGGAGGGCTCGCCCCGCTGCGGTTCGGCGGCGGGATCGAGCCGCCAGTAAAGCGTGATGGTCATGCGGCGTTCCTTTGCTGGGGAATGGCGGGCACGCCGAAGCGGCCCTCGAACACGAAATCGGCAAGCGATCGGCGACCGTTGGGCGCTTCCTGCGGGTGGAAATCGGCGTGGAGCGTATCAAGCGCGCCCTGGCGCCCGATCGCGACGATCGTCTCGACGGCGTGGTCGTCGGGGATGGCCAGCGTGACACGCGCACTCTCGCGGTCGAACCCACCAATGCCATGGGTATGCCAGCCGAGCAGCAGCGCCTGATGCGCGAAATTGGCCCAGGCCGCACCGGTATCGAAACTGTGGCTGCCGTTATGGACAACCTCACCGCGCCGCTCGATCAAGGTGTTCGAGACGATCGCGACCAGCGCCGAGGCGCGCTGCGCCCATTCGCGGTTGCGCGTCGCGAGCAGGCCAAGGAACAACGGCCACGACGCGTCACCATTTCGCGAGACGATGAAGCGCCACGGCTGGCCGTTATTGGCCGACGGCGCCCAGCGCGCTGCCTCGAACGCGGTCGCCAGTACCCGGTCGGGGATCGGCTCGCCCGAAAAGCTGCGCGGCGACCAGCGGTCGACGAATACCGGCGCGACGGGATGGTCGGGAGTCCGGCTCATGCCCGCACCTCGCGCACCGGCAGATGCACCAGATTCTCGGGCGCCAATGTTTCTATTTGGGGTCCGGTCAGCTCGGCCAGGATCTGGTCGCGCAACCGGTGCAACACCGGCGAGCTGCGGTCGCGCGGATGCGGGAGGTCGATATCGACGATGCGGCGAATCCGCCCCGGCCGCGCATCCATCACCACAACGCGGTCGCCCAGGAACACGGCTTCCTCGACGTCGTGCGTCACCATGATCATGGTCGAGCGGTGGGTCCGCCAGATACGCTGCAACTCGTGTTGGACGTGCACGCGGGTGAGCGCATCGAGCGCGCCGAGCGGCTCGTCGAGCAGCAGCAATTTGGGTTCGGTCACCAGCGCGCGGGCGATCGCAGCGCGCTGCGCCATCCCACCCGACAGCTGGTGCGGATAGGCCTTCTCGAACCCTGAAAGGTTCACCAGCGCGATATGCTCGGCGACGATGCGCGCGCGCTGCGCCTTGGGGATGTCGGTGTTGAGCAGCGCCAGCCCGACATTCTCCTCCAGCGTCAGCCAGGGGAACAGGCGATGGTCCTGAAAGATCAGTCCACGGTCGAGGCTGGTGCCCGCGATCCGCTTGCCGTCCAACCGAATCTCGCCCGCATAGTCGGTGTCGAGTCCGGCGATCAGCCGCAGCAAGGTCGATTTACCGCAGCCCGATGCGCCGACGATGCTGACGAACTCACCGGCGCGGATATCGAGATCGATCCGGTCGAGCACCGACAGCGCGGCCCCATCGATACGGAAGTCCTTGGACAGACCAGAGATGGTCAGCGCACCGGTCGCCAGGGCATCGGCGGGGGTGGGCGGCGCTTCGATCCGTGTGTGCAATGTCATGGCGAGCTCCTTCAGGTGATGACGGGCTGCCAGCGCAGGAGGTGGGTGCGCAGGCTGGTGATCGAGTAGTGGAGTGTGAAGCCGAGCGAGGCGGCGGCGAGGATCGCGACGAGGATGATGTCCATCCGCTGCTGCGCCTGCGCCACGCCCATGGTCGCGCCGAGCCCGGCATTCGCGCCGAACAGCATTTCCGTCCCGATCGTCGCGATCCAGGCGAAGGCGAGCGCCTGCGCCACCCCGGTGAGGATCAGCGGCAGCGCGGCGGGCAGCAGCACATGGACGAAACGCTGCCCGGCGGAGAAGCCGAACAGACGCGCGACCTCGACATAGCGACGCTCGACCGTGCGCACGCCTTCATAGCTGTTGAGCACAGTGGGATAGAAAGCGGCGAGACTGACGATCAGCAGCTTGGCCGTATCGCCATTGCCGACCCACAGCCCGATCAGCGGCAGCCAGCCGAGCAACGGCACCTGCCGCACCGCGTGGTAGAGCGGCCCGACGACGCGATCGAGCGGGCGCGACATCGCCATCGCCACGCCGAGCGCGGTGCCGACCAGCCCGCCGAGCAGCAGCCCGGTGACCGCGCGCGACAGCGTCGCCAGCGCATCGCTCAGCAGAAAACCGCTCGACAGCTGCGATACCAGCGTCGCGCCGACATCCTGCAGCGGCACGAAGGCGAGCGCGCGCGCCCCGCCCTGCGCCGATTGCGCCTGCCACCAGAACAGGATCAGCACGGGCACGATCAGGCCGAGCAGGATGCGCGCGGCGGGGGTGTCGAGGCGCGCCATGTCAGGCCTCCTTCCAGCGGACGAAGCGGCGCTCGACGAGCTTGACCGAGCGATCGAGGAAGAAGCCGACCAGCCCGCTGACGAACACGCCGGCGAGGACGACGTCGATGCGGAACATCTGGCGCCCCATCTCCATCATCTGACCGATGCCGCTATCGGCGGCGAGCAGCTCGCACGCCACCAGCACCAGCCAGCCGCGCGTCAGGCCGAGCCGCAGCCCGGTCAGCACCGGCGGGATCGCGGCGGGCAACAGGATGCGCGTGACGAAGGGCAGCGCCGGGGTGCGGTAGAGCCGGGCGACCTCGAAATAGGATTTGGGAATGCCGCGCACGCCATCGAAGGCGGCGAGCGCCACGGGGAAGAACACCGCGACCGCGACGACGACGATCTTGAACCGCTCCTCGATCCCGAGCAGCAGCACCAGCATCGGGATGAAGGCGAGCACCGGCACCTGGCGCACCGCCTGGAACAGCGGGGCGAACAAGGCTTCGAGCAGCTTCGACAACGCGATCGCCGTGCCGAAGGCGAGCCCGATCGCCGCACCGGCGAGGAAGCCGAAGACGAGACGGAACAGGCTGGTGCCGAGATGATCGACCAGCTCGCCATTGCGCCACAGCTGGGCGAGCGTCGCCACGACTTCGCTGGGCGGGACCAGCACCTGTGGCGGAAACACGCCGCTGGCCGAGGCGAACTGCCAGAGCAGCAGCAGGCCGAGCAACGGCGCGAGGCCGGCGGCGATGGGGGTAAGGCGTTTCATGGCAGAACCTCCCGCGCGGTGAGCGGACGCGCGAAACGGTGGCGGGCAAAGGCGATCGCGGCGGCGCCGAACAGGATCGGCAGCCACAGCAGGAACACCGACTGGAGCGGCACCAGCTTGGTCAGCAGGCCGCCGCCGAGCGCCCCGGCCGAGGAGCCGGTCATCGAGGCAAGGTTGTAGAGGCCCGCCGCCTTGCTCTTCGCGCCGGGAATGGCGGCGAGCATCCGTACATTGATGAGATGGACCACCGCCGAGGCGGCGCTGAGCAATACGGCACCCACTGCCAGCGCCGGGAAGCCGTGCGCGAAGCCCAATAGCGCAAGGGCCGCCGCGGCGAGCGCGAGGGCGAGGGCATAGGCGGTGCCGCGCGCGAGCCGCGCGACGAGCGTGCCGCTGAGGAACAGCAGCGCAACGGTGCTGACGCCCTGAACCAGCAGCACGGTGATCCCGTCCTCCTTGGTCAGCGGCGGGAGCGCCGCCGCGAGCAGCAGGATGAAGGTCGAGAAGAGCGAGCCGGTGGCCGAACTCAGAAATTCCACGAAGCTGCTTTCCGCCACAGCGCGGTTGCCGAGCAGCGCGCCGATCTCGGCGAAGACGCTTGCGCTTTCTTCCGCTGCGGGCTGGCGCGCGGGGAGGAAGGACAGGCTGAACACCGCCATCACCCCGAACAGCGCGGCGACGATGAAGAAGGCGGCGGTGACCCCGGCCTTGAGGATCAGGATGCCCGCCGATGCCGGACCCAGGATCGCCATCCCGGCGGTGAGCGCGCCACGATACCAGCCGCCGCGCGTCTCCCCGCGCCCGCGCAGCCGCTCAAGGAACGCGCTGTTCATCGCGACCATGCGGAACGGGATGCAGAGACCAATCAGCCAGCGCCCGCCCGCCAGCGCCGCCCAGCCCGCCGCGAACGGCATGGCGAGGTTGACCAGCAACGGCCCGAGGCTGGAGGCGAAATAGATGCCGCGCGCGCCATAGCGGGCGATGATGAACCCGGCGGGCACGGTGACGAGCACCATGCCGATCGATTCCATCGCGCCGATCACGCCGACCTGAAAGGCGGTGGCGCCGAGATCGATCGCGTAGATCGTCGTCACCACCTTGCCGAGGCCCACGGTCAGCCCGCTGACCAGCGCGAGCAGCAGGAAATTGGCCATGAAACGCCGATCGGACATCGCATCGCTCATCGCGCCGCCGCCTCCGCCGTGCCGGGCTTCCACTGGCCCTGCAGCTTGAGGCGATCGAGCGCCGCGGTGGCGAAGCGCCGGTCGAGCAATTTGTCGACGTCGATCTGCTTGCGGACGAGGCCCTGAGCGAAGGTATAGGCCGCCGCGTCGCGATAATGCGCGACCATGAAGTCGTCATAGAGCGGCGAATAGCGGTCGCCCCACGCAACGCGCGGTTCGTCCAACTCGGCCTCGGTCACGCTGCGCGGGGATTCCGCGCGTGACGTGATCTCGATCACCTTCTCGCGGTTCGCCGGATCGGCCGACCAGGCCTGGGCGCGGACGAAGGCGTCGGCGACGAGTTGGGTCAGCTCGGGATGCTGGTCGACGAAATCGCCGCGTCCGAACAGTTCGGCGCGCATCTTCCACGATTGCGGCGCCTGTTTGGTCGACCAGATGATCCGGCCGACCTTCTTCTCGACCAGCAGATGCGCGTCGGAGAGCAGGAACACCGCGTCGACATCGCCCGAGGCGAGCGCCGCATGACTGGCGGGCGGATTGATGTTGAGGATGCGGAAGTCGCCGAGCTTGAGGCCGTTGGCTTCGGCCAGCTTGGCGAAGGGCAATTCCCAGGGGCGCCCGCGATGGAGCGCGATCCGCTTGCCCTTCAGGTCCTTGATGCTGTTGGCGGCGACGCCGTTGCGTACGACCAGATAGGCGTTCTGGCCGCGCCCGACGGGCACCACCAGCCGCAGATCGACCCCGCCCGCGATGGCGATGATCGCGGGGAAATCGCCATAGCTCGCGAAATCGATGCGCTTGGCGGCGAAGCCTTCATTGACCACCGGGCCGCCGATCGCGGTGGTGACCGGGAACCACTCGAGCTTGACCCCACGCTTGGCGAGTTCGCTCTCGAGCCAGCCCTGTTGCTGGACGATCGCGTTCTGGCCCTGATAGCGCTGCTGTCCCTCATGCGGGTAGGCGATGGCGGCGATGGTCAGGGTCGCGGGACCCGACGCCGGTTGCGCGGTGCCGCGAAACTGGTGGAACAGCAATGCCGCGAGCACGCCGACCGCGACGATGGCGATGAGGATGGTCTTGCGGCTCATGCGGCATCCAGTGCTTGGGTGAAGTCGAGCGCGTCGAACGGGCGCCGATCGATCCAGGCGGCGACATCGACGCGCGCCGGCAGGAAGCCGCGGTCGAACAGGAAGTCGCTGAAATCCTGAAGCGCGGTGACCGAGGCATCGTCGATATCGGTCTTGAGCCGGCGGTGAAGCGTGTCCCCGCCATAGGCGGCGCGGACGAATTGTTCGGGCGAGCCGGTTTCGCGTGCGATGTACGCGAAGGTTTCCTCCGGATGTTGCTCCGCCCACTCTCCCGCCGCCGCGACATGCGACAGGAGGCGGCGTGCGACCGCCGGATAGCGTTCCAGCGTCGCGGCATCGACGGTGAGCGGGCGCGGCGCGCCGTTGTTGATGCGGATCTTCGGATCGGGATGGAAGCCGGTGTCGATCACGACATGCGCGCCCGCGAGCAGCGCGAATTCATGGCCGAGCGACCCCTTCACATGGATCGCGTCGACTTCACCGCGCACCAGCGCGTGGAATTCGGCGGTGTAGAGCGGGCGGCCGCCCCAGTTGCGCTGGCTGACCAGATCGAGTCCATCGGGCGCCGGGTCGCTGGCGTCGATGTCGATCCATTCGACCTCATCCTCGCCCACGCCGCCGAGCGCGAGCGCGGCGAGGAGCGCGCGCAATGCAGTGGCGCGGAAGATGTCGATCCGCTGCCCCGCGCGACGCGGGAGCGCGATGCGGCGGCCCCTGAGATCCTCGGCGGAACGGATGCCCGAGTTGGGCAGGGTCAGCACCAGCTGGCTCTCGTCGATCCAGCTGAGGCCGATCACGCGCGTATCGGCGCCGGCGGCGCGCGCCCAGATCGCCGGCACGCTGCCGCCCTGGCGGAAGCTGTGCGCGAGATGATGGTCGTAATGACTCTCGCGCACGTCCGGGTCGCTCGTGTCCTGGATCGAGCGGACGGTGATGCCGAGTTCGGCGAGGTCGCGGTCGATCACGCCCTGATTGATCGCGATGCCGAGCGGGGTCGGTACCGGGCAACGGGTGTACCAGATTTCCTTGGGAAAGGCGGTCATGCGAGCCTCCTGGCGGTGGGTTCGAGGAAGAGGGTGCGGGGCATCAGAAGCGCGCCACGAGCGAGGCACCCCAGGTGCGCGGATCGCCCCATTGGATGGTGTCGCCGGTGATCCCGGCCGCGGCGTTGAACTGCGGCAGCGCGTGGTTGCGGTACGCCGCGTCGAACAGATTGTTGACGTAGACGGTGAAGGTGAAGCGATCGTCGGGCGTGGTGTAGGCGACGCGCGCGCTGGCCAGCGTGTAGCCCGGCTGGTTGAGCAGGGCGCGGTTGGCGCGATCCTGTGGCGTGATGTAGTAGAATTGGTGCGACTGGTAGCGCGCGTCGGCACCGAACAGGATGCTGCCCGCGCCGCCCAGATCGGCCTTGTACGACGCGCCGAGATTGAGCGTGACGTGGGGCGCACGGACGAATTCCGCGCCGGACAGGTTGGCGCCGCCGTTGACCACCTTGAGCGTGTCGTACTTCGTGTCGAGCAGGCCGAGCGCGGCGTTGAGCTGAAGCCCCTTGAGCGGGCGCGCGGTCAGCTCGAACTCGGCGCCGTTGACATGCGCCTCCTCGGCATTCTGGAGATAGGAGGTCGTCACGCCACCGACCGCGCCGGGGTTGGGGCCCACCACGTTCACCTGCACATTATCGTACTGATAGTGGAAGGCGGTGGCGTTGAAGGTGAGCGCGCCGTCGAACCAGCTCGACTTGTAGCCGATCTCGAACGCGTCGAGTTTCTCCGGCTCGACCACCTGGAGCGCGACGGGCAGCTGGGCCGCGGTGTTGAAGCCGCCCGACTTCACGCCGTGCGAGAATTTGAAATAGAGGAGGTGGCCGGGCGCGACGGTCCATGAGGGCGTCACGTCATAGGTGAAATTATCCCAGGTCCGCTCGAGCACGCCCGAGAAGGTGCCGATCCCGCCGAACGTCCCGGTGTAGCTTTCCCACCAGCGCGGGTAGCTGCTCCACGATGTCGCGGCGGCATTGGGCGAGGCGACGCGGCGGAAATCGAGCGTCTTGGTCTCACGCGTGAAGCGGCCGCCGACGGTGAGGTTGACGCTGTCGGTGATATCATAGCCGAGGTTGACGAAGGCGGCGCCGCTCTCCGCGCTGTGATCATAGCGGGTGCGGCTGTACGCGTTGGGCGCGGTATCGCCGGGCCGCGCGAGCACCGAGCCGTCGGGCAGGGTCGCCGAGGCGGCGTCGGATTTGATGTCTTCCTTGAAATAATAGAGGCCGGCGATCCACTTGAACCGGCTGGAGCCGGTGGAGGCGAGGCGGAGTTCCTGGCTCCATTGCGCGCTGCGCGCTTCGGTGTGGCCGCGGGCGATTTCGAGCGGGGTATAGTCGCTGTCGGTGCCCGAGCTGACCTGATAGCGCTCATAGCCGGTGATCGAGGTGAGCGTGGCGCCGCCGAAATCCCAGTCGAGCTTGAGCGAGCCGCCATATTGCTCGGTATCGCTGAACTCGTCGGCATTGGTGCTGACCGCGTCGCGATCGGTCGGCGGGGCATAGCCGTTGCGGTAGAGGCCGTCGGCGCGATAGCTGCCGATCGTCCAATAGCCGCCTTCGGTCTTGTATTTGCGGTAATGGACGCCGAGCAGCGCCTCGAAATTGCCGCCCGCGCGCGCCAGCAGCTGGCCGCGGATGACGCTGTCCTGGATCGCATTGTCCTTCTCGCCGCTGAAGGCGTTGGTGAAGCGGCCGTCGCGGTTCTCGATATGGCCGGAGATGCGCGCGGCGAGGACGTCGGGCGCGAGGACGAAGCCGACGCCGGCCTGGACGATCCGGTCGTCATAGCTGCCATAGTCGAGCTTGACGTAATTGTCGGCGCCGGTGGGCGAGAAGCTCGGCTTCTTCGTGACGACGGCGATGGCGCCGCCGGTGGTGTTCTTGCCCCAGAGCGTGCCTTGGGGACCGCGCAGCACTTCGACGCGTTCGAGGTCGAACAGCGGCAGGCCGGTGGCGCTGGCGTTGCTGATATAGACCTCGTCCAGATAGAAGCCGACCGGGTTGGCGAGGTCGATCTGCTGCTGGCCGGCGCCGACGCCGCGGATCCACCAGCGCGGGCGGCCATGCTGCTGGGTCCCGGCCGAAGCGTTGGGGACGAGGCTCAGCACCTCGTTCGCCGAGCGGCCGACGCCCTGCAGCGTGAACACGTCCGCGCTCAATGCGGTGATGGCGGTGGGCACGTCCTGGATGGACTGTTCGCGCTTGGCGGCGGTGACGACGATCTCGGCGGGGTCGGCGTCGCCCTCGGCGGGATCGGCCTTGGCTTCGATCTCATTGGCGTGCGCGGCCATGGGCGCCAGCGCCGCGAGCGATGCGGCGACCAGCCAGGCCGACTTCTTCCGGGTACGATGCTTCAGATGCGAATTCACGTTAAGTCCCCCTGCGCGGCCGCTTGGGTCCGCGTCCGGTGATGATGGTTGAGGCTCAGGCGGCCTGACGGGCGCGGCCGGCGACCGCGGCGAAGGGCGCGGGATCGATCCAGGCGGCGAGGTCGAAATCGGCGGCGAGGAAGCCGTGCTCGAACAGGAAATCCTTGTACCGGCCGAGCGCGCCGGCGGCCTCGTCGTTGAGGAAGGTGCCGAGGCTGGCGGGCGCGTTGGCGCCATAGGCCCGGCGCACCCAGTCGGGGGTCGAGCCGGTCTCGCGCGCGATATAGGCGATGGTCTCGTCGGGATGCGCCCGCGCCCAGTCGCCCGCCGCGATCACCCGGGCGAGGAAGCGCTCGACCAGGTCGGGCCGGGCTGCGATCAGCGCGGCATCGACGGTGAGCGTGCGCGGCGTACCGTTGTTGGCGCGTACCCAGGGATCGGGATGATCGCCGAGCGAGGCGACGATATGCGCCCCCGCCAGCCGCGCGGTCTCAAGCCCCAGCGCGCCCTTGACGTAGATCGCGTCGACCTCGCCCCGCACCAGCGCCAGTACCTCTGCCCGATAGCCGTGGCGGGTGCGGGCGCGAGTCCGTTCACCGGTGGCGATGCCCTCGGTCCCGCTGCCCGCGGGATCGGCGCTGACCGTGTCCACCCGCGCGACATCGGCGAGCGTGAGACCTGCCAATTCCAATGCGCTGGCGAAGCCCTTGAGCGCGGTCGCGCGGTTGAAGTCGATCGAGATCGGGTTGACCGGCAGGCCGATCCGCCGCCCGGCGAGATCGCGCGCGGTGCGGATGCCCGAGGCGGGCAGCGCAAGGATCGCCTGGAACTCGTCGGTCCAGGACAGGCCGATCACCCGCGTGTCGCGGCCATTGGCGCGCGCCCAGATCGCCGGGATGTTGCCGCCCTGACGGAAGGAACTCGCGAGATTGTGGTCGAAATGGCTTTCGCGGGCATTCAAGTCCGCGGTTTCCTGGATCGACTTGAGGCCGATCCCATCGGCGCGGAATTCGTCGGCCAGCCAGCCGAGTTGGACAGCGATGCCAAGGCCGGTCGGCACGGGGCAACGCGTGTACCAGAGGTCATTGATTGCGTCGGTCATGGAATTTCCTGACGTTGAAGCGCAAGCGACCGCCGCGTCCGGAAGCGCAAGACGCCACCGTCCGTCGCGCCCGATGGCGCGCAGAGCATCGACCGCGAGCGTCAGCCCGCGACGGTCAGTTGCAGATGTCGGTTGGGATCAGCGGCGGGCTGAACAGAGCCGCCCCAAGGGCGGCGGCGGTGCTGCGGAGGAGATACACTGGCTCATCGTCGTTCCTTATCAACTCGGAAACACGAGGCCGCCGGGCTCCATCGGCAACACCGTGCGCTTTAGCAATTGGTGACGCGGCGCAATCTGCATTCCGTCAAAAACCGCGGGTCGAAGATCGGCGACGAGTCGCCGCGCCAGCATGACCAAGGCCGACGACTCAATACATACCGATTGACTAGGAATTGTGCAAAAAGCTTTGCTTGCGATGCGCAAATGGGAGCTTCGCAGGGCACAGAAGCATCCGAATGCCCGTGGGCGTGGCAAACCGCAGGGCGCGCGATCTTGCCGCCGCCGGGTCGGTTCAACCTGAAAGAACTCGCACCGGAAGCGCGCTAGGCAAGCGCCTTCAGCTCAGAGAGGCGATCCCCAACCTGCACCGCAATCTTCCGATGCGGCTCCATCGCGTCGATAAGCGTATTGAACAATGGATACTCGTCGATACCGGCGTTCAAACGATCAAGGTCCACCTCGGCAAATCGCTGCATTGAAGGGTACCATTTGGCCATGCTGCTCTTCATCCATGCAATCTTGCGCAGCGTGTCGAGATCGCGAAGGTCGGTCCCCGGCATCCAGTTCAGCGCCGATTGAACAGCTTCGGCACGATCCACGATCAGGCCGATATGCGCCATCAGATCCTTGAGGTCAGCGCCTGCCGCCGGTTTGGTTCGCGTGAACAGCTCGATTTCATCAACCCATTCGCGAATGAAGCTCTCGAGCGAAGCTATGCCTTCCATCCTGGACAAGCGTCTCGACCGCCGGTCGAAGTATACCGCACCAAGGACGGCGAGTCCGGCACCCAACGTTCCGCCAGCGAACTGGAGCCAGTCACCCGCATCAGCTCCACCGCGCGCGATGCCGTTCGCCAGTACGGCGATGATCGCACCAACCGCCGCCGCGAGCACAAGCCCACCGACAATCCGCGCGGTCCCGACCCAGCCTCCAATGTCCTTCATTGCCCTAGGCTGTCATCGGCGAAGGCATCGTGCAAGCCTTCGATACCAGCGATGCCGAACCGGTCGAATTCGTCGCGACCCGAGCGGGGTGCCAAGTCAAAATTACAGGATTTCCGCGCCTTTGCGGTTGGTGGAGCTGAGGGGAATCGAACCCCTGACCTCTGCAGTGCGATTGCAGCGCTCTCCCATCTGAGCTACAGCCCCGCTCCACCCCGGCAGAGCCGGAAGGTGGTCGCTCTAGCTTCACTCCAGCACCGATGCAACGGGCCTTGTGCGTTTTCCGGGGTCGTTCGCGCGCCTTAGCCGGCGTCGGGAATCGCGGCGGTCGCAATCACCTCGATCGCCTCCGGCTTTCCGTTGAAATCGACTCGCTCACCCGGTTCGGCGCCCAGCATCGCGGCCACGAGCGGCGCCTGAAAGGCGATGCGGTCGACCGCCGGATCGGCCTCGTCCGCGCCGACGATATCGAGTTGCCGCTCACGTCCGTTCAGGCGGAAGCGCACGCGCGATCCGATCGCGACCATGTCGTCGCCCGGCACCGGCGCGAGTTCGGCCGTGGTCTGGCGCGTGTGCCAATAGCGCAGGTCGCGGCGTAGCGTTTCGCGCGCCTCGTCATTCGCTTCGACAGCGATTGCGGCTTCCAGTTCGGTGACGCGCGTGTCGATCAGCGCGAGTCCGCGCGCGGTCACCAGATTGGGACCGGCGGGAATCGGCAGTTCGAAACGGGGTTCCTTATGTTCTTCGTCGCTCTCGCGGCGGAAGGCGACGCTCATTACAATAAAGACTCCATCAGATCGCGCCGCTGAACGTATCGCATTGTGCCGGATCGCCGGTTTCGAGGCCGCGACGCAGCCAGCGCATCCGCTGCTCCGACGTGCCGTGGGTGAAGCTTTCGGGCACGACCGTGCCCTGTGCCTGGCGCTGGAGCGTATCGTCGCCGATCGCGTTTGCGGCGCGCATCCCTTCCTCGATATCGCCCGCCTCAAGCCGATTCTTGTTCCGGTTGGCCCAGACGCCGGCATAGCAATCGGCCTGAAGTTCGACGCGAACCGACATTTGGTTTCCTTCGGCCCGGCTCATCCGCGACTGCGCGGCGCGGACCTTCTCCATCGTGCCGGTGATGTTCTGGATATGATGGCCGACCTCATGCGCGATCACATAATAGCGCGCGAAATCGCCCGCCGCGCCGAAGCGCTTCTCGAGCTCATTGAAGAAGCTGGTGTCGAGATAGACGCCCTGGTCGGCCGGGCAATAGAAGGGGCCAGCTGCCGACGTGGCGCCACCGCAGCCCGACTGGACGCCGCCCTGATAGAAATTCAGCACGGGCGGCCGATACCCCTGAACCAGCTGGCTCCAGGTCTGTTCGGTGCTCCGCAGCATCCGGCACGACTGCAATTCCTCCGGCGTGTCGCACGCCTTGTTCTGGCCGGTCTGCTGTTGCTGCTGGCCGGTACCGCCGGGACTGACCCCGCCGCCGGTGAGCAACTCGCCCCCGCCGCCGATCGCCATGAAGATCGCAAGGCCGATGCCAATCAGGGCGATGGTGCCGCAGCCGAGCCGGCTGCCCAGCAGCATCGGCAACAGGCTGAACAGGATGTTACCCCCGCCGCCAAAGCCGCCGCCACCGCCGCCCTGCCCCAGGTCACGGACATTTTCGCTGGGATCGAGATCGTCGAGCCGCATGGCGGGCACCCCTATTGTTTCCTGCACGCGACAATGCCCCAGCTCGCCGCCCGTTGCACGCCGATTTGCAAACTGCGCGATTGCACATTCGCGCATTGCCCTTCGCGCTGCAGCGCGGCATGACCCGCATATGGCCGATGCCGAACCGCAGCGCCGTCGATCCAAAGGCGATCGCCCGCTCCCGCTACCCGATTGCGTGGCGCTGGTGCTTCAGGGCGGCGGCGCGCTGGGCAGTTATCAGGCCGGGGTGATCGAGGAGCTGGCCGAGGCGGAGATCGAGATCGACTGGGTCGCCGGCATCTCGATCGGCGCGGTCAACGCCGCGATCGTCGCGGGCAACCCACCGGAGCGACGGGCGGAGCGGCTCGCCGCCTTTTGGGAGAAGGTGACGAGCGCGCTGCCGAGCTTTCCGATCTTTCCGCAGGACGAGATTCGCGAGGCGGTGCATGAATGGTCGGCCGCGATGGTGCTGGCGCAGGGCGTGCCGGGCTTTTTCCGCCCACATCTGATCCCGCCGATGTTCGCGCCGCCGGGGAGCTGCGATGCGCTGAGCTTCTATGACAGCGGGCCGCTCGCCGCGACGCTCGATTCGCTGATCGACTGGGACCTGCTCAACAGCGGTGCCGTGCGGCTGTCGGTCGGCGCGGTCGAGATCGAGAGCGGCAATTTCCATTATTTCGATACGACGCGGGAACGGATCGACGCGCGCCACATCATGGCGTCGGGCGCATTGCCGCCGGGGCTGCCGCCGGTCGAGATCGACGGCAAATATTATTGGGACGGCGGCCTCGTCTCGAACACGCCGCTGACGCACGTGCTGGATAACCAGACCGAGCCGATGCTCGTGTTCCAGGTCGACCTCTTCTCCTCCGCCGCGGTGATGCCGCGCACGATCACCGACGTGATGGCGCGCGAGAAGGAAATTCGCTTCTCGAGCCGGACGCGCCAGGTGTCGGCCGAGCGGATGCGGCTGCGGCAGGAACGCGAGGCGATCCGCAAGGTGCTCGCCAAGCTTCCGCCCGAGCTGCACAACGACCCCGATGTCGTGGCGCTGCGCGAGGCGGCGGACGAAAAGCCGGTAAGCCTGGTCCATCTCATCTTTCGCGCCAATGCGTGGGAAGGCGGAAGTCGCGACTTCGAATTCTCCGCGCGATCGATGCGCGAGCATTGGGAATCGGGCCGTTTGTCGGTCAGGGAGACGATGGCGAATGCGCGCCTCGTCGCGAGCAACATCATTGACGGGCGCAATGCGGCGTTCGATCTGACGCCCAAGCGAAGCTAGGAGTACCCCATGTTCCTTTCCGGAAAATCCGCCATCGTCACCGGCTCCACCTCCGGCATCGGCCTCGCCATCGCCAAGGCGCTGGCCGCCGAGGGAGCCAGCGTGATGATCAACGGCTTTGGCGACGCCGCGGCGATCGAGACCGAGCGCGCGGGCCTTGAGGCACTGAGCGGCGCCAAGGCGCTGTACGACAGCGCGGACATGTCCAAGCCCGACGCGATCTATGCGATGGTCGAGCGCTGCCATGCCGAGCTGGGCGGACCGGACATCATCGTCAACAATGCCGGCATCCAGCATGTCGCGGCGATCGAGGATTTCCCGCCCGAGAAATGGGACGCGATCATCGCGATCAACCTGTCCTCCGCCTGGCACATGATGCGCGCGGCGGTGCCGCATATGAAGGCCGCGAAATGGGGGCGGATCATCAACACCGCCTCCGCCCACAGCCTGGTCGCCAGCCCCAACAAGTCGGCCTATGTCGCCGCCAAGCACGGCATTGCCGGCCTGACCAAGACGATCGCGCTGGAGACCGCGACCGACGGGGTGACGGTCAACTGCATCTCGCCGGGCTATGTCTGGACGCCGCTGGTCGAGAACCAGATCCCCGACACGATGAAGGCGCGCAACATGACGCGCGAGCAGGTGATGAACGACGTGCTGCTCGCCGCGCAGCCGACCAAGCAATTCGTCCAGCCCGAACAGGTCGCCGCGTTGCTGGTGTTCCTGTGCCGCGACGAGGCGAGCGCGATCACCGGCGCGAACTATACCATGGACGGCGGCTGGACGGCGGCCTGAGATGCGTATCGCAGCCGCAGCCCTGATCCTCCTCTCCCTCGCCGCCTGTACCCGGGACGGCAAGCTCCAGCTTGTCAAGGAAGCGCCCGAGACCCGCTGGCGGATGATCACCACCGAGCAGGATCGCGACCGGCTGCGCAATTGGCGCAAGGCGTGGGTCGAGGCACTGCCCAAGGCGCGCACGGTGGATGCCGCGGCGATCGCCGAGCAAGGGCAGCTGTTCGAACCGGACCAGGCGCTGGACCGGGCGATGCCGCCCGCTGGCGACTATAAATGCCGCACCTTCAAGCTGGGCGGGCAGCGGGCGGAGATGCGCGACTTCACCGCCTATCCCTGGTTCACCTGCCGCATCGGGCGCGAGGGCGAATTGCCGACCTTCGCCAAGCTCGACGGGTCGCAGCGCCCGATGGGCAAGATCTATACGGAGACCGATACCCGCGTGATCTTCCTCGGCGCGCTGGAGCTTGGCGACGAGACCATCCCGTTGGCCTATGGGCAGGACAGGAAGCGCGACATGGCCGGCTATATCGAACGCATCGGCACCACGCGCTGGCGGCTGGTACTTCCCTGGCCGGCGTTCGAATCGCAGATCGACGTGATCGAGCTGGTTCCCGCCTGAGGCTTGCAATTCGAGATTGCGCCGTCGTTTCCTCTGCTTAGGCTGAACCCCATGAAGCACCTCCTCATCGCCGCCGCGAGCAGCCTCGCCTTTGCCCTTCCCGCCGCCGCCGACCCGATCCGGGACGCCACCGCGAAGGAGCTGCCGTCGCTGATGGCGCTCTACAAGGAGCTGCACGCCGCCCCCGAGCTGAGCCAGAATGAGGTGAAGACCGCCGCGCGGATGGCGGCCGAGGCGCGCAAGGCGGGCTATACCGTGACCGAGAAGGTCGGCGGCACGGGCGTGGTCGCGGTGCTCAAGAACGGCGCCGGGCCGACGATCCTGATCCGTGCCGACATGGACGGGCTACCGGTGACGGAGGAGACCGGGCTGCCGTTCGCATCGACGGTACGCGGCAAGACACCGGAGGGCGTCGAAACCGGCATCATGCATGCCTGCGCCCACGACACGCACATGACCGCCTGGGTCGGCACGCTGCGCAACCTGGCGGCGATGAAGGACAAGTGGAAGGGCACGATCGTGATGGTCGCCCAGCCCGCCGAGGAGAATAGCGCCGGCGCGCTCGCGATGCTCAACGACGGGCTATACGCGCGCTTCGGCAAGCCGAGCCACGCCATCGCCTTCCACAACAGCGCCGCGCTGCCCGCAGGCACGATCGGCATCCGATCCGGCCCCACCTTCGCCAGCGTCGATTCGGTCGATATCGTGGTGAAAGGCGTGGGCGGCCACGGTGCCTATCCCGCGACGACCAAGGACCCGATCGTGCTGGGCGCGCGGATCGTGTCCGCGCTGCAGACGATCGTCGCGCGCGAGGTCGACCCGCTCGATTCCGCGGTGATCACCGTCGGCAGCTTCCAGGGTGGGACGCGGCACAACATCATCCCCGAACAGGCGCTGCTGCTGCTGACGGTCCGCGCCTATACGCCCGAGGTCCGCAAGCAGCTGCTCGACGGCATCGCGCGCATCGCCAAGGGCGAGGCGATCGCGGCGGGCGTACCCGAGGACCGGATGCCGATCGTCACGGTGCGCGAACCCTTTACCCCGCCGGCGGTGAGCACCGATGCGTTCGCGGGACAGCTCAAGACGCTGTTCACCGCGCGCTTCGGCAAGGACCGGGTAAGCGACATCGCACCGACGATGGCGGGCGAGGATTTCGGGCGCTACCACATCGCCGATCCGTCAATCCAAAGCGTGATCTATTGGGTCGGCGGGGTGCCGCAGGACAAATGGGATGCGGCGAAGGCGAATGGCGGCAAGGGACTTCCGTCGCTCCACAGCTCGAAATGGGCGCCGGACGCGGAGAAGGTGATCGGCACCGCCGCCGAAGCGATGACCGCGACGGCGCTCGATCTGCTCAAGCCCTAGGGGCTATTTCGTCTCCGCCTTCTGGCGGCGTTCCTCGGCAAGCTTGCGCTCCTTGTCCGCGTCATAGCCCGACGAGGGCAATGGCTCGTGCGAATGAACCGGCTGCGTTGTCGCGGGCGGGTCGGAGGCATCCATCGACTCGTCCAGCGCGCGGTCGAGCCGCGCCTGCTTGCTTCCGGGGTTCTTTTCCAGCCGCTCCTCGATCGAGGCATCGGTTCCGGCGTCACCGGGTTTCACGGGCTTTCTGTCGGCGGCGTCGTTCATGATCCAACTCCTGTGTGTCGGGTTCAAGAACGCGCGGGCGGAAACGGGGGTTCCTCCCGGTTGCCACAACGAAAAAGGGCCCGACCATTGCTGGCCGAGCCCCAATCTCTGTTCAGTTCGACGCGATTATTCGCGGTTGCCGATGATGCTCAGCAGGAACTGGAACATGTTGATGAAGTCGAGGTAGAGCGTCAGCGCGCTCATGATCACGACCTTGCCCACCATGTCGGTGCCCGCGACATAGGCGTACATGCTCTTGATACGCTGCGTATCATAGGCGGTGAGGCCGGCGAAGATCAGCACGCCGGCGTAGCTGATGATCAGCGACATCGTGCTCGACTGCATGAAGATATTGATGATGCTCGCCACGATCAGGCCGATCAGGCCGACGATCAGGAAGCTGCCCATGCCCGTCAGGTCACGCTTCGTGGTGTAGCCAAAGAGGCTGAGACCCGCGAAGCCCGCCGCGGTGGCGAAGAACGCCTGAGCGACCGACGCGCCGGTGTAGCGCAGCAGCACCGTCGAGAGCGACAGGCCCATCAGGACCGCGAAGCTCCAGAACAGCACCTGCAGCGTGCCGGTGGACATCTTGTTCTGGCCGAAGCTCATCGCGAACACGATGGCGAGCGGCGACAGGATGATCAGCCAGGCGAGCGGGCCGCCATTGGCGAACACCGAATAGGCCATCGACGTCTCGCCGCCCCATGCGAAGAGCAGGGCGACGACGCCGCTGAGCAGCACGCCCGACGCCATGTAGTTGTAGACCGAAAGCATGTAGGACCGCAGCCCCGCATCGTACGCGGCATCCCGCGTACCTGCGGCCGTCGCGTACGGCGCGGCGGTCGTCTGGGGGTCAGACCAATTAGCCATCTCAAACTCCTTTGCCCGGCTCATCTCGCCGGATGAGACCGAATATCATGGTTTCGCGCCCGATTTTCAAGGAAAACCGGCATCGCCCCAGCCCGCATAAACGGTTAAGGCGCTCACCATGCACCGTCTGTTCGTTGCACTGCGCCCCCCGAGGGCGATCCGTGAGCGCCTGCTAGGCCTGATGGGTGGCGTGCCGGGCGCGCGCTGGCAGGACGACGACCAACTGCATCTGACGCTGCGCTTCATCGGCGAGGTCGATACGCACCAGGCGGAGGATATCGCGGCCGTATTGGGGTCGGTCCGCCATGCAGCGCTTGAAATGCGGCTGGACGGCTGCGGCATGTTCGACGACCGGCGCGGCAAGCCCAATGCGGTGTGGGCCGGAGTTTCCCCCCGAGATCCGCTCGCAGCGCTCCACCGCAAGGTCGACCAGGCGATCGTGCGCGCGGGACTGGAACCGGAGCGGCGCGCCTATCTGCCGCACATCACGCTGGCGCGCATGTCGGGATCGGCGGGACCCGTGGACCGCTGGCTGGCCGACCATGCGGCGCTAGCCAGCGAGCCATTCACCATCGATGCGATGGCACTTTATGAGAGCCGCCTTGGCCATGGCGGCGCCAGCTACGAGCCGATCGAACGCTATCCGCTGACCGGTGCATAGGTTCTTCGCTGGCTCGGGCGGAGCCGGCCCGCTCCGCCACCCGGCCACCCACAGCCTATTCTGAATGGGTGGCCGGGCGAAGAAACGGGCCGGCACCGCCGCCAGAGGAAGCTCAGCTCGCCGCGAAGACGCCGCAGGCGACGCGATCGCCGCTATTGCCCGAAGGGTCGGTCTTCTGATCGTCCGGCCCGGCGTGGACGACGAACGCGGAGCCGTCGGCGTCAAGCAGCTCCGCGAGCGTCCCCGACTTAAGCACGAAGGTCAGGGTGCCGGTGCCGTCCGCCGCGACGGTCAGATTGGGCATGTCGCCGGCATGGGCGCCGTCCGGCGCTTCCAGGCCGTGCTTGGTGCTAGCCGGATTCCAGTGGCCGCCCGCGCTGGCGAAGGCCGGACCTTCGCACTTGCCGGTCGTATGAACGTGGACGCCGTGCTGGCCCGGCGTGATGCCGGTAACGGAGACCGAAACGCTCAATCCCTCAGGCGTCACGCTCGCGATGGCGCTGCCCGCTTCGGTACCGTCGGCCTTTTTGAGCGCGGCGGTCGCGGTTTCAGATCCGTCGGCGACATTGTCGATCGGAAGCATGTCGTTCTCGATCGGGAGCACAACATTGGCGGGCTCGCCGGTGTTGGCGGGCGGCGTGGTCACACTGCCACATGCCGTGGTCGCAAACGCCAGCGCGGCAATCGCGCAGCCATATCGGATCATTCAAAGCCTCCTGTTACTGACTGAAATCTCAATGAACCAAAGGGCAATGGCCGGGCAACCGGAAGGTTCCGACCCTTATGCCCGAGGATGGGCGTTACGGTAGACGTCGAGCAGATGCGCCGCATCCACGGCGGTGTAGATCTGAGTCGAGCTGAGGCTCGCATGTCCCAACAGCTCCTGCAAGGCGCGAAGATCGGCGCCGCGACCCAACAGGTGCGTCGCGAAACTGTGGCGCAGCGCATGCGGGGTGGTGCGCTGGGGCAGGCCGAGCCGAACCCGGGCCGCCCGCACCGAGCGGCGGATGATCGCCGGCGAAAGTGGCCCGCCCCGGGCGCCACGAAACAGTGCCTCACCCGGCGCGGTGCCATAGGGAGAGCGGCGGACATAATCCTCGATCGCGTCGCGCACTTGAGGCAGCAGCGGCACGATCCGCGTCTTGCCGCGCTTGCCGGTGACGCGCATCGTTTCGCCCAACGGAAGCACCGCGCCGGTCAGCCCCATCGCCTCGCCGATGCGCAGCCCGGCGCCGTAGAGGAGGAGCAACACGGCTAGGTCGCGGGAGGCGATCCAGGGTTCGCGCGCATCGTCGGCGACCTCCTCGGCCAGCGCCACCGCCTCGTCGGGCGAGACCGGACGCGGGAGCCCCTTCTTGACGCGCGGGCCGCGCAGCCGGGGAAGGTCGGCGTCGTCTTCGCCTGCAGCGAATTTGAGGAAGGAGCGCACCGCCGACAGCTCGCGCGCGGCGGAAGCGTTGGACAGGCCCTCGCCACGGCGATGCGCGAGATAGGCGCGCAGGTCCGCTGCGCTTGCCCGGCTCAGAGTCGCTCGCGTCGCCGACTCGCCCCAATGTCCGCCGAGGAAAGCGACCAGCCGCACTGCCGTCGCCGCATAGGCACGGACGGTATGCGCCGAACGGCGGCGGTCGCGCGCGAGATGCTCGGCAAACAGCAGGGGCAACGGGCGGTCGTCCATTTCCCGACCCTATCGCGCGGGATTCCTCGCGTCACGGTTCAATCCTCCAGCGTTCGGCCCTATGCAGCGGGCATGAGCAGCATCGACCGCAATGGAACAGCCCTGGCCTATCACCACGTAGCGGGCACGGAGCCGACGATCGTGTTCCTGCCCGGCTATGCGTCCGACATGAGCGGGAGCAAGGCGGTGGCGATCGAGGCCTGGGCGCGCGAGACGGGCCGCGCCTGCCTGCGCTTCGATTATGCCGGGTGCGGGGCGAGCGGCGGGGCGTTCGAGGATCAGACCCTGGCGAGCTGGCGCGACGACGCTCTGGCGGTAATCGACGCGACGACCACCGGGCCGGTTGTCCTTGTCGGATCTTCGATGGGCGGGTGGATCATGCTGCTCGCGGCGCTGGCGCGCCCGGAGCGGGTCGTGGCGATGGTGGGGATCGCGGCCGCGCCGGACTTCACCGATTGGGGGTTCACGCCCGAGCAGAAGGTTGCGCTGCGCGATACGGGGCGGATCGAAGAACACTCGATCTACTCGCCCGAACCGACTGTCACGACGCGCGCCTTCTGGGAATCGGGTGAGGCGAACCGGTTGCTGGACGGGCCAGTCGAAATCGCCGTTCCCACACGGCTGATCCATGGCCAGCGCGATCCCGACGTGCCGTGGGAGCATAGCGTGCGGCTCGCCGGGCTGCTGCGTTCAGACGACGTGCAGACTTTGTTGGTCAAGGACGGCGATCACCGCTTGTCGCGCCCGCAGGACATCGCCCTGATCCTGAAGGCGATTGAGGACGTTTCCACCCCGTCATGATGCTCTTCCTGCTTGCTCAGATCGCCACGCCGCCCGTTCCCGTCACCGGACCGCCCGCGCCTGTGGCGGAGCGGTGGGAGGCGTGTGTCGAGCTGGCGGTCAGCGAGCCGGTCAGGGGCGTCGCGGAGGCGGAGCGCTGGAGGATCGCCAATGGCGGTTTCCTGGCCCAGCAATGCCTGGGGATGGCGTATTCGGCGCAGCAGCGCTGGAGCAGCGCGGGCGGCGCGTTCGAGCGGGCGGCACGCGAAGCGGAGGTGGCGCGCGACACCCGGGCTTCGAAATATTGGGCGCAGGCGGGCAATGCCTGGCTCGCCGCGGCCGAACCGGTCAAGGCGCGGGCGGCGCTGGACGCCGCGCTCGCAACCGGGAACCTGACCGGCCTGGACCTGGGCGAAGCGCATCTCGACCGCGCCCGCGTCCTGGTTGCCTCAGGCAATATCGGCGACGCGCGCGCCGACCTCGACCAGGCGGTGCTGAAGGCGCCCGGCGACCCGATGGCGTGGCTGCTGTCGGCCACGCTCGCGCGCCGCACCGGCGACCTCCCGCTGGCCCAGCGGCACATCGGGGAAGCGCTGGCGCGCGCCGCCGACGACGCCTCGGTCCAGTTGGAGGCGGGCAATATCGCAGCCCTGTCGGGCGACGAGGCCACGGCCAAGGCGGCCTGGGAGAAGGCCGCGCAGATCGCGCCGGGCAGCGCGCAGGGCGCCGCCGCCCGCGCCGCGCTCAAACAATTCGACGCTCCGCAATAGATTCTCGCGGCGCGCATCCTATCTGGGGACCGAACCAAAAGAGGGTCCCATGAAATATCTCCACACGATGATCCGCGTCGCCGATCCCGACGCCACGATCCGCTTCTTCGAGCTGATGGGGCTGAAGGAAGTCCGGCGGATGGAAAGCGAGAAGGGCCGCTTCACGCTGATCTTCCTCGCCGCGCCCGACGATATCGAGGCCAATGGCGAGCGCGCCCATGCCGAGGTCGAGCTGACCTATAACTGGCCGGCCGAGGACGGCAGTGCGCCCGAGGCGTATACGGGCGGCCGCAATTTCGGGCACCTCGCCTATCGCGTGGGCAATATCTACGAGACCTGCCAGCGGCTGATGGACGCGGGCTTCCCGATCAACCGCCCACCGCGCGACGGCCATATGGCGTTCGTGCGCACCCCAGACGGCATCTCGGTCGAACTGTTGCAGGACGGCTATCTCGAGCCCGCCGAACCCTGGGCGTCGATGCCAAATACCGGCAGTTGGTGAGCTGACATGGCCGGAGGGGTCATGGCGGGCTGGCCCGTCCAGGAGTTCCTCCGGCTGACCGGCGCGCGGGTGCCGATCGTCCAGGCACCGATGGCCGGTGCTGGTGGCGTGGCCTTGGCGGCTGCGGCGATCCGCGGCGGCGCGGTGGGATCGCTGCCGTGCGCGATGCTGACGGCGGATCAGGTCCGGGCGCAGGTGGCCGAGGTGCGGGCACAGGCCGAAGGGCCGCTCAACCTCAATTTCTTCTGCCATACGCTGGGCGAAGCGCCGGATGAGACGGCATGGCGTGAGGTGCTGACCCCCTTTTACCAAAAGGAGGGGGTCGCGCCGCCGGAAACACCGCCGCCACTGCGCGCGCCGTTCGACGATGCGATGTGTGGCGTCGTCGAAGAGGTCCGGCCCGAACTTGTCAGCTTCCATTTCGGCCTGCCGGAGCAATCGTTGCTGGAACGGATCCAACGGACCGGCGCCGTGATTATCGGCAATGCAACCACCGTTGAGGAAGCTTTCTGGCTTGCCGGACGCGTCGACATGATCGTCGCGCAGGGCTTCGAAGCGGGCGGGCATGCCGGCCATTTCCTCAACGGCTATCGACCCGAAGGAACGATGGCGCTGATTCGCACCGTGTTCGTCGAGACCAATCTTACGCTGGAACCGGTAATCGCCGCTGGCGGAATCGGCGACGCCGAGGGCATCGCCGCTGCACTGATGCTGGGGGCCGCGGCGGTTCAGCTTGGCACCGCCTATCTGCATACCGCCGAAGCAACGATCTCCGAAGCGCACCGCGCGGCGCTGGGTAAGGAAACCGTCGTCACCAACCTGTTCTCCGGTGGCCTTGCGCGCGGGGTGCGCAACAGGCTGATCGGCGCGATCGGGCCGGTGCATCCATCCGCGCCCCGCTTTCCCTATGCCTCGGCCGCCTTGGCTGAGCTGCGGCGCGTGGCTGAGGCGGACGGGCGTGGCGACTATTCACCGATGTGGGCCGGACAGGCGGCATCGCTCGGTCGCCCGCTGCTTGGCCAGCCGCCGGAAGGCGCGCAGGCGCTCACGGAACGATTGGCGCGCGAGACGTTCGAACTGCTAGGAGAGACGCCATGATCGAAGTCCTCCGAATCCCCACGCTCAGCGACAATTACATCTGGCTCGCGCATGACGATGCCTCGGGCCAGACGATCGCCGTCGATCCGGCGCAGGCCGAGCCGGTGCTGGCCGCCGCCGAGGCTCGCGGTTGGACGATCGATGCGATCTGGAACACGCATTGGCACCCCGACCACACCGGCGGCAATGCGGCGATCAAGGAAGCGACCGGCTGTACCGTGATCGCCCCCGCCGCCGAAGCGGCCAGGATCCCCACCGCCGACCGGCTGGTCGCGGAGGGCGATGTGGTGACGCTGGGCGATCATGTCGCGAGCGTGCTTGAGGTACCGGCCCACACCGCCGGGCATATCGCCTATTATCTGCCCGAGGACGCCATCGTCTTTGTCGGCGACACGCTGTTCGCGATGGGTTGCGGGCGGCTGTTCGAGGGGACGGCGGAGCAGATGTTCGCGAACATGCAGCGGCTCGCGGCGCTGCCGGGCGAAACCACCGTCTATTGCGCGCACGAATATACCCAGTCGAACGGGCGCTATGCACTGGTTGTCGAGCCGGACAATCATGCACTTGCGGAGCGGATGACACAGGTGGATGCGATGCGGGCGCAGGGACTGCCGACCGTTCCCACCACCATCGCGCTCGAACGCGCCACAAATCCCTTCATGCGCGCGGAAAGCGCCGGGCAGCTCGCCGAACGGCGTGCCGCCAAGGACAGCTTCAAGGGCTAGGGCCGCTCCTTCCAGGTGACGACGCGCCAGAGATAATAGACCAGCACGACCACCGAGCTGCCGATCGCGACCGGGCCGACATAGTCCTGGAGCTGTGTGAACCGCGATCCCAGCAACAGTCCCGCATAGGCCAGCACCGCGTTCCAGATCGCGCTGCCGGCGAAAGTCGCGAGCAGGAAGCGCGGTAGCCCCATCTTCGCCATGCCCGCGGGCAGCGAGATCATCGTGCGGAAATTGGGCAGGAAGCGGAACACGAACACCACCCACAGGCCGTGCCTGTGGAAGAATCGGTTCAACCCCTCGACATCCTCCCAGCGCAGGGTCAGCCAGCGACCATTGCGGTCGACGAAGGGCTTCAGCCGATCGACCCCGATCCAGCGGCCGACGCCGTACCAGAACATGTTGCCGAAGGTGGTGCCGAGCGTGCCCCAGATCAGCAGCGGCACCATGGTCATGTCGCCACGCGCCACCGCCATGCCGCCGAACCCCATGATCACCTCCGACGGAATCGGCGGGAACACATTCTCGATCGTCATCAGGATGAAGATCCCGATGTAACCGCCCCAGGCGATCAGGTTGAGGATGAACTCGGTCATTGCCGGCTCGCCATAGGGCGCGCGGTGCGATACGCCAGCGGGGAATGACCAGATACCCGCCCGAAGTCGACGCGGTTCTTCGCATCCCCGCGGTGGATGCGATGCTTGAGCAAGTGTGCCTGATCACCGGCATGGGGTTCGCTGCGGTCGCGCATGTGACGAGTGAACGCTGGATCGCCTGTCAGGTTCTCGACAAGATCGAATTCGGGCTCGATCCGGGCGATGAACTCGATATCAAGACCACGATCTGCGACGAAATCCGCGGCAGCGGGCAGGCCGTGTTCATCGACGAGGTCGCCGCTGACCCGCATTGGCGCCGGCATCACGTTCCCGCGCTCTACGGCTTCAAAAGCTATATCTCGGTTCCGATCGTGCTGGAGGACGGCAGCTTCTTTGGAACGCTGTGTGCGATCGACCCGGCACGGTCGGGGGTTAAGCTGTCCGAGGTTCTTCCCGTGATCGAGGCGTACGCGCGCGACATCGCCTTCGCCCTAGGCAAGCCGGCAGGCCACGCCTAGCGCGCGGCCACCCGCGCTTCGATCGCATCCCAGATCATGCCGGCGGTATCGGTGCCGTTGAACTTGTCGATCGCGACGATCCCAGTGGGCGAGGTCACGTTGATCTCGGTCAGCCACTCACCGCCGATCACGTCGATGCCGACGAAGATCAGCCCGCGCTTCTTGAGTTCCGGCCCGAGCGCGGCGCAGATTTCCCGCTCCTTCGCCGTCAGTTCGGTCTTGGCAGCAGTGCCGCCGACCGCGAGGTTGGAGCGGATCTCCCCCTCGCCCGGTACGCGGTTGACCGCGCCCGCGACCTCTCCGTCGACCAGCACGATGCGCTTGTCGCCCTTCGCCACATCGGGAAGGAACGCCTGGATCATGTGCGGTTCGCGATAGGCGGTGTTGAACACCTCGATCAGCGAGGAAAGGTTGGCGCCGTCCGAATCGATCTTGAAGATCGCCTTGCCGCCATTGCCGTGCAGCGGCTTGACCACGATCGCGCCGTGCTTCGCGAGGAACGCCTTCGCCTCGTCGAGGCTGCGGGTCACCAAGGTCGGCGGCATGAAGCGGGCGAAGTCGAGCACCCAGACCTTTTCGGGTGCGTTGCGCACGGCGGCGGGATCGTTGACCACGAGCGTCCTGTCGGCGATCCGCTCGAGCAGGTGGGTCGCGGTGATATAGCCGAGATCGAAGGGCGGATCCTGACGCATCAACACGACATCGGCTTCCTCGCCAAGGTCGAGCTTCACCGGATCGCCAAAGCTGAAGTGATTGCCCGCGACGGGCTGCACGCTCACCGGATGCGCGGTGGTCCAGACGCGGCCATCGGCATAATTCAGCGCCTCGGGCGAATAGTGGAACAGCCGGTGTCCGCGCGCCTGCGCCGAGAGCATCAGCGCGAAGGTCGAATCGCCCGCGATATTGATTGCATCGAGCGGGTCCATCTGGACGGCGACAGTGAGAGCCAAGCGTTCCTCCATATCTTTCGCGAGCAGGTAGGGATGCACAGGCCGATTGTCACCCGATCCAGGCATTCTCGATGTAGCGCGGGCGCACACCGGGGGCGAGCAGGAGGACGTCGACGCGGATATCCTCACCGTTCGTGGCGTAGCGCGGCATCAGATATTCGGCCGCCGCCGCGACCCGCGCGAGGCGGCGTTCGTCGATCGCGAAGTCGAGCTCGGCCTCCGACTTCCGCGCCTTGACCTCGACGAAGGCGATCAGCTTGCCGCGCTTCGCGACCAGATCGACCTCACCCGCCGGCGTGCGCACGCGCCGGTCGAGGATGCGCCAGCCGCGCAGCCGCAGATACCAGGCCGCGCGCGTCTCACCCTCGCGCCCCGATCGTTCGGCGGCGCGGCGATCTCTCATCCCTTGAGTTCCATGGCTCGCGCATAGAGTGCCTTGCGGTCGAGGCCGAAGCGCTTGGCGACCTCGCCAGCGGCCTTGGAGACCGGGAGCCTGGTCAGCGCCTCGGCCAGCGCGGCATCGGCATCCTCGGCACTGGCGGGCGGGGCTTCGCCGGGCGGAGCGATAACGATGACGATCTCGCCCTTGGGCGGGGCTTCGGCGTAGCGGGCCGCGAGTTCCGTGAGGCTGCCTGTGACGCATTCCTCGAACTTCTTGGTGATTTCCCGCGCCACCGCCGCCTCGCGGTCGCCCAGCCCTTCGGCGAGCGCCGACAGCGCCGCCGAGAGGCGCGGGCCGGATTCGTAGAAGACCAGGGTGGCGCGGATCGCCGCGACCTCGGCGATCGTCTCGGCGCGGGCCTGTTGTTTGCTGGGCAGGAAGCCCATGAACAGGAAGCGGTCGGTGGGCAGCCCCGCCAGGGTAAGCGCAGCGATTCCGGCGCAGGGGCCGGGTATGGTGGTGACCGCGTGACCGGCGGCGCGGGCATCGCGGACCAGCTTGAAGCCGGGATCGGAGATCAACGGCGTGCCGGCGTCGGAGACCAACGCGACCGCTTCGGACGCCATTCGCGCGACCAGGCCGGGTCGGACCGCTTCGGCATTATGGTCGTGATAGGGGGTCATCGGCCGCTTCGCGCCCAAGTGGCGGAACAGCCCCGCCGTCACACGCGAGTCTTCGACTGCAACAATATCGGCGTTCAGGAGTATTTCAGCCGCACGCGGGGAAAGGTCGCCGAGATTGCCGATCGGCGTCGCGACGATATAGAGGCCGGGGGCAAGAACGAGTGTCATTGGGGAGCGTCATGGCAGAGGCAGTAGTGAAACCGCAACGGGGCATCGCCTCGCTGCTCCGGGGACTCGTCATCATTGGGGCCTTGGCGGTGTCCGCCTGCGTCCGTCCGTCGGGTCCGCCCCCTGCCCCGACTCGCCCCGAACCCGCTCCCGTCCGGCCCGCGCCCGGCCCGGTCCGCCCCGGCCTGCCCGAGGAGGATACCGCGCGGCATCGCGTCGCGCTGCTGGTGCCGCTGTCGGGCGGCAATGCCGGCGTTGGCCGCAGCCTGGCCAATGCGACCCAGCTCGCCATCCTCGACCTCAAGGCCGAGGATGTCCGCATCACCAGCTACGACACCGCGACCGGCGCCGCCGCCGCCGCGCAGCGCGCCATCGCCGACGGCAACAAGCTGATCCTGGGCCCGCTGCTTGCCGAGGATGCCCGTGCTGTAGCCCCGATCGCGCGCGGCGCGGGCGTGCCTGTGCTGAGCTTTTCCAACGACACCAGCGTCGCCGGCAACGGCACCTATCTGATGGGCTATTCCCCCGCCCAGTCGATCGAGCGCGTGGTCGATCATGCCCGGCGTGGCGGCGTGACCGAATTCGCGGGCCTGATGCCCACGGGCCTGTATGGCGAGCGCGCCTCCACCGCATTTTTGCGCGCGGTAGAAGGGGCCGGAGGCAAGGTCACCGCGCTGGAGACCTATAGCCGTGGTGCGCCCGCGATGAACGCGGCGATCGCCAAGCTCGCCCGCTCGCCCTTCCAGGCGGTACTGATCGCCGACGGCGCCACCGGCGCGGTCGCCGCGGTCCCCGGCATCCGCCGCGCCAGCCCAAGCGCGCGCGTGCTCGGCACCGAACTGTGGAACAGCGATTCGGCGATCGGCGGGATTACCGCGCTGAACGGCGCGTGGTTTGCCAGTGTTTCAGACACTTACTACCGCACCTATGCGACCAAATACCGCGCGCGGTTCGGCGCGGCGCCGTACCGCCTGTCGACTCTAGGCTATGACGCGGTGCTGCTGACCGTGCGCATCGCCCGCGACTGGCGGCCGGGCGAGCGGTTCCCGACCGCGCGGCTGGGCGATCCGGGCGGGTTCGCCGGGCTCGACGGCGCCTTCCGCTTCGGCCGCGACGGCATCGCCGAACGCGCGCTGGAGGTGCAGGAGATTCGCGGCGGGACCACCGTTACCGTCTCCCCCGCGCCGAGCGGGTTCGGCGGAAAGTAGAATCGGATCGTGGAACGCGCCGTTGTTCCACTTTGCCATTCTATCAAAGAACCGTGCCCGGGGATGGTTCTTTGATGCCAGCAAATGAAATCCAACATTGCAAGGGCGGGTGAATTCACCTGTCCTTGCAGTGCGTTGAAGCAGACCGCCTAGCCCCGGACGATCTCACGAAGCAGGGCTTCGAGGACCGGCATGCCGGCGTCCGTCACGGCGAGGCGATTGCCGGAACGGAACAAGTAGCGGTCGAAGTTGGGATTCGTGACTTTCGCCATGTCGAGCATTCCCTGCGGAATGTCCGAAAGGTCGATCCCCGCAGTCATGCGCAGCCCCATGACGAGTCGCTCCATCGCCACCTCCTTGTCGGAAAGCGGCGTCTCCTCCTGCAGCCCCGAACCGTTGCGTTCGACCGCCGCGATCCAGTTTTCGGGCTTCTTGTGGCGCAGCGTGGCGAGGCCGGTGCGGCGGCCATGCGCGCCGGGACCGACCCCGGCATAATCGGTGTAGCGCCAGTAAGCGAGATTGTGGCGGCTCTCCGCTCCCGGCCGGGCGTGGTTCGACACCTCGTAGCGCGGCAGCCCCGCAGCGGCGGTGAGCGACTGGGTCACGTCCCACAGGTCGGCGGCGGCATCCTCGTCCGGGATCGTCAGCTGACCCTTGGCGGCGAGCGTAGCGAAGCGTGTGCCGGGTTCGATCGTCAGCTGGTAGAGCGAGAGATGCTCGGTGCCGAAGGTCAGCGCGCGGGCGAGTTCGGCTTCCCATGCGGCCACGCTCTGGCCGGGGCGGGCATAGATGAGGTCGAAGCTGACCCGGCCGAAATGCCGCTGGGCGGTGGCGAGCGCGGCCAGCCCCTCATCGACGCCATGCGCGCGGCCGAGGAATTTCAGGGCTTCGTCATCGAGCGCCTGAAGTCCGAGCGAGACGCGGTTGACCCCGGCGGCGGCGAGATCGGCGAAGCGCGCGGCCTCGACCGAGGACGGGTTGGCCTCCAGCGTGATCTCGACATCGCCGACCGGTGCCCAGGCACGGGTTGCGGCGTCGATCACCGCCGCGACGGTTTCGGGCGGCATCAGCGACGGGGTGCCGCCGCCGAAGAAGATCGAGCCGAGCCGGCGGCCGGGCAGCAACGCCGCTTCATGCGCGAGATCGGCTAGCAGCGCCTTGCGCCACGCATCCTGGTCCACCAATTCGCGGACATGGCTGTTGAAATCGCAATAGGGGCATTTGGAAACGCAGAACGGCCAATGGACGTAGAGGGCCAAGGGCGGCTGCGGTCGGGAAGCGTTCATTTGTGGCGCGCTATGCGCCCGAACGGAGGTTTGCGAAAGATGCTGCTGCCGTTGCTGTTGCTCGCGGGGTGTTCGGCACCGCCGCAGGACGCGCCCGAGCGCGTGGTGGAGCCGCGCCGGTTCGAGGAGAATGCGCCGCGCGGCAACGACCGGTTGCGCGAGACGATGCTGGCGATGCACAACCGCGCGCGCGCCGATGTGCGGATGCCGCCGCTGAGCTGGGACCCGGCGCTGGCGAAGGATGCCGAGGCCTATGCGAAGGAATTGTCGCGGCGCCAGGTGTTCGAACATTCGAAACAGCCAAAGGGGCCGGCGGCGCAGGGCGAGAATCTGTGGACCGGGACGCGCGGCGCCTATCGGCTTGACGAGATGGCGCAGCACTGGATCGACGAGCGGCGCGACTTCGTCAACGGACCGGTGCCCAATGTCAGCCGGACAGGGAGGTTCGGCGATACCGGCCATTACACCCAGATCGTGTGGAACGGCACGACGCGGGTCGGATGCGCGATCGCAAGCAATCGGCGCGACGACTATCTGGTGTGCCGATATTCGCCCGCCGGGAATGTGTGGGGACGCAAGGCGTTGCCCTAGGGCGGCGGTTCGGTCGAGCTCCAAGCCTTTCGTCCCCCCGCGCAGGCGCGGATCCATTGGCACTGAAGTCTAGGCTCGATCCGATCGGTCAGCCAGAATGGATCCCCGCCTGCGCGGGGAGGACGGACTATGAGGATGGGCTTCTCGCCTCAGAACCGCCGGCTTAGCCTGACCGTAAAGCTGCGGGGTTCACCGGGGGTGGTGCGGGTGAGCGAGCCGGTGGGGAAATAGCGTTCGTCGAACAGGTTGCGGACATTGGCCTGAAGCGACCAGTCGCCGATGCGATAATAGAGCGCGGCGTCGATCAACGTATAGGCGCCGAGCAGAAAGGGCGCGGTCGCCCCCGGCACCGCCGATGCGGTGCTGGCCATGCGGTTGCTTTCATGGTGCAGCCCCAGCCCCGCCCCGAGATTCGCGAGCGGGCCGCTCTGGATGGTGTAGCGGCCCCAGAGGTTGACGATGTCGCGCGGGATCGAGCCGAGCCGCGAGCCGATCTTCAGCCGATTGTCGGCGGTGACGATAGCATTGAGATGCGTGTAGGCACCCGTCAACTCGACACCCGGCGCGGGGCGCCACGCCGCCTCGACCTCAAGCCCGCGCGTGCGCTGCTGCCCGGTGAGGACATAGACGTTGGGGAGCACCGCATCGGCGGTGGCGACATTGGTGCGGGTCAGCTCGAACACCGTCAGCATCCCCGTCAGGCTGCCGTCGGCGCGCGCGAGCTTAAGGCCGCCCTCATAGTTGACGCCGTTCTCGGGCGGCAGCGGCGAACCGTCGGCCGAGCGGTAGCTGCCCTGCGGGTTGAACGACTTGGCGTAGTTCACATAGGCCGAGATCCAGTCCGCGAGCTTGACCGTGGCGCCGGCGCGCGGGCTGAAGGCGGTGTCGCGCACCTCCATGCCCTGCACCCCGTTGCTGGTGGTGCGGCTGATCGCGAGATCCCAGCGGCCGCCGAGCGTGACCGCGATGGCGTCGCCGAGCTTGATATGATCCTGGACATAGACGCCGCGCTGCCGGGTCGTGGCCGCATAGCTAGTCGCCGGAACCGCCGGGTTATGCGTCGGCACGGTGCCATAGACGGGATTGAACAGGTCCAGCTCATAAGGGCGGCTGGTGTCGTAGAGGTTGGTGTCGCTGGCCTGGCGGCGGCCATAATCGACCCCGACCATGAGGTAATGGTCGAGCGGGCCGGTGTCGAAGCGCGCGCTGGCGTTGGTGTCGACGCGGAAATAGGTGCCGTGCTGGTCGTAGGGGCCGTAAAAGGCTCGGGTCACGCGGCGGCGATCGGCCGAGATGCCGGTGATGAACAGCCAATTGTCCCAGCTGTTGTGGAAGTCCTGATAGCGCAGCGACTGGTGGACGGTGATCGCGTCGCTGAACTTGTGATCGAACACATAGCCCAGGCTCCAGTAATCATTGTCCTGCACCGCCGGGTAGACGCCGTCGTTGATCGACAACGAGCGGCGCACCTGGCCGTTGGGATTGGGCAGGGCGGTGCCATAGGCGGTGGTCGGCGACCACGGGTTGATATGGTCGTCGAGATAGCGGCCGAGCAGGGTCAGCGTGGTCTCCGGCGTCGGCTTCCACGTCAGCGCGGGCGCGAGCAGGACGCGGCGCTGCCCCGAATAGTCGACGAAGAAATCCTGGTCGCGATAGACCGCGGCGAGGCGCGCGAGCAGCGTGCCCGAGGCGTTCAATGGGGCGTTGGCGTCGAGCGTCACTTCCTTGAACGCGTGGCTGCCGGCCGCCACGCCGATATCGAGGAAGGCATCGGCCTGTGGGCGTTTGCTGACGAGATTGACGATGCCCGAGATCGGCCCCTGCCCGAACAGGCCCGAGGCGGGGCCCTTCACCACCTCGACCCGGTCGAGAATGCTCATTTCCGACGTGCCATAACCGGTGTCGTCGAGCAGCCCGTCGAGATAGGTGGCGTTGGTGGCGTTGAAGCCGCGGATGTTGAAGCCGTCGAAGAAGCCGTAATTGTTGCCGCGCGAGACGCCCGCGACGTTGAACAGCGCGTCGCCGACGCGGCGCAGGCCTTGCGCCGCGATCAGGTCCGCGGAGACGGTCGAGATTGCCTGACTGCTTTCGAGCGGCGGGATATCGGCCTTGGCCGCGACCGGGGCTTCGTCGAGATGGCCGGTGATCGTCACCGTATCCGTGGACTGGGCTTGCGCGTCGTCGGCGGCGGGCGCGCCACCGCGGGCCTGCGGCGAGGCCTCATCGGCGCGCGCCGCTCCCATGCCGAGAAGGATCGCAGCCAGTGCCGCCGAAGCCTGCAAGATCGTTTTCATTGATTCCCCGCCCAGTTGATGGGGCGCGGATAGGCATTCTGCAATTGACTCGCAATAGCGTATTTACGCTAGGGGTGCGCCGTTGCCAGTGCGGGACGGGCCGGCCGCAGATAGCCGACCAGCAGGCGGGTCACCTCATCGACGAGGATCGCGGGATCGATCGCGCCGGGTTCGTGGATCACCGCTTCGTGCGTCAGCGTTTCGACCGTGGTGACGCAGATGAAGGCGGCGACGTCGAGATCCGTGACCACGATCTCGTCCCGCCGCGCGGCGAGATAGGCGCGGACCACGACGAGAATCTCACGGTCGATCGCGCGGATTTCGGCGAGCTTGCCCATGCGCGGGATCTGTTCGTCGAAGATGCGGTGCAGGTCGGGATCGACATTGTGCGCATCGATCATCGCGCCGACCAGCTTGCGCAGCGCGGTTTCGAGATCGAGTCCGGCGACCGCCGCCATCGAATCGCGCAGCAGATCGAGAATCTCGCGATTGTGGCGCGCGAGCAGCGCGGCGACGATCGATTCCTTGTTCGGGAAATACTGGTAGAGCGAGCCGACGCTGACCCCCGCCACCGCGGCGATGCGGTTGGTGCTGGCGCGTTCATACCCCTCGCGCACCAGAATGCGAGCGGTCGCGTCGAGCAGCGCCTCGACCGTCGCGCGGGAACGCTCCTGCGTCGCGGATTTGCGGGGATTCATCGCGACGGCGCGGGGCATGACGGTGCGTTCCTGGCAATGCGAGTAGACAATGTGAGCAATAGCTCGCAAATTTTCAGCACGCAATCCGCAAGCCCCGGAGGATGACGATGCCGGCCTATCCCTATGACACGCTGACCCGGTACAAGCGTTGGGCGACCAACGATCTGAATGCCGTCGTGGCGGGCAACCTGCACCGGATCGGCGAGGGCGACCTGATGCTGATTCGACGGTTGCTCGATCATATCCAAACGGTCGACGCGATCTTTCGCGACAATCTGGAGGGCCGCCCGCATAGGCAGGGCGCGCCGCGATCGGCCGAGTTGCCGACGTTCCAGGCGCTGGCGCGCGACGCCGCCGCGACCGCCGACTGGTATGTCGGCTATGCCGACCGGCTGACGCCGGCACAGCGCGACGAGACGATCGACTTCCTCTACACGAACGGATCGCCGGGGCGGATGTCGCGCGGCGACATGCTGTTGCACGTCGCCACCCACGGCACCTATCATCGCGGCAATATCGGGATCATCCTGCAGAAGAACGGGATCGAGCCCAATGCCGACCGACTGACCGACTTCCTGGCGGCCGAACGTACGCTGGAAGCCGCCTGAAAGGACCCATCATGCCCCGGCTCGACACCCAGCCCATCCACCTTGGCCTTGGCGCCACCGCGATCGTTGAGCCCGCCTTCACCGGCAACGACTGGTACGAGGCCTATGCCGCGCGCCACGAAGGCGATGGCGTCGAGGGGCGAGTGGTGATGCAGTACAACTTCAGCGAGAGCTGGGGGATGTGGGAGGTGCATCCGCTCGGCGCGGAGGTGGTGCTATGCGTCGACGGACGGGTGACGCTGATCCAGCAGGCCGCGGACGGCGACGAGACGCGGGTGACGCTGGAAGCGGGCGACTATGCGATCAATCCGCCGGGGGTGTGGCACACCGCCGATGTCGCGCCCGGCGAGCATGCGAACTGCGTGTTCATCACCGCGGGCGCGGGGACCGATCACAAGCCGCGCTGAAACGGGGTCAGACGCCCCCTCGAGATCAAGCTGATCCGATCCAACCTCTTGCGTCATCCCCGCGCAGGCGGGGATGACGGACTGAAGGCCCAACTCAACGCCCTCAGCGGTTCGCCAGCCACGCCTCCGCTTTGGCGAGCGCGGGGGCGTCGTCGACATCGATCCAGTCGAGGTCGCTGCAGTTCACCACCTGCGCGCGCCCTTGTGCGGCGAGGATGCGCATCCCCTCGGTCAGCGAGGGGGCGTCGAGCATGTGGAGCGCATCGAACAGCGGCTGGCCGATCGCAAACACGCCGGTGTCATAGCAGTCGTGCGGCTCCAGCCCCTTGCCGATCGCCATGATCGCGTCGCCCTGCGTCTGGACGCAGGTGACGTCTTCGGGATCGACCCAGGGATGGCCGAGGCGCCGGTCGATGCCGAGCCGAGCACCATAGCCCGCCCCTGCATGGGCCATCCGGCGGTAGAGCGTCGAATCGACGAGATGGTCGCACATCGCCAGCAGCGTTTCCTCCCCCCGCTTCAGCAGGGGTTCGGCGGCGAGCAGCGAGCTGCCATTGGGTTTGCGATAATCCTCGACCCGCACCATTTCAACGAAGATCGGCCAATGGCTGGAGCGCAGATAGGCCTCGATCTCATCCGCGCCATAGCCGAGCACGACGATCGCGCGCGACAGGCCCGCCGCCGCCAGCCCCTGCAGCGCGTGCTGGATCAGCGGGCGGCCGGCGACCGGACAGAGCGGCTTGAACGGCGCGGCGGGGCGAAGGCGGCTGCCCTCCCCCGCGGCGAGCAGGATCGCGGTTTCGATCATTGTCGTTCCGTCATTGCGCTGCAGGCCCGCCTCCCCTTGCGAGGAAACGAGCCGGCACCGTCTTCAACATTTACGCAGCTGCGATGAACTTCTCGACTTCGAGCTGGGCGATGTCGTCGGTCATCTGCGTGCGCGGATGCTTGCAGAAATAGGCCGAGGCGGCATCGATCGGGCCGGCGATGCCGCGATCCTTGGCGAGCTTGGCGCAGCGGATCATGTCGATCGCGACGCCGGCCGAGTTCGGGCTGTCCTCGACCGACAGGCGCAGTTCGAGGTTCATCGGCACGCCGCCGAACATCGCGCCTTCCATGCGCAGGAAGCAGACCTTGTTGTCGTTCTGCCACGGCACATAGTCGGACGGGCCGATATGGACATTCTCGTCCTCGAGCCGCTCGGCCGCGACCGACTGAACCGCCTCGGTCTTCGACACCTTCTTGGAGGCGAGGCGGCGGTGGTTCGACATGTTGAGGAAGTCGGTGTTGCCGCCGGTGTTGAGCTGATAGGTCCGCTCAAGCTTGACGCCGCGCTTGGCGAACAGGTCGGTCAGCACGCGGTGGACGATGGTGGCGCCGAGCTGAGCCTTGATGTCGTCGCCGATGATCGGCACGCCCGCATCGACGAAGCGCTGCGCCCATTGCGGGTTGCTGGCGATGAACACCGGGATGTTGTTGACGAAGGCGACACCCGCTTCGAGCGCGCATTCGGCGTAGAATTCCGTGGCTTCCTGCGACCCGACGGGCAGGTAGTTCATCAGCACGTCGACCTTGGCCGAACGCAGCGCGGCGACGACGTCTTCCTTGGTCGCCTCACGCTCCTTGGCGACGACGAAGGTGCGGTCGTCGGCATAGTCCTCCATGTGATCGGCAACGCCGTCGAGGATGCGCCCCATCATCACCTTGGTGCCGGTCGGCTCGATCGATTCGCAGAAAATCGCGGTGCAATTGGGCTTGGCGAAGATCGCGTCGGCGACGTCGTGCCCGACCTTGCGCGCGTCAACGTCCCATGCCGCGACGACCTGGATATCGCTGGGCCGATAGCCGCCCAGGTCCCAGTGCATCAGACCAACGGTGTCATTGGCACCGTCGCGATAATGGGAAAGGCCCTGGACCAGGGAGCTGGCGCAGTTGCCGACGCCGACCAGGGCGATGTTGATGCTCGACATTTTACTTCACGTCCTTTGGGTGTGGGATGATGTTGAAACAGATGTGGCACCGGCAAGCCGCGCCTCGACAGCGCGGTGCCAGAACAGGCCAATGACGAGGATGATGGTGAGCGGGACGAGCTCGAACCACCAGAAAAATCGCGGATTGCCCGCGAGGCAGGCAAGGAAGATCGCGAACACGCGCGTGTTGGCGCTGAGCAGCCGCATCAGTCCCATCGGGCCGACGGCGGCTTCGCCATAAGCGGCGCCGAACGCGGCGGGATCGGGCTGGCGGCGCAGACTGTCATCGAACGCGCGGGCGAAGCGGTCGGCAGCGCCCGCGACCGAATCATAGAGGCGCACCAGCGGATTGCGGCTGGGCACCGGCGGCGTGCCGGCATCGCCCTTGCACCGGCGGTGGAAGCGCGCGCGCTCGCCTTCATAGATGCTCGACTGCACCGCGTGCGCGGCGCCCGCGGAAATGGCGAGCGCCCACCCCTCGACCGTGCCGATCGAAGTGGCGAGGACGACATAGATCAGGATGAAGACACCATGGTCGCACAGACCGTCGAGGAAGCGGCCGAGCGCGCTGGCGGTGCCGGTCGCGCGCGCGATCATGCCGTCGAGCCCGTCGGCGATCAGCCAGCCGACCGACAGCAACAGCCCGACGACCGCCCAGCGCCAGTCAGTCCAGTTCGAATAGGCGAAGGCGGCGCCGATACCGAACGCGAGACCGCAGACCGAGACGGCATTGGCCGATATTCCGCGGGCGACAAACCACGGCAGCAGGCCGCGGCCTGCCGGGTGGATGATCCAGAGGTTCGACGGATCCTCGATCCGGCGATCCCGCGACCGATCCGGCGGAGGAATTGTCATTGGACTGTCACGTACAGCGCGAGGTGGTCACGCAGCAAGCGAATTGATGGAGATTGGGTGGAGCGTGGCGCGACCGACTCTCCATCCGCCGCGCTTGCAAAAAATGCATGTCGCGGAACATCGCCGCGAGCACCGCTCGGCAAGGCGTTCCGATTGTCCGACCGGTCCCTCCGGCCCGGTCGCCACGCCCCCGATTCGGCTGTCCCGCCGCACCCGAAAGGCGTATCGTTAAGTCATTGGCGTCAGGGGATTCCGAGCGCGGCGCCAATCGACAGCGACTGGAGAGCTGCCGCTTGCAAACCAGAGCTATTCCAATGCCCCAGACCCCCCAACAGGAATATCTTGCGCGCCGACACCGCGAAAGCATCGAGCGCGCAGACAGCGCCACCGACCCGGCGGTCGGCAGGGTCCATCGCGAGTTCGCGCAGCGCTATGCGGCGAAACTCGATAGCCACCTGAACGCGATCCGCGGCTGAAGCGGGCGGCGAGCCGCCCGCTTCGGACTCAGAATACCGCCGCGACGAGCTGGCGGAAGGCGTCGGCGCGATGGCTCATCGCATGCTTGGCGTCGGCATCCATCTCACCGAACGTCTCGATATGGCCGTTGGGCAGGAACATCGGATCATAGCCGAAGCCGTTCTTGCCGCGCGGCGGCCAGACCAGGATGCCGTCGACCCGCCCCTCGAACCATTCGACATGGCCGTCGGGCCAGGCGAGCGCGAGCGCGCAGACGAAATGCGCGTCGCGCGAGGGGGCGGGTTGCCCGGCCACCGCCTTGTCCGCGATGTTCTGTTCGACCAGCTCCATCGCCACGCCGAAATCCTTGGACGGCCCCGCCCAGCGCGCCGAGAAAATGCCGGGATCGCCGCCGAGCGCATCGACACACATCCCCGAATCATCCGCGAGCGCGGGCAGGCCCGACAAATCGGCGGCCTGCATCGCCTTTAGCTCCGCATTGGCGACAAAGGTGGTGCCGGTTTCGTCCGGCTCGGGCAGGCCGAGCGAGGCGGCGCTGACCGGCTCGATGCCATAGGGGGCGAGGAGCGCGCGAATCTCGCGCACCTTGCCCTCATTATGGCTGGCGATGACGAGCTTGCCGGCGGCAAGCTTGCGAATCGCCTGCGGATCGCGCCCCTCGCCGCTCACCGTCCAGCGGCCTTGAGCTGGGCCGCGAAGATGTCGTTGCAGCCGATGCGTGCAAGGCGAAGCAGGCGGAGCAGCCCTTCCTCGTCATAGGTCGCGCCTTCCGCCGTCGCCTGCGCCTCGGCGATCTTGCCGTCGGCGAGCAGGACGAAATTGGCGTCGGCATCGGCCGCCGAGTCCTCGTCATAGTCGAGGTCGAGGACCGGCGTGCCCTGATAGATGCCACACGAAACGGCCGCGACCTGGGTGAGGATCGGATCCTTGGTCAGCGCGCCCGAGGCGAGCAGCTTGTCGACCGCGATGCGCAGCGCGACCCACGCGCCCGAAATCGCCGCGGTGCGGGTGCCGCCATCGGCCTGGATCACGTCGCAATCGAGCGTGATCTGACGTTCGCCCAGCGCGGTGAGGTCGGTGACGGCGCGCAGCGAGCGGCCGATCAGCCGCTGAATTTCCTGGGTGCGGCCCGATTGCTTGCCCTTGGCCGCTTCGCGATTGCCGCGGGTGTGGGTGGCGCGGGGGAGCATGCCGTATTCGGCGGTGACCCAACCCTGGCCCTTGCCGCGCAGGAAGGGGGGCACGCGCTCCTCGACGCTGGCGGTGACCAGCACCTTGGTATTGCCGAACGCGATCAGCACCGAACCCTCGGCATGAATCGTGAAATTGGGCTCGATCGAGATTGCGCGCATCTGATCGGGGGTGCGGCCGCTGGGGCGCATAACGGGAATCTCCTGTGGGTTTCTTGTCCCGGCACCTAAACCCAGGGAACCGAACGCGCCAGTCTCGGTTCGCGATCCGTGGAGGATCATCGATGAAGCGTATCGCGATTATACTGGCCGGACTGGGGACGAGCGCCTGTATTCCGCAGGTGGCCCCACCGGGGGGCGCACCGCGCCCACCCGTGGCGCCCAGGCCACAGACGCCGCCTCCTGGACCGTACACACCTCCGACAGCGCCCGTGCGCCCGGTCAGCGGCGAGGCGATCGAGTACCAGACCGGGCCGTGCTTCGGCAGCTGTCCGGTCTATCGCTTTCAGGTGAACCCCAACGGCACCGGCAGCTTCACCGGCATCCGCTTCACCGCCGTCACCGGCCAGCGCAGCTTTCGGGTAACGCCTGAACAGGCGGCGGCACTGGCACAGCGGCTGGCCCCCTATCGCCCTGAGACCGGGCGGACGCGGCGCTTCTCGCACGGCGAGCCGGGATGCACGCAGGCCGCGACCGACATGCCGAGCGCCGAAGTGCGCTGGCGCGGGCGGCGCAGCACGACGACGCTCTATTTCGACTTCGGGTGCGACCGCGACGCCAACCACGCCATGGCAGCGGCGATCGGCAATGCCCCCGACCTGATCCCCGCGCTGGGGCCGCTGATTGGCCCGCGCCCTTGAGCGCGCGCGCGGGGGCGCTACATGACGATGTTGTGACCACCCCGCCGATCACCGAGCTGACCGACCGCGCGCGCGATATCTTTCGCGTCGTCGTCGAGTCGTATCTCGACGCGGGGCAGCCGGTGGGGTCGCGGACGATCTCGCGCATGGCGGGGCTCAACCTGTCGCCCGCGTCGATCCGCAACGTGATGCAGGACCTGGAGGAATTCGGGCTGCTCGCCGCGCCGCATACCAGCGCGGGGCGCATGCCGACCGAGCTGGGGCTGCGCCTGTTCGTCGATGGGATGATGCGTGCGTCCGAACCCTCGGCCGAGGAGCGCGCCGCGATCGAGGCGCGGGCGGGCGGCGGCGGGCCGGTCGAGGAGGCGCTGGCCAGCACCACGGCGGCACTGTCCGGCCTGTCGGCTTGCGCCGGCATGGTGCTGGTGCCCAAGGCCGAGCGGGTGGTGCGCCAGTTCGGCTTCGTGCCGTTGGGACAGGACCGCGCGCTCGCAGTGCTGGTGGGCGAAGACGGATCGGTCGAGAACCGCGTGGTCGAGCTGCCGCCGGGGATGCCGGGGGCGGCGCTGGAGCAAGCGGCGAATTATCTGACAGCGACCCTGGGCGGGCTGACGTTGAGCGAGGCGCGCGCGCGGGTCGAGCGCGAGCTGCGCGTCGAGCGCGCGGCGCTGGACGATGCGGCGCGGGCGCTGGTCGAGCGCGGCCTTGCCGTGTGGTCGCAGGACGGCGACGACCGGCCGGTGCTGATCGTGCGCGGGCAAGCGCGGCTGATCGACAGCGCGGCGGCCGACGACCTCGATCGGGTCAGCCAGCTGCTCGACGAGCTGGAGGGCAAGGAGGAGATCGCTCGCCTGCTCGACAGCGCGCGCGAGGGCGAGGCGACGCGCATCTTCATCGGATCGGAGAACAAATTATTCGCGCTGTCGGGGTCGTCGGTGATCGCGAAACCGGTGCGTTCGCTCGACGGACGGGTGGTCGGTGTGGTCGGTGTCATCGGACCGACACGGTTGAACTATGCCCGCGTCGTGCCCATGGTGGATTTCACCGCAGCGACCCTCGCCAGATTGCTGGCCTGAAACACGAAGAAAAACAGGGACTATGACCGAAGAAAGCAAGACCGAAGCGACCGAGGACCTTCGCCAGGAGACCGCGGAGGGCGCTCCCGAAGTCGCCGAGCATGACCGCGTCGCCGAGCTGGAAGCCCAGCTTGCCGAGGCGCAGGCCGCAAGCCTCTATGCCCGCGCCGAGGCGCAGAACCTGCTGCGCCGTGCGCAGAAGGAGGCCGAGGACGCGCGCGCCTATGCCGCGACCGCCTTTGCCCGCGACATCCTGTCGGTCGCCGACAACCTCGCACGCGCACTCTCCGCGATTCCGGAGGAACTGCGTGGGGACGAGAAGTTGAAGGGTCTGGTCACCGGTTTGGAAGCGACCGGGCGCGAGCTGGACAGCGTGTTCGCGCGCCATGGCGTGTCGAAAGTGTCGGCGCTGGGCGAGACACTCGACCCCAATCGCCATCAGGCGATGATGGAAGTGCCGAGCACGGACGCCGCGCCGGGTACGATCGTGCAGGAAATCCAGTCGGGCTACATGATCAAGGACCGCCTGCTGCGCCCCGCGCTGGTGGGCGTGGCGAAGAAGCCGGATTGATCGCGTCCGACCCATCCTGAATCGTCATTCCCGCGAAGGCGGGAATCCATTGGCTCTGACGTTACGGCTCGGGCCGGTTGGTCAGCCAGAATGGATCCCCGCCTTCGCGGGGGTGACGGTGAGGGACAGTGGCGGATAGGCCACATCTGAAACCATCCTAGCGCCCCGCCCGCGCTTCCCCTATCTCCGTCCCATGTCCGCGCGCTTCGACTCCGTCCCCCACCGCCGCGCGATCGTCGATCGGCGGACATTGGCGGATGAGCTGGCGGCGATCAGCGCACCCGATACGATGCGACTGCGGCAAGCGGCTGCCCTGCGGCTCAAGGCCGCGCTGGAGGCCGGCCGTGCCGAGATCGCCCGGCGGCTGGAGGAGCATCCCGCGCGCGGCCATGAGAGCGCGGCGAGCGGCGCGTTCCTGATGGACCAGCTGCTGCGCGTATTGTGGGACTTCACGCTCGCAAGGCTCTACCCCAACAGTAACCCGACCGCCGCCGAGCGCATGGCGCTGGTCGCGGTCGGCGGCTACGGGCGCGGCGAGATGGCGCCGTTCAGCGACGTCGACATCGGTTTCATCACGCCGTGGAAGCAGACCAGCTGGAGCGAGCAGGTGATCGAATCGATCCTCTATTCGCTGTGGGACATGGGGCTGAAGGTTGGGCACAGCTCGCGATCGCTCGACGAGATGGTGCGCGAGGCCAAGGCGGACGTGACGATCCGCACCGCGCTGCTCGAGGGACGTTATGTATGGGGCGACACCGCGCTCTATGACGAGGCGTCGGCGCGCTTCCGCACCGAAGTGCAGAAGGACAGCGCCCGCGCGTTTATCGCGCAGAAGCTGGACGAGCGGAACGAGCGCCACCGCAAGATGGGCGACAGCCGTTATGTCGTCGAACCCAACGTCAAGGAAGGCAAGGGCGGGTTGCGCGACCTGCACACTTTGTTCTGGATCGGCAAATATGCACACGGCGTGGTCGAGCCGGCCGAGCTGGTCGGCGCGGGGCTGTTGACCAAGCTCGAGTATCGCCAGTTCCGCCGGGCCGAGAATTTCCTGTGGGCGGTGCGCTGCCACCTCCACACGATCGCGGGGCGCGGCGAGGATCGCCTGACCTTCGACTTCCAGCGCGAGATCGCCGAGCGCATGCGCTACGCCGACCGGCCGGGCAAGTCGAAGGTCGAGCGCTTCATGCACTTCTACTTCCTGCAGGCGAAGATGGTCGGCGACCTGACCGGCGTCTTCCTGGCCCATCTGGACGAGAAGTTCGCGGCGCGCGGAAGCCGCTTCGGGCTGCCGCGCATCCGGCGATCGCCAGCGAAGCTCAAGGGCTTCGTCCTCGACCGCGGCCGGCTGGCGCTGCCGCGCGACACATTCTTCGCCGAGGATCCGGTGCGGCTGCTCGAGGTGTTCCAGCTCGCCGACCTGCACAAGCTGGAGGTGCATCCGCTGACGATGCGCGCCGCCGCGCGCGACGCCAAGCTGATCGACGAGAAGCGCACCGATCCGCGCGCCAACGCGCTGTTCATGGATGTGCTGACCAGCCCACGCGATCCCGAAACGGTATTGCGCTGGATGAACGAGGCCGGGGTGTTCGGGCGGTTCGTTCCGGACTTCGGCCGCGTCGTCGCGCAGATGCAGTTCGACATGTACCACCACTACACGGTGGACGAACATTCGATCCGCGCGATCGGATTGCTGGCGAGCATCGAGAAGGGCGACCGACGCGAGGATCATCCGCTCGCCACCGGCATCCTCGACCAGATCGCGTCGCGCCGCGCGCTCTATGTCGCGGTGCTGCTGCACGACATCGCCAAGGGGCGCGGCGGCGACCATAGCGAGCTGGGCGCCGAGGTGGCGCAGCGACTGTGCCCACGCCTGGGCCTAACCCCGGCGGAGACCGAGACGGTGGCGTGGCTGGTGCGCTGGCACCTGCTGATGTCGGCGACCGCGTTCAAGCGCGACCTTTCGGACTTCAAGACGATCCTCGACTTTGCCGAGATCGTGCAATCACCGCAGCGGCTGATGATGCTGCTGGTCCTGACCATCGTCGACATCCGCGCGGTGGGACCGGGCGTGTGGAACGGATGGAAGCGCCAGCTGCTCACCAACCTCTATGACAGCGCCGAGGAAGTGCTTCGGCTCGGCCACAAGCAGAAGGGCCGCAACGAGCGGATCGCGGCGAAGCAGACGGAACTCTCCGCCGCGATGGGCCGCGACATGAGCGCGCTGATCAAACGGCTGCCCGACGCCTATTGGGTCGCCGAGCCCGAGGACGTGATCGAGCGCAACGCCCGCTTCATCGAGCGGGTGGGCGAGGCGCAGCTGTCGGTCGAGGCGACCGTCTATCCCGATCGTGGCGCGACGCTGGTGACGGTCTATGCCGCCGACCATGCCGGCCTGTTCTATCGCATCGCCGGCGCGATCCATGCGGCGGGCGGCAACATCATCGACGCGCGCATCCACACCACGCGCGACGGCATGGCGATCGACAATTTCCTGGTGCAGGATCCGTTGGGCCGCCCGTTCGACGATCCCGGCCAGCTTGCCCGGATCGAGAGCGCGATCGCCGAAGCGCTGGCCAACCGCGCCAAGCTGACCGAGCGGCTGGCGGCCAAGCCCCTGCCCCGCCCGCGCGCCGACGCGTTCGCGATCGAGCCGGCGGTGCTGATCGACAACAAGGCGTCGAACCGGTTCACCGTGATCGAGGTGAATGCGCGCGACCGGCCGGCACTGCTCCACCACCTGGCCTATGCGTTGTTCCAGTCGAAGGTGACGATCCACAGCGCGCATGTCGCCACCTATGGCGAGCGCGCGGTCGATACCTTCTATGTGACCGATCTGACGGGCGACAAGATCAACGCGGTACTGCGGCTGAAGTCGCTCGAGCGGCGGATGCTGGATGCCGCGACCGGCCTGGGCGAGTTCGCGACGGCGGCTTGAGAGCGTATGGCGGCGTGTCCGCCTAGCCGAGCCGGGCTTTGCGCCCTAGGATCGCACCACCGGCAAGGAGATGGATCGATGGGCGTACTCGGCATGGGCGGGTTCTTCTTTCGCGCGAAGGACCCGGACGCACTGGTCGCATGGTATCGCGAGCATCTGAACATCGGCATGGGGTGCAACGCTGATGATACCAGCACGAGCGATCCCGACGACTGGTACTGGCAGACGCAGGGTGGACCGATGGTGTTCGCGCCGTTCAAGGCGGACACCGACTATTTCGCCGCCGACAAGCAGTTCCTGATCAACCTGCGCGTCAGCGATCTGGAAGGGATGCTCGAGCAGCTCAACGCCGCGGGAATCGCGATCATCACCAAGGACGAATGGGACACGCCGGAAACGGGCAAGTTCGCGCGAATCCACGATCCCGAAGGCAATGCGATCGAACTGTGGGAGCCGCCGGCATGAAGGCGGTGTGGATCGCGCTGCTCGCCGTCGGAATATCGCTGTTCACCACGTTCATCGCGATCTACGCCGCGCAGGTGAAAAAGACCCGCGACGGCGGTACCGACGCGCGCAACAACACCAGCGGCGACAGCTCCACCGCTTCGGATTGTGCTTCGGACGGAGGTGGCGGCGGCTGCGACTAGCGCAGCCGCACGCGACTCACTTGGGCGAAAGCACCATCAGCATCTGACGGCCTTCCATGCGCGGATAGCTCTCGACCTTCGCATCCTCGGCGCAATCCTCCTGGACGCGCTTGAGCAGGTTCATGCCGAGCTGGCCGTGCGACAGTTCGCGACCGCGGAAGCGCAGAGTGATCTTCACCTTGTCGCCTTCACCGATGAACTTGTGGACCGCCTTCATCTTGGTGTCGTAGTCGTGGTCGTCGATGTTCGGACGCATCTTGATCTCCTTGATCTCCTGCGTCTTCTGCGACTTGCGTGCGAGGTTCGCCTTTTTCTGCGCCTCGTACTTGTACTTGCCGACATCGAGGAACTTGGCGACCGGCGGGTCGGCATTGGGCGACACTTCGACCAGGTCGAGGCCCAGCTCCTGCGCCTGTTCCATCGCTTCACGCGTGTACATCACGCCCAGATTCTCACCCTCGTGGTCGATCACGCGGACCTTGGGCGACTGGATGAATTCGTTGAAGCGCGGGCCGGTGGGCACCGGGGGCGCGAACCCGCGCCGGGACATGGGAGGACGGATGGATGCTTCTCCTGTGACAGTTACAGACGGTTAGGATAGCGCAGGACGGCGCGGCGGGGTAGCCCCGCCGCGCCGTCCCAGCGAAATAGCCACACAGTGTGGCGCCTATGCTACGCCGATATGGGCAGGCGGTGGCGCTCAGACAAGCGGCCAGAGCTTGTCCACGGGCCGTTCCAGCACGCGCGCGGCGGCGGCGTGCAGGGTTTGCGGGGCGAGTCGCCCTGCCGCAACCGCACTCGCCAGCCATTGTTCGATATTGCCGCCGTTCTCGATCCATTTGTCGGCGCGCAGAAGCGAATAGAACCCAGCGGCAAGGACATGCATGCCGTCGTCGGCCTTGCGCCAGCGATCGGCGGGGTTGCGCGCCACCCCCAGCGCCTCGCTGATCAGCTGGTCGAGCGCCTGGCACAGATCCTCATTCAGATAGCCCTCAAGCGTGGTGTAACCCCAGCGCGGATCATGCTCGCGCACGATCCGCATCATCACCGCGTCCTTATCGAGCGTCGCCATCGCCGCCTTAGCCGCGGCGCCATCCATCGGCACCGGCGGGTGCAGCATCTCGTGCGCGGCGATCCGGACGGTGAGCGCGACGTCATAGTCGGCGGACTGCAGGAAGGTCTGGCCCTGAACCTTGATCCCGTGCGGCTTGGAGAATTGCAGCAGCACGATCGAAATCTCGGGATCGAAGGCGCGGCCGGTGAGCTTGCGCTGCCATTTGATCACATCATAGCTCGCCAGCGCCCGGGCGATCTCCGCGGCGCGCGTCTCGATCCCCGCGGTGCGTTCGGCGCGGAAGGCGGCGAAGCCCGCGTCACGCATCGCCACGAATATCCCACGCAGACGCGGCGCCTGGACGGTGAGCCAAGCCCAGTCCTTGGCATCCCAATAGGGGCTGGCCTGATAGGCGGGGCGGACGCGGCCCTCGAGATCGTCGAAATTCTCGATCACCGCGTCGATGGTCGAGAGGTCGGCGCCCGACAGGGTGGTCGATAGATTGGGGCCGAGCAGACCGTAGTCCTTGCCCGCTTCCTTCCACAGTTTCGGGATGTCGGCGCGAATCGCTTCGGGCAGCTTGGGCGCGAAGGCGGCGGCGTCGGCGGCATAATAGGTCTGGTAGAGCGGCTCGCCCGAAAGCGGACCGAGAAAGGCGAACGCGTCATGGCCTTCCGACGACCCGACCTTCCAGCGAGTGACGGGCGGCTCGGCCCGCGCGGCGGCGGGGAGGATGGCGCGGGCGGCGGCGAGCGAGCCCAGCGTGGCGGCGAGAAAGAGGCGACGGTCCATGACTGTGCTATTAAACTATAACACCAGCATCCGGCTTGAACGGACTTTGCCCTAGCGCGCCAGCCTGAGCTGGGACGGCGTGAACCCGGTGAGCGCCAGTGCGGCGCGCGCGAAATGCGCCTGATCGGCAAAGCCGTGATCGGCCGCCAGATCGGCGAGCGTACCGCGCCAGCCGGCTAGCGCGCGCACCGCGGTGCGGGTGCGCAACTCAAGCCGGAAACGCTTGGGGCTGACCCCATAAGCACGCGCGAAACCGCGGGTGACCGAGGCGGGATCGAGGTTCATCGTATCGGCCCAGCGCGTGATCGACAGCGCCGGATCGCGCCCGAGCGCGGCGGCAAGAAGGTCGGGCCAGTCGTTCGGCCCCACGAGCACCGGCGTTGCGGTGTCGCGCACCCATTCGGCGGCGGCATGGGGATCGCGTTCGGCCAGCCGCGCGACGGCGTCGGGATCGGCAAGCCGCACCGCGCCTTCGGCAAGGCCGGTGGGAAGCGGCAGGTTGAGGACGCGCGCGCCCGTCGCACCGAAGCCGTCCTGATGCGCGGACCAGCCGTGATGGATCAGCGCCATTCCCGCTTCGGCTCGGATACGCCCACCTTCACCCGCCTCAAGATAACCGCCGTCGAGCACGACCGCGACATAACCCGAATCATGGCGGTGCCGCGCCAGCGCCTCTCCGGGTGCATGGCGCGTCCAGCCCTTCATCCCGCGTGGCCGGGATGACGGAAATGGATCACCGGATAGGGTCGCCCCTGCGGGTCATGCTCGGAGCGGCCGGTGCGAACGAAGCCGCGCGCTTCGTAGAAGGGCGCGGCATTGCTCGCCTGCTCGCTGGCATCGACCAGCGCGTTGGGCGCGAGCGAGAGCGCGTGATCGACCAGCGCCGTGCCGATCCCGCGGCCATGCACCGCCGGATCGACGAACAGCGCATCGATCATCTCGCCGTCCATGACGAGAAAACCCTGCGGCCGGTCCGCACCGTCCACCGCGAGCCACAACGGCACGTTGGGCAGGAACTGCTCCGCCACCAGCTGGTCGATCTCGACCCGGTCCTCGGCGCTGAGGAACCCGTGCGTGGCGTCGACCGCTGCGCGCCAGATTTCCAGCGCGCGCGGCACGTCCGCAGGGGTTCCGGCGCGGATCATCCCACGAGGTCCGGGGGTGTCGCTTCGCCCTTGAGCCAGACGATCGCCTCGGCGAGCGGGATCACGCGCTGGCCCTCGACGCCCAGCGTGCGGATGGCGACGGTGCCCTCCTCCGCCTCGCGCTTGCCGACCACCAGCAGATGCGGGACCTTCGCCAGCGAGTGCTCGCGCACCTTGTAGTTGATCTTCTCGTTGCGCAGGTCGCTGTCGGCGCGGATGCCCGCGGCCTTGAGCCGGGCGACGGCGTCCTTCGCATAATCGTCGGCGTCCGAGACGATGGTCGCGACCACCGCCTGGGTCGGTGCGAGCCAAGCGGGCAGACGCCCGGCGAAATGCTCGATCAGGATGCCGATGAAACGCTCATACGAACCGAAGATCGCGCGGTGGAGCATCACCGGGCGGTGCCGCTCGCCATCCTCGGCGACATAGGTCGCATCGAGACGCTCGGGCAGCACGCGGTCCGACTGGATCGTGCCGACCTGCCAGGTCCGGCCGATCGCGTCGGTCAGATGCCATTCGAGCTTGGGCGCATAGAAAGCACCCTCGCCCGGCAGTTCTTCCCAGCCATATTCCGGCGTCGCCAGCCCGGCCTTCTCGACCGCGTCGCGCAGCTCGGCCTCGGCCTGGTCCCACATCTCCTCGGTCCCGAAGCGCTTTTCAGGGCGCAGCGCGAGCTTGATCGAATAGGTGAAGCCGAAATCCTTGTAGACGCGGTCGGCGAGCGCGCAGAACGCCTTCACCTCGTCGACGATCTGGTCCTCGCGGCAGAAGATGTGCGCGTCGTCCTGGGTGAACTGGCGCACGCGCATCAGGCCGTGGAGCGCGCCATGCGGCTCGTTGCGGTGGCAGCAGCCATTTTCGTAGAAGCGCAGCGGCAGATCGCGATACGACTTGATCCCCTGCTTGAAGATCAGGATGTGCGCCGGGCAGTTCATCGGCTTGAGCGCCATCCAGTCGGCGTCGTTCGAGACAATCGGGCCGTCATCCTCGACGTTCGGCACCTCGTCGGGGATGACGAACATGTTCTCGCGATACTTGCCCCAGTGCCCGGACTGTTCCCACTGGCGCGCGTCCATCACCTGCGGCGTCTTGACCTCGCGATAGCCGGCGCCGTCGATCGCACGGCGCATATAGGCCTCGAGCTCGCGCCAGATCATATAGCCCTTGGGGTGCCAGAAGACGCTGCCATGCGCCTCCTGCTGGAGGTGGAACAGGTCCATCTCCTGCCCCAGCTTGCGGTGGTCGCGCTTGGCGGCTTCCTCGAGCTTGTGGAGATGCGCGTCGAGCTGCTTCTTGTTGAGCCAGCCGGTGCCGTAGATGCGCGTCAGCTGCGCATTCTTCTGGTCGCCGCGCCAATAGGCGCCGGCGACGCGCATCAGCTTGAACGCCTGCGGATCGAGCTTGCCGGTCGAGGCAAGGTGCGGGCCACGGCACATGTCGAGCCAGTCGTCGCCCGACCAATAGACCGTCAGCTCCTCGCCCTCGGGCAATTCCCTGGCCCATTCGGCCTTGAAGCTCTCGCCCTCGGCCGTCCAGCGGTCGATCAGCGCCTGACGGCTCCATACTTCGCGGCGGAGCGGTTTGTCGGCGCGGATGATCTCGCGCATCTTCTCCTCGATGGCCGGAAGGTCGTCCATCGAGAAGGGGTCGCGCGAGGCCGGGGCCATCACGTCGTAATAGAAGCCGTCGTCGGTCGCCGGGCCGAAGGTGATCTGCGTGCCCGGGAACAGCGCCTGCACCGCTTCGGCGAGGACGTGCGCGAAATCATGGCGCGCGAGTTCGAGCGCGTCGGCTTCGTCGCGCGAGGTCACCAGCGCGAGTTGCACGTCCTGTTCGAGCGGGCGGCCGATATCGCGCAGCTCGCCATCGACGCGCGCGGCGATCGCCGCCTTGGCGAGGCCGGGACCGATCGCGGCGGCGATGTCTGCTGGGGTGGTGCCGGGCGCGACTTCGCGGACCGAACCATCGGGAAGCGTGACGGAGATCATGTTCATTTCGGCAATCCTGTTTGGTGCGCCTTACACAGCGGACGGCGCCGGGAAAAGCTGGCGCGGAAAAGTCCGGAGCGGAAAACAGGTGCCGTGCGCCCTCACCCGTCACCGGGAGAGAGACCGCCGCGGCTAGATGCGCGTGCGGCTCACCCGGTCGCCCCGGGTGGTGGTAGTGAGAAAGACGCGCGCTCGATTCGGCATAGGAGGAGAGATAGCGCGCAATCGTCGCCGATCAATGGCGGTCGCTTCCGCTCCTGCTTCCGCATCGCTACAGGCGGTCGAATGGCCCTTGCCCGCCTTGTCCTCACCGACTTCCGCAACCACGCCGCGGCGACGCTGACGCCCGGTGCCGGCTTCGTGGTGCTGACCGGCGACAATGGCGCGGGCAAGACCAATGTGCTGGAGGCCGTCTCGCTGCTCGCGCCCGGGCGCGGGTTGCGCCGGGCGCCCTTGCCCGAAATCGCTCGCCAACGCGGAAGCGGCGGATTCGCGGTGGCCGCGACCCTGGTCGAGAGCGTCGAGATCGGCACCGGCACGCAGGCGAACGCGCTCGAACGGCGGGTGGTCCGCGTCAACGGCGCGGCGGCGGCCGCGACCAGCCTCGCCGAATGGTTGACGGTGCTGTGGCTGACCCCGGCGATGGACCGGCTGTTCGTCGAGCCGGCGAGCGAGCGGCGACGCTTCCTCGACCGGCTGACGCTGGCGCTGGCGCCGGGGCATGCGCACCACACCGCGCGCTACGAAGCGGCGATGCGCGAGCGCAACCGCCTGCTCGGTGCCGAGGAACCCGCCGATCCCGACTGGCTGACCGCGCTCGAGGCGCGGATGGCCGAGCATGGCGCGGCGATCGATGTCGCGCGGCGCGGCGCGGTCAAGGCGCTGGCGGCGCGGCTGGAGGGGCAGCCCGAGGGTCCGTTCGCCCGGGCGGGACTGATGCTTGAGGGAGAGGCCGCGCCGGACCTGGCGCAGGCGCTGCGGGCGGGCCGGGCGCGCGACGCCGCGGCGGGACGCACGCTGACCGGACCGCACCGCCAGGACCTCAGCGTCACGCATCTGGGCAAGGGGCAACCCGCACAGCTCTGCTCGACCGGCGAGCAGAAGGCATTGCTGCTGGGCATCGTGCTCGCCCATGCCGAGCTGGTCGCCGACCGCACCGACCGCGCACCGATCCTGCTGCTCGACGAGGTCGCCGCGCATCTCGACCCCAGCCGCAGGCGGGCGTTGTTCGAACGGCTGGCGGGGCGCGGACAGGTGTGGATGACCGGGACCGAACCCGAGCTGTTCGAGGGGATCGACGAAGCCACGCGCTATACGGTGCGCGACGGAGCGATCACGCCGGTCTGAACGCCGCACCACTTTACGATTACACCCGTAGTCAGTACGATCGGCGCATGACCAGATCCGCTTCCATGTGGCTGGCGACAGCCTTCCTGCTCGGCACGTCCGCTGCGTGCGGGTCTCCACAGACCCCGGCCCGGGTGCAGGTATCGCTCGACATGGACGAGGCGCGCGCCGCCGTCGCGCTGATCGAAGCACTGGCCGCGGGCCGCACGCCGGATGAGGCGAAATGGCAGGCGCTGTTCGCGAGCCAGGGGTATCGGCGCCTCAAGCAACGCGAGGCGGCGATGAAGCGCGACTTCACCGACGCCGAGTTCCGCGCCTTCCTGTCCGCGCCCGAAACACGCGCGCGCGCCGCCTCGCTTCGCGCGGCGCTCGACCGGTGGCGGGTCGATCCCAGCGGCGCGGCGGCGGCCAGGGCGCTGGCCTACCTCCCTCCCGGAACGACGCTGCGCGCGACCATCTTTCCGATGGTGAAGCCGAAACCGAACGAGTTCGTCTTCGACCTTGCCGGCGATCCGGCGATCTTCCTGATGCTCAATCCTGCCGTGCTGCCGGAGAAGGCCGCCAACACGCTCGCGCATGAACTTCATCATATCGGCATGGGCGCAGCCTGCGGTGCCCGGTCGCCGGACGGCGAATCCGCACGCCGGTTGCTGCTTGGCTGGCTCAGCGCCTATGGTGAGGGGCTGGCGATGCTCGCGGCGGCCGGCGGCCCGGCAATCCACCCTCATGCGGACAGCGATGCGGGCGAGCGCGCCGAATGGGATCGCAACGCCGCCAGTTTCGCGACGGAGATGGCCGAGCAGGACGCATGGTTCCGGTCGGTCCTCGCCGGGACCGCGGGGGACGAAGCGGCGATCGCCGCGAAGATGCGCGGCTATTTCGGCACGCAGGGCCCCTGGTACACCGTCGGCTGGCGCATGGCGCGGACCATCGAACTCAACCTTGGCCGCGCACGGACGATCGACGCCTTCTGCCGTCCGGCGACCCTGCTCGCCACTTACAATCAGGCGGCGGCGCTACAGGAGAAGCGCGGCGGAACCCGCCTGCCCCGCTGGGACTCCACGCTCGCCGCGCGCCTTGCCGGACCCGACGGGGCGCCGCGTTAGCGCCTGCGCCGCAGCGCGCCACGATGCGTGAGCTGACCGCGTCGCTCCAGCAGCGCCATCCGCCCGGTATAGCCGATCGCGAAGATCATGAAGGCGATCGTGACCGCGAAAACGAGCAGCGCGTCCATGATCACGCGCTCCACATCGCATGAAGGGCGGCGATCAGCGTGATCCCGGTGACCATGCCGAGGATAAGCTCAAGCGGCTTGCAGGCGCCGAGCCAGTCGGTGATCGCTTCCCATCGAGTGCGGTGAGCGCGGACCAGTCGTTGATGACGTTCCATGCCGCATTAGATGGCCCAGACCCGCGTGAACTTGCCACGGCGAACCCGCCCCGCTGCCGTTAAGTTTCCATAAGCGCGCCGGCGCCACCGGATAGCCCATTTTGCTTCCGTTTCGTGACTCGCGACCCTATATGCTCGGCATGGAATCGAACGATCAGAACACCCCCGAAAACCTCCCCAACGCGAACAGCTACGGCGCCGACAGCATCAAGGTCCTGAAAGGCCTCGACGCGGTGCGCAAACGGCCGGGCATGTATATCGGCGACACCGACGACGGTTCGGGCCTGCACCACATGGTGTTCGAGGTTTCGGACAACGCGATCGACGAGGCGCTGGCCGGGCATTGCGACAAGATCATCATTCAGCTGAATCCGGACGGCTCGGTCTCGGTCGAGGATAATGGCCGCGGCATCCCGACCGGGATCCATGCCGAGGAAGGCGTGTCGGCGGCCGAGGTCATCATGACCCAGCTCCACGCGGGCGGTAAGTTCGAGAACACCAGCGACGACAATGCCTATAAGGTATCGGGCGGCCTGCACGGCGTGGGCGTGTCGGTCGTGAACGCGCTGTCCGAATGGCTCGACCTCAACATCTGGCGCGACGGCGAGGAGCATTACATGCGCTTCGCCTATGGCGACGCGACCGCGCCGCTCAAGGTGATCGGCAAGGCGCCCGAGGGGAAGAAGGGCACGCGCGTGACCTTCCTCGCCTCGACCGAGAAGGTTCAGGGCGACGGCGGCACGTTCAAGAACCAGATCGAATTTGACTTCGAGAAGCTCGAGCATCGCTATCGCGAGCTGGCGTTCCTCAATTCGGGCGTGCGCCTGTTCCTGCGCGATGCACGGCACGAGGAAGTCAAGGAAATCGAGCTGTTCTACGAGGGCGGCATTGCCGCGTTCGTGAAGTATCTCGACCGCAACAAGTCGCCGCTGTTCCCCGATCCGATCTCGGTCACCGGGCAGCGCGACGATATCGGCATCGACGTCGCGCTGGAGTGGAACGACTCCTATTATGAGAACGTCCTCTGCTTCACCAACAACATCCCGCAGCGCGACGGCGGCACCCATCTGGCGGCGTTCCGCGCGGCGCTGACGCGCACGATCAATAACTATGCCGACAAGTCGGGTCTCCTGAAGAAGGAGAAGGTCACCCTTACCGGCGACGACATGCGCGAAGGCCTCACCGCGATCGTCTCGGTCAAGCTGCCCGACCCCAAGTTCAGCTCGCAGACCAAGGACAAGCTGGTCAGCTCGGAAGTCCGCCAGCCGCTCGAAGCGCTGATGGCCGACAAGATGTCCGACTGGCTCGAGGAAAACCCGGCACTGGCCCGCGCGATCATCCAGAAGGTGATCGACGCCGCCGCCGCGCGCGAGGCCGCGAAGAAGGCGCGCGAGCTGACGCGGCGCAAGGGCGTGATGGACATCGCGTCGCTGCCCGGCAAGCTCGCCGACTGCCAGGAGCGCGATCCGGCGAAATCCGAACTGTTCCTGGTCGAGGGTGACTCGGCAGGCGGATCGGCCAAGCAGGGCCGTGACCGGCATTTCCAGGCAATCCTGCCGCTGCGCGGCAAGATCCTGAACGTGGAGCGCGCGCGCTTCGACCGGATGCTGGGATCGAAGGAAATCGGCACGCTGATCCAGGCGATGGGCACCGGCATCGGCCGCGACGATTTCAACCTCGAGAAGCTGCGCTACCACAAGATCGTCATCATGACGGACGCCGACGTGGACGGCGCGCATATCCGCACGCTCCTGCTCACCTTCTTCTATCGCCAGATGCCCGAGATCATCGAGGCCGGGCACCTCTACATCGCCCAGCCGCCGCTCTACAAAGCGAGCCGGGGCCGGTCCGAAGTGTACCTCAAGGACGATGCCGCGCTCGACGACTATCTCGTCGAGGCGGGTGTCGGCGGCAACCGGCTGGAGACCAATGAGGGACCGCGCTTCGGCGAGGATCTGGCCAAGCTGGTCGAGCATGCTCGCCGCATGAAGACCCTGATGCGCTATGTCCCGCGCCGTTACGATCCCTCGATCATCGAGGCGCTGGCGCTGGGCCGTACGCTCGACCCCGAAGCAAGCCGCGAGCAGCGCGGCGAACGGCTGGCGGCGGTGACGAAGCGGCTCGACCTGACCGACGAGGATGCGCGCTGGTCGGCGCGCGTCACCGAGGATGGCGGCTTCCATTTCGAGCGGCTGTGGCGCGGCGTGACCGATCACCACATCATTGAAGCGGCATTCCTGACCTCCGCCGAAGGACGCAAGCTCCACACGCTCGCCGCGGAACAGGCCGAAAGCTATGCGGCGGTGTCGAAGCTCGTGTCGATCAAGGCCGCACAGGCCGAGGACGCCGCAGCCGCGGAAGGCGACGATGAGGAGCCCGTGGTCGCGGCCAAGGGCGAGACTTTGGTCGCACGGCCGAGCGAGTTGCTCGACGCGATCCTCGCCTCAGGTCGCAAGGGCCTGTCGATCCAACGATACAAGGGGTTGGGCGAGATGAACGCCGAGCAGCTGTGGGAAACCACGCTCGATCCGCAGAACCGCTCGATGCTGGTCGTGGCGATCGATCAGGCGGACGTGGCGGACGAGATTTTCACGCGCCTGATGGGCGACGTGGTCGAGCCGCGCCGCGAGTTCATCCAGGAGAACGCGCTGAGCGTCGCCAACCTCGACGTGTGATCACGTCGAGGCGCGGTGTGCCTTCAGCCAGCGGCGCAGGCGTCCGGTATTGGCCTCGGTGACCATCGAGAAGCCATAGGCGAAGAACACCGCCGCCATGAAGGCGAGGCCAACGAAGAGAAGCGACGTCAGCGTCGGCGCCAGCCGCGCGGCTCCGACCTCGATCCCGGCGATCATCGCGACCAGCGGGAAATGGGTGACGTAAAGCGAGAAGCTCGCGCGCCTGCCGAAATGGGCCAGGGGTTCGAGCAGGTTCGGGAAGTACGGCCGCACCGCCAGCAGCGCGGCAACGAACGCCGCGAACGCGAGCGCGACCGGAAATTCCCAGCCGAGCACCGGGGCGAGACGTGCCCAAGCAAGAACCGCCAGGCTGACGATCGCCGTGACGGCCAGCGTGACGCGCCGGTTCAGCAACGCCTGCGCGATCCCCTTGCGTTCGATCACCCGCACCAGCACGCCGAGCAGCCAGCACAGGAAGCCGAGCAGCATCGCCGGGTACCAGAAGAAGATCGCCATGGTGAGCAGCACCGGCGCCGGCCTGCGTGTCTTCCAGAGCAGGATCAGCGCCGGATACCAGAGATAGAACCACCATTCCCAAGCGAGGCTCCATAGCGGCCCATTGGTGCCCAGCGGATGCACCAGCGTATCTTGAAGGAAGAACAGATTGCCGATCCACACCGGCCAGGCGAGGTTCGCGGCGACATCGGTGCGCAGGACATAGGTGTCGGTGAGACCGAGATGAGTCGGCGTGCGGAGCCAGAATGTTCCCACGATATCCAGCGCGCCGCCGATCAGCAGCGCGGGGATCAGCACGATCCAGATGCGCGACAGGCGATCGGACAGGTAGCTGCGCCAGGTCCAGCCCCGCTCAAGCCGCTGCTCGACCGATCGCGCGATCCAATAGCCGGACAGGACGAAGAACAGGATGACGGCGGCGTGCGAGAACCCCGCGACAAAATAGCCGACCCGGGCCCAGAGCGGCGCATGCCCGTCATAATCGGCGATGACGAGATGCCAGGCGTGGGCGAAGGCGACGGTCGCGGCGAGCAGCGAGCGGGCCGCATCCAGATAGGAATAGACCGCGTCGCCATGCGGCGCGCCACCCTCGCCGCCGGTTGCGGCCCCCGATTCTGTCTCAACCCCCATGGTTGCACATACGCTGTAATCACCGCCGTCCCTTGCACAAGCGATTTGGCGAAATGCACGCGGATGGTCGCGGATTCCGGGCAATGTGGCGCTGAAAGGATTGCCGCCCGGCGCACTTGGCTGTTTCACCCGTGCCCGCAAAAGGGGACATGGGAATGCGGGGTCTTTTCATCGGCGCGCTTGCGCTTGCGCTGGCCGTTCCGGCGGCGGCGCAAGAGGACGATGCCGGTACCGATCTGGGCAGCGGCATGGCGAGCTATTTCAGCCGCGAGATGGCGGGCAACCGCACCGCCAATGGCGAGCGCTGCGATCCCGACACGCTGACCGCAGCGCACCGCACCGCGCCCTTTGGCAGCCGTATCCGCGTCACCAGCCTGTCCACCGGAAAGAGCGTGGTGGTGCGAATCAATGACCGCGGACCGTTCAGCGGCGGGCGCGTGATCGACTTGTCCCACGCTGCCGCGCGCGAGATCGGGATGCACCGTACCGGCACCGCCAGGGTCAGCCTGGCGATGCTCGAGGACTGAATCGTCCCGCATTAGCCGCGCCGTAACGTCATTTCGGCCCTCGACGCCTGACCCAAATCCCGCCACCATCCGCCCAAAGACAAATCAGGGAGACGAGGATGACGGCGCAGCCAGCGGTTGCGGGCCGGAACGAGCGCAAGGTGATCATCGCCTCGTCGCTCGGTACCGTGTTCGAATGGTATGATTTCTACCTCTACGGACTGCTGGCGACGGTCATCTCGGCCAAATTCTTCTCGGGCGTGAACGAGACCACCGCATTCATCCTGGCACTGGGCGCATTCGCCGCAGGGTTCGCGGTGCGGCCGTTCGGCGCCCTGGTGTTCGGGCGGCTGGGCGATGTCGTCGGACGTAAATACACGTTCCTCGTCACGATGGGCCTGATGGGCCTCTCCACCTTCGCGGTCGGCGTGCTGCCGAGCTATGCCAGCATCGGCATCGCCGCGCCGGTAATCCTGGTGCTGCTCCGCCTGCTTCAGGGCCTTGCGCTCGGCGGCGAATATGGCGGCGCCGCGACGTACGTTGCCGAACATGCGCCCGAGGGGAAGCGCGGCCTGTTCACCAGCTGGATCCAGACCACCGCGACGCTCGGCCTGTTCGCTGCGTTGCTGGTGGTGATCGGTATCCGCACCGCGATCGGCGAGGCCGCCTTTGCCGACTGGGGCTGGCGCCTGCCCTTCCTCGTCTCGATCCTGCTGCTCGCCGTGTCGCTGTGGATCCGGCTCCAGCTTGCCGAGAGTCCGGTGTTCCAGAAGATGAAAGAGGAGGGCACCACCTCCAAGGCGCCCTTTACCGAGGCGTTCGGCCAGTGGCGCAATCTGCGCACCGTGCTGATCGTGCTGCTGGGTGCGGTCGCGGGGCAGGCGGTGGTCTGGTACACGGGCCAGTTCTACGCGCTGTTCTTCCTCGAGAAGACGCTGAAGGTCGACGGCGCGACGGCCAATATCCTGATCGCGATCGCCCTTGCCCTCGCCACCCCCTTCTTCGTGATCTTCGGCGCGCTGTCCGACAGGATCGGGCGCAAGAAGATCATCCTGGCCGGCTGCGCGCTGGCGGCGATCACCTATTTCCCGACCTTCCACGCGCTGACCCAGGCGGCCAATCCGGCGCTCGCCTCCGCCCAGGAAAGGGCGCCGGTGACGATCATGTCGAGCAACGACATCTGCTCGGTCCAGTTCGACCCGATCGGCCGCAACAAGTTCGACCAGTCGGGCTGCGACATCGCCAAGGCCTATCTCGCCAAGTCGGGCATCCCCTATAAGAGCGTGCCCGCGATGCTGCCGCCCGGCGCGCCGACGCTCAAGTTCACGACCGTCCGGGTGGGTGACGAGGAACATCCGGCGCCGGATCCGACCGGACTCGCGCCCGCCGAACGCGCCGCCTTGATCGCCACCTATCAAGGCGAGCTCAAGACCGCGCTTGCCGATGCCGGCTACCCGGTCAAGGCGGACCCGGCAGCGATGAACAAGCCGTTGATCGTCGCGCTGCTCTTCTGGTTGGTGCTGCTGGTGACCGCGGTTTACGGCCCGATCGCGGCGCTGCTGGTCGAGATCTTCCCGACGCGGATCCGCTACACCGCGATGTCGCTGCCCTATCATATCGGCAATGGCTGGTTCGGCGGGTTCCTGCCGACGATCGCCTTCGCGATGGTCGCGGCCACGGGCGATATCTATTACGGCCTATGGTATCCGATCACCGTCGCGGTGCTGACGCTGATCCTCGGGCTGTTCTTCCTACCCGAAACCTTCCGCCGCCGGATTGACGACGATGCGACATAATCATTCACGCTTCTCGTCTCTAAAGTAACGATCCGGTTGACGCTGGCCATGCCGCAGTGCAGCACGCGCGCATGGCCAGCGCACCACCAATCACGAACAATCCCGACATCCGCTATCTGGGCCGCGTCCTAGGCGACGTGATTCGCGCCTATGGCGGGGACACATTGTTCCGGCGCATCGAGTATATCCGATCAGCATCGGTCGATCGGCATCGCGGCATCGCAGGCGCGGACAGTATCGATCCGGGCCTGGGCAGTCTCAGCCTCGACGACACGCTCGATTTCGTGCGCAGCTTCATGTTGTTTTCAATGCTCGCCAACCTGGCCGAGGATCGACAAGGCGTGGCCGCCGAAACCGGCGCGGACGTCGAGCATGCCGTTGCCAAGCTCAAGGAACATGGCGTCGATACCGCCAAGATCGCCGAGCTGCTCGACCATGCGCTGGTCGCGCCGGTACTGACCGCACACCCGACCGAGGTGCGGCGCAAATCGATGATCGATCATCGCAACCGCATTGCCGAGCTGATGGCGCTCAAGGATCGCGGCATCGCCGAAACCGCCGATGGCGACCTGGTCGATGAGGCGGTGGTGCGGCAGGTCGCGTTGCTGTGGCAGACCCGCGTGTTGCGGCCCGAGCGCCTCTATGTCGCCGACGAGGTCGAGACCGCGCTTTCCTATATGCGCGACGTGTTCCTGCCGGTCCTGCCCGCGCTCCACGCGCGCTGGGACCGCGCGCTGGGCAGCCGCGTGCCCGCCTTCCTGCGCCCCGGCAACTGGATCGGCGGCGACCGCGACGGCAACCCGTTCGTCACCGCCGATTCGCTGCGGCTAACGCTGTCGCGCTCAGCGGAGACGGTGCTCAATCACTATCTCGACGCGGTCCATGCACTCGGCGCCGAACTGTCGATCTCGAGCCATCATGCGCGGATCGATCCGGGTGTCGTTGCCCTCGCCGACGCCAGCGGCGACGCCGCCGCGAGCCGCGCCGACGAACCCTATCGCCGCGCACTCTCGGGTATCTATGCCCGCCTTGCCGCGACCTATCGCGACCTCACCGGCAAGGCGCCGCCACGCCCCGGCGCGCTGACCGGCGAACGCTATCCCGATCCCGCCGCGTTCCGCGCCGACCTGTCCACCGTCGCGCACGGCCTGGCCGCGCAAGGTGCAGAGACGCTAGCGTCGAGCGGCGCACTAGGACGGCTGATCCGGTCGGTCGACATCTTCGGCTTCCATCTCGCCACGCTCGACATGCGCCAGAACAGCGCGGTGCATGAACGCGTCATCGCCGAACTGCTCAAGGTTTCCGGCGTCGAGACCGACTATGCCGCGCTCGGCGAGGCGGCACGCGTCGACCTGCTACGCCGCGAGCTGGCGTCGCCACGCCCGCTGACCAGCCGTTTCGCGACCTATTCAGACGAGACCGCATCGGAACTGGCAATCGTGCAGGCCGCCGCCGAGGCGCACCAGCGCTACGGCCGCGCCGCGATCCGCCAGTATATCGTGTCGATGGCGCAGTCGGTCTCCGACCTGCTCGAAGTCCATGTGCTGCTCAAGGAAGCCGGGCTGTATATCCCGGGCGAGGAGCCGCAGGCGCATGTCATGGCGGTGCCGCTGTTCGAGACGATCGCCGATCTCGACGCCGGGCCGGACATCATGCGTGCCTGGTTCGCGCTGCCCGAGGTCGCGGCGATCGCCGGCAAGCGCGGGCATCAGGAAGTGATGATCGGCTATTCGGACTCGAACAAGGACGGCGGCTATCTCACCTCGACCTGGGGTTTGTCCAAGGGTTCGACGGCGCTGCAGCCGGTGTTCGAGGAAGCCGGGATCGCGATGCAGCTGTTCCATGGACGCGGCGGAGCGGTCGGGCGCGGCGGCGGATCGTCGTTCCAGGCGATTCAGGCGCAGCCGGCGGGCACGGTGCAAGGCCGCATCCGTATCACCGAACAGGGCGAGGTGATCGCGGCGAAGTACGGCACGCGTGAAAGCGCGCAGACCAATCTCGAGGCGATGGCGTCGGCGACGTTGCTCGCCAGCCTCGAGCCGCAGCAGCTCAGCACCGCCGATGCCGCGCGGTTCGAAGCGGCGATGGAGGAATTGTCGGGTACGGCGTTCAAGGCCTATCGCGGTCTGGTCTATGGTACCGAGGGCTTCACCAGCTTCTTCCGCCAGATGACGCCGATCGCCGAGATCGCCGGCCTCAAGATCGGCAGCCGCCCGGCCAGCCGCAAGAAGAGCGACGCGATCGAGGATTTGCGCGCGATCCCCTGGGTGTTCAGCTGGGCGCAGGCGCGCGTGATGCTGCCGGGCTGGTATGGCGTCGGCGCGGCACTGTCGGAGTTCAAGGATCGCGGGCTGCTGCGCGAAATGGCAGTGGGCTGGCCGCTCTTCGCCTCAGCGCTGGCGAATATGGAGATGGTGCTGGCCAAGTCCGACATGGGCATCGCAGCACGCTATGCCGAGCTGGTCGAGGATCGCGCGCTGGGTGACGCGATCTTCGGACGCATCCGCGAAGGCTGGCAGACGACGCACGATCAGCTGCTCGAGGTGACGCGCCAGACCCGGCTGCTCGAGAAGCACCCGGCGCTCGAAACCTCGATCAAGCTGCGCCTGCCCTATATCGAACCGCTCAACCTGCTTCAGGTCGAACTGCTCAAGCGCCACCGCGCTGGCGAGACTGATCCCAAGATCGAACAAGGTATCCTGCTGTCGATCAACGCGATCGCAACGGCCCTGCGGAACTCGGGTTGAGCGAGGCAGCGCGGGTCGTCGGTATCGGGTAGAAAACGGTCGTTGAGCAGCATAGCCTGCCCTCATGAAGACCGCATACCTGACTCTTCTTCTTGCGCCGGTTCTTGTATCCGCTTGTGGTGAACCACTAAACAAAACCTCTCGGCATCTCCAACCGCTCATGGATGACGACCCGTGGCCGGCGGGGGACCGCTGCTTCCTCGCGACAGAAGGCGAAGCGCCAAGCAACTATGTCCGCTTGATCTCTTACGGCGGGAAAGCAGTCGTGCGAGTGGAGGGGCGACCGACAATCCTGTCCTATCAAGGCGAGAATGTGCGCGGTGGCGGCACATTCCGGCGGGGATCTTTGAGTGTCACCATTGGGGGTATTTCATTGGCAGGATCCGCATCCTCAACGCCAATTGGAGAAGCGGCGGTCGTCACCGTTCGCGATGAGGGGGTGAAAGAAAAGTTTGAGGCGTTGTGGACTTGCTGAGCCTCAAGGCAAACGCGCTCAATAAGTCGAAAGCGCGCCCGGCGCCTCGCCCCTGCTCACCCCTCCAAAAACGGCGCCGCGATCTCGTCGCGCACGCGGACCAGCCGGCCAGTGGCGCGGTCGAGCATCGCCCAAGTCGAGACCGCCTCGACCTTCACCTTGCCGTCGGCGCCGGTGAAACGCATGTGGCGATCGAACCGTGCGCCGCGCGGCGGTTCGGGCACCCAGGTTTCGCCGGTCACGGTCTCGCCCTCGGACACATTGCCGCGATAGTCGATCTCGTGGCGGGTCACGACCCAGATATAGGCATCGTGATGCTCGGGCGCGGCGACCGCGTGCCAGTGCGCCACCGCGACATCCTGGATCCAGCGGACCCAGACGGCATTATTGACATGGCCAAGCTCGTCGATGTCGTCCGGCCCGGCGGTGATCGTGCGTGTGAAGCGCGCCATAGGGATTGACGTTTACGGCAACTATGGCGCGCGGGGAAGATCAGTCGAACCGCATCGCCTCATTGCCGACAAAGCCCAGCCGGGTGACGCCGGAACGCTTGACCTGCGTCAGAACGGTGGCGAAGCGCTCGTAACGCGCCGCTTCGTCCGCCTTGAACTGCAGCACGCCGCTTGCGGCGACGGTCGAGGCGAGCAGCGCCGGAAGCTCGGCATCCGTGATCGCCCGGCCGTCCCAGGCCAGTGCCCCATTCGCTGCGATATCCAGCCGATGCGGCAGTTCATGCACGACAGGGGATGGCCCCGCCGGCAGATCGACCGGCAACTTGTGCATCGCGGACGGAATGGTGACGATGAGCATGATCAGCAGCACCAGCAACACGTCGATCAGCGGGGTGGTGTTGAGCGCGGAGATCGGCTCGTCCGCGGAGCGGGTCGGGGCAATGGAACGACGCATGTGTCACCTCCACGGTTAGAGATGATATATCATGCCATGCATTCTAGGGAGCGCAAGCCTCTTTAGCAGTTTTCATATTTCCAGTGCCGCTTCTTGCCCTCGCGGATCCATGCCATCGCCTCGGCCAGCCTTTTGTCGCGGGTCGCCTCGCGCTTGGCCTCGCCGATCCATTCGCAATATTCGCGGCGGCAGCTCGGCGCGAAGGCATCGAAATTGGCGGCGGCGGCCGGGTCGCGTGCCAGCGCCTCGGCCAAGACCTCGGGCACCTCCGCTTCGGGCTTGGGCGGTCTGGCGGCGCGCTTGCGGATGCTGCCCGAGTCGGTCAGCGACATCGCCTCACGCACCTGCGCTTCCATCGCGACGTCATCGGGCAGATCGGCGAACGATTCGATCCGGCCAAACTGGCCCATCGCCTCCCCTTCCTTCCCGGTTGCGAGCTGGTCGCGATACCAGAAGCCGAAGCTGGCATGCGCCTTGAACGCGGCCATGCCGGCCAGGGGCCGGTTGCGGTAGGAAAAGGCCGGCATTCCCCATTTGATGTCTTCCTCGACATCGGGGCAGGCGGCGTGGACCCGGGCGCGCAGCCAGGCGAGGATCGGTCGGGCGAAGTCCGCCTGCCGTTCGATATAGGCATCGATTCGCGGATCGGTGGCCATATGCGCTCCCTTGGTGGGCAATGCTCTGCCCGAAGCGCGCGCCAGTCAATCGCCGCGAGGATCAGGTGTCGTCTTCGTCGGGTTCATATTCGACGACGTCGCCTTCCGCATCGTCCGCGACCATGGCGAATTCGTCGTCCTCATCGGCTTCGATGTCCTCGCCCAGATCTGGATCGAGGTCGGTCTGGATCAGACCGTCGGTGGGGCCGTTGCGTGTCGCTTCGAGGATCTGGGCGCGCTGACTCTCGTCATAGCCGTCCTCGTCATACCCGTCGTCGCCGGGTCCGCGTCCTGGAACTTGATGACCGCCCATCGCAGCCCTCCATGCCTCACCTATAGCGCGAACGGCGGAACAGCGCACACGGTTCCTTGGATATCCGCCAAACGCCCTCAGCTGCGGCGGAACAGCTTGCCGCGCTCGGTGACGAAGACGATGGCGAGCGCCGTGAAGCCGAGGACCGTGAAGCCGAGATAGAGCGGGATCGTCGTGCCATCGAACGCCTGACCGATCACCGCGCCCAGCACCGCCGCTCCCATCGTCGCGATAAAGCCCTGAAGGCTCGACGCGGTCCCCGCGATCTCGCCCATATTCTCCATCGCCATCGCCGAGAAATTGGAGTTGGCCAGGCCCATCGCCGCCATCATCGGCGCCTGTAGCACGATGAACACCCACAGGGTCTCGCCCCAGGTGAGGATGACGATCAGGTGGATCACCGCAAGCGCGGTCGTCGCCACCAGCGCGAAGTGCGACAGGAAGCGCATCCCGAACCGCATCACCAGCCGCGAGTTGAGGAACGACCCCAATGCCATCAGCCCGGCGACCGACGCGAACACCACGCTCAGCAGCTCAGGCCGCTTGAACACATCATAGACGATCTGCTGGATCGATCCGATGAACGAGAAGAAGCAGCCGGAGATGGCGGTGGTGGCGAAGGTGTAGCCGACTGCCCAGCGATCGCGGAACATCGTGCGGTAGCCGCGCCAGATCGCACGCGGATCGAGCGGCTGTACGGCATCGCGCGGCAGTGTTTCGGGCATGCGCATCGTGAACCAGATCAGCACCAGCGCCGCGATGATCGCGATCCCGCCGAAGATCAGCCGCCACGACCCGAAGATGATCACCATCAGCTGGCCCCAGGCGGGCGCGAGCACGGGAACGATCATGAAGGTCATGAAGGCGAGGCTCATCACCCGCGCCATCGCCCGCCCCTGAAAACAGTCGCGCACCAGCGCCACCGTCACCACGCGGCCCGCCGCCACCGCCGCGCCGCTTGCCGCGCGGGCAAGCAGCAATAGCTCGAAGCTGCCCGAAAAGGCCGCGACCGCATTGGTCACGACATAGAAGCCAAGCGCGATCGCGATCACCGGCTTGCGCCCGAAGCGGTCGGCGAGGGGGCCGTGGAACAGTTGCGCGACCGCAAAGCCCAGCATGAAGGCGGTGATGACGTACTGGCGGTGATTGGGCTGGGTCACACCCAGCTCGTCGCTGATCGCGGGCAGCGCCGGGAGCATCGAATCGATGCCGAGCGCGGTCAACGCCATGATCGACGCGATCAGCGCGACGAACTCGCCCATCGGGATGGGCGACCGGTTCGCCGCTTCGCCGGGTTGGTGAGTCTGCGCGTCCATGCCGCGCCCAATGCCGCATCGCCAAGAGCACGTCACCCCGCGTCTTGATCTTTTTCGTCGCGCTGATTAGTGTATTGTCTGAATAATACGGTGGAGCGAGTGTATGACCCGGAACTGGATCGCCCTTCCCCTGGTGCTGGCGCTCGCGGCATGCGGCGACGGATCGGGCGATGGCAACGGCGCGAGCATCTCGGTCAAGAGCGGCGAAGGCGACGCGACGATCAAGGCCGACAAGGACGGCCGAGTCGCGATCAAGGCGCCGGGCTTCGAAGGATCGATCAAGCTGCCAAAATTCGATCTGAAGGCCGAGAATTTCGATGTCGGCGGCCTCAAGCTCTATCCCGGGTCGACGATCGCCAGTCTCAATGTCGATGCCAATCGCGACGCGGGCGGCGAGGATACGGTGCGCGTCCAGTTCGATTCGCCCGCCGCCGCCGACCAGGTCCGCAACTGGTTCCAGGAACAGATGCAGGCGGCCGGCTTTACCGTCACCGCGAAGGACGGCCAGTTCACCGGTAAGACCGGCGAGGGTAGCGACTTCACGCTCAAGCTCGACTCCGCCGGCGATTCGAAGAGCCGCGGCACGCTCACCGTCCTCGGGAAGTAGGACCTTTGCGGTAGGCGGCACCAGCCCGCTCCCCCACTCGGCCTCCCATAGGGTAGCTTTGCTGGGTGGCCGGGTGGGGGAGCGGGCTGGTGCGGCTTGAAAACACGATCCATCGCTGCGTAGGCGATCGGCCTGCGGGAGGGGTGCACGGCACTGTACCCCTCCCGCCTCTGTTCTAGCGCGCCGCGACGGTCTATTTCCGGGAGAATCGTTTCCGGAGTTACCTTGAATGCCCGACACTATCCTTGCCGAAGTCCCGCTGGTCAGCCTGGCCGATCAGGCGAGCGACCCTGATGGCTTCGCGGCCGCGCTGGGCGGATCGTTCGAGCGGTTCGGCTTCGCGATGGTGTCCGATCATGGCGTGCCCCAGGACCTGATCGACCGCGCATGGGCGGCGACCAAGACCTTCTTCGACCTGCCCGAGGAGGAGAAGCGCGGCTATTTCGTCGCGGGCGGCGGCGGCGCGCGCGGCTATACGCCCTTCAAGACCGAAATCGCCAAGGGCGCCGAATATGTCGACCTCAAGGAGTTCTGGCATATCGGCCGCGAGCTGCCGGCCGGACACCGGTTCGAAGAGAATATGTCGCCCAATATCTGGCCCGACCGGCCCGAAGGGTTTCGTGAAACCTTTCTCGAGCTGTTCGCGGCGTTCGACACCGCCGGCGACAAGCTGCTGTCGGCGATCGCGCGCCACCTGAGCCTCAAGCCCGACTGGTTCGACCCTGCGGTCAAGGACGGCAATTCGGTGCTGCGCCTGCTCCACTATCCGCCGGTGACCGAGGATGCGCCGAACGTGCGCGCCGGGGCGCATGAGGACATCAATCTCATCACCCTGTTGCTCGGTGCCGAGGAAGCGGGACTGGAGCTGCTCGACAAGGACGGCGGGTGGCTGCCGGTCAAGCCGCCCGAAGGCGCGATGGTGGTCAATGTCGGCGACATGCTCCAGCGGCTGACCAACCATGTCCTGCCTTCGACCACGCATCGCGTGGTCAATCCGCCGGTCGAGCGCCGCGGCTCGCCGCGCTATTCCATGCCCTTCTTCCTCCACCCCGCGCCCGATTTCCTGATCAAGGCGCTGCCGCAATGCGTGACCGCGGAGAATCCCGAGCGCGAGCCGCCGATCACCGCGCATGATTATCTCGCCGAACGGCTGCGCGAGATCGGCCTGACAAAGAAATAATAGGGTTGCGGCGCTCCGGGCATTCTCTAGCGGGAGTGCCAGGAGATTTTGACATGACCGAACCGTTGCGCGTTGCTCTTGCCGGCCTTGGAACCGTGGGTGCAGGCGTCATTCGCCTGATCGACGCCAATGCCGAGCTGATCGCGCGCCGTGCGGGCCGGCCGATCGAGATCGTCGCGGTCTCCGCGCGCGACCGCGCCAAGGATCGCGGCGTCGATATCTCGCGCTTCGACTGGGTCGACGACATGACCGAACTGGCGCGTCACCCGCGCGCCGATGTGGTGGTCGAACTGATCGGTGGATCGGACGGCCCCGCGCTCGCGCTCGCCCGCGCGACGCTGGCGGCGGGCAAGGGCCTGGTCACCGCCAACAAGGCGATGATCGCGCATCACGGGCTGGAGCTGGCACAGGTCGCCGAGAAAAGCGACACGCCGATGAAGTTCGAAGCGGCGGTCGCCGGCGGCGTCCCGGTGATCAAGGGGCTGCGCGAAGGCGCGGCGGCCAACCAGATCGACCGCGTCTATGGCATCCTCAACGGCACCTGCAATTTCATCCTCTCCAAGATGGAGGCCGAAGGCCGCGATTTCGGTGAAGTGCTGGCCGAGGCGCAGGCGGCGGGCTTCGCCGAGGCCGATCCCAGCTTCGACATCGACGGCGTCGACGCCGCGCACAAGCTCTCGATCCTCGCCAGCATCGCCTTCGGCACCCAGCCCGCATTCGGCGACGTCGCAATCGGCGGTATCCGCCATCTGCTCGCCGCCGATATCGCCGAGGCGGCGGCGCTGGGGTATCGCGTGCGCCTGCTCGGCATCGCGGATCTCAATGGCAATGGCCTGTTCCAGCGGGTCCACGCCCACCTCGTCCCGCTTTCGCATCCGCTGGCGCACGTGCTTGGCCCGACCAACGCGGTGGTGGCGGAGGGCAATTTCGTCGGCCGGCTGCTGTTCCAAGGCGCGGGCGCGGGCGACGGCCCGACCGCATCGGCGGTGGTCGCCGACCTGATCGACATCGCGCGCACCGAATTCGGCCCGCCCTATGCGATGCCCGCGACCAGCCTGACCGCCGAACCGATCGCCCCAACCGGCGAACGGCGTGGCCGCGCGTATCTGCGTTTCACCGTCGCGGACAAGGTCGGCGTGCTGGCCGAGATCGCGGCGGCGATGCGCGATGCTGGCGTTTCGATCGAATCGCTGATCCAGCGCGGGGCGATGGCCGACGGCAGCGTGCTGGTCGCGATCGTCACGCATGAAGTGCCCGAGCGCTCGATCGCACAGGCGCTGGAGAAGCTGCGCGGCTCGCCCAGCCTGGCGGGCGAGCCGATGTGGATGCACATTCTGGGCGAGTGAGGCGCCGGAGCATTTCCGCTTTGAGCGGAAATGCTCTTGTCCCTCGATGCCGCATTTTCCGAGCCGTTGGCCGTAAACGGTCGACTTGAACCTGCGCTAGGGCGCGGGTTCGCGCTTGCGCATCACCTTGCCGTCAAAGCCGACGCCCACCGTCACCCCGACCATGCCGCCGCATTGGGTCAGGAAGGGACCGGTGACGCCGCACTGGAACATCCCGTCCTCCAGCACCCGTTCGGTCTTGGCCGGCACATTGTCGGCGGCGCGGGCACTGACAAAGGGGACGCGGTATTTCTTGTCCGCATCACGCAAGGCGCAGATCGTCACCTCATCGGGATCGCCGGTGGTCTTGCACGGGATGATGGCGCGAGTCTTTTCGCGATAGGCCTTAAGCGCGGCATCGTCGCCGCCAGCCTGGAGCATGATCGAAACGATAAGCAACACGGACATGGGCAGAACCCTCCGTTCGTTGCGTTAGCACAACGACGGCACCGCGAAAACCGGGTCAGTTGATACCGGTACTCAACACTTCCCGGCCCTTATTCGGGCAAACCGGGGCGCCCTGCACGCCGCAGGGCAGACCGGTCGAGCGGACCACCTCCATCTTGCCGCTATGCTCGGTCGTTGTGACGCCGGTCAGCCGGTAACCCGGAGCGGCTGACTGCGAGCAGGTACCGGTGACGCACAGTTTTGCCGGCTGGGGCAGCACGCGGCGCGCGACCTTGCGCGCGGAGCGCTTGCGGACCGTGGCTGCGGGCCGGGCGCGATTGGGCAAAGTGACGACCCGCGGTTCGCCCGCGACGCTCAACGCCAACAACAGACTCATGATCATCCGCGCACCTCACCCCTCGACACACACCGAACGCCGCGAATTGCTCTTGGTTTCACCGGCATCGCCAGCTTTTGAATGGATGACAGCGTTGGCCCCCATCGACAAGCCCGGCGCGCGCTCCTATCGCCGCTCGAAACACGATCTTTAGAGGGGCTTCGCCAAATCATGCAGACCGCCAGCAAGGTGCTCGACCGCGTCCTGGTGCTTGAAATGGTGCGCGTCACCGAGGCCGCCGCCATCGCCGCGTCGACGTTGACCGGCCGCGGCGACGAGAAGGCCGCTGACGCCGCCGCCGTCGAGGCGATGCGCGCCGCGCTCAACTCGCTCTACATGGACGGCACCGTCGTGATCGGCGAGGGTGAGCGCGACGAAGCGCCGATGCTGTTCATCGGCGAGAAGGTCGGATCGGCACCGGGCAAGGGTCCGAAGATCGACATCGCGCTCGACCCGCTGGAAGGCACCACCATCTGCGCCAAGGCCGGGCCGAACAGCCTTGCCGTCCTGGCGATCGCCGAAGAGGGCAACCTGCTCAACGCGCCCGACGTCTATATGGACAAGATCGCGGTCGGCCCCGGCTATCCGCCAGAGGTCATCGACCTCGACAAGACGCCGACCCAGAATATCGAAGCGATCGCCGCGGCGAAGGGCGTGAAGCCCAACGAGATCATCGCCTGCGTACTCGATCGTCCGCGCCACGAGAAGATGATCGCCGAACTGCGCGCGATCGGCTGCGGCGTGGTGCTGATCGGCGACGGCGACGTCGCCGGCGTGATCGCGACCACCAATCCCGACACCACCATCGACGTCTATATGGGCCAGGGTGGCGCGCCCGAGGGCGTGCTCGCCTGCGCCGCGCTGCGCTGCGTCGGCGGCCAGTTCAAGGGCCGTCTCGTCTTCCGCAACGAGGATGAGCGCGCCCGCGCCCGCCGCTGGGGAATCGCGGACCTCGACAAGCAGTATGACCTGACCGAACTGGCCAAGGGCGATTGCATCTTCGCCGCGACCGGCGTGACCGACGGTTCGCTGCTTGAGGGCGTCAAGCGCCGGCCGGGCAAGATGACGACCGAGAGCGTGGTGATGCGTTCCAGTTCGGGGACCGTGCGCTGGGTCCGGGGCGAACATCGCAACGGATGACGCGGGACGTGGCCAGCGTCGCTGAAGCGGCACCAATTCGGCGGGACCCGCACGGTTGATCCATTGGGCACTGCTGGCGGCACTCATCGCCGCCTATGCCTGGTACCTCCGGGGCGGCGGCGTGCCGCCAGCCACCAGTCGGATCGCCCGCTATCGCCGCTGGATGCGCCGCGCGCCGCTGGCATTCGGGGCAAGTGCGCTAGCGGCGCTGGTGATCGGCGGCAGAATCGACGCGCTGACCCGCCTACCCCCTGAATTCGCCGCGCTAGCAGTCGAGGCACGCGGCCTTGCCGGGTTCAGCGGCGCCGCGTTCGAGGCCGCGGTGCTGGCTGGTCTTGCCGGCGGCGCCGTGCTTGGGCTTCTTCTCGCGCGCTGGCGGATGGGTCGCGGGAAGCGGCCATTCAGCGCGGGCGATATCGACCGCATCCTGCCTCGCGATCCCGGGGAGTTCGGCTGGACCACAATGCTGGGCGCTGCGGCCGGGGTCGTCGAGGAGTTGTTCTTCCGCCTTGCCCTGCCGCTGTTCGCAACGCTTGCGACCGGGAGCGCGTCGCTCGGCTTTTTGTTCGCGACGCTGCTGTTTGCGGGCGCGCACCGCTATCAGGGCTGGATGGGCATGGCCTTTTCCGGGGTCGTGGGGGCGCTGCTCTCGACGCTCTACCTTGCCACCGGAGAACTGTGGTTCGCGATGCTGATCCACGCGTTGCTCAACCTCAACGGGCTGGTCCTGCGTCCGGCGTTGTTGCGCCGCACTGACGATTGACAGGCCCCGGCGGCGCGCCTCTATTCCCGCCACAACCGGGGAGAGAGAGTGTATGTACCGCCGCGCCGCAATCCTTGCCGCCCTCGCCGCGACCACGCTGACTGCTCCCGCTCCCGCGCGCCAGGCGACCACGACGCAGGCGCCGGCAACGGCCTTCACCTTTCAGGAGGTGATGATCCCCATGCGCGACGGGACGAAGCTGCAGACGGTGATCCTGCGGCCCACGAACAAGAGCGGCAAGCTGCCGATCCTGCTCCAGCGTACCCCCTATGGCGTACCCGGCGCGGCGCCCAAGGCGGTGCCGGCGTCGATGAAGTATCTGATGGACGACGGCTATATCCTCGTCTTCCAGAACATGCGCGGGCGCTACAAGTCGGAGGGAAGCTTCGACATGTCGATGGCGCTTTCGCCGAAAGGGTCGAACGCGCCCGATGAGGCGAGCGACGCCTACGACACGATCGACTGGCTGGTGAAGAACGTCACCGACACGAACGGCCGAGTCGGGATGATGGGCGGCTCCTATCCCGGCTATGCCGCCGCGGTGGCGCTGGCGCGCCCGCATCCCGCGCTCAAGGCGATCAGCCCGCAGGCAGCGTGGAACGACTGGTGGATGAACGACGATCTCCATCGCTATGGCGCGCTCCGCCTCTCCTATCTCACCGACTGGACCTATGCGCTCCAGAACAACAAGAATGGCGACGATTTCGACTATAATCCCGGTGGACCAGCACCAGTGGATCTCTACGACTGGTTCCTGAAGCTCGGGCCGGTCGAGAATCTCGACAAGCTGTATTTCAAGGGCAGCGTGCCGATGCTGACCCAGATCATCGAGCACCCGAATTACGACGATCACTGGAAGCGCCAGGTGTGGACCGAACGGCTCGGCCGCACGACCGTGCCCACGCTGCATGTCGTCGGCTTCTGGGATCAGGAAGACCCGCTGGGCGGGTGGAAGATCTATGAGCAGATGGAGAAGGACGACCCCAAGGGGTTGAGCATCATCGCCGCCGGCCCGTGGAATCATGGCAGCTGGCGCGGCGCGGGCGATGATCTGGGCTATGTGAAGTTCGGCAAGCCCAGCGGCACCGAGTTCCAGCGCGATGTCGAGGCGCCCTTCTTCGCGCACTGGCTGCACGGCAAGGGACCCCAGCCGACCGGCGAGGCCAAGATCTTCCAGAGCGGATCGTGGCAGTGGAAGAACTATGCGAAATGGCCGCCCGCCGGGACGAAGGCGACGAACCTCTATCTGAACGCCGACGGGTCATTGTCCTTCGCGGCGCCTGCGAGCGAAGGGTGCCGCGAGTATATCTCCGATCCCGCCAATCCCGTACCGTACCGCGAGCGGCCGATCTCGGTCACCTATCCCTCGCAGGAGTGGAAATGGTGGGAAGCGGCGGACCAGCGCTTCGTCAACGGACGCCCCGATGTGCTGAGCTATGTCAGCGCCCCGCTCGACACGGACCTGACCGTGAGCGGCGCGATCAGCGCCACGCTGCGGGCTTCGACGTCGGGCACCGACAGCGACATGGTGGTCAAGCTGATCGACGTGCTGCCCGACGACTATGACAAAACGACCCCAGTGAAGGCGCTGGGCGACTATCCCAAGACGCTCAACGGCTATCAGCTGCCCATCGCCATGGAGGTCCGGCGCGGGCGCTGGCTCGAGAGCTTCTCGACGCCCAAGCCGCTGGTGCCGAACAAGGTCGTGGCGTGGAACGTGCCGCTGCGCGACCACGACCATGTCTTCAAGAAGGGTCACCGCATCATGGTTCAGGTGCAGTCGAGCTGGTTCCCGGTAATCGATCGCAACCCGCAGACCTTTGTGCCCAACATCTACAAGGCCAAGCCCAGCGACTTTGTGAAGGCGACCCAGCGGGTGTGCACCGGGTCGCTGATCACCTTGCCGGTCGCGGGATGAGACGGCGGCTCAGTTCTTGAGCCGCCAGCCACTCTTGAAGATCCAGCCGATCACGCCGAGGCACAGCAGCAGAAATGCCGCGGTGAAACCAAGGCTGACCCCGATCGAGACGTCGCCGGTGCCGAAAAAGCTCCAGCGAAACCCGCTGACCAGGTAGACGACCGGGTTGGCGAGGCTGATCGTGCGCCACGGATCGGGCAGCATGTTGATCGTGTAGAAGGCGCCGCCGAGAAAGGTCAGCGGAGTCACGATCAGCGCGGGGACGAACGAGAGCTGTTCGAACCCCTTGGCCCAGATGCCGATGATAAAGCCGAGCATGCTGAAGGTGAGCGCCGTCAGCACCAGCATCGTCAGCATCATCGCGGGGTGCCGAATCGGCACGTCGACGAACACCATCGCCGTGATCAGGATGATCAGCCCGATCGCGATCGACTTGGTCGCCGCAGCGCCGACATAGCCGATCACCATCTCCATCGCCGAGACCGGTGCCGATAACAGCTCGTACACCGTGCCGGTGAATTTGGGGAAATAGATGCCGATCGACGCGTTCGAGATCGATAGCTGGAGCAGGTTCATCATGATCAGGCCCGGCACGATGAAGCTGCCATAGGCGACGCCATCGAGCTCCTGCATCCGCGACCCGATCGCACCGCCGAACACGACGAAATAGAGCGCGGTCGTGATCACCGGCGTGACCAGGCTCTGCCACAAGGTACGCATGGCGCGCGCCATTTCGAACCGGTAGATCGCCCAGACGCCGTGATGGTTGAAGCCCCTCATGCCGCCTTCTCCTCAGCGCCCGCGTTCTGCTTGTTCTCGACAAGGTCGACGAAGATGTCTTCGAGGCTCGACTTGGAGGTATCGAGATCCTTGAACTGGATGCCGAGGTCACCGAGCTTGCGCAGCAGCGAAGGGATGCCTGTGCGCTCGGCCTGGGCATCGAAGGTGTAACGCAGCCGCGTACCCTCATCCTCCAGGCTCAGGTGCCATTCGTCGAGATCGTGAGGAACATCGTTCAGAGGCTCGACCAGCGCGATGTCCATCTCGCGCTTGCCGAGCTTCTTCATCAGCTCGGCCTTGCCCTCGACCAACAGCAGTTCGCCCTTGTTGATCACGCCCACCCGATCGGCCATTTCCTCGGCTTCTTCGATATAATGGGTGGTCAGGATGATGGTGGTGCCGCGCTCACGCAGCGAGCCGATCAGCTTCCACATGTCGCGGCGGAGCGAGACGTCGACGCCCGCCGTGGGCTCGTCGAGGAACAGGATGTCGGGCTCGTGCGCCAGCGCCTTGGCGATCAGCACGCGGCGCTTCATTCCGCCCGACAACTCCATCACCTTGGAATTGCGCTTGTCGTAGAGCGACAGGTCTTTCAGCACCTGATCGATATAGGCGTCGTTCGCGGGGCGACCGAACAGGCGACGGCTGTAGCGCGTCGTCGCCTGAACCGTCTCGAACATGTCGACCGACAATTCCTGAGGCACCAGCCCGATCTTCATCCGCGCCGCGCGCGGCTCGCTGATCGCGTCGTGGCCATCGACGATGATCGTGCCCGAGCTGGGCGTGACGATGCCGCAGATGATCGAGATGAGCGTCGTCTTGCCGGCGCCGTTCGGCCCGAGCAGCGCGAAAATCTCGCCCTTGTTGATGTCGAGATCGACCGATCCCAACGCCTTGTGCCCCGAGGCATAGGTCTTGCTGACACCGCGAACGGATAGGATCGGCTGCATGGAAGGCCCCCTGACTTGCGCGCGATGTAGGGACGGTTGCGAGCTACACAACCCGCAATGTTCGTTCTTCGTTCGATTTTTCTATTCGGCCGTTTCGTGCGATTTCAGGATCGCGCGGTAACCGCTCAGTACCAGCGACTGCGGATCGATCGCCTCGATCACCCGCATCGCCAATGGCGCATCGCCCTCCCCCGACAGAAAGACCAATGCGCCATCGCGCGTGTCGGCGTCGAAATAGGCGATGGCCGAGACGCCCGGATCGCCGCCGTCATGCAGCACCATCCGCCGCTTGCCGAACCGCATGACCTGCCAGCCCAGACCCATCGCGACGCTGTCCGGGCATCCCGCCACAGGCTTCGCGCATCCGGGCATCGCTACCTGTGGCCGCAGCCTTTCTTCCTTGAGCTTGGCACTCAGCCCGTCGCCGCGCGCCACCCCAGCAACGAAGGCGGCATAGTCGCCGACGGTCGTGTAGATGTCGTCCGCGCCAAGCCAATGGCCATAGGGATGCGGCCCGCCGCTGCCGGGATAGCCGTTGCCGTTCGCCGGTACCGCGACGCGGCCCTCCATCCACGGCCGCCAAGTATAGGCGATGCGGGCAAGCCCCATCGGTCGGAACAGGTGCGCGTCGGCCAGATCCTCGAAATCCGCGCGCAGCTTGCGCGCGGCGAAGCGGGCGACCAGTTCATAGCCCTCGCCCGAGTAGATATAGCCGGTCCCAGGCTCGCGCGCGAAGACCAGGCGCCGGTTTTCCGGGCGCCAGTTGGGCAGGCCGGTCTGATGGCTGACCGCAAAGCGCGGCGTGAGCCGCTTTGCGCGCGGATCGGCGGCAATATCCGGGTCCATCCACACCGGGGCCATCGGTTCATCGAGGCCGATCCGACCCGCCTGAACCAGCCGCATGACCAGTTCGGCGGTCACCGGCTTGGTCATCGACGCAATGTTGAAGAAGGTATCACGCGTTGCCGGCTGCTTGTCGGTCTGGGCGCCGGCAACGCCGGTCCACACCACCTTGCCGTCGCGGATCAGCGCCGCGCCGATCGCGGTGCGGGGATGTTCGCGGGCAAGCGCCGCGATCGCATCCTCGCGCGAAACCTGAGCAACCACGGGGTCGACGACCATCGCCGCTAGAAGCAATGCCAAGACGCCGATACGCATACACCCTCCCCTTGGCCCGCGCGGTTCAGCCCTTCTTGCGCGCCGCCTGAACCGCCTGTTCGAGCACCTCATAGGGCACCATGCCGGAAATGACGCGGTCGCCGATCACCCAGCTGGGCGTGCCGGTCACCCCAAGCTTGCTCGCGACATCGAGATTGCTCGCGATCTCGCCTTCCACCCGCGGGGTCGTCAGCGCAGCCTGAGCCTTCGCCGTATCGAGCCCGGCCGAAGCCGCCGCCGCGCGGATCGATCCCTCGCTCAGCTGGCCCGCCGAATAGAGGGCGGAATGGAACGGCTTGAACTTGCCCTGATCGGCGGCGGCCAAGCCCCAGCGCGCAGCGGTGCGGCTGACATCGCTCAGCACCGGCAGCTCGCGATAGACGATGCGGACATTCTTGTCCGACGCCACCAGCCGTTCGATCATCGGCAGGCTGGCGCGGCAATAGCCGCAGGCATAATCCATGAAGACCGCGACGGTGACATCACCCTTGGGATTGCCTTCCCATGCGCTGGCGTAAGGCTGAGTGATCGCATCGCGGCTCGACGAGACCGCCTTGCCGGTCTCGCGTTCCTGCAGGCGTTTCATCGCCTCAGGCAGGATTTCTGGATTAGCGAGCACATAATCGCGCACGATCTGACCGATCCGCGCCTTGTCCGTATCGGCGACGCCCGCCGGCGCGAGTGTCTGGACACCAAGCACCGCTCCCGCGCCGATCGCCGCGGACAACGCCACCAGGCCGGCAATCGCCAGCGGAGTCTTCACCATGAAATCCATCACCTTCTTTTTCTGTCCTGCATCACCGCCTGAGCGGCCATGACGATATCCTGCGCGCGAATCCAGTCCGGCGAGCCCTGCGGCAGCCCCGCCATAGCCGCCTGAGCGCTGGGAAGCGCGCGGCCCATGTCGCCGACCATGCTGGACCGTTCGGCGGTCGCGAGCGCGGCGCGGGCGCTATCGCCCTTGCGTTCATAGACCATACCGAGCTGATACCAGGCGAAGGGATTCTCCTGGTCGCGTACCACCGATTGGCGAAGCACCTTTTCCGCTTCGGGCAGCAGCGCCGGATCCTCGACCGCGAGCAGCGCATGGCCAAAGGTGGTGGCGATCAGCGGCTGATAATTGGTCTTCTCGGTCGCCGCGCGCAACGGCGCGATCGCGTCCTTCGGCTTGCCGGATTCAAGCAGGATCTGCCCCTCCAGCTCCAGGAAATAGGGATTGCCGGGCTCGGCCTTCACCAGCGCCGCGGCCTCGGCAGCAGCCTGCTCAGGGTAACCCGATTTATGATAGGCATAGGCTCGGGCGTAGCGCGCCGGAACGGTCGTGTCGGTTTCCGGATACCGTTTCAGCGTATCCTTGGGATCGGAGACATAGCCGCGCAGCTTGGCCTGCATGCGACGGAACCTCTCCTCCAGCGCGGGGTCATTGGGTTTGCTCCACGCCGGATCGGCCTGGAGGTCCGCCGTCAGCGTCGCGATACGCTCGCCCGACATCGGGTGGCTCATCACGTAACTCTGCTCACCGCCGCGCTTGAGGCCCCAGCGATATTCCTGCTGCTGAAGCTTCTTGAAGAAATCGAGCATCCCGCGCCCGCTGACTCCCGCGCCCGAAAGGTAGCGCACACCGGCAGCGTCGGTGGTCGCTTCCTGCGCACGGCTGAAGGCGAGGAAATTGCCAAGCGCGGCGCGCTGGCCCATCTGCATCAACCCCATACCGGCGTCCGCCGATCCGGCGGCCATTGCGGCGGCGCCGAGCAGCAGGCTGAGAATGGTGATGCCGGTAGCGCCCTTGGCCATGCGGTCGCTCAGCGGCACGTGACCGCCAGTGACGTGACCCAGTTCATGCGCGATCACGCCCTGCACTTCATTGGCGCTGGAAGCGGCGTCGATCAGGCCCGAATGGACATAAACGGCCTGACCGCCCGCGACGAAGGCGTTGATCGAAGGATCGCCGATCAGGATGATCCGGACATTGTTGGGCTGAAGATTAGCGGCCTTGATCAGGTCCCGCGACATGTCCGCGAGCAGCGCCTCGCTCTCGGCATCACGCAAGATCGATTGAGCGAAGGCCGGACTCGTGACGCAGACGAGCAGCAGGAGCGCGAAGAGCGATATGAAGCGCTTCATGGCCGGCATCATGGCGGATTATCCCCTGCGATCAACCACCCGCCGCCAACGCAGGCCCCGGAATGGGATAGGTCGGTCCGCATGAACGATGCGTGAGCGGCGGGAATGATGCCATTCCCGCCGCTCGACACATTATGCTCCGAAGGTGCGCTGCCACCAGCCGCGGCGCGGCTCGCCATCGTCGCCGACGACGTCGTCCTCGCCGCGTTCGGCCGGAGCCGCAGCGGTCGGCTCCAGATCCTGCGCGACCGGCGCGGCAGCCTTGGCACGGCTGCGGCGCTTCGGCTTGGCCGGTGCTTCGTCGGCTGCCGGCGCGGGAGCCGCTTCCGCAACCACTTCAGGCGCGGCTTCCAGAGCGGGGGCTTCGGCTTCGGCCTTCTTGCGGCGAGTACGCTTGGGCTTGACCGGAACTTCTTCGGCTTCCGGCTGCGGCTCGACAACGGCTTCGACGACCGGTTCGGCTGCGGGCGCTTCGGCGTCCGCCGCCTTCTTGCGGGTGCGGCGCTTGGGCTTGGCCGGGGCCTCTTCCTCGACTTCAGCGGTCACAGGCTCGGCAGGCGCCTCCTCTGCGGCTTCGGCGGTCTCGGTGGCTTCCGCCTCAACAGTCTCAGCGCCATTACCGCGACGCCCGCCACGGCGGCCACGACGCCGGCGCTTGCGATGCTCGCCTTCCTCGGTTGCGGCCTCAGCAGACACTTCGGCCTCGTCGGTTGCCTCGACCTCATCGGCCTCAGCTTCACCCTCGGCGCCTTCGACATTGTCCTCGGGCTCATGATGCTCGCCGCCCTCTTCGTCGCGGCGGCCGCGGCGGCCGCGACGACGACGACGGCGCTTACGGCCTTCGCCATCGCCCTCACCACGGTCGCTGCGCTCGCGGCGTTCGCGCGGCTCGCGGGCCTCGACCTCTTCTTCCTCGTCTTCGTCCTCGTCGATCTCCTCGACGAAGTCCTCCTCGATCTCCTCGATCGCGGCGGCGAACTTGGGCGCGTGCGCCGGCGGCGGGCCGCTGGCCTCGACCGACATGCGCGCGCCTTCGAGCTCGCCGTCCGACAGGATCTCGACCATCACACCATAACGGTCTTCGATCTCGGCAATGTCGGCGCGCTTCTTGTTGAGCACATAGAAGGCCGCTTCCTGGCTGCAGCGCAGCGTCAGCAGAGAGCCGCGGCCGCGTGCGGCCTCATCCTCGATCAGGCGCAGCGCGGAAAGGCCCGCCGACGACGCGGTGCGGACCAGACCCGTGCCCTCGCAATGCGGACAGGTGACGGTCGACGCCTCGAGCACGCCGGTGCGCAGACGCTGGCGGCTCATCTCCATCAGGCCGAAGGCGCTGATGCGGCCGACCTGGATGCGCGCGCGATCGTTCTTGAGCGCTTCCTTCATCGCCTTCTCGACCTTCCGGACGTTCGATCCGTGGTCCATGTCGATGAAGTCGATGACGACGAGGCCGGCCATGTCGCGCAGGCGCAGCTGACGCGCGATTTCCTGTGCCGCCTCAAGGTTGGTCGCGGTCGCGGTCTGCTCGATATTGTGCTCGCGCGTCGAACGGCCCGAGTTGATGTCGATGCTGACCAGCGCCTCGGTCGGGTTGATAACGAGATAGCCGCCCGATTTCAGCTGGACCACCGGGTGGTACATCGCCGCGAGCTGATCCTCGACATGCGCGCGCTGGAACAGCGGCACGGGATCGCTGTAATGCTTCACCTTCTTGGCGTGACTGGGCATCAGGAGCTTCATGAACTCCTTGGCGTGACGATAGCCGTCCTCGCCTTCGACGATCACTTCCTCGATATCGCGATTGTAGATGTCGCGGATCGCCCGCTTCATCAGATCGCTGTCGCCATAGACCAGCGCCGGCGCGGCCGATTGAAGCGTCTTTTCCCGAATCTCGTCCCACAGGCGGGCGAGATAGTCGAAGTCACGCTTGATCTCGGTCTTGGTGCGCTGGAGCCCCGCGGTGCGGACGATGCAGCCCATCGTCGGCGGAAGCTTCAGATCCGACATGATCGACTTGAGGCGCTTGCGGTCGGCGGACGAGCTGATCTTGCGGCTGATCCCGCCGCCATGCGCGGTGTTGGGCATCAGGACGCAATAGCGGCCGGCGAGCGACAGATAGGTGGTCAGCGCCGCGCCCTTGTTGCCGCGCTCTTCCTTGACGACCTGGACCAGCAGCACCTGACGGCGGCGGATCACGTCCTGAATCTTGTAGCGACGACGCAGATTCATGCGGCGCTGGCGCAGCGCCTCGACCTGATCGTCGGTGCCCTTGCGACCGCGGCGACGGCGTCCGCCATTGCCGGAGCCGCCCTCTTCGCCGTCCGAACCCTCAGCGGCTTCCTCGTCCTCATCGGCGGGGCGCTCGACGACTTCGACGTCGCCGCCTTCCTCGTCGTCATGATCATGGTCGTGATCATAATCGCCATCGGCTTCTTCACGAAGCGCGGCTTCCTCGGCGGCGTGCTCGGCTTCTTCACGAAGCAGCGCTTCGCGATCTTCCTTGGGGATCTGGTAATAGTCGGGGTGGATTTCACTAAAGGCCAGGAAGCCATGGCGGTTACCGCCATATTCGACGAACGCCGCCTGGAGCGACGGCTCCACACGGGTCACTTTGGCCAGATAGATATTGCCCTTGAGCTGCTTGCGCTCGGCGGACTCGAAATCAAACTCCTCGATTCGGTTCCCTTTGACGACGGCCACACGGGTTTCTTCCCGGTGGCGTGCGTCGATCAGCATACGCGTGGTCATTTAATGTTCTCCGGGCGCGCCGAGCGGTTGTCAGCCGCAGCACGCGGTCAATGATACCGACCGCGCTGCTCCGGGCAGCACGGTCGAAATGGGTTTGAAGATTTGCGTCTGCTGCAAGCGCACGTCCGAGCCCGCGGCCCGGATGCTTCACCGTCGCGTTCCGGCCGGCTGGAACAGCCTGGCGTTCGGAGCGACGGGAAAATTGCGACATCACAGCATCAACCTGAATTACCGCCGAAAGATGGTGGCGGCGAATGGCCGGCACAAGCCGGTCGGCGATGCGTAGCACCCCGCAACCGGCCGCGCAACGGATCAGCCTGTCGCACGGCGGACCGGCAAGCCATTGCCACCCATTCCGGCAAAAACATGCCGAATCCTGAATTAACCGTGCTGTTTCACCTCGTTGGAAGTGCCCCCCGCCTATCCGGTCCGGGTCAGGGAATAGCTTTGTGAGTAAAAGTGCATGCTTTTGGGCTGGACCCCCCCCAGCCCGGCGCGGCATATCGCCCGGGTGTCCTTCTTTCTTGCCCTCCTCGCCGGCTGGCTGTCCGGCGCGCCGAGTTGGGCAGGCACGATCCGCGACATCGACGTTCAGTCGAATCGCATCGTCATCCAGTTCGATGAACGGGTGGCGTCGGCGAGCAGCTTCGTGCTCGCGGGTCCGAACCGTATCGCGCTCGATCTGACGGGCGCGGCTCCGGGCGCGCGCGCCGATGCCCGCGGGCCGGTCAACGGGATTCGGCAGGCGGCGCGCGGCGATGGATCCCGCGTGGTGTTCGACCTGTCCCGCCCCGCGATCGTGACGCAGGGCCGCTTCTCCGCAGATGGCACGGCGCTCACGCTCGAGTTGCGAACGGTCGACGATTCGCGCTTCGCCCGAGCCGCGGCTGAAGGTCGGATGAGCTTCCTGCCCCCGTTCAGTTTCGCTGGGGCCGCGACGCGCCACAGCTACAGCGTATCGGCGCCGGTGCCGGCACGTCCGGCCGCCTATCGGTTGCCGCGAATCCAGGGCAACGACAGCCGGCCACTGGTGGTGATCGATGCCGGCCATGGCGGGCACGATCCCGGCGCGATGTCAGCCGACGGTCTCCAGGAAAAGGACCTGACGCTCAAGGTCGCGCGAGCGATGCGCGACGAACTGGTCGCCTCAGGCCGGGTCCGTGTCGCGATGACACGCGAGGACGACCGCTATCTGCTTCACCGCGATCGATTCGAGATCGCGCGCAAGCTCGGCGCCGCGCTCTTCATCTCGGTCCATTGCGACGCCGCCCACAATGCCGAGGCCAGCGGCGCGACCGTCTATACCCTGTCGGAGATCGCATCGGACAAGGAAGCCGCACGCCTGGCCGCGCGCGAAAACAAGTCGGATCTGCTCTCGGGCATCGACCTGGGTGGACAGAATCGGGAGGTGTCATCGATCCTGATCGACCTGACCCAGCGCGAGACGATGAATAGCTCGGCCAAGTTCGCGCGGCTGCTCGGCCGCGAGGCCCAGGGACTGATCCCGGTCAAGGACAATTACCATCGCATGGCGTCGCTGCTGGTACTGAAGGCGCCCGACGTCCCGTCGATCCTGTTCGAGACCGGCTATATCTCGAACGCCAAGGACGCGGCTTTCCTCAACTCCGCCGACGGCCGCCGCCGCATCGCCGAGAGCGTGAATCGCGCGGTCGCAATCCATTTCGCGACCCGGACGGCGGCGCGGTGAGAGGTCTTTCACCACCCGCCGCATGCGCGGGTGGCAAGGCGCTTCAATCCTGCTAAACCCCGCCCCAATGGCGGAAGCGACCCAACCCAATTTCAGGCTGAAGTTCACGCGAGGGGATGCCGGAGGCCGCTTTGCGGAACTCCGCAAACGCTGGTGGTTCAAGGTACTCGCGTGGCTGGCGCTGCTCTCAGGTGTCGGAACGGCGGTGCTGTGGGCATTGTTCCTGCGCGACCTGCCCTCGGTCGACATGTTGCGCGCCTATGAGCCGCCGCTGCCGACCAATGTCCGGCAGGGCGACGGCTCCCCGCTGCGCAGCTATGCGCGCGAGCGTCGCGTTGAGCTGTCCTATGACGAATATCCCAAATTGCTCGTCGGCGCCTTCCTCTCGGCCGAGGACAAGACCTTCTTCGACCATGGCGGCGTCGACTATCCTGGCCTGGTCCGCGCAGCGTGGCAGGGGCTGACCAGCGGCGAGACCCCACGCGGCACTTCGACCATCACGCAACAGGTCGCCAAGAACCTGCTGCTCAACAACGAGGTCAGCTACGTCCGCAAGGCGCGCGAGGCGATTCTCGCCTTCCGCATCGAGAATACGCTGTCGAAGGAGCAGATCCTCGAACTCTACCTCAACCAGATCGCGCTCGGCCGGAACGCGTTCGGAGTCGAGGCCGCGGCACATGCCTATTTCGACAAGGATCTGAGCCAGCTCAGCCTGCCGCAATTCGCCTATCTCGCGATCCTGCCCAAGGGTCCGTCCAACTATATGCCCGAGCGCCATGCCGATCGCGCGATCGAGCGGCGCAACTGGGTGCTCGGGCAGATGCGCGACAATGGCTATATCGACCAGGCGGCCTATCAGGCCGCGATCGCGGCCCCGCTCGGCGCGGTGCCGCGCAAGTCGCCCACGGTCGATCCGCTCGGCGGCTATTTCATCGAGGAAGTCCGCCGCCAGCTGCTCGACAAGTTCGGCGAGACCGAAAAGGTCGGACCGTACAGCGTCTATGCCGGCGGCCTGTGGGTTCGAACCTCGTTCGACCCGGAACTCCAGAAGGCGGCGCAGAAAGCGCTGCGCGACGGCCTGCTCCGTTACGACCGCGGACGCGGCTGGTCCGGCCCGATGCGCGAAGTGGCTTTCGAGGGCGACAATTGGCGGGCGGCGCTGCTCAACACCAACATCAACCTCGACTATGAGGACTGGCGCCCGGCGATCGTCATCTCGAATAGCGGCGGCACGGTGGAGCTCGGCTTCGGCGACGGCCAGACCGGGGCGCTGCCCGCCTCCGGTGCGCAGATGCCAGTACGCGGCCAGGGCGGGGCTGCATTCAACGTCCTGAAGCCCGGCGACGTCATCGCGGTCGCACCCGAGGGCGGCGTCTTCGGGCTGCGTTCGATCCCCAAGGTTTCCGGCGGGATGATCGTCCAGGATCCAAACACCGGCCGCGTGCTCGCGATGCAGGGCGGCTTCGATGCGACGGTACAGGCGTTCAACCGCGCGACCCAGGCGCAGCGCCAGCCGGGATCGACGATCAAGCCGATCGTCTATGCCGCCGCGCTCGAGAACGGGATGACCCCCGCCTCGATCATCGTCGACGGCCCCTTCTGCGTCTATCAGGGCGCGGCGCTCGGCCAGAAATGCTTCCGCAACTTTGGCGGCACGCGCGGCGCGGGGCCAAAGACGCTGCGCTGGGGCGTCGAGCAGTCGCGCAATCTGATGACCGTGCAGGCAGCAAACACCACCGGGATGGAAAAGGTGGTCGACGTCATGCAGCGCATGGGGGTCAGCTCACAGAAATATCCGCCTTATCTCTCCTACTCGCTCGGCGCGGGGGAGACGACGGTGATGCGGATGGTCAACGCCTATTCGATCCTGGTCAATCACGGCCGCGCCCTTAATCCCTCGCTCGTCGATTTCGCACAGGATCGCCACGGCAAGGTAATCTGGCCGGAGAACTGGCGCGCATGCGACCGCTGCAACATGCCCGACTGGGACGGCAAGCCGATGCCGCGCCCGGTCATCCGCTCGCGTCAGGTGATCGATGCGATGAGCGCCTATCAGATGGTGCACATTACCGAAGGCGTGATCCAGCGCGGCACCGCGACCATCCTGCGCGACCTCAATCGTCCGATCATGGGCAAGACCGGCACTTCGAACGGCCCGCGCGACGTATGGTTCATCGGCGGCACGCCGCAGATGATCGCCGGCGTCTATATCGGCTACGACACACCGACCAATCTGGGCGGATATGCGCAGGGCGGCACGCTCGCCGCGCCGATCTTCAAGCAGTTCGCGCAAAAGGCGTATGAGGGGATGGACGTACTTCCCTTCACCGCCCCTGCGGGTATCCGCATGGTGCGCATCGACCGCGCCAGCGGTCGCCGTGTCTATGGTGCCTGGCCGGGTACCGACCCCAAGGCCGGGGTGATATGGGAAGCGTTCAAGCCCGAGAGCGAACCCCGCCGCCGTGCGCGTCACAGTGAAGCGGCGGATGCCCCCAAGGCCGAGGTGACCAAGAAAGCCGTGCGTCAGGAAGGGCCCCGCGACAGCGACTTCTTGCAACGCGAGGGCGGAATCTACTAGCGGGGATCAAAATCCGGACCTCACCGTCACCCCGGCCTTGTGCCTGGGTCCACGGTGCCTGAAGGGATGGACTTGAGCCTCTTGCACCACGCTTGTCGCCCGGTGGACCCCGGCACAAGGCCGGGGTGACGAATAAACGGTCCGGTTCTGCCGTGCCCTTGAAGTTTGAAAGGTTACGACGATGCGCGCCGAAGCGCAGGCATATGCCGACAAGATCAATGATGCGCTCGCGCTGCTCCGTCGCTTCATCGACTGGGACAAGGCGCTGCGTCGGCTCGACGAACTCAATGCGCGGGTCGAGGATCCGACGCTGTGGGAGAATCCCAAGGCCGCGCAGGACGTGATGCGCGAGCGCCGCCGGCTCGACGAATCGATCACGGCGACCCGCGCGATCGAGCGCGAGCTGTCCGACACGTCCGAGCTGATCGAGATGGCCGAGGCCGAGGGCGACGAGGAAATGGCGGTCGAGGGCGTCGCCGGCCTCGCCGCGCTCGCCGCGCGCGCCGAAGAGGACAAGGTCAAGGCACTACTCTCGGGCGAGGCCGACGGCAACGACACCTATCTCGAAGTCCATTCGGGCGCCGGCGGCACCGAGAGCCAGGACTGGGCCGAGATGCTCCAGCGCATGTACACACGCTGGGCCGAGCGCCACGGCTTCAAGGTCGAGCTGATGGACTATCACGCCGGCGAACAGGCCGGGATCAAGTCCGCGACCCTGCTGATCAAGGGCGAGAACGCATATGGCTATGCCAAGACCGAAAGCGGCGTGCACCGCCTGGTCCGCATCAGCCCCTATGACAGCTCGGCGCGGCGCCACACCAGCTTCTCGTCCGTCTGGGTCTATCCGGTGATCGACGATTCGATCGAGATCGAGATCAACGAGAGCGACCTGAAGATCGATACCTATCGCGCGTCGGGCGCGGGCGGGCAGCACGTCAACACCACCGACTCCGCGGTCCGAATCACTCACGTTCCAAGCGGCATCATCGTCGCCAGCCAGCAGGATCGTTCGCAGCACAAGAACCGCGCGACCGCGATGGGGATGCTGAAGGCGCGCATGTACGAAGCGGAACTCGCCAAGCGCGAAGCGGCGGCGATGGGCACCTATTCGGCCAAGACCGAGATCGGCTGGGGCCACCAGATCCGCTCCTATGTCCTCCAGCCCTATCAGCTGGTGAAGGATCTGCGCACCGGAACCACTTCCACCGCGCCCGCAGATGTGCTCGACGGGGCACTCGACCCGTTCATGGCAGCTGCGCTATCACAGCGCGTGACCGGCGAAACGGTTGAGGTGGAGGACGTGGATTGAGGCCAAAGGGCGCCTCGCTGCTGATGCTGGGTGCCCTTGCGATTGCGGGGTGCGACGCGACCGAGCCGCGCCCGGCGCCCAAGCCCGAAGCCGAGCAGGAGCTTCACTTCCCCGCCGCCGACCGTCCGGTCGCGACCATCGTCTCCGCGCGCTGGTCGACCGAGGAGGCCCGCGACCGGCTCAACGAAGCCGACGCGGTGATGGACCTCGCCCAGATCAAGCCGGGCACCACCGTCGCCGATATCGGTGCTGGTGAAGGCTATTACACGATCCGCCTCTCCGCCCGCGTCGGCAAGCGCGGACGCGTATTGGCGCAGGACATCATCCCCGGCGTGCGTGACGCGCTCGCCCAGCGCGTGTCGCGCGAGCGGCTGGACAATGTCAGCGTGCGCCTGGGTGAGCCGGAAGACCCCAAACTGCCCGAGAACAGCTTCGACCGTATCCTGATGGTGCACATGTACCATGAGGTCGAAGACCCCTATGAATTCCTCTGGCGGATGCGCCCTTCGTTGCGCCCCGACGGGCTGGTCGTCGTCGTCGATGCCGATCGCGAGACGCAGAATCACGGCACCCCGCCCGAACTGCTGAAATGCGAATTCGCCGCGGTCGGCTACAAGCTGGTGACGATGCGCGACATGCCGTCGGCTGGCGGTTATCTCGCCACGTTCAAGGCGGAAGGGCCACGGCCCGCGCCCGAGGCGATCCGCGCCTGTCGCTTCAAGCCATCCGCCAAGAAGGGTGCCGCACCAGCCCCTCAATCCACGACGGACGAATAGCCTAGAGCAGTCCGGCGGCGCGAAAGCTCCATGCGCCGCCGTTGCCCACCACCAGATGTTCGTGCAGCCGCACGCCGAGCGCGCGCAGCGCATCGGACAGTTGTCGGGTAGCATCGCGATCGGCACGGCTCGGCCAGGCCTCACCGCTTGGATGGTTGTGCGCCATCACCACCACCGCCGCATCGAGGCTGAGCGCATCGATGGCGACACGCCGGATGGGGAGATCGATCGCGTCTGACACGGTGCCGCGCGCATGGCGAAGCCCGAGCACGCGACCTTCACCGTCGCAATAGGCGAAGGCCGCGACCTCGACCTTTTCCCCGGCGACGCTGTCCGCGACGAGCTGTCCCGCCGCCGCGAACGGCGTGCCGGGGGATGGGAGAGACGCGTGCAACGTCATTCCGGTATCGTTTCGAAATCCGCTGACGCCGTCGAGCCGAACCACCTCCGCAGCGGATCGTCCTTCATCCATTATGGACTTGAGACGATCCACAGCTTCACGGGCGCCCGCGCTTGGCGGCGCGGCGGTGCTCGGCTAGGCTGCGGGGCGATGCGGCAATATCTCGATCTCATGGAACGGGCGCTAGCCCATGGCGCGGTGCAGATGGACCGCACCGGCGTCGGCACGCGCAGCGTGTTCGGCCACCAGATGCGCTTCGACCTGTCGCAGGGCTTTCCGGTGCTGACCACCAAGAAGCTGCATCTCCGCTCGATCATCGTCGAACTGCTGTGGTTCCTGCGCGGCGACACCAATGTGAAATGGCTCAACGAGCGCAAGGTCAGCATCTGGGACGAATGGGCCGACGAGAATGGCGACCTCGGCCCCGTCTATGGCAAGCAATGGCGCGACTGGCAGGCGCCCGACGGCAACCATATCGACCAGATCAAGGAACTGATCGAGACCCTGAAGGCCAACCCCGCCTCGCGCCGGATGATCGTGTCCGCCTGGAACCCGGGCGAGCTGGGCGCGATGGCGCTGGCGCCGTGCCACTGCCTGTTCCAGTGCCATGTCGCGAACGGCAAGCTCTCGCTCCAGCTTTACCAGCGCTCAGCCGACATCTTCCTCGGCGTGCCATTCAACATCGCGAGCTACGCGCTGCTCACCCATATGCTCGCGCAGCAATGCGACCTGGAGCCGGGCGAGTTCATCTGGACCGGCGGCGACTGCCACCTCTACTCCAACCACCTGGAACAGGCCGAGCTGCAGCTCTCCCGCGCGCCCGGCCCGCTCCCGCGGCTCGAAATCCTGCGCAAGCCGGACTCGATCGACGCCTATGAGTATGAGGACTTCGTCCTCCACGATTATGTCGCCCAGCCGCACATCAAGGCCGAGGTCGCGGTCTGATCAGCTTCCATCTCGCGCGGGCCGATAACGGCGTGATCGGGGTGGACGGACGACTGCCCTGGCACCTGCCGGCCGACCTCAAGCGCTTCAAGGCCCAGACCATGGGCAAGCCCATGATCATGGGCCGCAAGACCTTTGAGAGTTTCCCCTCGCCCCTGCCCGGCCGTCGCCACATCGTGCTGACGCGCGATGCGTCGTGGCGGCGCGAAGGGGCGGAGGTCGCCACCTCGGTCGAGGACGCGCTGGCGCTCGCGGGGGAAGGCGACATCGCGGTGATCGGCGGTGCGGAGATTTTCGCGCTGTTCCTGCCACTCGCCGACCGCATCGAGTTGACGCAGGTCCATGTCTCGCCCGACGGCGATGCCATCGTCCCGCCTTTTGGCACCGAATGGCGCGAGATGGCGCGCGAGGAATATCCCGCCGACGGCGACCGCCCGGCCCACAGCTTCGTCACCCTCGAACGCTTGACGTAATCGTCAATCCGGCCTTGTGCCGCGAGCCATGCTGCCGCACACCATGCGGTCAGTGGATTCCGGCGCGATTCCGGCGTCCCGGCGGGGAGGAAAGACGATGCGGAAGCTGTTGTTCTGGGCGATCATCCTTGTCCTGATCGCCGCCGCCGCGTTCTTCGTATTCGCACCCGGCATCGTCGAGAAGGGTATGAACAAGGTGGTGGCAACGAAGCTCCCCGCCGTCAGCCCGGAGACGAGAAAGTTGCACGACAGCCTGCAGATCGCCGATCTGCATGAGGACACGTTGCTGTGGAAGCGCAGCCTCAACGACCGCTCGGATCGCGGTCAGGTCGACCTGCCCCGGCTGATCGAGGGCAATGTCGCACTTCAGGTTTTCTCTTCGGTCACCAAGACCCCCAAGAACCAGAATTACGACGCCAATGGCGCCGACAGCGACAACATCACGCTGCTGACCGTCGCCCAGCTCCAGCCGCCGCGCACCTGGACCTCGCTGCTCGAGCGCTCGCTGTTCCACGCCCAAAAACTCGACCGCGCCGCCGCAGCTTCGGACGGCAAGCTGCGCGTGATCCGTACCCCCGCCGATCTCGACGCACTGCTCGACGCGCGCGCCAAGGGGCAGAAGATCGTCGGTGGCCTGCTCTCGATCGAGGGCCTGCAGAACATGCAGGGCAAGCTCGCCAATATCGACCGGCTGCACGCCGCGGGTTTCCGCATGGCGGGCCTCACCCACTTCTTCGACAACGAGCTGGCCGGATCGATGCATGGCCTGGCCAAGGGCGGGCTCACACCACTTGGCCGCAAGACCGTCCGCCGCATGGAGGAGCTGGGCATGGTGGTCGACATCGCCCATGCCAGCCACGCATCGGTGGCTGAGATCCTGGCCATGGCGAAGCGCCCCGTCGTCTCCAGCCATGGCGGCGTGCAGGCGGTGTGCAAGGTCAACCGCAACCTCTCCGATGCCGAGATTCGCGGCGTGGCGAAGACCGGCGGAGTCGTCGGCATCGGCTATTGGGACGCGGCGATCTGCGGTACCGAGCCCGAAAAGGTCGCCGCGGCGATCGCGCATGTCCGCGACCTGGTCGGCATCGACCATGTCGGTCTTGGCTCCGACTTCGACGGCGCGGTGACGACCGGCTTCGACACCGCCCAGCTCGTCTTCGTGACCCAGGCACTGGTCGACCGCGGCTTCACGCCGCAGGAGATCAGCAAGGTGATGGGCGGCAACGTCCTGCGCCTGCTGCGGGCAGGCATCGCGCCTGCGCGGTGAGTCTGGCGGCTGAGTTGGCACCGACGAAAGCGGCCTCTATAGGCGCGCGCATGGAGCGGCTGGACGGAGCGGCTTCGGTTCCGGCGCATCTTCGCGGCGGGATCGTCGCGCTGGGCAATTTCGACGGGTTTCACCGGGGGCACCAAGCGGTGGTGGGCCGCGCGATCGAACGCGCCCGTGCCGAGGGCCGTCCGGCGATCGTCGCGACGTTCGACCCGCACCCGATGCGCTTCTTTCGCCCCGACACTCTGCCCTTCCGCCTGACCACGCTGGACCAGCGCCAGCGTCTGTTCGGCGAAGCGGGCGCCGACGCGATGCTGGTGTTCGGCTTCGATGCCGCGCTCGCCGGGCTTCCCGCGCGCGCCTTTGCGCAGCAGCGGCTGGTCGAACTGATCGGCGCGGGCGGCGTCGTCACCGGCGCGGACTTCACCTTCGGCAAGGGCCGCGACGGCGATGTCGCCGTGCTGCGCGCGCTGGGCGAGGAACTGGGCTTTAGCGTCGACACCATCGCGCCCGTCGCGGAATCGGGCGACGTGATCTCCTCCAGCCTGATCCGTGAAGCGTTGCAGGCTGGCAAGCCGCGCGAGGCCGCTACCCTGCTCACCCGCCCCTTTGCCGTGCAAGGCGTGGTCGAGCCCGGCGCGAAGCTTGGGCGCGAGCTGGGCTTTCCCACCGCCAACCTCCAGCTCGGCAACTATCTGCGTCCCCGCTACGGCATCTATGCGGTGCGCGGGCATCTGCCGGACGGCCGGGTGCTCGACGGCGCCGCCAATCTTGGCATCCGGCCGAGCTTCGACCCGCCGGTCGAGCTGCTCGAACCCCATTTCTTCGATTTCTCCGGCGATCTCTATGGCCAGACCATCGAGGTCGAGCTCATCGAGTTCATCCGCGACGAGGCGAAGTTCGACGATCTCGAGGCCCTCAAGGCTCAGATCGCGGCGGATTGCGAAGCAGCGAAAGCGGCGCTGCGCAGCTAACCCCTGTCAATGTTGGATTTCATCTGCTCCATTCTGGTCGATGGAGCCGAACCCCAATCCTGTCGATGTCAACCTGGGCGTCGCGTCGGTGTCGCGTGACTGCGCACAACCGTCGCGTAACCGTCCGCAACCGTCGCGCCGGTGTCGCGTCGGTGTCACCTCATTGGCGCGTGCGTGTCGCGTCAGTGTCGCCTGCATGGGGCGAACCTGCCGCGTCGCAGGCGCGAACTCGTCGCTTCGCAGGCGCGTTCCCCGAAAAACCCCTCATTTGAGTCATTTTTGTCAACCAGAGGGTGTCAACGCAGCTTCCCCTTCCCCCATCGCCCCGCACCAGCTAATCCCCGCCCCCAAATGACCGAAACCACCGAATCCGGCCGCGACTGGCGCGACACCGTCTTCCTTCCGAAGACCGACTTCCCGATGAAGGCAGGCCTCGCCGCCAAGGAGCCTGCGATTCTGGAGCGCTGGGCACGCATCGGCGTCTATGACCGGCTGCGCGAGCAGCGGAAGGGGCGCGAGCGCTTCATCCTTCACGACGGCCCGCCCTACGCCAATGGCGACCTGCACATGGGTCACGCCATGAACAAGATCCTCAAGGACATCGTGGTCCGCAGCCAGAGCCTGCTGGGCAAGGACGCGCCCTATGTGCCCGGCTGGGACTGTCACGGCCTGCCGATCGAATGGAAGATCGAGGAAGCGTACCGCGCCAAAAAGCTGAACAAGGACGAGGTCCCCCCGGCCGAATTCCGCGCCGAATGCCGCGCCTATGCCGCCAAATGGGTCGATATCCAGCGCGAGCAGTTCAAGCGGCTGGGCGTCACCGGCGACTGGGACGATCCCTACCTCACCATGAAGTTCGACGCCGAGGCGACGATCGCGGGCGAGCTGCTCAAGTTCGCGACCAGCGGCCAGCTCTATCGCGGCGCCAAGCCGGTGATGTGGTCCCCGGTCGAGAAGACCGCGCTGGCCGAGGCCGAGGTCGAATATGAGGACGTGGTGTCGACCCAGATCGACGTCGCGTTCGAGATCGTCGAGGCCCCCAACGCGCCCGAACTGGTCGGTGCGCATGCGGTGATCTGGACGACCACGCCGTGGACGATCCCGGTGAACCAGGCTTTGGCCTATGGGTCTGAGGTCGAGTACGCCGTCGTCGATGTGATGGTCGCCGATAGCTTCATTGGGGTTGGCGAAGAAGCAGCCTCTTGGAAATCCGCAGGCAAGTTCGTCATTGCGGAAGAGCTGATCCCGGAATTCGCACAGCGAACCGCGACGGGTTTTGGCGGTACTACTGATCTTGAGACTGTTTGGACCGGTAAAGGTTCGCAGCTCGCCGGCGCCGTCGCTCGCCACCCGATGCACCATCTCGGCGGCTTCTTCGCCAAGCCCCGCCCGTTCCTGCCCGGCGAATTCGTCACCACCGATGCCGGCACCGGCCTGGTCCATATGGCGCCCGATCATGGCGAGGACGATTTCGAGCTGTGCAAGGCGCATGGCATCGATCCGGTCTTCGCGGTCGACGGCGCGGGCATGTACCGCGCCGACTGGCTGTGGCTGGGCGGTCAGGGATCGGTCATCAACAAGAAGTTCGTCGCATCCGACGGCCCGATCTGCACCGACCTGCGCGACGCGGGCGGACTGCTCGCCGCGTCGGACGATTTCGCGCACAGCTATCCGCACAGCTGGCGTTCCAAGGCCAAGATCATCTTCCGCGCGACGCCGCAATGGTTCATCCCGATGGACGGCAAGCGCGGCGCCGATGGCCGCACCGCGGGCGCGGCGGCGGACGAACTGCCCGGCATGGCGCAGACCGCGGGCTTCGCGCCGATCGTCAATCCCGGCAACAACCCGACGCTGCGCGGGCTCGCGCTCGACGCGATCGAGCGCACGCGCTGGGTGCCCGAGCGTTCGATCAACCGCATCCGATCGATGGTCGAGGGGCGCCCGGACTGGGTGATTTCGCGCCAGCGCGCCTGGGGCGTGCCGATCCCGCTCTATGTCCACCGCCAGACCGGCGACTATCTGCGCGACGACGCGGTCAATGCCCGCATCCTCGACGCCTTCCGCCAGGGCGGCGCCGATGCGTGGTTCGGCGCGGATCATCAGGCGCTGCTCGGCGCTGACTATGACCTCGCCGATTATGAGGTGGTCAACGACATCCTCGACGTGTGGTTCGACTCAGGCTCGACCCACAGCTTCGTGATCGAGGCGCGCTATGGCGAAGGAACGCGCGCCAATCTCTATCTCGAAGGGTCCGACCAGCATCGCGGCTGGTTCCAGTCCTCGCTGCTCGAAAGCTGCGGCACGCGCGGTCGCGCGCCCTATGACGCGGTGCTGACCCATGGCTTCGCGCTCGACGGGCAGGGACGGAAAATGTCCAAGTCGCTCGGTAACGTCGTCGATCCGCTCAAGGTGATCAACGAGAGCGGTGCCGACATCCTGCGCCTATGGGTCGCGCAGACCGACTATTTCGACGATGTCCGCATCGGCAAGGAAGTGCTGGGCGGCACCGGCGACGCTTACCGCAAGATCCGCAACACCTTCCGCTACCTGCTCGGCGCGCTCGACGGCTTCACCGACGCGGAGAAGGTGGACGTCACGGCGATGCCCGAGCTGGAACTGTATGTGCTCCACAAGCTGGGCATGCTCGACGTCGAGCTGAAGTCGGCCGCCGAGGCCTATGAGTTCAACCGCTACGCCCGCGCGCTGTCGGACTTCATGAACGAGGACCTGTCGGCCTTCTTCTTCGATATCCGCAAGGACTGCCTCTATTGCGACGCGGAGAGCGATCCCAAGCGCCGCGCCTACCGCACCGTACTCGACCTGCTGTTCCACGCGCTGGTCCGCTACGCGGCGCCGATCCTCGCCTTCACCGCCGAGGAAGTGTGGCAGAGCCGTTATCCGAGCGAGGACGGGTCGGTCCATTTCCTGGAATGGCCCGAACTGCCGCCGCTGCCGGGCGATGATGCGATCTCGACCGAATGGGCCGATATCCGCGCGCTGCGCGAGAAGGTGACCGAGGCGATCGAGCCGCTGCGCCGCGAAAAGACGATCCGGTCGAGCCTGGAGGCCGAAGTGACGGTGCCCGAGCTGCTGCGCCCCGCCGCCGAGCTGGCCGAGGTATTCATCGTCGCCGATGTGAAGCTGAAGGATGGCGAGGTGACGGTCGCGCGGACCGATCATCAGAAGTGCGGCCGCTGCTGGCGATTGCTGCCGGAGGTTGAAGCCGAGGGCGCACTGTGCCACCGCTGCAGCAAGGTGACCTCATGAATCGCAATCGTACCCTTGGCTTCGCGCTCGCCGCGCTGATCTTTATCGCCGATCAGGCGATGAAGGCGTTCGTCGTCGAGAAGCTCGGCATCGCCTATCCCGGCGCGGTCACGGAAATCGTTTCGTTCTTCGACCTGCGCTTCGTCGCCAATAACGGCGTGTCGCTGGGGCTGCTGGCCGCCGAGACCGACTGGATGCGCTGGGCGCTGGTCGCGGTGACCGGCGTGATCGCGGTCGCCGTCGGCTTCTGGATGACGCGCGAGAAGAACCGCGGCGACATCCTGGCGCTGTCGCTGGTGCTGGGCGGCGCGCTCGGCAACATCGTCGACCGGGTGCGCTTCGGCTATGTCGTTGACTATGCCGATCTGCACTTCGGCGAATGGCGCCCTTTTTTGGTCTTCAATGTCGCCGATGCTGCGATTACCATCGGCGTCGTGATCCTGCTCATCCGGGCGCTGTTCGTGCGTGAAAAACCAAAGGCCGAAGTATCCGGTGCCGAAGCCGCCCCTGTGGAGAATGCCAATGCGTAAGTCTGTCCTCATCGCCGCCGTCGGCGGATCGGCGATGCTGCTCGTTAGCTGCGGCAGCGGCGGCATGCTCAATCGCAAGCGGCCCGACGAGTTCGCCGTGGCGCGTCAGGCGCCGCTGGTGATCCCACCCGATTTCGCGCTTCGCCCGCCCCAGCCCGGCGCGCCGCGCCCGCAGGATTCGGGCGGCCCGTCGCAGCAGGCGCTCGACGCGCTGTTCGGCGGATCAGCGCAGCGCAGCGCGGCCGAGCAGGCGGCGATCCAGGCCGCGGGCGGCAACAGCGCCGCCGATGTCGGCGTCCGCTCCTCGGCGGGCAGCCCCGGCACCAATGTGATCGACAAGGGCAGCACCACCCGCGACATCGTCGCCGCGCCGCAGGGTGACGGCCGCGACGCGCGCACCGCCACGGGCGCCGCACCCGCTCCCGTCACGCCAGCCCCGACGCCCAGCCCGACACCGCAGAACTGATTCTTCGAATCGCCAACAGAAAAGGGCCGCGGAACCCGGTTCCGCGGCCCTTGCTGTGTTCCGAAGCGGCGACCGCCTAGAAAGCGGCGCCCAGCGAGAAGAGGACCGCGCCGTCGGCGCCTACCGTTTCCTTATAGCCGCCCAGGCGCGGTGCGTCGGTGTTGACGTAAGAAATGCCGAAAGTCAGCATTTTCCACGTCGCTTCGACACCCACCGAATAGTCGAACACGTCGCCGTCCAGACCGCCCAGGAAGCTGTCGCTCTTCGCATAGCCCAGATGGCCCTTCAGCTTGAACGGCGTCGTCGGAATGCCGACGCCGACGTCACCCGACAGATAGACCGCGCTGTTGCCCGCCAGCGAATCCTGTCCACCCGGCGCCCATGCGACCATGCCCTTGACCGTCGCCGGACCGACGGTGCCGGTCATCGCGAAATAGGGCTCGATCACCGTGGTGTTCGATGAACCGGGATAGAGATAGAGGGTCGCGCCGACATCGGCGGTCAGACCCGACGAGACTTCCTTGGCGAAGCCCGCGATCACGTCGATCTCGGTGCCGTTGTTGAAGCCGATGCTCGAGCCCCAGGTGCCGAGATAGAGGCCGCTCTCATGGGTGACGGTGAAGCCGCCCTGGATCGCCGCCTCCTCGTTCGACTGCGAGAAGCCGCGGAAGCGATAGTCGCTGACCACGGTGGCGTTGCCGGTGATGGTGAACGCGGCGGGCGCGTCGGTCTCCTCCTGCGCGAAGGCAGGGGTGGCGGTGGCCGCCAGCAGCAATGCGCCGGCAATGGCTTTGGTGAACTTCATGGGATCCCTTTCGTCTAAATGCGATTGGTCCCAACCTGCAGCAACCGGGACGCCGCCTTTGGCTCAGGGTATTCGCCCCGGCGCGGCTATTTCCGTTTGCTGTAGCCTATGTGCCGCATCACGCTGCGCTGCACAATCACCTTTCGCCCAACCGTGGCAATTGCGCCGCCGCTGTGGCGGCGGCGCAACAACATGGTCACGTTTGTGACGATCAGCGAACGGCGACGATCGCATCGACTTCGACAGCGGCGCCACGGGGAAGTGCCGCAACACCCACCGCGGCGCGCGCGTGACGCCCGGCCTCGCCGAACAGCTTCTCCATCAGCTCCGATGCACCGTTACCAACCTGAGGCTGCTCGGTGAAGCTTGGGGCCGAGTTGACGAACACGCCGAGCTTCACGATCCGCTCGACGCGATCGAACCCGCCCAACGCCTTTTCGATCTGCGCGACAAGCATCAGCGCGCAACGCTCAGCCGCCTCCTGGCCGTAAGCGACGTCGCGATCCTCGCCGAGCCGGCCGGTCATCACCGCGCCGTCCTTGAAAGGAAGCTGACCCGAGATGTGGAGCAGCCCGCTCGCCAGCACGGTCGGCACATAGGCCGCGACCGGCGCGGCGGCTTCAGGCAGGGTCAGGCCGAGTTCGGCAAGCTTGGCGTTCACGTCGGTCATCTAGCATCTCCCAGTGTTGCGAGGTCGGTCGCCGGCGTACCGGCGGAGAAACGATCGGAAATCCAGCGCTGCGCCTCTCGCCAGTCATCGATCCGGGCGTGGGCATGCGACGCGGCGGGCACAACCGCCGCCATCAGAGGTTCGGAGACCATGTGCAGCCGAAAAACCTCCGGCGCGGCGCGGGCCACCGATTCATGATGCTGGGCGAGGTCGTCGACGAACACCGTGACGCCCGCGCCATGTTCCTCGACCAACCGCGCCACCGGGCGACCCTTGCCGCCCTGATTGCATTCGACGCGATGGACAATGCCATGTGTATCGAGCTGGGCGATGCGCGGCTCGCGGCAATGATCCTTCAAATTGGTGAGAATGACGATGTCGGCGGTCTCGGCCAGTGCCGCGAGTGCCTCACGCGCATGGGGCACCAGCGTCTGCCGCGCCATCTCACCCGGAAAGAAGCCGTCGAGATAACCCCACATCGCCTCGGGCGTCAGCTCGGCGCCATCGCGCCGCTTCATCGCATTGGCCCAGTCATGGTTCGCCACATCGAATTCGACGTCGTGCGCCTCGTCGAGCCAGGTGCTGAAATGCCGCACCATATGCAGCAGCACCTCGTCACAATCGCAGATCAGCAGCGGCTTCATGCCATCTCCAGCTTGGCGCGCGCCGCCACCAGCGCCGTGGGTTGCGAATCGATCGCTTCGGCGCAGGCGATCAGGTCAGGCTCATAGGCCTCGAGGAATCCCAGCACCGCCGCAAGCACCGAAGGCTCGCCCGCCCGGGCACGCAGATCGGCGGGCGTCAGCCCCGTCATGTCGAGCAACCGGTGCGCGCGGCTGACGTCGGACACCGTCCAGCCGAGCGCGGCGAGCGCCAATGCGGTTGCCTCTTGATTTGTCTCGCCAGCGTGCATCGCCTAGAGCTTGCCCGACCTCTTTGATGGATAGATTGCGCGTGGCAAAAAGGGTGCTGGTTGTCGAGGACAACGAACTCAACCTCAAACTTTTCTGCGATCTACTGCGCGCGCACGGCTTCGAAACCTCACCGGTTCGCGACGGGCGCGAGGCGGTGGCGACCGCGCGCGCGTTCAACCCAGACCTGGTGGTGATGGACATCCAGCTGCCGCATATCTCGGGCATCGACATCATCGGGCGGATGCGCGGCGACCCGGTGCTCAAGAACATCCCGGTAATGGCGGTGACCGCCTATGCCGGCCTGGAGGATGAGGCGCGAATCCGCGCGGCAGGCGCCAACGCCTATGTCACCAAGCCGATTTCGGTGATGCGTTTCGTCGAAGAGGTTCAGGCGCTACTGTAAGCGGGCCGGCGCCGAAACCCCAAGCAAACGGAAAAGGCCGCCAGGCGATTCGCCCGCGGCCTTTGCTTCCGTCAGCGTGCCCCTGCCTTGGCAGGGGCTGAGCAAACTTCGCGAACGCGAAGCTTACTTGATCTTCGCTTCCTTGAACTCGACATGCTTGCGCACGACGGGGTCATACTTGCGGAAGCTCAGCTTCTCGGTCTGAGTGCGCGGGTTCTTCTTGGTGACATAGAAGAAGCCGGTGTCAGCGGTGCTGACGAGCTTGATCTTCACGGTTGTCGGCTTGGCCATCGCCCAAATCCTGCAGTCTGGTTCAAAAAATAAAGCGGCCGCGCGCTGGCAGCCGCTGTCAGGGGTGGGCGCATGACCTGTGGCGCTCACAATGTCAAGCGCCGTGACCGAAATCGAGCCCGATTAGCAGCCCGTTAACCATGCCTGGCGCAGGCTTCCATGGTGAGGATCGCAGGGGGAGAACCGCGATGACCGATGCACGCAACCGGATAGTGGCCGACGAGCTTGGCCAGCGAATCGATTCGATCGGCGCGCGCACCGCGCGAGCCGCCACGGCGGAACTGGCCGCCGACCTCGACGCGATTCGCAGGATCGCCATCGCCAATGGAATCACCCCGGCGCTTCCGGTGGTGCACGCGCTCGAAGCCGCACTCGCGGCGGGCCAGCGTGGCCCGATGATCGCCGACGGGCTTGCGCTGCTGCGTGACGCCGTCACCTGCGGGCGCGACGATCCGCGCACCGGCGCGGTCTTTGCCGCGGCTTGCTCGATTCGCCTTGGCGCGTGACTTGATGCACTTGGCGTGATGGATTCGCTGGTTCCCGCCTTTATCGCCGTGCTGCTGGCACAGGCGGGAGACCGTTCACCCTGGCTGGTCGCGATCCTTGCCGACCGGTTCGGCAAACCGTTCACCGTCGCCATCTTGGCGATCATCGCCCATGCGGCGGGCAACGCCGTTGCCGCCACCGGGGGTATGCTGATTGCACCGATGCTCACCCCCAACGCCCGGCAGCTCCTGCTCGCGCTCGCCCTGGGGTTTGCGGCGATGGGCGCGCTGTGGCGCCTGAAGCCCCCCGACCGGCTGGAAGGATGGAAGCTCGGCGCGTTGGCGACGCCGCTATTGGGCGTATTCATCCTGGCCGCTGGCGACACCACGCAGTTCTTCACCTTTGCCTTCGCCGCGCAGCAGCCGGCGCCGGTGGTGACGGCGGTGGGCGCCACGGTGGCGGTGGCGGTGGTGAATACGGCCGCGGCGTTGATGGGAGAGAGGGCGTGGCGGAAGCTGCCGATCGGTCCCTACCGGATCGGCTTCGGGCTGATCTGTCTTGTCGCAGGCGCCATCCTGGCCGCCGGAGCGTTGCGGCTGATCTAGCCCCTCGATTGCACTGATCGCACTTTCCGCAGCGCAGCAGCGGACCCTATATGGCAGGGGATCGTTTCATTGCCGACTCAACCGATCAGGAGCGAATCATGGCCGACCCCAACGCCGCACTGAAGACCCCGACCGACCTCAACCGCAACGACACCAAGACGGTGGCGCAGGCGCTGAACGGCATTCTGGCGGACAGCTTCGCGCTGTATTTCAAGACCAAGAATTTCCACTGGCACGTCTCCGGCCCGCATTTCCGCGACTATCACCTGATGCTCGACGATCAGGCCGCACAGATTCTGGCCACCACCGACGTGATCGCCGAGCGGGTGCGCAAGACCGGCAACGCCACGCTGCGCTCGGTCGGCGACATTTCGCGCCACCAGACGATCAAGGACAATGACAAGGACTTCGTCTCGGCCGACGAGATGCTGGCCGAACTGCGCGAGGACAACCTCAAGCTCGTCGCGCTGCTGCGCGAGGCGAAGGAGATCGTCGACGAGGCCAAGGACAACGCCACCAGCGGCATCCTCGACGAATGGACTGATCAGGCCGAGGAGCGCGCCTGGTTCCTGTTCGAGACCACCCGCAAGGGGTAAACCCCGCTACGCCGATCACGCCGGGATGGGAGCGTCCCGGCGGATCAGGTTCGCGTCCCTGAGTTCATCCCACAGCGCCGCCGGGATCGGCTGCGCCATCAGCGCCAGCGCATCGTCGACCTGACGCACCGACCCGATCCCCGGCACCACCGACGCGACCTGTGGATGGGCGAGCGGAAACTGCAGCGCGGCGGCGGCCAGCGGCACGCCGTGACGGACGCAGATATCCTCGATCGCTCCAACCCGCTCGACGATCGTGGCCGCCGCCGGCTCATAGTTGAAATTGGGGATCGCGCCGCCATGGCGGACGCCCTTGGCGAGGATGCCGCTGTTATAGGGTCCGGCGATCACCAGCCGCACGTCGCGTTGCGCGCAGAGCGGCAACAGATCGTCGAGCGGGTCCTGTTCGAGCAGGGTGTAGCGGCCCGCGAGCATGATCAGGTCGATGTCACCGACACCCAGCATCTCGATGCACACCGCGACCTCGTTGACCCCCAGCCCGATCGCACCGACCGCGCCCGAATCGCGTAGCTCGAGCATCGCGCGATAGCCGCTACCCATGAATTCGGCGAACCGCCGGGAATGCTCGGCGCCGTGGGCGAAGGCGCCGATATCGTGCGCGTAGAGGATATCGATCCGGTCGCGGCGCAAGCGTTTGAGGCTGCCCTCGTACGAGCGCATCACCGCGTCATAGCTATAATCGAACACGCTTTCGAACGGCTCGGGCGAGACGAAGGCCTGGCGCATCGCCGAGAGATCGGCATCGGGCCGCGGATCGAGCCGGCGGCCGACCTTGGTCGAGACGATCGCCGTTTGGGCGGGATCGAGCTCGGCCAGCGCTGCGCCAAGCCGTTTTTCGCCGAGACCAAAGCCATAGTGCGGCGCGGTGTCGAAATAACGGAGGCCGGCGTCCCATGCCCGCTCCACGACTGCGCGCGCCTGATCTTCCGGCACAGCGCGGTAGAGATTGCCGATCGAGGCCCCGCCGAAGGCGAGCTTGCCCAACTCCATCATGCCAGCACCTGTACCGCGCCAAGCGCGATCCCGCTGCTGTCCTTTGCCGACACCGCGCCATTGCGTGGCTTGCTGGAGACGAGGCCGTCGATCAGCGCCCCCGCGACATTGCGCAGCGCCACCGTCGGCCGCGCGTCGGGCTTCTCTACCGCGAAGCGGCAGTCGCGGATCGTCAGCCGATTCGCATGGCGCGCCCACAGACCATGGGCGGGCAGCGTCTTGAGGTAGCTCACCTCCAGGCTGGTCTCGCGGCGGTATTCGGGCTCGCGCGCCGCGTCGGCGGCCGTGCCGCCGCCCGGTGAGGTCACATCGACCCCGACGAAGCTCACATCCTCGACCGGCCCGTCTGCGAAGCCTTCGACCCCACAGGGGTAACGCAGGTCGGCGCCCGACACCTGGACGTCCTCGAAGCGCACGCGGCGGATCTTGCCAACCGGCGTGCCCCTGGGCGCGCGCATCCGTGCGGCGTGATGGACGAATAGCGGGTGGTTGACCGGATCGCGCAGCGTGATGCCGCTCACCACCACATCCTCCATCAATCCGCCGTCGACGATGCCGACGAGGATGCCGCGGCTGTTGGTACAGATACAGTCAGAGATGCGCACATTGCGGAAGCCGCCATTGGTCTCGGTCCCCATTTTGATCCGTCCGAGCACGCCGTTGCCGTCAGGCGAGCCATAGTCGGACAGGCGGTAGCTGCCATCGAGCAGCGACCCCATCAGATAGCCGCTAGTCTTGCAGCCCTGGACCAGAATGTCCTCGCACATCGTCTTGCGGCCCAGCGCGTAGCTGCTCTTGAGCACGATCGCGTCGTCCTTGGGCGCGTTGACGGTGCAGTTGATCACCCGGACATCGCGACAGCAATCGATGTCGATCCCGTCGCGGTCGGTGTCGATGACGATTCCGTCCAGCGCCATGTTGCTGCAACCGTGCGCGATGATCCCGAAATGCCCCGCCTGCAGGATCGTGAAATCCTCGAGCCGCACATTACGGCAGTTCATCAGTCCAACGGTCTTGTTCGCGCGCCCGACCTGCGCGGCTTCCTTCTCATCGCGCAGCATATATTCCGTGGGGCTGATCCCAAGCGCTTTCGCCGACTGCCAGTTTTCGCGCTTCCACCAGCGGTCGCCGGGGCCATCGCGATCGAGACCCAGCCCGTGAAGCATGCCGTGGCCGACCACGGCGATGTTGGACGCGCCATCGGCATAGATCAGGCTGTTATGGATATGGGTGATGCCGAAATCCTGGAACTGCTCCTCCAGGTAATTTTCGGGGGGATCATAGTGCAGGCCATGGATGTCGGGATCGGCGGCCTCGATCACCGCGCCTGCCGTCAGTGCCAGCGTGACATTGTCGAGCAGGCGGATCGAGAAGCTCAAATACCGGCCGGGCGGGACCAGCACCACGCCGCCTCCGCGCTTCGCCGCGGCCTGCACCGCGCGATTGATCGCTGGACTGTCGATCGTCCGCCCGTCGCCACGTGCACCATGGGTTCGGATATCCTCGACCCCATGGCCGTCGAGCGCGAGCTGCGCGGCGGCAGGCGTGCCGAAGATCAGCGCCAGCAGCGCCAGGGTCGAACGGCGATCGATACTTGCATGATGCTCAAACATAATTCATCATACGAATAAGAGAGGCGTTGTCTACGCCGCAATCAACCCCCTGGGAGAGTTTATGGGCCGTCTCGAAGGCAAGATCGCACTGGTGACCGCAGCGGGCCAGGGCATCGGCCGGGCCACCGTCGAAGCGTTCGTGCGCGAAGGCGCGCGGGTGATCGCCACCGACGTTCGCGCCGAGGCGCTGGAAGGGCTGGAGGGCGCCGAAGCGCGGCAACTCGACGTGACCAGCAAGGAAGCCGCGCAGGCGATCGTCGCCGAATTCCCCGAGCTGAACATCCTCTATAATTGCGCGGGCTTCGTCCATGCCGGCACGATCCTGGATTGCGACGAGGATGCCTGGGAATTTTCCCAGTCGCTCAACGTCACCGCGCAGTACCGCATGATTCGCGCCGTGCTGCCCAACATGATCGCGCGCGGCGGCGGATCGATCATCAACATGTCGTCGGTCTGCTCGAGCATCAAGGCGGTGCCCAACCGCTTCGCCTATGGCGCGACCAAGGCGGCGGTGATCGGCCTGACCAAGTCGGTGGCGATCGACTATGTGGCACAGGGCATTCGCTGCAACGCGATCTGCCCCGGCACGGTCGAGACGCCGTCGCTGATCCAGCGGCTTCACGACACCGGCGATTTCGAGAAGGCATATGCCGAGTTCACCGCGCGCCAGGCGATGGGGCGCTTCGGCCGGACGAGCGAATTGGCGGCGCTGGCGGTGTACCTCGCCAGCGACGAGAGTGCGTTCACCACCGGCACGGTCAATGTGATCGACGGCGGCTGGGTGAACTGAACGCCCTTTCCCGTCACCCCGGCCTTGTGCCGGGGTCCACCGGGAGGCGACCGATGAACATGAAGCGCAAGGACAGCGCGTGAGGCAAGGTGGCCCCCGGCACAAGGCCGGGGTGACGATAGATAGGAGAGAGTTCCCGATGATCGCACGCACGCTGGCCCTCAGCGCCGCTTTCCTCTGCGCCTCCACGGCAATGGCGCAGGTGACGGTGCATGTCGCGCCGGGTGGCGACGATCGCAATCCGGGGACTGGGGCGAAGCCGGTGCGCAGCCTTGAACGCGCACAGACGCTGGTGCGCGCAAGCAATGGCAAGGACGACGTCACCGTCCTGCTCGCCGACGGTACCTATAAGCTGAGCAAGCCGCTGATCTTCCGCCGAGCCGATGGCGGGCTCAACGGCAAGAAGGTCGAGTGGCGCGCGGCCGAGGGCGCCAAGCCCGTCATCTCGTCGGGGATCGAGGTCACCGGCTTCACGCTCCACGACGAGAAGGAGCGGATCTATGTCGCCGCGACCCTCAAGGGGCTCGACACGCGCCAGATCTGGGTCAACGGCACCGTCGCCGAGCGCCCGTGGATCGAGCTGCGCGCGTCGGACGTGAAGTTCGGCCCGACCGGGTTCGAGATTACCAATCCGAAATACGCCTATATCGGCAAGCTCGCCCGGCCCGACCGGCTGGAGCTGGAGGCGACCGGCTTCTTCACCGACCGCTATTCGCCGGTGAAGTCGATCAGCGGCATGACCGTAACGATGCAGCAGCCGGCATGGGACAACAACACCTGGGGCTATGACACGGTCAGCAAGCCGATCTTCCCGGACGATTCGCGGCTGTTCCTGGTCAATGCGCTGGAGTTCATCGGCAAGACCAATGACTGGCATGCACGCTATCACCAGTGGGTGATCGAGCCCGAGGCGGGCAAGCTCTACCTGCGCGCGGGGATCGACGAGGATATCAACAGCCTCAAGGTCGTGGTGCCGACGCTGGAGACGCTGGTGTCGATCAGCGGCACCCCCGCCGCGCCGGTCGAGCGGTTGAGCTTTCGCGGGCTGACCTTCGCCCACACCTCATGGATGGGGCCAAGCAAGCCGACCGGCTACGCCAACCAGCAGAGCGGCGCCTATCTCAGCGACCTGTCGCCGATCCGGCCCAAGGATGCGTGGGACACATGCGGCTGGGGCTGTGTCGAATTCGAATCGATGCGCCTCAAATGGCACCAGATGCCGGCGGCGGTGCAGGTTTCGGCCGCGCGCGACATCACCTTCGAAGGCAATCACTTCACCCAGCTCGGCCAGATCGCGCTCGGCATCGGCAACGAGCCGGTCGCGCATCTCACCGGCGTCGGCCTCGCCACCGACGGCGTCCGCGTGTCGCGCAACCGCTTCTCGATCCTGTCGGGCGGGGCGATCATGGCGGGCGGCGTGCGCACCGATGCGCACCACCCAAGCGATCCGAACCTCATCAACCGCAATTTGGTGATCGAGGACAATCGGGTCGTTACCGTCAGCCAGGATTACAAGGACAATGCCGCGATCCTGACCACGTACGTGGACGGCGCGACGATCCGGCACAACGACATCAGCGACGCGCCCTATGACGCGATCGCGGTCGGTTGGGGCTGGGGCTATAACGACGCGGGCGGCAACCCGAATTACGACGAGAAGCAGAAGGGTTACGTCCACAACCCCAAATTCACGACGCCGACCACGCTGCGCAACACGCTGATCGAGGGCAACCGCATCCACGGCGTGAAGCTGTGGTACGAGGATGGCGGGGCGATCTACAACCTCTCGGCCAACCCCAACTCGATCATCCGGGGCAACCACATCTTCGACATCTCGAACCGGATCGGAATCTATCTGGACGAGGGCAGCAAGCACTTCACCGTGACCGGCAACGTCGTCGAGACCGGGGGCAAGTGGCTCAACATCAACACCGCAGGCGGCATGTACCGGCGGCGGATCTCGACCGACAACAAGGCGTCCGGCAACTGGCACAATTCGATGTCGACCGGTGGACGCTGGCTGCCCGAGATCGGCAACGACGCGCGGGGCAATATGCTGGTGCCCGACCGCGACTGGCCGGCCGAAGCGCGTAAGGTGATCGAGGCGGCGGGGCCGCGGGACTAGGAACCAGCCCGTCATCCCGGCCTTGCGCCGGGATCCAGCGGGAGGCGAGCAGTGCGCGCGAGGCTCAAGGGCATGAACCGGGGCGACATGGATCCCCGCACAAGACAGGGATGACGATCGAGGGGGAAAGGGTTTGATCCTGCGCGGCCTGATCGCGTTTGCCATGTTGTCGGCACAGCTGGTCCCTTCCCCGTCACCGCGCGACCCGCGCAACTGGCCCGAACCGGTGATGGACAACGTCGCCCCCAAGCTCCCCACGCTGCGGCCGGGCACGGTGCTGGTGCTGTCCAAGACCAACGGGTTTCGCGATCCCGAGCAGATCGACGCGGCGAGGGCGGTATTGACCGCGCTGGTCCGCAGCCAGGGCCGCGATGTGTTCGAGACCGAGAATGCGGCGGTGATGAACCCACGCGACCTGGCGCGATTCTCGACAGTGGTGTTCAACAGCACCAGCGGGAACATCTTCGACAAGCGCCAGCGCTCGGCGTTCAAGGCTTGGGTCGAACGCGGTGGGGGCGTGGTGCTGCTCCACGGCGCGGGCGGCGATCCCAGCTATGACTGGACCTGGTGGCCCGAAGTGCTGATAGGCGCGCAGTTCATCGGTCACACCGGGCGACCCAAGCAATTCCAGCAGGCGGCGATCGACGTGATCGATCACACGCATCCGGCAATGCGGCGACTGCCGGCGCAATGGGTGCGGACCGAGGAATGGTATTCGTTCGACCGGGTGCCGAGCGGCCACGGCACCCGCATCCTCGCGACGGTGGACGAAGCCACCTACGAGCCCTTTCCCGAGCGGGTGCGGATGGGAAAACCGCATCCGGTGATCTGGAGCCGGTGCATCGGCAAGGGCCGGATGATCTTCTCCTCACTCGGCCACAAGGCCGAGACCTATGCCGAACCGCTGCACAGGGTGTTGATCGGCGACGCGATCCGATGGGCGTCGGGCAAAGGCTGCTAGCGCCAGCCTGCGTCGCGCGCCGTCTTCTCGGCGGCGGCGTCGAGCGGGTCGCCCGCCATCATCGCCTGGGCATCGGCCATCATCGCGGCTGAGGCGGAGCCGGCCTGGCGATAAACGCCATCCTGTTGCCCGACGCCGCCATAGAGCCGCTCGATCCGCCAATCCTTGCCGTGCGCGCAGGCGATGCCGCCGGTCGCGCCCGCCTCGAACGTGCGACACCAGCGTTGCGCGCCGTCGCGGAAGGTGACGCCGACGCGGACCGGCGCATCGGGCGCCTGCGCCGAAGCGAGCTGGGTGCCGAGCGCCTTGGCGACATCGCCGCTGGCGATCACGGTGCCGCCCCGCATCGCGAGGTCGCCGGGATCGCGCGGGAACAGTAGCGGCCCGGCGAGCACGCCCGCGACGAGGCTGGCGGCGACGGCGCCCATCCAAAAGGGGCGCTCCCGCCGGGCGGGTCTGGGGGCGAGCGGGACGATTTTGGCAGACTCGCGCAGCATCGTTTCGACCGCAGGCGGGGCCGAGACCGCGGCGACCGGATCGAACGCCGCGCGCAGCGACGCGGCGAGCTTGCGATGTCGCTCGACCTGCGCGGCAAGCGCGGGGTCGGCGGCCATCGCGGTCTCGACGCGCTTGGCAGCGATCGGATCGAGCTCGCCATCGGCATAGGCCATCAGCGTTTCGGGATTGATCGTCATGCCGCTTCCCCCAGCCTTACCATCAGCGCCTCGCGCCCGCGCACCAGGCGCGAGGTGAGCGTGCCCATCGGGATGTCGAGGATCTCGGCGGCCTCCTTATAGGCGAACCCCTCGATCACCACGAGCGCGACCGCCTCGCGCTGTTCGGGCGGCAGGGTGCGCATCGCCTGCGCGACCTTGCCCAGCTCGACCGCCATTTCCTGGCCCCCGGCGGCACCGATCGCCTCGCCCGCCTCGGGCGCGACAAAGGTCTCGCCTCGGCGCGTTTCGGCGCGGACGGTGTCGATCCACAGATTGCGCATCAATCGATACATCCAGCTATCCAGGCGCGTTCCCGGCTCCCATTGGCCGCGTTTCATCAGCCCGCGTTCGACCGACGCCTGAAGCAGATCGTCGGCATCGGCAGCACTGCGGGCGAGCGCATGGGCGAAGCGGCGCAGCCGCGGCAGGTGACCCAGCAGTTCGTCCTCGAAAGCCAATCGGTGAAAGCCTTGTTGCTTGCCCGGATGAAACGGATGGCGCCGCACGTTTCATCCAGCATGACGCAGAAAAATCGCAAGTCTAGGATGCGGGCCATGGGGTTCGCACGCATCGTCACCGGAGGGCTGCTCCTGCTCGCACCCGTCGCGAGCGCCCAGTTGCTCCCGCAACTGCCGTCGCCGGTCGGCGGCGTGGTGGATCGGGTGACCGGGACGGTCGGCGATCTCGAGCGCGGTCTGGGCGACGCACGGTCGCTGGCGCTGCAACAGGTCGAACGGACACGCGATCTGGCCCGCCGCCATCCCGACCGGATCGCGATCGACCCCGATGGCAATGCGGTGCGCGCGGGCGAGCTGGTGATGCTCGACCCCGACCGTACGGCGATCGATGCGGCGGCGGCAGGCGGATTCCGGCTGATCGAGCGGGTCGAACTCGACGGACTCGGCATCGGCTATGCGCGGTTCGAGACGCCGCGCGGCATGGCGATCAAACGGGCGCTGCGCGAGCTGCAACGAATTGCGGGCGGGCGTGAGGTGAGCGCCGATCCGCTCTATTTCCCGAGCAGCGGGACGGTGGCGCCCGCGGCCCCGGCGATGGCGGCGTTGCGGGCCGGAACCGCAGGACGGATCGGGATCATCGATGGGGGTGTGCCCGCCGGCACCGCCGGGGTCGTCGCGCAACAGGGGTTCGCGGCGGGCGCTCCGCGCGCGAACGATCATGCCGCCGCCATCGCGTCGCTGCTGGCGGGCGCGAACGGAGTCAGGGCGAGCGCGCCGGGGGCGCAGCTTCATGTGGCCGATATCTATGGCGCCGATCCGGCGGGCGGTAACGCCGCCGCGCTGGGGCAGGCGATCGCCTGGATGGTGCGCCAGAAGGCGCCAGTGGTGGTGGTGAGCCTGACCGGCCCGCCCAACCCGCTGCTGGCGCGCGTGATCGCGGCGGCGCGACGGCTGGGGACGGTGGTGGTCGCGGCGGTGGGCAATGACGGCCCGACCGCGCCGCCCGCCTACCCCGCCTCCTACCCGCAAGCGATCGCGGTCACCGGCGTGGACTCGCGGGGGCGGGTGCTGATCGAGGCCGGCCGCGCGCTCAAGATCGACTATGCGGCGCCCGGAGCGGACCTGATCGCCGCCGACGCGCGTGGCCGGGTGCAGCGCGTGCGCGGAACCTCCTATGCCGCGCCCTTTGTCGCGGCGCGGCTGTCGGCGCTGCTCGACAGCGGCGGGATCGACGCGGCGATCCGCAAGCTCGATGGCGAGGCACGCCGCGGCGGCAACAAGAAACTCGGCCGCGGGCTGGTGTGCGGCGATTGCGCGACGCGGCCGCGCTGAAACCTTCTGCGGATTAAACCCGTCGCCGCATCCGTTCCCCTTCCGAAGCGTGCCTCACGGCGCGCCGACGATGGAGGAAGCGATGAAGACCCTGTACCTTTCGGCCGCAGTCGCGGCTCTCACCCTTTCAGTTCCCGCTTCGGCGCAGCTGCTGGGCGGCAATGGTGGCGGCCTGACCGGCGGGCTGAGCGGGCAGCTTGGCGGCACGCTGGGCGGCACGCTCAGCCGTCCGGCCAGCACGCTCGATCGCCCGATCGGCCGTCCGCTGGAGCGGGTTCCGCTCGACCGCCTCGACGCCCCGGTCGAACAGACCACCCGCGCCGCCAAGCGTGCCAGCGGATCGGCCGAGGTCGAACGCAGCGTGGATCGCCGCAACGGCCGGGCCAGCGCCAGCGGACGCGCGGACGGCGGCATCGGTGGCGCGCTCGACAGCCAGACCGGCGCGTTGGGCCGCAGCGCCGGGCTATCAGGCAGCGGCGATGCCTCGGGCAGCGCATCGGGCGGTGCATCGGCCGATCTGATCGGCACCAACGACATACGTGGCGCGGCCAGCGGGGTGCGCGATCGTGCGAGCAGTGCCGTCGGTACGGCACGCGGCGCGACTGCGGGTGCGATCGAGCGTGGCCGTGGCGTCACCGACACGGCGCGCGGCGCGCTGGGCAATGCCGCCGGCGGGCTTGGCGGTTCGACGAGCGGGAGTGGTTCGGGCAGCGGCTCCGCCGGCGGATCGACCGATGGCGGCAGCGCCTTCGGATCGGTCGAGGGATCGGGCGCAGCTGCGGGCAATGTCGCCTCGGCGCTGGAGCCCGGCGCACGGGTCGAGGATGCGCGCGGCCGCCTGATCGGCAAGCTGCAGCAGGTCAACCGCAACGCGCGCGGACGGATCGAATCGCTCGATATACTGGTCGGCCGCAAGGTCGCGACCCTGCCCGCCGGCAATTTCAGCGCCAGCGGCGACGTGCTCGTCTCGGCGATGAGCAAAGGCGAGGTGAAGGACGCCGCCACACCCGAATGACCCTCGACTGAAACCGGCGCCCGGCGGGGTGCCATCCTGCCCGCGCCGCCCTTATGGACGGCGCGGGTATTACTGTCTTAAGACACCGGCATGGGTTCCCTGTGCAGCTTTGCCGAAGCGCCGATCGGACGGCTGCGCCACTACGCAAACGAACTGCGCGACCGCCATTGCCATGACGATCCGTTCGTCGCGGTGGTGCTGTCGGGCGGCTATCAGGAAGCAGGCGACGAAGGCCGCTGGAACGTCCGCGCGGGCGACGTGCTGATCCACCATGCGTTCGAATCACATCTCGACCGATTCGATGCGCGCGGTGCCGAAGTGCTGGTCTTGCCGGTGCCTTACGCCCTTTCGCGGGCGCGGGCGATGCGCGGACGGATCATCGACCCCGACCTGCTGGTTCGCCTGGCCGAGCGTGACCTGAACGATGCGCAGGCGTCCCTTGCCGAACAGTTCGCGGCCGGAGCGGTCACGCCGCTCGACTGGCCCGACGCGCTTGCCGCCGATCTGCGCGCGCTCCGTGACATCCCGCTGGGTCAATGGGCTGAGCAAGCCGGGGTGCGTCCCGAAACGCTGAGCCGCGGCTTTCGTCTGGCCTATGGCTGCACCCCCAAGGCCTATCGCGCGAGCGCGCGGGCACGTGCGGCGGTAACGGCATTGCGGGAAAGCGAGGCGCCGTTCGCGGCGGTCGCGCACCAGCTCGGCTATGCCGATCAGGCGCATATGACGCGGGCGGTCACGATGCTGACGGGCCTGACGCCGGGCGGATGGCGGCGAGGGTCAACTGGGTTCAATACCGGCACCGACCCGACCCATAGGAATCACGCCGAACCCTCCCCTGCACGGAACCCCGCCGCATGATCGACCGCCGTACCCTGATCGCCACCGCTATGCTCCCCGCACTCGCGCCCGCCGTCCGGGCGGGAGCGAGCCAGAGCGCGGAGGGCGCGCGGCTGACCGCGATCTACGAGAAACTGTACGATCGGCTGCTCGAGACCGACCCCGAATTCTGCACCGCGCTGGGGCTGGACAAGGGCGCCTATGCCGGCGCCAAGTCGAAGCTGACCGACCGCAGCCCGGCCGGCCTCCGCCGATCGCATGATTTGTATCGTGAAGGGCTGAAGCAGCTCGCGACGATCGATCCGGCCAAATTGTCGGGCATGGATCTGGTCAATTACGAGACCTTCCACGGCCCGTGGCAGACCTTCGTCAAGGCGTACGACACGTTCAGCTATGGCCTGCACGGCTGGCCCGAACCGCATCCGGTGACCCAGCTCAGCGGTATCTATCGATCGATCCCGGATTTCCTGACCAACCAGCACAGCATTGCCAATGCGGCGGACGCGGAAGCCTATCTGGCGCGCTGCCAAGCCTTTGCCGTTCAGCTCGACAATGAGACGGGGCGCATGAAGGCGGATCACGCCGCCGGCGTCATCCCGCCCGATTTCGTGATCGATCGCACGCTGGAAATCTATGCCAAGGTCGCGGGGGCCACGCCCGAGGCGAACATCCTCGTCACCAATTTGACCAGGAAGACCAGCACCATCCCCGGCGACTGGGCGGCGCGCTGCGCGAAGATCGTCAGCGGCGACATCTATCCCGCGATGCAGCGTCAGATCGCCGAGCTGCGCAATGTGCGACCGCGCGCCACGCACGATGCCGGCGTGTGGCGACTGCCGCAGGGCGCGGACTATTATAGCTACGCACTGCGCTACGCGACCACGACCGGAATGACCCCGCAGGAAATCCACCAGCTGGGGCTGGAGAAGATGGCCGACCTGACTGCGCGCGCCGATGCGATCCTGCGCGCGCAGGGGATGACGCAGGGCAGCGTCGCGCAGCGACTGCACGCGATGGGCAAGGACCCGCGCTTCATCTATCCCAACACCGATGCCGGCAAGGCGAAGCTGATCGCCGAGCTCAATACCCAGATCATCGCGATGCAGAAGCGGCTGCCGGAGATGTTCGGGCGGCTGCCACGGGCGCTGGTCGAGATCCGCCGCGTTCCGACCGAAATCGAAGCTGGCGCGACCAGTGGCTATTACCAGCTCCCCGCGGTCGATGGGTCGCGGCCGGGCGCCTATTACATCAACCTACGCGATACCGCCGAGAACCCGCGCTGGACGCTGCCCACGCTGACCTATCACGAAGCGACGCCGGGGCATCACCACCAGATCGCGTTGGCACAGGAAGCCACGGGCATCCCTCGGCTTCGCCGCCTGCCCGCCTATTCGGTCTATTCCGAAGGCTGGGCCCTTTATGTCGAGCAGTTGGCGGACGAGATCGGGGCCTATGCCGATGATCCGTTCGGGCGGCTGGGCTATCTCCAGTCGTACATGTTCCGCGCGGCGCGGTTGGTGGTAGACACCGGGCTGCATCACATGCGCTGGTCGCGCGAGAAGGCGATTACCTACATGAACGAAGCGCTGGGCACGCCCGAGCGCGGCAACATTACCGAAGTCGAGCGCTATTGCGTGTGGCCGGGGCAGGCAACCAGCTACATGGTCGGCCAGACCCGCTGGGTCGCGATCCGCGAGAAGGCGCGCAAGGCACTGGGCGACAAGTTCGACATCCGCGCCTTCCACGACACCGCGCTGGCGGCTGGCGCGATGCCGGTCTCCGTCCTCGAATCGATGATCGACCGCTGGATCGCCGCGCAGCGCGGCTAACCGCGCCGCGTTTCGATCAGGGCCGCGTCGCGTAGGTCCAGGTCACCGCGTCGGTGAGCGGCGCGGTGCCTGTCGTACGCGCCTCGACGCGGTTCTCGCCTTTGGCGAGGTCGATCGTCCAGACGGCCATGCGGTCGGCTACCGGCACACTCGTCCAGGCACCACCGTTGAGGCGGAATTCGACCACGGACTGATTGGAGAAGGCCATCACTTTCACCCGTTGCGTGCGCTTGGCGACATCGCGGCGGCTGGTGAGATGGAGCATCGGCTTGTCCGACCAGTTCGCCTGGTACCAGAAATAGGCGTCCTTGGGCTTGCGATCCTCGGTCACCAGCCCCTTGTCGTTGATCGCCGGGCGGTCGCCCTCGTTGCGCTTGAACGAGGGGAAGTCGATTCCGACCCAGACAAAGGTCGACCACAGGAAGGGCCGCTTCTTCATCTCAAGCCAGTGCTTGATGTGGAAATCGGTCTGGTACTGCTCCGGGTGCCAATAGCCGTTGGACTCGGGGCGCTTCACCACCGGGTCCTCCTGATGGAGCAGCGAGGCGCCGGCGCCATATTCGCTGACCCCGATCGGGCGGGTCGGCAGCTTGGCGTGGAGTTCGTCCGCCCAGGCGCCGATGTCCTCCGACTTGGTCCAGTACCAGCCGAAATAGCGATTATACGATACGGTATCGCTGTGCAGCGCGACCGGATCGCTGTCGTCGAGGCAGCAATGCGCGTAGGTGGTCGGGCGCAGCGGATCGAGCGTCTTGGCGGTCGCGTTCAGCTCGGCGAGGATGCGGTTGGAGGCGGCATCCGACTTGCGGATTTCGTTGCCGATCCCCCACAAAGCGACCGAGGGGTTGTTGTACGTCTGTGCGATCAGCTCGCGCATCTGCTGGACGAGGTTGATGCGGAATTCGTCGGACTGGTCGTGATCGTCGATCAGCGGGACTTCGGTGAGGATGAGGATGCCGAGCTCGTCGGCGCGATCATAGACACGCTGCGGGTGCTGCATGTGCGCGAGGCGAATGCCGGTGACGCCCATCTCGTCGAAGATCTTCAGATCCTCGTCGATCTCGGCCTGAGTCACGATCGGGCCACGGCCGAAACGGGACGGGTGTTGCAGGTTGACGCCGTAGAGAGGGTAGTGCTTGCCGTTGAGCAGGAAGGTACCGTCGGGCCTGACCGCGACGGTGCGCACGCCGAGCGGCACCCACTGGCTGTCGACGACCTGCCCGTTCGCGACCACTTCGCTTTTGACGCGATAGAGATAGGGCGACTTGCGGCCTTCCCACAGTTTGGGTGCCTTGAGCGTGAAACGCTGGTCGACGGTGCCGCGCGCGCCGGCCGCAAGGGTGAGCGGGCTGCGCTGCGTGGCGACCGCTTTGCCCTGGGCATCGACAAGGCGGGTGACGATATCGAAGCGTGCGGGCGCACTGCGGTCATTCACGACCGTCACGGTCGCGCCGACGGCGGCGCTGTTCTTACCCAGTGCCTCGGTCCGCGCCCTGATCCCTGGCCCGGCATGGTCGAGCCGATCGAGATGTAGGTCAGGCGTCGCGATCAGCTTCACCTCACGATAGAGGCCGCCGAAGATATTGAAGTCGCCGTTAAGCGGCGAGATGTGCGGGTTCTTCGCATTGTCGACGCGGACAGCGAGAAGGTTCTCGCCCGCCTTGAGCTTGCCGGTGACGTCGAAGCGGAACGCGGCATAGCCGCCCGCGTGGGTGCCGAGCTTCTCGCCATTCAGCCAGACATCGGCCTTGAGCGTCGCGCCGCCGAAATGGAGCAGGTAGCGCGTGTTGGCGAGCGGCTTGTGGTCGAGCTTGAGCCGGTACCAGGCCGGGCCGCGATAATAGACGCCCTCGGGTTCGCCGCGCGCCTTGGCCCCGCCGATGCCCGAATCCTCGGCGTTATAGGTGTGCGGCACCGCGACCTGTGCCCAGCGCGCGTCGTCGAAGCCGGGGGTCTCGGCGCCACGCACGTCTTCCTTCACGAAGCGCCAGCCCTGAGCGAGCGGGACCTCTTGCGCGAGCCCGGCTGGGGCGACGACCAGTGCGACGAGGCACAACAGGCCCTTCTTGATGAACGCGATCATGCCACTGCTCCGGTGAGAGACTGAATCGATCCGACCGCGATGTTGCGGCTGTCGGCGCTAGCACGCACCGCTACCTCACGCGGTTTGGGCGAAGTGATGCGATCGATCACCGCGCCGTTCACATTCTCCAGCGCGACGGTGGGCCGTGCGTCGGAGGTTGCGGTGTCGAAGCCGCAATCAGTGACGCTCAAATTGCGGACATGGCGCGCGTAAAGGCCGTGCGCGGGAAGCGTGCCCATGAAGCTGGGTTCGAGGCTGGAGTTCCGCCGTTCGGGGACGGTGCGGTTCGCATCCGCCTCGGTTCCGCCGCCCGCTGCGGTGACATGAACACCCCGGAAGCTCACATCCTCGATGACCCCGTCCGGGATGCCGACGACGCCACAGGGATATTCCATCCGCGCGCCCGAGACCTGGATATCGGTAAAGCGCACGCGGCGGACCTTGGCGACCCCGGCCCCCTTCGGCGCACGGTTGCGCGCGGAAAGGCGGAGGAAGATCGGGTGGTTGACCGGATTGACGAGATTGATGTCGCGGAAGGTAACATCTTCCAACACCCCGCCGTCGATCGCGCCGAGTTGAAGCCCGCGCGCATTCTCGCTCACGCAATCGGCGATCAGGATGTTGCGGAAGCCGGTCGCGCTGTCCGTGCCGAGCTTGATCCGGCCAAGCACCCCGACCTTGTCGGGTGCGAGATAGGGCGACTTGCGGTAGGTGCCATCGAGTAGGGTACCGAGTAGATAGCCGCTGGTCTTGCAGCCGATCACCTGCACATCTTCGCAGAATACCGGTCGCTGGAGCGCATAGCTGCTCTTGAGGACGATCGCGTCGTCCTTGGGCGCGTTGACCACGCAATTGGTGACGCGCGCATCGCGACAGCAATCGATGTCGATTCCGTCGCGGTCGGTGTCCACGGTCAGCCCGTCGATGCGGACATTGGTGCAGCCCAGCACGTAGCAGGCGAAATGCCCGCCCTGCAGGATCGAGAAATCCTTGAGCAGCACATTGCGGCAGCGGGTCAGGCCGATCGCCTTGTTGCCGCGCCCTTCATACTCCATCTCGAGCGGGATCGCGCGACGCGCCGCGTCGGCGGAAAGGCCCAACTCCTTCGGCGATTTCCACCCCTCGATCCCGTGCCAGCGCGGCGGCGGGCCTTCGCGGTCGAGGCCGAGGCCGTGGATCAGTCCGTGGCCAATGATCGCGATGTCGCTGACCCCGTCGCCATGGATCAGGCTGTTGTGGAAGTGCGCCAGGCCATAGTCGACCAGTTGCTCCTCGAACACGCCTTCGGGGAGATCATACTGGCCCTGGTGCTTCTTCGGGTCCGCCGCCTCGATCACCGATCCGGGACTGAGGACGAGCGTGATGTGGCTCTTCAAGCGGATCGAGAAGCAGAGGTAGCGGCCCGGCGGAACGATGATGCTGCCGCCGCCCTTGGCGCTCGCCGCCTCGATCGCGCGGTTGAAGGCCGGGGAATCCACCGCCTTGCCATCGCCCTTGGCGCCATAGTCGCGGACATTGTGGAAGCCGGTCAGCGATCCCGTCGCCCGGACCGGAACCGCGCTCGTGGCCAATGCCGCCCCTGCCCCAAGCAATGCCGTCCGGCGGCTGAACTCCGCGCGTGCCTCAAGCACCAGTCTCTCCCATCCCGTTTATTGTATGATGTATTACGAAGTGGAGATTGGCAAGCCTGAAGGCTCAGGAAATCACGTTGCGGTCCCGGTCGAGATGGAGGGTCAGGTCGGCGCGCGCGGGCATCTCGTGCAGGATCGCGCGGGTGATCCGCTCGTAATGCTGGATGAAGCGGGCGACCTGTATGTCGCTCATCGCCAGCGCGGGATCGCGGCCCTGCGCGGTAAGGGTGTCGCGCAGGGCCGCTTCCTGTTGCGACCGCCAGCCCCGCACCACATCGAAGCCCGGCGCGGCAAGCAGCACCAGTCGGTCGATCCGAGCGAACAGCCTTTGATAGGGGCCGGCGAGCGCGGCGTTGACCGCGCGGCGCCAGATGCCGTCCGGGTCTTCGGCGCGTTCGAAATCGTTGACGGGCGTAATGAGGTCGGCAGAGGGCTGCGCGGCGGCGCCGATGCACCAACCCTCAAAGATCAGCAGGTCGAGCGAGCCATCGACGGCTTCCCATTGTGCTTCCGGGAGCGGTTCGTCGCTTGCCTTGTCGAAGCGCGGAAGTCGAACGGCTTGCCCTGCCCTGACCGCATCGAGGATCGCGCAACCGAGCGCGACGTCATGGGTCAGCGGAACGCCGCGCGTGGCGAGCAAAGCGTGAATATCGCGCGCCAGACCCGCCCGCGCCATCTTCCCGAAATAGAGATCGTCGAGCGAAAGTGTCGCGGCACGAATGCCGAACCTCTCGATCAAGCCGCGCGCGAGGGTCGATTTGCCGCTGCCCTGCGATCCGCAGATGCCAAGGATCAGCGGGCGCGGGCCGAGCCAGCCCTTGACCGCCCGAGCGACAATCTCAAGCGACGCGGTCAAGCGGTTCGCGCCCGGCGAAGAAGGCATCGAGATTGTCGGCAACCTTCATCCCCATCGCCTCCCGCGTCTCCAAAGTAGCAGAACCGAGATGCGGCAACAGCACAGCATTGGGAAGGCCGGTCAGCGCCGCTTCGACCGCCGGCTCGCGTTCGTACACGTCAAGGCCGGCGGCGGCGATCGTGCCGGCCCTGAGCGCTTCGGCCAGCGCGGATTCGTCGATCAATGTGCCCCGGCCGGTATTCACCAGAACCGCGTCGCGCTTCATCGTCGCGAGCGCCTTCGCGTCGATCATGTGCCGGGTCGCGGCACCGCCGGGCGCGTGGAGCGAGACGATATCGGCGACCCGCAACAGACTGTCGAGCGAGGCGTGATAGGCGGCCTCAGGCACATCGTCGGCGCGGTTACGGCTGTGGACGACGACCTTCATCCCGAACGCCTTCGCCCGCTCGGCGACGGCGCGCGCGATGCGGCCATAGCCGACCAGCCCCAGCATTTTGCCGCGCAGCGAGCGGCCGAGCAGATGGGTGGGACGCCAGCCAGTCCATTCACCCGCGCGCAGCTCGCGCTCGCCCTCGCCCGCGCGTCGCGTCGCCATCAGGATCAGGGTCATCGCGATATCGGCGGTCGCGTCGGTGAGGACGTCGGGCGTGTTGGTGACGGTCAGGCCGGCCTCGCGCGCGGCGGCGAGATCGATATGCTCGAACCCCGCGCCGTAATTGCCGATGATGCGGGCGCGACGGGCATCGGTCAGGATGACGTCGCGGGTGATCCTGTCGGTGACGGTCGGGCAGAGCGCGTCATGGTCGCGCATCGCCTGTGCCAGCGCGGCGGCGTCCATCGGCAGGTCAGCTTCGTTGCGCGTCACATCATAGCGGGCGGCCAGACGTGCTTCGACCGCTTCGGGCCAGCGGCGGGTGAGGAGAATCTTCGGTTTCGCCATGATGAGTTCCAACTACCTCCCGTCACCCCGGCCTTGTGCCGGGGTCCACCCAGTCCCACCGGTGAAGCAAGAGCCTCTCGTTCCACGCTTGCCTCCCGGTGGACCCCGGCACAAGGCCGGGGTGACGGCACAGGAGGCGGATGTCCGTTCGTAGTGGCTAGCGCCCTAGCGCCGCCGGAACACCGGCGCACGCTTCTCAGCGAACGCCGCGCGGCCTTCCCTGGCATCGTCGGTGGCGAAGCAGATCGCCTGCAGGTCGCGCTCATAATCGATCGCCTTGTCCCATGGCATCGTATGCGCGGCGCGAAGGTTGAGCTTGGCCGTCTCCGCCGCGATCGGCGCGCGGGAGGCGATGGTCGCGGCGATTTCCTGCGCACGGGCGAGCAGGGCATCGGGCGCCACCACTTCACTGACTAGGCCCCAGGCCAGCGCCCTTTCGGCATCGATCATGTCACCGGTGAGCAGCATCAGCGCGGCGTTGGACGCGCCCATCGAATAGGTCAGCCCCGCCGCCATCCCGCCGCCGCCGATCCAGCCGAGCTTGATCTCTGGCGCGGCGAAACGGGCGTTGGTGCTGGCGATGCGGATGTCGGCGGCCATCGCCGTCTCGAGCCCGCCGCCCAGCGCATAGCCGTTGATTGCGGCGACCACCGGCTTGCGGCAGGCGCGCAGCGCGTCGCAATAGTCATCGCGATTGCGGAAATCCCATGGCGTCGCATAGCCGTCGAGCGTGGTGATGTCCGACCCGGCCGAGAAGGCTTTCTCCCCCGCGCCGGTGATCACGACGCAGCGTACTGCGTCGCTGGTGTTGCACTTGGCTACGGCGGCGATCAGCGCGGCGGCCATTTCGGGCGTCAGCGCGTTGAGCTTGGCCGGGCGGTTGAGGATGATGGTGGCGACATGGTCAGCCACGGTGAACAGCAGGTCGTCGGTCATGTCTCGGCTCCGGCCGGATGGTGCGTGCGGTAGAAGGTTTCGAGATCGTCGAGCACGGGATCGGCGGCGTCGCCGTCGAGCAAGGCCGCGCGCAAGCGCGCCGAAGCCGCGGTCTGGAATGCGATGGCGCCGTCGTGACGCGGACGAAGCAAGGCGGCCTCGACGGTGGCGAGAGTCGCGGCGAAGAAGCCGCCGGTCGCGGCGTTGACCGCGACGTCCTGCCATGCCGCGCGGAGTGCGGGCTGGCCGTCATGCTGCGGGATGAAGCCGCGCTGCACCGGATCCGACATCAGCCAGCGCAGGTGATCGAGCAGTTCAGCGGTGACCTGGCAGCGCTTCGAGATGCCGATGCCGGTGCCGCCAAGAGTTGAGCCAATGCGGCCGTTTGGCCCCTGCGGCGCATCGGCGAACCCCACGCTTCGTGTGGCATAATTCACATAGCCATAGATCAGCGGGCAGAGGTCGATCCCCTCACCGCGCTCGATCGCGCCGAGCATGGCGATTGGATTGAGGTCGCGCGCGCGGCGGGTGGGGTCGCCGGTCAACGCGGCCATCAAGCCATAGGCTTCACGGGCGATACCGCGCTCCATGAAGGTGTCGCGCGATGTAGCGGGTGCGAGACCGAGCGCGCCGCAGATCGACTGGAAACTGAGGATCGCGTGTGGCCCGGCGAGCGACAGGGCAACGGCGTGATCCGCGGCGAAGGCGGGGAGCTGCGCCCAATCGAGCGGGGGTAATGCCACGCTCTCTCGCCGGTACGCCATCACCTGCGTCGCGGCGTCGAGCGGCAGCGCCCAGTGCCTGCCCGCGTAGTTATAGCTGGCCAGCGACGGTCCCGCGACGGCACCGCGCCACATCGCGATCTCGTCGGCGCCGAACAGATCCTCGACCGGCACGAGGCAGTCCGCCGCCACGGCTTCGCCGACATGCGGGTGATCGAGCACAACCAGGTCATAGCGCGCGCAAAGGTCGCCGATGGGGTGCGATTCGAACCCTTCGAGCGGGTGCTTGTCCCAACTCAATGCCAACCTGTCCGTCTGCGCCGCGGCTGCGAGCGCATTGTAGCCGCGCGGATGATCCCAGGTCAGGCCGCGATATTGGGGGGTACTCATGCGTGCTGGCGGACCACGCCCGATGCGATCAGCGCTTCGACCGCGACATCGTCCAGCCCCGCCTCGCGCAGCAGCTCGCGGCTATGCTCGCCGACCAGCGGCGCACCGCGTTCGACGGTCGAGGGAGTCTTGGAGAAGCGGATCGGGAAGCCCGGCGCCTTCACCCGCCCCTCGGTCGGATGGTCGTACTCGACGAAGGTGCCGTTATGCTGGATCTGCGGATCCGCGACCAGATCGGCATAGCCATAGACCGGCCCGGCCCAGATATCGCGCGCGCGCATCGCTTCGAGCCATTGCGCGCTGGTGCGCAGCGGCAAATGCTCGCGCACCTTGGCGAAGATCTGGTCGCGCAGCGCCCAGCTGTCACGCTCGTCGTCGAGGCCGTCGAAGAAGCTATCCGCGAACAGCTCACCGAGCTTCTTGAGAGAGGCCATGGCGACGGTGATGTAGCCGTCGCGCGTCGCGAACACGCCATAGGGCGCGCGGATATAGCTGTGCGCATGCGGCTCGGCCGAGCGCGCCTGCGGCTTGTCGCCGATGGTGAACACCGACAATTCCTGCATCTGGATCGTGGTGATCGCGTCGAGCATGTTGACCTGGACGAGTTGTCCCTCGCCCGTCCGCTCGCGGTGGAACAAGGCGGCGAGCGCGCCTTCGAACGCCGAATAGGCGGTAATCGCGTCGACCAGATATTGTCCGGCGGCGGACGGTGGCGCGCCCTCGGCCCCAGTCGACATCATCGCGCCGGACATGCCCTGGAGCAGCAGATCCTGCCCCGGATAGTTGCGATACGGCCCATCCTCGCCATAGCCCGACATCGAGACGTAGATCAGGCGCGGGTTGATCGCACTGAGTGTCGCGTAGTCGACGCCCAGCCGCTCGGCGACGCCGGGGCGGTAATTCTGGAGGAAGACGTCGGCATCCTTGACCAGCTCGAGCAGCAGCGCCTTGCCTTCCGGCGCCTTCAGATCGACCGCGAGGCTGCGCTTGTTGCGGTTCAAGGAGAGAAACGAGACGTTGATCTGGTTGCCATTGGCGCCGCCGGCGCTGGCGTGGCGCTGCCACTCGCCGGTGATCGGCTCGACCTTGACCACGTCGGCGCCCATGTCGCCCATGCGCTGCGCCGCGAACGGTCCGGCCATCGCGATCGAGCAATCGAGCACGCGGATGCCGCTCAGAATATTGGTCACTTGGTCTTCCTCAATTCATGGTCCAGCCGCCGTTGACGTGCAGCGTCTGGCCGGTGACGAAACCGGACTCGTCGCTCGCGAAAAAGGCGATGGCGTTGGCGATGTCATGGGCGGTGCCGCGGCGCTTGATCGCCTGCGCGTCGAGCACCATGCGGGTATAGCCTTCGGGATCGGGATGGATCTTCTCGGCATCGGTCGGGAAAGCGCCCGGCGCGATCGCGTTGACGGTGACGCCATAGGGGCCGAATTCGCGCGCCCAGGCGCGGGTCAGGCCGACCAGCGCCATTTTCGACGCGACATAGGGCGACAGGTTGGCCCAGCCGCCCGACACCGTGATGCTGGAGATGTTGACGATCCGCCCGAAGCCACGCGCGCGCATGCCGGGCAGCGCCGCCTGCACCGCGACGATACCGGCATCGACATTGACGCGCTGGACCGCCTGATGTTCGTCGATCGAATACTCCTCGAACGGCTTCGAGGGATAGATCGCGGCGTTATTGATGACGATGTCGAAGCCGCCGGCCTCGGCGATCAGCCGATCGAGCGTGGCGCGGAACCCGGTCAGGTCGGAGAGGTCGGCGGTCGAAACGATGAGCTTGCCCGGCCCCTTGTCCTGGGCGGCGGCCTTGAGCGCCTCGACCTTGGCGAGGTCGTTGTCGATCGCGACCACCGTCGCGCCGCGCTCGATCAGCAACAGACTGGTGTCGAGACCGAGACCGCCCGCAGCGCCGGTGTAGAGGACGACCCGCCCCTTCACTTCGCGCCACCGATCGGCGGGAAGTTACCCGAGGGCGTTGGATAGTCGTCGGCCGGCTGGAGCGCGACGCCCTCGATCCGCTCCACCGCGTCGGCGACCGCCGCCGTATCGGGGAGGATGCGGAAGACGCTGTCGTAGCGGCGCGCTTCGCCGTGTTCGAGCCAGATCAGCTCACCACGCTCGCGGGCGAAATCCTTGCCCATGACGTGGTTGGTCGAAGGCTCGATGCCGACGGCATAGTGCCCGGCGTGAAGGTTCTGCCATTCGTACATCGCCGGGAACTGGTCCTTGCGCGTCTCGACCTCGAAGCCGAAGCCGATCGCTTCGTTGACCACAGCCACATTGACCTTGCCGTCCGCATCAGCGGCCATGTCGTGCTGCCACACCTGTTCGTGGAAATTGACGATCGGCGCGGGGAAGGCGCGGTAGCCGGTGTTCTGGCCCCGATAGTTCGCCTCATGCGCGGCCCAGATCACATCGCGGATCGGCGCGACGTAGCGCGACCCCTCCGCCACCACCGGGTGGCTGACATTGATATGGTAGCAGTACATATGCGGCGTGCGGTAGAAGCCGTGATTGACCACGCGGTCGTGCAGCCGGATCTCGTCGCCGCCGACATCCGCTTCGATTCGGCGGATCAGGTGAAGGTCCTCGCCGAACACGGTCGATTGCTGGACGACTCCCTCGGCCCATAGGACGCAGCGATCGCCTTCCCAGCTTTCGCCATAGCCGGTCAGCCGCGCGGGGATGGTGCCGATGCGGCCGTGAAGCGACGAGGAAACCGTCTCGCGCGGGCCGTAGTGATAATGGCCGGCGCGGTCGTCGTGCATGAACAGGACATGGTCGAGGCCGCAGGTGATGAGCAGCCCGGACATTGAGCGGAACCAGCCAAGCCCGCCCTCGCCCTCATAGTCGTGCAGCCCCGGATGCCGGAAGCCGGAGGGCGAATGCCAGCCGACCGCGCGGCCGTTATGCTCGCACTCGGCAATGTCCATCGCGCGATCGACCAGGACGGTGAAGCGCAGGCCGGAACCGGTGCGGAATTCGAGCTGACGCACGCCGCGCTCCACCCCGTCGCCCAATGTCGACAGGCGCACGCCCGCGAATTGCGAGAGCGAACCCGATCGCGCCGCAAGCTCACGCCGATTAAGAGTCTCGCCATAGAGCCTCGGCACCATCCCGCTCCATCATCATATTGTACGATGTATGATGTTTAGGGCAGGATGGCGCTTTGCGTCAATCGACGTTGCCGGAGAATTCACCCATGCCTCTCGTCCGCCGCTGCTTCGCCGTCGATCTACACGACGATCCCGGGCTGATCGCCGCCTATCGCCGCTGGCACGAACCGGGCGGGCCGCCGCCGGCGGTCAACGCCGCGATCCGTGCCGACGGGGTCGAGTCGCTCGAGATCTGGCTGGTGGGCGACCGGATGTTCATGATGATGGAACAGGATAGTGACCGAGCGCCCAACCCGGAGGCGAAGCGGGCGCGCGACGCCGCAAACCCCGAGGTTGCAGCATGGGACAGGCTGATGGCGAGTTTCCAGAAGCCCCTCTCGTTCGCGCCCGATCAGACCTGGGTCGAGATGGAGCGGATCTATTCGCTGGGAGAGCAGGGCTAGCCCCCTTGGGATCGTCATTCCCGCGAAGGCGGGAATCCATTGCGGCTTCCGATGTGGCTCTATCCGAAAGACCAGCCAGAATGGATCCCCGCCTCCGCGGGGATGACGGTAAAAGTGTGAGTCTAACCCCGCGGCTGCGCCCGGCGCTTTTCCCACGATCCGGCGATATGCTCGCGCATCGCAGCGCTCGCCCGATCGGGATCCCGCGCGGCGATTGCCTCATAGACCTTGCGATGCGCGGCATGGGTGAGCTTCACATGCTCGACGCTGAGCTTGCCCGAATAGCCATGGGTACGCAGCGCTTCGGACTGGATGCCGTCGATGATCGCCTTGCTCAGCCGATCGCCGGACATGTCCATGATGATGTCGTGGAAGCGCAGATCCTCGACCACATAGGCCGATGGGATGGTCACCAGCGTTTCGAGCTTGTTGATCTGTCCGGCCAGTTCAGCGACCGTTTCGGGCGTGGCGTTCGCCGCCGCCTTGGCCGCCATCGCCGATTCGAGCAGCGTGCGAACCTCCGACAGATTGTCGAGATAGCGCAGGCCATCCTCGCCCTGGAACAGCGCGGAAAGGATCATGGGATCGAGCATGTTCCAGGCGCGGTCGCCGCGCACGATCGTGCCGCGCCCTTGCTGCGAGACCACCAGCCCCTTTTCGGTCAGCGCCGTCGTCGCCTCCCGCACCACGGTGCGGCTGACGTCATACATCTCACACAACATGTTTTCCGGCGGCAGCGCGGTGCCGATCGGATAGGTGCCCATGACGATCGCATTCACCAGATCCTCGACCACCGCGGTCGACAGGCGCGGGCGGCGGCGAACCCGCTGATGCGCGGCCGTTGCTTCGCTATTCATTCGGCTGTCTCGCTCACCCGGTTCAATTCCCAGTCGTTCTTGTACGCGCTCGTCCAGAAAGGGTGAAGCGGGAAAGCCCGGTCCGTCAAGGGCTTGCGATTCCGGAAGGTTGCAGTTTTCCGGGGGCTTGCGGATTTAGAAAGATAATACATACTATGTTTCGACAGCAGGCGAAGCAATGCCTGGCATAGGGGCGTTACCAAGCATGAAGATCACCGGATACCGCAGCCTGACGACGACCCATGACTGGGGACGTCCGGTGGGCGACGTCAACGGGGTGGTCGAGAGCGGTGTGACCGAGGTACCGATCCTGTTGCTGGAGACCGATGGCGGGCTGACCGGCATCGGTCTTGGCCAGCACCGCGATATCGAGCGGGTGTTCCCGGCGGTCGAGGGGCGGGACCCGCGCGCCGTCACGGCGCTGTACGACTCGATGCTCGCGCATGTGTTCAAGAGCGGCCATGCTGGCGCGACCTATGGCGCGATCGCCGCGGTCGACATGGCGCTGTGGGACCTCAAGGCCAAGATGGCGGACGAGCCGCTGTGGCGCACATTGGGCGCGCTCGACCGGTTCGTGCCCGGCTATGCCTCAGGCCTGTGCTACGGCCTGTCGGACGAAGCCTTTGCCGCTCATTACAGCGACTGGGCGGCGCGCGGCTTCGCCTCGGCCAAGATCAAGGGCGGACGCGACATCAGACGCGACATCGATCGGCTGTTGACGGCGCGCGATATCCTGTCGGCGAACACCAGCCGCCCGGCGATGATGCTCGACGTCAACGAAGCGTGGAACGTCAAGCAGGCGGTGCGCCACCTCGCCGAGATCGAAGCCAATCTCGACCTCACCTGGATCGAGGAGCCGGTGCGCCGCTGGGACGTCGAGGGCCATGCGCGCGTCTCCCGCGCCTGTCGCGCGGCCGTGGCGACGGGCGAGAATCTCACGGGTCTCGACCAGTTCGCGCCCCTGTTCGACGCGAAGGGCGTCGACGTGGTCCAGACCGGCAGCGTCTGGGGCATCACCCATTTCCTGCGCGTCGCGACCGCCGCGCACGCGCGCAATCTGCCCGTCTCACCCGTCGGCTATAACGCCAACCCGGTGGCGCACGCCGCCGCGGCGATGCCCAACATGATCGGGATCGAGGTTCAGGACTGGAAGGCGCCGACGGGGCTGAGCATCGATCAGACGATTACCGATGGCGGCATCCGGCTGGGCGACGTGCCGGGGCTTGGCATCGCCATCGACGAAGCTGCGCTTGCCAATGGCGTCGCGGCGGGCTGGAACAGCGCGGGCGGCCCGCACCGCCGCGCCCGCCAGGCGGGACTGCGGCTGGTGCCCGACGGGCCGCAGGCGGCCGAGTAAGAACGGACAGAAGAAGCGATTCCCGGAGAGATCATGGCCAGCGTCGCCGACACCCACCCGGCTCAAGCCCCTTCCTATGTGCTCGGGGGCCAGCGGCTGAAGCTTCAGCTGTCGCTGATGGTCAATTTCTTCCTGTTGATGGCGCTCTACAGCGGCGTGATGGGGGTGCTGTTGCCCAACCAGATCGCCGAGCTGGATGAGGCGTCCAAGGTCGGCAATCTCGCACTGATGTTCGGGATCACCTCCGTGTTCTCGACCCTGACCACCCCGATCGCGGGTGCGTTGTCGGACCGCACGCGCAGCCGCTGGGGCCGCCGCTCCCCCTGGATCGCAATCGCGTCGCTGATCGGATCGGCAGCGTTGTTCGGCGTGTCGTGGATGACCAGCTTCTGGTCGCTGATGGTGCTATGGGTAATGGCGGCGGTCGCCTATAATTCGATGCAGCCGGCGATGACGACGCTGATCGCCGACCGTTTCGCACCCGAGACTCGCGGCGCCGTCAGCGGCATCGTCGGCGCCGGGATGACCGCGGGTCTCACCGCCGGGACCGTCGCGGCAGGCTATCTCGCAGGGGAGCGCGTGTTGGCCTATGGCCTGTTCGCGGGCGCTATCGCCGCCTCGTGCCTCGCCTTTGTCGCGATCAACCGCGAGCCGCCGAGCGACCATCTGCCCCACCGTCCGGTGCATTGGCTGGAGTTCCTCAAGGGCTTCTGGATCAGCCCTCGCGAACATCCCGATTTCGCCTGGGCGTTCGCCAGCCGCTTCTTCATCTATATGGGCTATCAGGCGGTCGCGACCTATCTGCTCTACATCCTGCGCGACTATATCGGCCTGGCCAAGGACGCATCGAACATCGCCATCGCCAATATGGCGATCGTCACGCTGATCTGCCTTGTCGCCTCCTCGCTCATCTCGGGCTGGCTTTCGGACCGGTATCAGGCGCGCAAGCCATTCGTGATCCTCGGCAGCTTTATCATGGGCTGCGCGATGATCGCGCCGCTCGCCGTCCCGACGATGCAGGGCATGTGGGCCTATGCCGCGATTATCGGGGTCGGGTACGGCATGTTCATGTCGATCGACATGGCGCTGATGACCCAGGTGCTGCCCAAGCGCGCGCTCGGCGACGAGGGCAAGGATCTCGGCATCCTGACTACCGCCGTGAATATCCCTCAGATCATCAGCCCGATGATGGCCCTCGCGCTGCTGAGCGCGTTCGACAACGACTATCGTTCGATCTTCTGGGCGGCGATCGTCTTCGTGTTCGGCTCGGCGCTGTGCGTGCTGCCGATCCGCAGCGTGCGCTGATCTGGCCCAATTTATAATACGTATGATGATAATTTGACATACGGATTGGCTTGCGCCATTCTGACGTCAAATAATGATGTTCGAGGAGGGGAAGATGAAGTTTCGCCGTGCCCTGTTGCTGTCTGCCGCCGGAAGCGCGCTGACGCTGGCGCAGCCGGTCCTTGCACAGGACGCGCAGACCGACGCGGCCGCCCCCGCCGAAGAGGAAATCCTGGTCACCGGCATCCGCGCTTCCGAGCGCGCCGCGATCGACATCAAGCGCAACGCCGTCAGCGTGGTCGATTCGATCGTTGCCGAGGATCTGGGCAAGCTGCCCGACCAGAATGTCGCCGAGTCGCTCCAGCGCGTCACCGGCGTGACGATCGAGCGCAACCGCGGTGAGGGCCGCTACGTTACCGTCCGCGGCTTCGGTCCCAAGTTCAACGCGGTCACCGTCAACGGCCGCACGCTCGCGACCGACAATAACGGCCGCGAATTCTCGTTCGACGTGATCCCGTCGGAAGTCATCTCGGGCGCCGACGTCTACAAGTCGCCCCAGGCGAACTTCAACGGTTCGTCGATCGGTGCGACGATCAACGTCAAGACGCTGCGCCCGCTCGACCAGAAGCAGGGCTTCAAGGTCGCCGCGTCGGCGACCGGCATGTGGTCGGAAATCGCCGACAGCTGGAACCCCGAATTTTCGGGCGTGGCAAGCTGGAAGAACCAGTCCGGCACCTTCGGCGTCGCGCTCGCCGGGGTCTATTCCGAACAGGACAACCGGATCGACGAATTCACCATCGGCGCAGGGCATGTGAAGCGCTCGGCGGGCGATTCCTATTACAACCTCGCCGGGGTCTCGCGCGGTCGGATCGGCGCGGGCGTCCAGAATTTCAGCGGCGTCTCGATGCCGTCGAACCTTTCGCCCTTCTTCTTCGAGCGCAACCTCAAGCGCTGGGCGGTCAACGGCTCCGTCCAGATGCGCCCGAGCGATACGCTCACCGTCACGGTCGACACGCTCTACTCCAAGGCACGCTTCCGCGAGCAGCAGACCGGCCTCGCCTACGACTTTGCCGGCGGTATTCTCGCCGAACAGGTCGTGCAGGGCGGCAGCGTCGTCAACGGTGTGCAGACCGGCGGCGAGGCGGTCTACCAGCGCTATACCGGCGGCTTCGTCGATCAGATCATCCAGTATGACGACCGCGACGTCACCACCGACCAGTTCGGCATCAATGTCGACTGGCAGCCCACCGATACGCTGCGTGTCCGCCTCGACGGGTCGCTCTCCGACGCGCGCCGCCGCGGCAAGGAGAACAACCTCTTCACGACGATCCGCCGCAAGGGCGTCGACATGTCGTTCGACCGGCGCAGCGGCAGCCCGATCTACGACTATGGCTTCACCAGCCCCAACTACGCCAATGCCGCGACCAACCCGCAGGGCGTCACCGCGCATTATTATATCTGGGGCGGCGGCTCGAACATCGACGACGAGATCGAGGAATATAAGGCCGATATCGAGTGGAAGCCGGGCAACGGCAATCTGACGCTCTATGTCGGCGCGCTCGCGCAGAGCCGCATCAAGACGATCACCGCCGACGAGACCCCGTTCGGCGAACAGTGCACCTATTGCGACTCCAACCGCACGCTGCCGCAGTCGCTGTTCGCGCCGACCGACCGCTATTTCTTCTCCGGCGGCGGCGGCAACATCATCCGCGACTGGCTGATCTACAGCCCGCAAGAGCTGATCCGCACGATCGACCAGTTCGCCGCGCAGGACGGCAAGACGTTCAACCCCGCGGTCTTTTCGCCGTCCGGCTCGTCGGTGGTGAACGAGAAGGTCAAGGCCGCCTACGCGATGGCGGCGTGGCAGGGCCAGCTCGGCGGCATGGATCTCGCCGTCAATGTCGGCCTGCGTTACGAGGATACCGACTATACCTCGTCCGGCGCATCCCGGCAGGTGCTGAGCGCTCGGCCGACCGGTGGCGGACAGAACACCATCGTCGTCTCGCCGGTGCAGCCGATCAGCTTCCGTGGCAAATATCATGACTGGCTGCCGTCGATTAACGCGCGACTGAACGTCACCGACGACTTCATCCTGCGTTTCGCCGCGTCGAAGGTGCTGACGCGCCCGACTTTGTCGGACCTGTCTCCGCGCCAGACCATCCAGACGAACCCGGGTAACGAGACGATCCGTCGCGGTAACCCCGATCTGCAGCCGTTCCGCGCCAAGCAGGTCGAGGCCGGTGCCGAATGGTATTTCGCGCCCGGCTCGCTGATCTCCGCCGCCGCTTTCTACAAGGATATCCAGTCCTTCGTGACGCTGACCACCACGCCGCAGCTCGTCGATCAGGTGACCTTCCAGGTCACCGTGCCCGACAATGGCAAGGGCGCGACGGTCAAGGGCTTCGAGATCGGCTATCGCCAGTCGTTCGACAATTGGCTGCCCGCCCCGTTCGACGGTTTCGGCCTCCAGGCGAGCTACAACTACACCGACTCGAACGCGGAATATCGCAACGCCGTCGCCAACGTGTCCTTCGGCCTCGAAGGGCTGTCGAAGAATTCGTACAGCCTGGTCGGCTTCTACGAGAAATACGGCGTGCAGGCCCGTGTCGCCTACACCTATCGCGACAATTTCCTGCAGGTCGCTTCGGGCCGCAACGGCGAGCCGGAATATTTCGACGCCTATGGCCAGCTCGACGTCAGCATGTCCTATGATGTCGGCAAGCACTTCACCGTCTTCGCCGACGCGATCAACCTCAACAACGCCAAGGAGTTCATCTACTCGGTGAGCGAGGATCGCACCAAGGAATATCGCAAGACCGGCCGCCGCGTGTCCGCAGGTGTCCGCGTCCGCTTCTGACAGCCGCCTGCCACCCCTCCCCGGCACGGCTCAGGGGTGCTTCGTCACGGTCCACCGGACCTTGACGGGGCACCCCGCTTCTTTTCGGAGCGGAATCGCTTGGTAAATGGCGGATGGAAATACGCGGCGCTTGGCCGCATAGAGGGGACTCGGCCGCGCGCCCTGCCCCTCAGCCTGGGTCACGCCGCAGCTGGAAGCGAGGGGCAGGAACGGGTGTTACGGGTGAAGGATCAGGCGGCGATCGGCGTGGCGAGCGAGCGGGACGAACCCCGTTTCGGTCGGTTCGCGCGCAACATTCGCTCCAGCCACGATCAGGTGGCGCAGATTCTGGGCCACGAAATCCTGTCCGGCGTCATCGCGCCCGGCGAGAAGCTGCCGCAGGAGGCGGAGATCCTCGCTCGCTTCGGCATCTCCCGCACCGTATTGCGCGAGGTGTTTAAGACGCTGACCGCCAAGGGGTTGATCGTGTCCAAGACCCGCGTCGGCACCACCGTGCTTGACAGCGCGCACTGGAATTATTTCGACGCTGACATCCTGGCGTGGAAGGCCAGCCAGGGCTTCGACATGACGTTCCTGCGCGACCTGGCCGAGGTCCGCGTCGCGATCGAATCCGCCGCGGCGCGCGCCGCCGCCGATCGCCGCACCGACGCGGATCTGGCCGAGATGCGCCGCCACCTGGCCGGGATGCGCGACGCGACCGACAGCGCGCGCGACTTCGCCGAGGCCGATCTTCAGTTCCACAAGGCGATCGGCAACGCATCGGACAATGCGCTGATGCGCTCGCTCTCCGCGGTGATTGAGACCGCGCTGATGGCGTCGTTCCGGATGAGTTCACCGGTCAACGAGGCCGAGGCGCACCAGACCAGCGTCCATGGCCATGGCGAGATCGTCGACGCGATCGAGGCGCGCGACGGCGAACGCGCGGCACAGGCGATGCGCCAGATCATCGGCCATGGGGTCGAGCGGATCGAGAAGAGCACGGCCAAGCGCCGCAAATAGCCCCCTTTCCATCGTCACCCCGGCACGAGGCTGGGGTGACGGCTGGGTGCCAACGCGGTGGTGACGATGAATCCGCATGTCGATCCGCACGGCTTCGATTGGTTGCGCGCCACCGATAATAATACTATTATATTTTCAATTCTCCGCGAATCCGAAGAGATTCGAAAGGAGGGCGAACGCCTATGGAGGGATTGGATGACTGACGGTCTATCGCGGCGACACTTCATGCACTGCGCCGCATGCGCGACCACCGCTGCCGGTATGGGCGCGTTGCCCACGAGCGCTCTTGCCGCCACCCAGGCCTCCGGCGCCCTCAAGGGCAAGGAAGCGATGCGCGAATTCGCCTATGGCAAGGTCAAGCTGACCGGCGGCCGCATCAAGCGCCAGTTCGACCATATCCACGCGCATTTCCTGGCGCTCGACAATGACCGCATCCTCAAGGTGTTCCGCCAGAATGCGGGCCTTCCCGCCCCCGGCCCCGACATGGGTGGCTGGTATGACAAGGACGGCTTCGTCGCAGGCCTGACGATGGGGCAGTATATCTCCGGCCTGGCGCGCTATGGCGCCGCGACCGGCGATCAGGCGGCGCACGACAAGGTCAAGCTGCTGGTCAGCGAATGGGGCAAGGCGATGGTCACCGCGACCAACCCCTATGCCGGCCCCAAGGCGCAGGCGCAGTGGGCCGCCTATGTCATGGACAAATATGTCGTCGGACTGGTCGACGCCTATCGCCTGAGTGGAGCGGAGCAGGCCAAGACGCTGCTGCCGATCATCATCGAGAAGTGCCGCCCCTATATCTCGCCGGTCTCGCGCGACCGCATCGGCAAGACCGAGCCGCCCTACGACGAGACCTATGTCATCTCCGAAAACCTGTTCCATGTCGCCGAAATCACCGGCGACCGGAAGTACCACGACATGGCGGTCCATTACCTGCTCAACAAGGAGTGGTTCGACCCGCTCGCCGCGGGCGAGGACGTGCTGCCGACCAAGCACGCCTATAGCCACACCATCGGCAACGCATCGGGCGCGCAGGCTTTCCTCCATCTCGGCGACGAGAAGTACAAGAAGGCGCTGATCAACGCGTGGAAGTTCATGGAGCCGCAGCGTTTCGCCTCGGGCGGCTGGGGGCCAGAGGAGCAGTTCGTGGTGCTCGGCCAGGGCAATCTCGCCAAGAGCCTCAAGACCTCCAAGGCGCATTACGAGACACCGTGCGGCGCCTTCGCGGACTTGAAGCTCGCGCGCTATCTGATCCGCTTCACCGGTGAGGCGCGATATGGCGACGGGCTCGAGCGCTCGCTCTACAACACGATGCTCGCCACCCGCCTGCCCGACAGCGACGGCGGCTACCCGTACTATTCCGATTACGGCGCGCAGGGGCAGAAGCGTTACTACCACCAGAAATGGCCATGCTGCTCGGGTACGCTGGTTCAGGGCGTCGCCGACTATGTCCTCAACGCCTATTTCCACGACGACGACAGCCTGCTGGTCAATCTCTACACCCCGTCCGAAGTGACGTGGGACCGCCCCGGCGGCGCGGTCGAGCTGGTGCAGGAAACCGACTATCCCGTCGCCGACACGGTGAAGCTGCGCGTGCGCAAGGCCGGCAATGGCCGCTTCGCGCTGAAGCTGCGCATCCCGCACTGGACCAAGGGCGCGACGCTGCGGGTCAACGGCAAGGCGCAGGCGACGACGCCGGGCCAGCTCGCCACGGTCAGCCGTGTGTGGAAAGCCGGCGACATCGTCGAACTTACGATCCCGCAGCCACTGCGCACGCTGGCGATCGATCCGGAGAACCCGAACCTTCAGGCGGTGATGCGCGGCGCGGTGATGTATGTCGGGCTCAACCCCTGGGAGGGCATCGATCAGGAGACGATCGCGCTCCCGGGCGCACTCACGCCAATGCCCGGCCATGCCGAATCCTATCGGGCCAAGGTCGGCCAGCGGAACCTGGTGTTCGTGCCCTATTACGCGGTCGATACAGAGCGCACGACGACTTACTTCAAGACCGCGTGATGACCCGCGTCACCGCCACCTATGAGATCGAGACCGCGTTTCCGCTGCAACAGGCGGCGGAGACGATGGCCGGCGAGCAGTCGACCGGCACCTTTGTCCGCGTTCCGGGCGAGACCGACGAACTTCGCGAGGCCCATGCCGCACGGGTCGAGCAACTGGTCGAGCTGGGTGAGGTCGTCGAACCCGCGCTGCCGGGATCGGGACTGCCGAAGCATTGGGACGGCAAGCGGCGCCGGGCACAGGTCGTGCTGTCGTGGCCCGTGTCCAACATGGGGCTGTCGCTTCCAAACCTGCTCGCGACGATCAACGGTAATTTGTCCGAGCTGAAGGCGTTTTCGGGACTGCGGCTGATCGACATCAGTCTGCCGCCCGAATTCCTCTCCCGCTATCAAGGGCCGCAATTCGGCGTGGCGGGCACACGCGATCTCGCAGGCGTGCATGACCGCCCGATCATCGGCACGATCATCAAGCCCAGCGTCGGCATGTCGCCCGAAACCACCGCTGCGCAGGTGAAGACGCTGGTCGAGGCCGGGATCGACTTCATCAAGGACGACGAGCTGCAGGCCGACGGTCCGCACTGCCCGTTCAATGAGCGCATCAGCGCGGTGATGCGGGTGATCAACGACCATGCCGACCGGACCGGTAAAAGGGTGATGTTCGCCGCCAACCTCACCGGCGAGATCGACGAGATGCTCGCCCGCCACGATCATGTCGTTGCGGAAGGCGGCACCTGCATCATGGCAAGCATGAACTCGGTCGGCCTGCCCGCCATGAAGGTTCTGCGTGCGCACTCGCAGCTTCCGATCCACGGACATCGCAACGGCTGGGGCATGCTCGGCCGTTCGCCCGCGATCGGCATGAGCTACATCGCTTTCCAGAAGCTATGGCGCCTCGCCGGCATCGACCACACCCATGTCAACGGCATCGACAACAAGTTCTGCGAGAGCAACGAGAGCGTGATCGCCTCCGCGCGCGAATGCCTGACGCCGATGTTCCCGGCGCCGCACAAGGGGTGCGAGATCATGCCGGTCTTCTCGTCCGGCCAGTCGGCGAGACAGGCCGCGCCGACCTTTGCCGCGCTGGGTAGCATCGACTGCATGTTCGCGGCGGGCGGCGGGATCATGGCGCATCCGGCCGGTCCGGCGGCGGGCGTCCGCGCCTTGCAGCAGGCTTGGGAAGCGGCGGTCGCCGGCATTCCGGTCGAGCAGGCCGCGGGCGACGCCCCCGAACTGAAGGCGGCACTCGGCGCGTTCGGCGGCTGACCGTATCGATTCAGGCAGACCTCGCGCCTCTCCACTCCGTCGTCACCCCGGCCGAAGTGCCGGGGTCCACCGGGAGGCAAAGGGAAGAGCAAGAGGATCGAGTTCTGTCAGCGTGGATGAGTGGATCCCGGCACTTCGGCCGGGATGACAGAGGGTTCCGAAGCCGAAATGTCGAACCAAACCAGCCTGCCCGCCCCGCTCTACGCCTTTATCGGGGACGATTTCACCGGATCGACCGATGTGCTTGAGCAGCTGGCCGAAGGCGGCGTGCCCGCGGTATTGTTCCTGCGCACTCCCGACGCGGCGCTGCGCGCGCGCTTCCCACAGGTACGCGCGATCGGCATCGCCAGCGACGCGCGCAGCCGCTCGCCCGAATGGATGGACGCCGAACTGCCCGCGATGTTCGCGACACTCGGTGATGCGGCGCTGGTCCACTACAAGACTTGCTCGACCTTCGACAGCGCACCGCATGTTGGATCGATCGGACGGGCGCTCGATATCGGCGTGCGGACATTCGGCGCACCGAGCGCAATCGTCGTCGCAGCGCCCCATCTCGGACGTTACGTCGCCTTCGCCAACCTTTTCGCGGCGGCGAGTGACCGGGTCCACCGCCTCGACCGCCACCCGACCATGTCGCACCATCCGGTCACGCCGATGCACGAGAGCGATCTGATCCGTCACCTTGCCGCGCAGACCGGCGCGAAGATCGGCCATGTCCCGCTCGACCGTCTCCAGGCGGGTGAGGCCGAAGCGGCGTTCGATGCGGTGAGCGGCTGTGACGCGGTGTTGTTCGACGGCACGAGCTTCGCCGATCTTGCCGCGACCGGCGCGATTCTGCGCTCGCAAGGCATTCGCTTCGCCGCGGGCAGCTCCGGCGTGACCCGCGCGCTGGTCCTGGCATGGACAGCCGAGGGGCTGATCGCGGGCGCGCCGGAAGTCACGCGGGCTGCCGAAACCGATCGATTGCTGGTGGTAAGCGGGAGCTGCTCGCCCGTCACCGCACGCCAGATTGCCCGGAGCGCCGCCGACGGCTTTGTCGCGGCGCGCGCGAATGTACCGGCGCTGCTCGAAGGATCGTCCGCCGAGGAAGCGCGCCTCACCGACGCCGCGCTCGCCGCGCTGGCACGAAATGGCCGGGCACTGGTGACTTCGGCCGAAGGGCCGCTCGACAGCGATGCTCCGGCAGCGGGTGAGAAGCTGGGTCAGGCGCTCGGCCGTATCGCCCGAGACGTCATGCGCCGGACCGCTCTCAAGCGCCTGCTCTTCGCGGGTGGCGATACCTCAAGCCACGGCGTTGCCCAGCTCGGTATCGACGCCCTCACCTGGACCGCGCCAGTCGAGCGCGGCGCGCCGCTGGTCCGCGCCCATTCGGCCGATCCCGCGATCGATGGGCTGGAGCTGGTGCTCAAGGGCGGGCAGATGGGCCGCGATGATTTCTTCGAAACCGTGCGCCGGGGCGGCTAAGGAGGCGTCGACCGCGAACGGAGGAACGGAATGAATCGGCGTATGCGATGGGCGATGGGCACGACCTTGGTGGTTTTGGCCGCCACGTCCCCAAGCCTGGCGCAGGACCGCACACTCCACACCCCGCCTGATCCCGAAGCCTTTCGTAATCCTCCGCCCGAGGCGCGCGCGCGCGCCCTTTATCCCTGGACGAACGGCAACGTCACCAAGGACGGGATCGACGCCGATCTTCAGGCGATGCGCGACATCGGACTTGGCGGCGCGATGGTGGTCGACGGCGGCAACGATGGCTCCACGGGGCCTGCCGACATGCTGACCCCGCAATCACTCGATCTGCTGGCGCATATGATCGGCAAGGCCGACCAGCTCGGTCTCAAGGTCGGGCTACGCTGGTCCTCGACGGGCGGGCCGTGGATCACACCCGAACAGGCGATGCAGCAAATCGTGTGGACCGAAGCCCGTGTAAGCGGCGACGGCGAGGTACCCGTCAGCGTCCAGCTGCCCCAACCCTATACCCGGCTTGGTTCCTATCGCGACGCCGCCGTGATCGCCTTCCCCGCTTCGCCCGGCGACGAGAGCGCCTATCGCGACGCGGTGGAGGCGATGGAGGCGGAGATGTCGATCGTGCCATCGACGCTCACCGATCATGACCCGGGCAGCGCGGTCGAAATCTCGCCCGCAGCGCCGCTGGTCGTGACGATGAAGGCGCCGTTCGCCGCACAGTCGGCAACGATTCAGGCGGCCACGCCCGCGTCGCCCTTCTCCACCACGGTCGAGGCATCGGCCGACGGCATCACCTGGTCACGCATCGGCAAGGTCGAAATCGCCACCAATGCGCCCGCCACCCTCAACTTCGCGAGCGTCGAGGCCACGCTGTTTCGCATCACACCATCGTCGAGCGTGCAGATCGCCGAGGTGCTGCTTCATGCGACCCCGCGCTTTGACAGCGGGAAGGCCAAGGCAGGGAAGCCGCCGCTCGACCTCAAGGCGCGCTATGCGATCGATCCCGCGCAAATCATCGACATCAGTGCGCATGTCGATGCGACGGGCATCCTCAACTGGACGCCCCCAATTGGTGAGTGGACCGTGCTGCGCCTTGGCCACACCCCGACCGGCCAGCTTGAGGTCGATCGGCTCAGCGTCGCCGCGGTCGACCTTCAGTTCGACAACACGATCGGCAAGCTGGTGAAGGCCGCCGGGCCGCTGGCCGGTAAGGCGTTCGATAACGTCGCAATCGACAGTGTCGACACGGACCTCCAGAACTGGACACCCGCGCTTCCCGCCGATTTCCAGAAGCGCAACGGCTATGCGATCACGCCCTATCTGCCCGCACTGACCGGACGGATTGTCGGCGACCTCGATATCTCCAACCGCTTCCTGTTCGATTTCCGCCGCACGCTCGCTGGTCTGCTGGCCGACAGCTATTATGGCCGGATGCAAACGCGCGCGACTGGCGCCGGCCTCAAGCTGATCGTCCGGAGCGACGGCCCGGGCGCGTTCGACGCGCTGCAGCTCTCAGGCCGCGCGCAGGTCCCGATGGTCGGGTTCAGGTCGGACGCACCAAACCAAGCGCTCCAAATTGCCACCTCCGCCGGGCACGTCTACGGCAAGACCGTCATCGCAGCCGAGGCCAAGGCCAGCCGCGAACCGGACGCCCCCTATGCGCTGAAGCCCCCGGTCGACCGGCTATTCGCACAAGGGGTCAACCAGCTCCTCCTTCATCGCGGCGGCCCTCAGGCGAAACCCTGGTCGGACTATCTGTCGCGCAGCCAGTATATGCTGCGGCAGGGCATCCACGTCGCCGACCTGCTCTACTTCGTCGGCGAGGATGGCCCGGCCGGCCATGACCGCCCACAGGCCCCCGCCGGGTACCAACATGACCTGGTCAATGCCGAAGTGCTGCTGACCCGCACCAAGGTGAAGGACGGGCGGATCGTGCTGGCCAATGGCGCAACCTATCGCCTGCTCGTCATCCCGCGGGATATCCCCGGGATGACGCCGCAGCTCGCCGCCAAGGTACGTGAGCTGGTCGAGGCGGGAATGGTGGTGCTGGGGCCAAAACCGGCGCACCCGATGACACTGGCGGGCAAGGCGGACGGTGACGCCACCTTCCGCGCCGCGATGGATACGATCTGGGGTGACGGCAAGGCCGCGCGCAAGGTCGGCGCGGGCCGCGTCTTCCCAGGCGGATCGGTCGCCGATGCGTTGACCGCGCTGAAAGTCGCGCCCGATGCCGCGTGCCGTACCGCAACGCCCGACGGGCAGCTCGCCTGGCTGCACCGCAAGGCCGGGCCGACCCATCTCTATTTCGTCGCCAACGACAAACGCCGGGCCGAACGCGTCACCTGTACCTTCCGCGTCGGCAGCGCCGCGCCGTCATTATGGGATGCCGAGACCGGCGCCATTACCCGTGCGGCCTTGTTCAAGACCGAACGCGACTGGACCGAGGTGACGTTCGATCTCACGCCCGCCGGATCGACGTTCATCACGCTCGATTTCGCGGCCGGCGCGCGGCGGGTCGATTGGGTGGCGAAGGATGGGGTGCGCTTCATCGACACCACCGCCGCGCTCGCGCCGGCGCTGGTCACCGCACCGGCCGAAGTGTCGCGTGACCGCTATGGCGACCTTCAGGCGCTGGTGTGGGAAAGCGGCGCCTACATCACAAGCGATGGGGGTAGATTCAAGGCCGAAGTGCCCGCGCCGGTCCCGGTCGCCGGGCCGTGGGGGCACGCTCTTCCCGGCGGCCGCACCATCGACATCCCCGAGGACGTGATCCGAAAGGGCCGTCGCATCTTCCTTGACCTCGGCCGGGTCGAGATGCTGGCGGGGGTCAAGGTCAACGGCAAGGATTTGGGGGTGACCTGGAAGGAGCCCTATCGCGTCGACATCACCGACGCCGTGAAACCGGGAAGCAACGCGATCGAGCTTGCGGGCTCCGGACTGCTCGGCCCGGTGCGGGTGGTGTTCGCGGATCTGGTGAAGGTCGAATAGCGCGATCCTTCATCGCGTCGGCCGCTGGAGCACCGCGACGCCCTCGATCGGCAAGGCCACGCTCGACACGCTTCCGCCGCCCAGGATGTCGATCATCGGCTCGGGCAGCATCACCGTTCGCTCCGCGCGGCCATGGTTGATCAGGATGACGATCCGCCGCCCCTTCCCCTCGCGCGTCATCAGCTCGACGTCGGCGGGAACGGCGAAGTCGCGCATGATACTCGCCTCCTTCAGCGCGTCGTCGATCAGCGTCTTCATGACCACATCGCTGACCAGTGCGCCGACATAGGTGATGCGCCCGCCACCGACCTCGCGGCTGATGGCCGCGGGCTTGCCGTCCAGCCAGCCATTGGCCTTGCCGTAGCGCAGTACCACTTGCGTGTCGGGCGCCGCCGTGGACAGCTGCTCCGCCCAGATCGTCGCCTTTCCGCCGCCCACTTCCACCGGCTCGTCGAGCGCATAATATTGCTCGACCTGGCCACCCAGCAACGCGGCGAGCGGCCCAGGTTGCCGCACCGGCTGCAGCGCATTGTACCGGTCCTTCATGCCCGAACGCGGCCCCAGGATCAGGTGCCCGCCGCTATGGACATAGGCCTCGAGCTTGGCGGCAAGCTCTTCGCTGATGACGTTCAGGCTCGGCGCGACGACGACGCCATAGACGCCCAGCGGCGCCGTATCCGCCTCGACGATGTCGACCGCGCCGAGCGCGTCCTTCAACGGCCGGTAGTAATCGAGCAGCACCTCGATCTGGTCATAGTCACGATGATGCGGCTGAAAATCGATCGCCCAGCGGCTGGGATAGTCCTGCAGGATCGCGGCCGGCGAAACCGGGTGTGTGCCGGCGATCACCGGCGCCGCCCTGGCCATCTCGCGCCCGATCTGCGCGACCTCGGCATAGATCGGAAGCGGCTTGCCGTCCTGGCCGACCAGCGCGCCGTGCATCGTTTCCTGGCCGTTGCGGGCGTTGCGCCATTGCCAATAGAGGATGCCGTCCGATCCGTGGCCGATCGCCTGCCACGCCATGCGCCGCGTCTCGCCGGGATGGAGCATGTTGCTGACCCCGGCCCAGTTCACATAGCCGGGCTGGATTTCCATCACCCAGAAATTCTTCTGCTTCCACCCGCGCACCAGATCGTGGGTCGCGCCGTTGCGATCGGGCTTCAAATGCCCCGAACCGACATAATTGTCCCAGGAAGTGAAATCGAGGTCGCGGTTGGCGGCATAGCGATCGAACCGGTTGGCCCAGCCCAGCCCGCCGAAATTGACCGTGACGAACTGGCGGGGATCGGCATGCGCGCGGATCGCGTCACGCTGATTGCGATGGAAGTCCACCCATTGCGACGTGATGAAACGCTTCACTTCCAGCATCCAGCCGGGATTGGCCTTGTCGCTGCTGAACGGGACCTGCTCCCAGGCGCTATAGGTCTGCGACCAATATTGCGTGGTCCACGCGTCGTTCAATTTGTCGAGCGTGCCGTAGCGCGCCTTGAGCCACGCGACCCATGCCGCCTTCGCCTCGGGATCATAGCTCTCGTCGCTCGGCTCATTGCCGATCTGCCAGCCGATGACATTGGGTTCCTTGCCCAGCGCCGTGGCCATGCGGGTCGCGATCTCCCGGCAAAAGGCGCGATAGCGGCTCGACGAGATCGAGAAGTGCCGCCGCATCCCGTGCGCCACAGGCGTGCCGTCGCTGCGGATCTGGACCACGTCGGGATATTTGCTCGTCATCCAGGCCGGCGGCGTATCGCTCGGCGTGCCGACCACCACCTTGATGTCGTATTTCGCCGCCAACCGCACCGCGCGAACCAGCCAGTCCATGTCGTACTTGCCTCCCTCCGGCTCCATCCGGCTCCAGGCATATTCGCCGATCCGCACGACGTTCGCGCCTTGCGCCTTCATCAGGCGCAGATCCTCTTCCCAGCGTTCCTCAGGCCATTGCTCGGGATACCAGGCCGAGCCGAGCCACAGCGTCTCGAACTGCTGCTGGCCCGCCGGCGCATCGGTCTGAGCCGCAGCGGGCAGCGCCGGCGAAACGGCCGCGAGCAACGCCGCCGCCAACAACCGCATCATGCCGTTACGGCCTTCTGGTCAAAGCCCTTCGAGCTATCGATCAATGCGAACAGCCCCGCCGCGATCAGCACCATCAGCGCGACACCCTGCACCGGCAGATCATAGCTGCCGGTGCCCGCGATGATGTAGCCGGTCGCAACGACGCCGACGAAGCCGCCCAGATTGCCGAGCATGTTCATGAAGCCAGTCGCAGTGCCGCCGAAGCGCCCACCGATCGACATGCACATCGCCCAGGCCGAGGGCAGCATCAGGTCCATCACGGCAAAGCTGGTGGCGGCCAGCATGACGACCATGATCTTGTCGTGCGTCACGCTCATCGCCAGCAGCAGCAGCGCGGTGACCGCGAGGCACACGCCGGTAATCAGACGATAGGCGAGCTTGTATCCGATGCGCGCACCGATCCGGTCGCTCAGCACGCCACCGATCAGGTTGCTGACGATGCCGAGCAGGAACGGGATCGCGGCGTAGAAGGCCATTTCGCTCTGGCTAAAGCCGCGGCCATTGACGAGCCATTGCGAGAACCAGCCGAAATAGAACCAGCTGCCGAAGGCGTAGAAGAAATAGGCGATACCGATCAGCCAGAGCTGCGGCAGGCCGAGCAGCCTGCGCCACGGCGTGCCCGAATGGCCGGGGCCCTCATCCTCGCCGATTTCCGCGATCTCCTGCGCCGTGATGCCCGGCTGGTCGGCGGGGCGATCATGGTACCAGCGCCACCACAATATCGCCCAGAGGAAGCCGACCAGGCCGAGGATGACGAACACCATCTTCCAGCCAAGATGCGTGTTGAGCGGCACCAGCAGCAGCGGCGCCAGCGCCCCGCCCAGCCGGCTCGCCGCCCAGATCACGCCCTGCCCGCGCGCCCGCTCGCGCTTGGGAAACCAGCGATAGAGCACGCCCGACATGTTGGGATAGGCACCCGCCGCGCCGAGACCGAACATGAAGCGCGCCACCGCCAGCTGCCAGAAATTATGGCACGCCGAGGTGATCGCGGTGAAGAACGACCACCAGATTGTGATCCGGGTCAATTCCTTGCGATAGCCAAAGCGGTCGCCGATCGCGCCCGACGGCACCTCGAACACGGCATAGGCGAAGGTATAGGCGCCCAGCACCCAGCCCCATTGCGCCGGGGTGATGCCCAGATCCTGCTGGATCGCCGGTCCGGTGACCGCGATCGCCATCCGGTCGATGAAGGTGATGACCGACAGCGCGGCGAGCAGGCCGAGCACGCCATGGCGCTTCTTCACTTGATGAGGCCCTTGAGCACTTCTGCCGCGCGCAGCATCCCGAGCTCAGGGCTCGACAGCATCGGCGCCTTGACCGCGCCCTTGGGCAAGCTCGCAACAACACGCGCCATCGACGCCTGCGCCAGCACGATCGCATCAACATCGGCCAGCGCGGTCGTGAGTGCTTCGCCGACGATGCGGTCGTGGGTCGCGCCGTCGCCGGCCATTACCGCGTCGAACGCGCCCTCGCACAGATGCGGGAGAAGCTCGATCGCCTTGCCCTGCTCGGCGGCGACGCGGCGGACGAGATCGGCGGTGGGATCGAGCGTGGTGGAGAGTGTCGCCACAACGCCGATCCGAGTCGCGCTGGCCACCGCCTGCTCCGCCATGGCGCGATCGACGCGCAATACCGGCTGATCGTACAGCTCCGCCGCCATCTCGACCGCGCGGCCGATCGACGAACAGGTCACCATCGCCACGTCGCACCCGGCATCGAAGGTCGAACCGACCAGCCGGATCACCTGCCGCATCGTCGACTTTTGCAGATGCCCCGCCGCGATCGTGTTCTTGATCGTGCTTTCGTCGACGAAATGGAGGATGCGCACATCGGGCATTACCCGCGCCGCGATCTCGTTGAACACCCCCGCCAGCATCGGCGAATTATGGACGAGCCCCAGCGTCGGCATCGGCAACCCTCTCTATCTTGTGAATTCGTGCGTGCCCGCTCCCGCTTCGAAGCGGGTCAGGCCATCGTCTTCGCGTGCGTTCGGCACGCCGCGCCAGCCAGTGCCGGGCAGTTCGACCTCGGCAACGGCGTTGGCGGGCACGGTCAGCGCGAAGCGGTTGAGGCCATCGGCATCGCCGCCGGTCTCGGTCGCGATCGGGCCCACCGGGGAGTCGAATCGCACCGTGACGCGACCGACTTGCGGCAGCCATACCGGCCGCGCCGCGATCCGGCGGAAGCCGGGCGACGCCGGCGCGATTCCCCCGAGGCGACGGTAGAAGAAGCCGACGACCGCGCCGAACGCATAATGGTTGTAGCTGTTCATGCTGAGATCGCCGGTGTCGCCGTTCCAGCGTTCCCACACCGTCGTCCCGCCCCGCTGCGGCATATAGCCCCAGCTGGGGTAGCCGGTCTGGAGCAGCAGGCCGGAAACCTCCTCCCACAGCCCCGCCTCGGCCAGAACGTCGAGCAGGTAAGGCGTCCCGAGGAAGCCGGTCGAAAGCTTCATGCCCCGCCCGTGAATCTCGTCCGCCAGCACCCGCGCCGCCGCCGCACGCCGCGCTTCCGGCACCAGCCCGAAGGCGAGCGACAGGACCTGGCTGGTCTGGCTGCCATTGCCGCATGCGCCGTCCGCGTCGACGAACTCGGCGCCATAGGCATCGCGGATCGCCGCATGCAGCGTGCGATAGCGGGTCGCGTCGGCATCGCGCCCGATCGCCGCCGCCATCTCCGCCATCAGCTCGGCGCTCCACGCCCAGTAGGCAGTGGCGCAAAGGATGCGCGGCGTGGTCTCGTCATCGGGCTTGATCGCATCGACCGACAGCCAGTCGCCGAGGTCGAGGCCACGGTCGTTGCGCCAGACATGATCCGGATTGGTGCGCGCGACATAGGCCATCCAGCCCTGCATCGCGTCCCAATTCTCGTCGATCACCGCGGTATCGCCGTAACGCTGCCATAGCTGCCACGGCAGGATGATCCCCGCCTCGCTCCATCCCGCCGTCACGACATCGGGGAAGGACAAGGGCTGCGGCACCACGATCGGGTAGGCGCCGTCGTCACGCTGGGCCGCGCGCGCCTCGAGCAGGAAGCGGCGGATGAAGGGATCGACCTCCATGTTGAACGCGGCGGCGTCGAGGAACACCTGGATATCGCCCATCCAGCCCATGCGTTCGTCGCGCTGCGGGCAATCGGTCGGCACCGCGAAGAAGTTCGACCGCTGGCTCCACAGCGCATTGTTCCAGATCTGCTGGAGCAAGGGCGCGTCAGGGAAGGTCATCGCGCCGACTTCGCGGCACGCGCTGTGGACGATCACCCCTTCGATATCGTCGGCGGTCGGCGTGCCCGGATAGCCCGCGACCTCGACATAGCGGAAGCCGTGATAGGTGAAGTGCGGCTCGAAGACTTCGGGCGCGCCGGTACCCGCGAGGGTGAACCGGTCGGTCGCCTTCGCCAGCCGCAAATTGGCGAGGTCCGCCGTTCCGTCCGGGTTGAGCAGTTCGGCGAATTTGGCGGTGATCGTGGTCCCCGCCGGACCGGTGGCGCGGATGCGCACCCAGCCGGAAAAATTCTGGCCGAAGTCGAAGATGAAACGGCCCGGCACCGGTTCGCTGACCGACACCGCGCGGCACACGCCGTTGCGCTCAAGCAAGGGCGAGGTCTGCGCGATCAGCTGCGTATCGGGCGCGACGCCGATCTTCGCGTCTGCCCAGCCCGACGCGTCGAACCCCGGCGCCGACCAGCCCGGCACGATCCGCCGCGCATCGAAGCTCTCGCCATCATAGATTTCGGACTTCAGGATCGGCGAGGTCGCGATCTTCCAGTCCGGCCCGGTCGTTACCCAGTCGTGCGTGCCATCGACATAGTCGATCCGCAGCATCGCGCGGAACCGGCGCGGTGCCGGGCCGAAGCCATAGCGCTCGATCCGCCAACCGAAGGGCGAGGCGTAGAAACCGTCGCCGACGACCGCGCCCAGCGCATTCGCGCCCTGCGCGATCAGCGCGGTAACGTCGTGGGTCTGATAGAGGATGTGGCTCTTCGCGACGGTGATCTCGGGCGCCAGGATCGCCTCGCTCACCTTCTGCCCGTTGATCCGCGCATCATAGGCGCCGAGCGCGGTGGCGTAGAGCCGCGCGGCAACCACCGGCTTGGAAATTTCGAAGCCCGTCCGCAGCAGCATCGCCGGCTCGCTCGGCCGGGGATCGCCCCGCGCCCAACTGGTGCTCGGCACCACGCGCGCCCAGCCGCGCGCATCGAAACCGGTGTCAGTCCAGCCTTGTGGCGCATCGGGCATCACATGAAAGGCGCTGCCGGCGATCCGCTCGACGCTGCCGTCCGCCCGATGCAACCGGATCAACGCGGCAAAGGCGCCGCCATCGACCGGGAAGAAGCCGGTCGTGTCCGCCTCGACCAGCGCGCAGACGCTGTTGCGGCCGGGCCTGACCTTACCCTCATAGGGCGCGAGCGTGCCCCAGAAGGGGAGATAGGTGTCCCAGTCGAAATGCCAGTCGAGCGGCGACTTGACGCCGTTGACCCACACGCCACGCAGGTGATCCTTGCCCGCGACCAGCACCTCGGCCCGCACCAGATCGGCGGGGGCTTCGAAGTCGATGCGGAAGGCGTGCGGACGCGCGTCGAGCGAGGTTTCGCCCCACACCCAGCTCACCCCAACGGCGCGATCGGCGGCGGCATTTTCATCCTCCGCCTCGATCCACTCGCCGCGCCAGTCGTCGGGCGAGAGCAGGCCGGCTTCGAACCAGGCGGGATCGGAAGTGGCCCCATCGGCCTCCACGGTCCACCATATGCGCTGCATCGGGCCAAGCGCCGGGCCGCCATAGGCGATGTCGAACGTCGCATCGCTCGCGATCGTGCCGCTGTCCCAGAGCAGGTCGCCCGCGGCCAGCGCCGCAACGCTCGCCGCGGCGCGGATGCGATAGCCTGTCTGCTTCTCCGCATCCTCGATCCGCCACGACAGGCGCGGATGCGCGACCTGCGTGCCCAGCAGATCGACGGTATATTCGGCGCGAAGATCGGTGACCCGCATCACAGGTCCAGTCCGAGGCGGTAGATGCGGTTGGCATTGCCGCCGAACAAAGCCGCGCGCTCGTCCGCCGAAAAATCCGCGGTGATCGCGTCATAGGCGTCGAAATGCTGGTCGAAGCTGCCGAACAATTTGTCGGTGGGGAAGTTGCTGGCGAACATCGCGCGCGCCGTGCCGAACAGCTCGATCGTCTCGCGCACATAGCTGCGCGCCTGATCGACATCCCAGGGTCGCCAGGTGAAGCCCATTCCGGAGATCTTGACCGCGACATTGGGCAAAGCCGCTAACGCAGCCATGCCGCGTCGCCACTCGCCCCAGCCATCGGCGTCGCCAGGGATCGCCATGCCGGTGTGGTTGAGGATTACCTGCGTGTCGGGATGCCGGGCGATCAGCTGCGCGAGATGCGCGAACTGGCCGGGATAGGCCTGGAGGTCGAAGCTCAGATCGAATTTTCTGAGCAACCCGAAGCCGCGCATCCACGCGCTGGTCGTCGTGACATCGACGGGCGAGTAGCTGCGCGCCGGATCGGAATGCCAGTTGATGATGTGTCGGATGCCGCAGACATTGGCATGCTCGACATGCGCGGCGAGCAGCGTCTCGACCTCAGGGTCATCCAGCGCCGCGAAGGCGACGATGCCGCTCGGCATCCCGCGCGCATCGGCCATGGCCTGAAGCCACTGCGTTTCCTTGAGCGCGTCCGCCGGGTCCGCCCCCGCGTCGATATGCACGATCCCGCGCACGTCCCACTGCCCGGCATCGGCCAGATAGGCGTCGAGCGGGTAATCCACCGCGATCGGTTCGACGCTGCCATTGGGATTGTCGGTATCGAACGGCCCGGTCAGCCACGGATAGCGGATGTGGCCAAGGTCCCAGAGATGGACATGCGGATCGACGAGGGGCGGACGGTTGTGCATGTCAGTAGGTCGCGCGCCCGCCCGAGGTGTCGAACACCGCGCCGGTCGAGAAGCTCGCCTCTTCGCTCGCCAGGAAGCAGATCATCGCCGCATTCTCGTCCACCGTGCCGAAGCGTCCCATCGGGATCTTCGAGAGCATGAAGTCGATATGCGCCTGTGTCATCTGGTCGAAGATCGCGGTCTTGACCGCCGCCGGGGTCACCGCGTTGACGGTGATATTGTCCTTGGCCAGTTCCTTGCCCAGCGATTTGGTCAGACCGATCACCCCCGCCTTCGACGTCGAGTAGGCGCTGGCGTTGGGATTGCCTTCCTTGCCGGCGACCGACGCGATGTTGACGATGCGGCCATAGCCGTTCGCCTTCATGTGCGGGATCACCGCCTTGTCGCAGAAGAAGGTGCCGTTGAGGTTGATCGCGATCACCTGCTGCCACGCGTCGGAGGGGTAGCTCTCCAGCGTGGCGTTGGGCCCGGTGATCCCCGCCGAGACGACGAGGATGTCGAGCCGGCCGAGCCTGGCGGCGACATCCGCCGCCGCCGCGATCACCTGCGCCTCGTCCGACTGGTCGACCTTGGCGGTGTGTGCCGCGAAATCGCAGCTCGCCAGCGCATCGTCGGAAATGTCCCACACGCTGACCTGCGCGCCCTCGGCCGCCATCCGCTCTGCGGCGGCGCGGCCGATGCCCGCTGCGCCGCCGGTGACGACCGCGACGCGGCCCTCGAAGCGGCCGCTCACTTCGCCGGTGCCCATGCGACGAAGTCCTGGCGCTGCTCGCCGAGCTTCTCGATGCCCAGCTCGACCACGTCGCCGGCCTTGAGGTACCAGGGCTCGGGCTTCTGACCGAGGCCGACGCCCGGCGGGGTGCCGGTGGTGATGACATCGCCCGGAAGCAGCGTCATGATCTGCGAGAGGTAGGAGACGATCTGCGCGACGGTGAAAATCATCGTCCTGGTATTGCCGTCCTGCATCTTCCTGCCGTTGACCGACAGCCACATCGACAGGTTCTGCGGATCGCCGACCTCGTCGGCGGTGACCATCCATGGACCGATCGGGCCGAAGGTCGGAAAGCCCTTGCCCTTGTCCCAGGTCATGCCGCGCTCGGTCTGCCAGTGGCGCTCGGACACGTCGTTGACCACGCAATAGCCGGCGACGTGGCTGAGCGCGTCGGCTTCGGACACGTTATGCGCGGCGGTACCGATGACGATGCCCAGCTCGACTTCCCAATCGGTCTTCTTCGAATCCTTGGGGATGGTGACGGGGTCGTTCGGCCCCTGAATGCAGCTCACCCATTTGTTGAACACCACCGGCTCCTCGGGGATCGGCAGGTTGGATTCGGCCGCGTGATCGGCATAGTTGAGGCCGATCGCGACGAACTGACGCGTGCCGGTGACGCAGGGGCCATAGCGCACATCGCCTTCCACCAGCTTGAGCGTGGTGGGGTCGACGCCCGCGAGGTTCGCCAGCGTTTCCTTCGACAGGGTCTGCGCGTCGATATCGGCGACATAGTTGGACAGGTCGCGGATGCGGCCATCGGCGTCGATCAGGCCGGGCTTTTCGGCGCCGGGAGCGCCATAACGGCAGAGCTTCATGGGTCTTCCTTCGGTCTTGAATGTCAGTCGTTTGGATAGGGGCGATGGAGCGCGATGTCGCGGTTGAGCTCGACGCCGAAGCCGGGCTTGTCGAGTTCGCTCGCGCGGATCTTGCCGTTCACCGGCACCGGCTCGCCCAGCAATTGCGGCGCGAACATCGGCACCACCTCGGTCGGTCCCGGATGCATCATCAGGAACTCGGCGAAGGGCGAATTGTGGCGCGTCACCACGAAGTGATAGCTGTAGACCGACGATCCGTGCGGGACCATCAGCACGCCCTTCTTGTCGGCGTCGTCGGCGATCTTGATCAGCTCGGTCACGCCGCCGCACCAGCCGACATCGGGCTGGATGATGTCGCAGCACTCCATCTCGAGCAGCATCCTGAAGCCCCAGCGGGTCGATTCATGCTCGCCGGTGGTGACGAGCAGGCCGTCGGGGGCATTCTTCTTGAGCTGCGCATAGCCCCAATAATCGTCGGGCGAGAGCGCTTCCTCGATCCACTTCAGGCCGCACTCATCCCATGCGCGATGCGCGAGGCGGGTCGCGTAATCGATGTCGAGCGCCATCCAGCAATCGTACATCAGCCAGAAATCGTCGCCGCACTTGGCCCGCATGTCGGCGAGCAGGGCAAGGTTCTTGTCCATCCCTGCCTCGCCCTCGGCGGGGCCGTGATGGAGCGGCAGCTTGCCGCCGATAAAGCCCATTTCCTTGGCGAGGTCGGGCCGCGCTCCGGTGGCGTAGAACTGCATCTCGTCGCGCACCGCGCCGCCGAGCAGGTGATAGACCGGCTCCTGCCGCAGCTTGCCGAGCAGGTCCCAGATGGCGAGGTCGACGCCCGAAATGGCGTTCACGACCAGCCCCTTGCGCCCATAATATTGGGTCGAGAAGTACATCTGATCCCAGATCGTCTCATAGTCCGACGGGTCGCGACCGATCAGGAAACGCGACAGATGCTTCTCGACGATGAAGCAAGCGGGTTCGCCGCCGGTCGTGACGGCAAAGCCGATCGTGCCGTCCTCGGCCTCCAGCTCGACCACCAGCGTGCCGAGCACGTTGATGCCGAAGCTCTGGCGGCTCTGGCGATATTCGGGATATTTGGACATCGGCGTCGCGATGTGATCGTCGATCCAGTGGCCCGCGCCCTGATCGTGATAGTCCGCGCCGCCCCCGCGCACCGTGTAGGCGCGGACATGTTTGATCTTCGGAAGACCCACGAATTTCCCTTCGTTCATCGTGCGGCACCATCCAGCACCAGCACCCAGTCATTGCCGGCCGTGGCCTCGCCCGGCGGATCGAAACGCTTCACGCCGCGATTGGCGAAACCGCCCACGGGCGTGAACTTGCCGTCGCGCGGCGAGTACCATTGTGCCTTGACCCGGTTGCCCGCGATCGCGCCCAGCTTCAGCGTGAAGGGGCGGCCGGTATGGGTGTAAGCGAAGGCATAGGCCTTGCCCCGGCTCGCCAGCACGCGATCGTAGCGGACGCCATTGTCGGCGATCATGGTCTGGTCGGGCACGCGCTCGAGCATCGGCCGCGACTCGATGAGGGTGCGCAGGTGTCGCATCTGGTCGGCGCCCGGTGCGCCGGGCGCGGTCAGCGACGTGTCCCAGCGTTGATTAGGTTCGAAATTGGCATCCTTCGAACCGGCGACGAACATCTGCATGACGTGGTTTTCGCCATAAGTATGGCCGAACGCGCCGGCCATCACGCCCCACCACGCGTAGCGGCGCACGTCCGCCGCCTGCCAGCGCGGCTGGTTCGGCTCGTGCAGGCCGTGCGGGATATTCTCGTAGCTCGGCTCGCCGTCGATCGTCGGCTTGGGCGGGGTGCGGGCGAGGTCCTGCTCGACATAGCGCCAGTTGTCCTCGCCGATCGCGTTCGCGCCTTCCTGCGCGTAGCTGCGATGACCCGACTGGAACATGTTGAAGTCCAGCCACGGCGCCTGGTGCCATTGCCACGACGATGTGGTGCGGCCGATCGGATGGAAGGTTATCAGCTGCTTGGGCGCGATCTTCTTGATCGTGGTGCCGAGCTTGTCCCACACCGCCGCGCGCATCTCCGAGCGCGTGTCGCCGCCGTTGAGCCAGATGACGTTGGGCGCCTTGCCATACCGCTCGGCCAGGAAGCGGCCATAGCTTTCGACATTCTTCTCGTTGAGCTGACGCTCCATCGCGAGGTCGCCCCAGGCGGGCACCATCGCGACATAGATGCCGTGCGCCGCGGCGCGTTCGACCACCCAATCGAGGTGATCCCAATAGTCATACTCGCCCGCCTTGGCAGGATTCTTACCCGGGGTGGTGCGCGGCTGCCCAGGATCGCCGTCGATCAAAGCAGGCGCATCGTAGCGGTTGGTCATCTTGTCAGTGTGCAACACCATCACCTGGACGACGTTGAAGCCCTGACGCTGGCGCGTGGCGAGATAATGCTCGGTCTCTTCGCGGTCGAGGCGGCTGAGCAACAGCCAAGCGGTGTCGCCCAGCCAGAAGAAGGACTTGCCACCCGCCTCCAGATAGCGGTGATTGGCCGAGACGCTGAGCGGCGGCGTCTGCGCGGCGGCGGGTGCCGTCGCCAGCACGGCAAGGCCGGTCAGCAGAAATCTCGAAGCCATCCCTACACTCTCCCAAGCCCGCCTCTGCCTGCGCAGCACGGGTCACTATCGACGACCAGGGATTCGACACCTCCAGTCGTCGTACAATTTAAATATAATAGTATTATTTGGTCAAGCGTTTCGATGCGCGAAAGCTGCCGGAGCGGGGCCGCCGGTCGCCCAGTCGAGCAGTTCGATCGAGTGGACGACAGGGAAGCTACCATGGCGGGCGATCTGCATCGCGCAGCCGACGTTTCCGGTGGCGATCACATCGGCCTGCAATCGCGCGAGATTGGCCGCTTTCCGGGCACCGAGCTGGCCTGCGATATCCGGCTGGAGGATGTTGTAGGTGCCCGCGGATCCGCAGCAGAGATGCGCTTCGGCGGGCGTACGCACGGTGTAACCGGCGGCGGCGAGCAGCCGTTTGGGCGCATCGGTGACCTTCTGCCCATGCTGGAGCGAACAGGCGGCGTGATAGGCAACGGTGAGGCCGCGCCCGTCGCCCGGGGGCAGATCGATCTCGGCGAGCAGCTCGGAGACATCCTTCGCCAGCGCCGACACGCGTATCGCCTTGTCGGCATAGGCGGGATCGTTGCGCAGCATGAAGCCATAGTCCTTGATCGTGGTGCCGCAGCCCGATGCGGTCACGACGATCGCCGCCAGTCCGCCGCCCTCGATCTCGCGCATCCACGCATCGACATTGCGCCGCGCGGCGTCGAGCCCGTCGGCCTCGCGGCCCATATGATGGACCAGCGCGCCGCAGCAGCCCTCGCCGGCGGCGAACACCACGTCATAGCCGGCGCGATTGAGCAGACGGATCGCGGCGGCGCGATATTCGGGTTTGAGCACGGGTTCGGCGCAGCCCTGAAGCAGCGCGATCCGGCCTTTGGTACCGGGCACCGTCGCATTCACAGGGGCGACCGGAGGAGGTACCCGCTTCGGTGCCATCGCCAGCATCGCCGCGAGCGGCTTCACCCCCGCGACCAGTGGGGCGAAGGGCCGGCTCAGTTTCGCGAGTATCAGCGCCGCGCGGAAGCGGCCGGGATAGGGCAGGATCGCCGCGAGCAATCGCCGCACCGCGCGCTCATGCCACGGGCGGCGGTAATTCTCGTGAATGTACGCCCGCGCATGATCGACCAGGTGCATATAGTTCACGCCCGAGGGGCAGGTGGTCATGCACGACAGGCAGGAGAGGCAGCGGTCGATATGCTTGACCGTCTCCGGCCCCGGCTTGCGCTGGTTCTCCAGCATGTCCTTGATCAGATAGATGCGCCCGCGCGGGCTATCGAGCTCGTCGCCGAGCAACGCATAGGTCGGGCAGGTCGCGGTACAGAAGCCGCAATGGACGCATTTGCGGATCACGCCCTCGGACGAGGCCATTGCCGGGTCGGCCAGCTGATCAGGGGTGAACCGGGTTTGCATCTAGAAGCGCCCTGTTTCGAATATGCCGTCCGGGTCGAAGGCGCGGCGCACGCGTGTCTCGATCCCGGCCAGAGCGGGAGGTTGCGGGTGAAGTGTCGAGACGGCGCCGCGCATCGCCTCGCTGGCACGAACCAGCGTGGCATGCCCGCCCGCCGCCTCGGCAGCCGCGCGGATCGCGACGGGATCGGCCGCGCTTGCCAGCCAGATCAGTCCGCCCGCCCAGTCGAGCAGCCATTCCGCACCCGGTAGCGCGGCGATAACGCTGGGCGCCTGGCCGGGTGCGACGATCAGCCGCCATAGCGGCCATTCGCGTGGCAGCGGCGAAACATCGCGCACGGCGCGCCACAGCGCATCGCCATCGTCGATTGCTTCGAATTCGGGCAGCATCGCCGCGCGCGCCGCGACCGATTCCGCGAAACCGTCGAGCCGCAGCGCGGTCATCGCCTCGCCCCGCCAGTCGCGCAGATGAGCGGCGGCGGTAACTTCCGCCGCCGATCCCAGCGCGCGCGCCATCGCCGCGACCGCCCCGGCCGGATCGAGGCCGCGGATGACCAAAGTCAGCCGCGTGCGCGGCGCGGGCAGGACCTTGAGCGTCAGCTCGGTCAGCGCGGCAAGCCGGCCCCAGCTTCCCGCCATCAGCTTGGGCAGATCGTAGCCGGTGACGTTCTTGACCACCTTCGCCCCCGCGACGAAACGTTCGCCGCGTCCCGAGACGGCGGTGAAGCCGAGCAGATGATCGCGCGCGCCGCCACGCGACAGCCGCGCGGGGCCCGCTACGCCCGCCGCGATCACGCCGCCGATGGTCGCGCCGCCATCATTGCCGAGCATCGCACCGTGATCGAACGGATCGAAGGCGAGCATCTGGCCTTCGCTCGCGACGAGTGCCTCGATCTCAGCCAGCGGTGTGCCGGCGCCGACGGTGAGGACGAGTTCGGGCGGGTCGTAGTCGATCACGCCCGCGAAGCCGCGCATGTCGACGATCTGTGCATCGCACGGCGCGCCGATCGCATCCTTGGTACCGCCACCGCGAAGGCGGAATTTGGTGCCGGAGGAGATGACCTCGCACAGCTCCCCGATGGAAGCGGGACGGATCATTGCCCACCTCTACCGTCACCCCGGCCTTGTGCCGGGGTCCACCGGGAGGCTGGCATGAAACAAGAGGCGCCAGTGCATCGGACGAGGGGGAGCCGTGGACCCCGGCACGAGGCCGGGGTGACGGTGGGGGTTGGGGCGAGGGTCGGGATCATCAAAAGCGCGGAAGATCGGGGAATGGCACTTGGCCGCGATGGACGTGCATGCGGCCAAGCTCGGCGCAGCGGTGCAGTTCGGGGAACATCTTGCCGGGGTTGAGCAGCAGCTCAGGGTCGAACGCGCATTTGACCCGCTGCTGCTGGGCGAGATCGGCCTTGCTGAACATCGTCGGCATCAGGTCGCGCTTCTCGACCCCGACGCCATGCTCGCCGGTGAGCACACCGCCGACCTCGACGCAGAGCCTGAGGATATCCGCCCCGAACGCCTCGGCGCGTTCGAGCTGACCAGGCTGGTTCGCGTCGTACATGATCAGCGGGTGGAGATTACCGTCGCCGGCATGGAAGACGTTGATGACGCCAAGGCCATATTGATCGGACAGCGCCTTCGTCCGCGTCAACACTTCGGGAAGCCGCCGCCGCGGGATCGTCCCGTCCATGCAATAGTAATCGGGCGAGAGCCGACCCGCTGCCGGGAACGCCGCCTTGCGCCCGGCCCAGAAGGCAACGCGCTCGGCTTCGTCGGCCGAAGCACGCACCGACACCGCGCCATTGGCGCGGGCGATGCGTTCGACCTCGCCGGTCAGATGGCCGCATTCCGCCGAAGGGCCGTCCAGTTCGACGATCAGCAGCGCCTCGACATCGAGCGGATAACCAACCTGGACAAAGGCTTCGGCCGCATGGACGGCGGCGCGGTCCATCATCTCCATGCCGGCGGGGATGATCCCGGCGGCAATCACCTCGGCGACGCATTGGCCCGCGCTCTCGACGCTCGGAAACCCGATCAGCAGCGCCTTCGCCGTTTGCGGCCGCGGCAGGATGCGGACCGTGACTTCGGTGACCACGCCGAGCAGCCCTTCCGACCCGACGATCACTCCGAGCAGGTCGAGCCCCGCCGGCTCCAGCCCGCGCCCGCCAAGGCGCACGACCTCGCCCTCGATCGTCACCAGCTCGACGCCGAGGACGTTGTTGGTGGTGAGGCCGTATTTGAGGCAATGCACCCCGCCCGAATTCTCGGCGACGTTGCCGCCGATGGTGCAGGCGATCTGGCTCGAGGGATCGGGGGCGTAGTAGAAGCCGGCGTCTTCCACTGCTCGCGTAATGGCGAGATTGGTGACACCCGGCTGCACCACCGCGACGCGATCGGCATAGTCGATATCGAGGACGCGGTTGAATTTCGCCATGCCGAGCAGGATGCCGTCGGCGAGCGGCAACGCCCCGCCCGACAGCGAGGTCCCCGCGCCGCGCGGCACCACCTTGACCCGGTTGGCGTGACACCAGCGCAGCACCGCCGCGACCTGCTCCACCGTCTCGGGCAGCACCACCAGCAGCGGGATCTGCGCATAGGCGGTGAGTGCGTCGGACTCATAGGGCCGCAGCGCCTCGAGCTTGTCGATCACGCCCTCGCCGGGGACGATCGCGCGCATCGCCGCCACGATCTCCGCCCGCCGCGCCAGTATCGCGGCATCGGGCGGAGGCATGACGAGCGACACGCCGGAGGGCCTATTGCAGGTTCACGAAGGCGCCGCCGTCGACCAGCAGCGCCGCGCCGGTAACGTACGCCGCCATGTCGGAGGCGAGGAACACGATCGGCCCGGCAAGGTCTTCGGACTCGCCAAGGCGGCCAAGCGGGATGCGCGCGGTCATGCGGTCGCGTTTGTCCTGGTCGGCGAGATCGTCCTTGTTGATCTCGGTCAGGATCGTGCCCGGCAGCACCGAGTTGCATCGGATGCCGTGACGCCCAAGCGCAATCGCCGCCGATTGCATCAGCGAGTGCACGCCCGCCTTGGTCGGGGTGTAGTGCGTCTGAAACTCGCCACCGACCAGCGCCGAGATCGAGGAGACGGCGACGATCGCGCCGCCCTCACCCTGCTTCACCATCTGGTTCGCCGCCGCCTGCACCATGTAATAGGCGCCGTGGAGGTTGACGCGGAAGGTGCGGTCGACCGTCTCGACCGGCATGTCGAGGAAGGCGTGGAACGGGCAGATGCCGGCGTTGGAGACCATCACATCGACGCGACCGAACGCCTCGACCGCCTTGTTCACGAAATCGGCCGCGGTCTCGGGCAAGGCGACGTCGCCCTTCACCGCGAGGCCGCGCTGCCCGAGCGCCTCGATCTCGGCAACGCATGAGGCGGCCTTGTCGTCGGATGAGGCATAGTTGATCGCGACATTCGCGCCGTGCTTTGCCGCGCCGATCGCGGCGGCGCGACCGATCCCGGTCGATCCGCCGGTGACCAGCACGGTCTTGCCTTCGAGAAGCTTCATTTCACACCTTCAGCAAGGATCGAGCGGTCAATCGCTTCGATCCGGTTGACCCCGGTCAGCGTCATCGCGACCTTCATTTCACGCGCGATCAGGGCGAGCAGCTTGGCGACGCCCGCCTCACCCTGCGCCGCGAGCGCATAGACCCAGGCACGGCCGAGCAGCACGCCGTCCGCGCCGAGCGCGAGCATTCGCACGACATCGAGCCCGGTGCGGATACCGCCATCGGCGAGGATGGTGAGCTTGCCGCCCACCGCATCGGCTATCGGTGGGAGCGCACGGGCGCTGGAGAGCACGCCATCGAGCTGGCGCCCGCCATGGTTGGAGACGACGATGCCGTCGGCACCGATCGCCGCCGCCTCGCGCGCGTCCTCGGGATCGAGGATGCCCTTGATGATCAGCGGGCGATCCCATTCGGCGCGGATCCAGTCGAGATCCTTCCACTGGATCGACGGATCGAAATTCTTGCCCAGCCAGCCCATATAATCGGAAAGGCCGCTGTCCTTGCCGAGCACCGGCGCCAAATTACCCAGCGTGTGCGGGCGGCCCATCAACCCGACATCCCATGCCCAGCGCGGCTTGCCGATCGCCTGCAGGATCTGTCGCAACCGCGCGTTGGGCCCGGCCATGCCCGAATGCTCCGAACGATAGCGCGCGCCAGGAATCGGCATGTCGACGGTGAACACCATCGCCTCCGCGCCCGCCGCCTTCGCCCGCGCGATCAGGTCACGCATGAAGCCGCGGTCGCGGATGACATAGAGCTGGAACCAGAAGGGGTCGGCCGCCCGCGCCACCTCCTCCAGCGGGCAGATCGAGACGGTGGAAAGACAGGTCGGGATACCCGCCGCCGCCGCCGCGCGCGCCGCCTGAACCTCGCCGCGGCGGGCATACATGCCGCTGATCCCGACCGGCCCGAGCGCGACGGGCAGCGCCACCTCACGCCCGAACAGGGTGGTCTTGAGATCGACGTGCGCGACATCCTTGAGCACGCGCTGGCGCAACGTCACCGAAGCGAGATCGCTGACGTTGCGAGCCAGCGTCACCTCGTCATAGGCACCGCCCTCGGCATAATCGAACAGGAAGCGCGGCACGCGCCGCTTCGCCGCCTTCTCGAAATCATGGGACGAGGCAATGATCATGCGGCACCCTTTCCGGCGGCTGTCGGAGCGAGAGGGTATAGCATCAGAAGGAGGTGAACAGCGCTTCGCGGGCAAGGCGCAGCGCGGTCACCGCGTCGTGGCGATCCTGCGCATCCTGCATCGCTTCGAAGTCGAGCTTGTCGAGCGCCCGCTCGATGCCCTTCAAGAAGCTGATCGCGCCATTGGCGACCGCCACCGAATCCTCGCGGAACGGGAACTGGTCGAGCTGCCACACGCCCTCCCACTTGTTCTTGCGCAGCGTGTAGAAGAATTCGAACAGCTCGATCGGGTGGACCGATCCGGCCATCAGGTCATCGTCCCAGCCGCGGAAATTGTCGTTCACGTCCATGCCGAACAGGCGCCCGTGATCGATCGCGAGTTGCGCCGAATCCGCCGGGCTCTCGCCGCCATACAGCGCATGGCCGAAGTCGAGCAGGATGCCGACATTGGGCAGCCCCATCCGCTCGATCCCGAGCAGGGTGCGCGACACGCTGTCATAGCTCATGTGGCAGCGCGGCTCGCGCGGCTTGTACTCGATCACGAAGTTGAGGTCGGGGTTCTGGCTGGCGAGCTCGCCGATCCCCTCGACGCTTTGCTGCCATAGCTTGCGATGATCGACCTGGAACGGATAGTCCCAGCCGTCCTGCCCCGGCCACAGCTTCACATAGTCCGCGCCGAAGCGGCGCACGACGTTGGCGGCGTCGTTGCACATCTCGTTCGCCAGGCGGCGGATGCCGGGATCGGGGTTGGTGAAGGCGCCCTTGGCGAACTGGCGGGTGTAGATTTCCGGCGTGATGCCGATGACCGAGAGGTTGTTGCGCTTGAGCGCAGCCTCGACCGTGTCGAGCGACAGGCTCGGGTCGACAAAGGGGTAGTTGATGTCGACCACCGACAGGTCGTCGACTTGCCCGGCGATATCGATCATCTCGATCAGCGAGCGCGCCGGGCCATAGCCGTCGGTGGCGTAGCGATCGACAAAGGTCGCGAAGTGCCAGATGCCGGCACCGTATTTCTGATTGCTCACGTGCATGTTCCTTGTTGCAAGGAGGTGCGGCGCCGGGCGCCGTAAGGGTTCAGGCGACCAGGACCTCGACGCCCGCCGCCTCGATCGCGGCGCGGTCTTCGTCGCGGATGCCGGCGTCGGTCACCAGCAGGTGCACCAGGTCGATCCCACCGAGCGCGGTGAACGAGCGCAGCCCGATCTTGCTCGAATCGGCGACGAGGATGACCTTCTCAGCCGCCTCGATCATCGCACGCTTGACCGGGATGTCGGACAGCGCGGGATAGGTGAGGCCCGCTTCCAGATCGATCGCCGCGGTCGCGAGAAACAACTTCTGGACGAACAGGCCGCGGAAATAGTCCGCGCTGCGGTCGCCGGAGAGCGACAGCGTCGGCGCCTTGAAATGGCCGCCGGTCATATGGACCTCGAACCCCGGCTCGGCGCCGAGCATCAGTGCGATGTTGAGCGCGTTGGTGATCACGGTCATATCGCGCCGCCCGGACAGCTGCGTCGCGACCTCGGTCGTGGTCGATCCCGAATCGAGGATGATCGTCTCGCCATCGCCGACCAGCGCGGCGGCGGCGCGGCCGATGCGCTGCTTGGCGTCCATATTCTCGTGATGCTGCAGCGCCATCGCACGCACCTGTTGCGTCACCGATTTCAGGAACGCGCCGCCATGCTCGCGGACGATATGACCGTCCGACTCGAGCTTCTCCAGGTCCTGGCGGACGGTGACTTCGGACACGCCGAACGCCTCGGCCAGGCTGCGCACGCGCGCGCTGCCCTCTTCCTGAAGCCATTCGAGGATCTTGTTCCGGCGTGCCTCGCCGAGCATCCGCGCGCGTCGTTCACCGCTCATGCGCGGCCCACGATGCGACATGCGCCGCGGAAGAGCGCCCCCTGGCTGGACGAAACCGACATCCCCGCTCCTGCCTATCTGCCTGATTTGGCACCCGTTCGGGACCATCCGGCCCTCTCCCCTAGCTAACGCAGCCTTTCGGCTCTTGTCAATTTTTACCCATATCGATAGAAAACGAAGATATTCGAAACTTCGATCGATATCGCATATAATATGACTATTATTGCGTTCGATTACAACATCCGCTATCCGGCGGGCAGGAGAGGGTATGAGTAGAGTCGGACTGGAACGCCGGGAGACGGCTGTGCGCACGCTGGAAAGCCGTGCCACGCACGTCCGTGAGCGTGCCAATTGGATGCGCCGCCGGCTGCTCCGCATGATCGTCGATGCCGGCCAAGGCCATCCGGGCGGCGACCTTTCGTCCGCAGACGTCATCGCCACGCTTTATTTCGACATTCTTCGGATCGAAGGGTCCGCGCCCACCGCTCCGGACCGCGACCGTTTCGTGATGAGCAAGGGGCATTGTACCGGCGCGCTCTATACCGCGCTGGCCGGGGCCGGTTTCTTCGAAGAGCAAGAACTCGAAACCTACCTCAAGCCCGAGTCGCGGCTCAACGGGCACCCCAACCGCACCTATCTGCCCGGCGTCGAGACCAATACCGGTCCGCTCGGCCACGGCCTGCCGGTCGCGGTCGGCATCGCGGTGGCAGGTCAGATCGACCAGGCGGACTATCGCGTCTTCGTGCTCACCGGCGACGGCGAGCTGCAGGAAGGCAGCATGTGGGAAGCGGCGATGTTCGCCGGGCATCGCGGCCTTGGCAACCTCACCGTGATCGTCGATCGCAACCGGCTTCAGCAGGGCGCGGGGACCGAAGATACCAACGGCCTTGAGCCGCTCGCCGACAAATGGCGCGCGTTCGGTTGGGACGTCGTCGGGGTCGATGGGCATGACCACGCCGCGTTGCTCGAAACCTTCGACCGCGCGGCCGAGCCGCGTGAGCGTCCGCTCGTCATCATCGCCGACACCCACAAGGGCCAGGGTGTCAGCTTCATGCGCGACCAGGCCGGCTGGCACCACGGCGTGCCGAACCCCGAGCAATATGCCCAGGCGATTGCAGAACTCGAAGCGGAGATGAACTGATGGCCGCCGCAGCACCCGCCGCCGGTCTGTTCGACTGCCGCGACGCCTATGTCCGCACGGTCGAGGAACTCGCCGCCAATGACAGCCGCATCGTCGCGGTCGTCAACGATTCGGTCGGCTCATCCAAGCTCGGCAAGTTTCGCGAGCGTTTCCCCGATCGCCTGATCAATGTCGGCATCGCCGAGCAGAATATGGTCGGGGTCGGCGCCGGCCTCGCCAATGGCGGCAAGATCCCGTTCGTCAGCGGCGCCGGCTGCTTCCTGACCGCGCGCGCGATGGAGCAGATCAAGGCCGACTGCGCCTACAGCCAGCAGAATGTGAAATTGTGCGGCATCTCTTCGGGCGTCGCCTATGGCGAGCTTGGCGCGACGCACCACAGCATCGAGGACGTCGCCTGGCTTCGCGCCATCGACAAGCTGACCGTGATCGTCCCCGCCGACCCGTGGGAGACGGCCGAGGCGATCAAGGCCGCCGCCGCCCATGACGGCCCGGTCTATATCAAGATCAGCCGTATGCCCGTGCCCGCACTCGAGCGCCCCGAAGGCGCGGCCTTCGCGATCGGCAAGGGCGAGGTGCTGCGCGCAGGCAGCGACATCGCCATCGTCGTCAACGGCACGCTGGTTCACCACGCACTGGCCGCGGCCGAGGCGCTCGCTGCCGAAGGTATCGCGGCGCGTGTCATCAACATGGCAAGCGTTTCGCCCCTCGACACCGATCTGATCGCCGCCGCGGCGCAGACCGGGGCGATCGTCACCGCCGAGGAAGGACTTGCGCAAGGCGGCCTTGGTGGCGCGATCGCCGAATATTGTGCGCAGCACGATCCAGTGCGGATGCGGATGCTCGGCTTCCCCGGCTTCCTGCCGACCGGTTCGGCCGCGTGGCTGATGGAGCGCTACGGCCTGTCCGCCACCGGCATCGCCGCCGCCGCGCGCGAGCTGCTGGGCAGCAAGGCCGCCTGATGTCCGGTCCGGTCATCCTTGCCATCGATCAGGGCACCACCAACACCAAGGCGCTGCTGGTGGCGCCCGACGGGTCGGTGCTGCTGTCGCGTTCGCGGCCGATGCAGGTGATCTATCCGCAGCCGGGCTGGGCCGAGCAATCGGCGGCGGACATCTGGGACGCGGTCGCCGCGCTGATCGACGAGCTGGTCGCGGCGGCACCCGACGCGCAGATCGCAGCACTCGCCATCTCCAACCAGCGCGAGACGGTGGTGCTATGGGAGGCGGACACCGGCCGGCCGATCGCACCGGCGGTGATCTGGCAATGCGCGCGCTCGGCCGAACGCTGCGCCGCATTGCGCGCAGCCGGTCTCGAGGAGGCCATCGCGTCACGCAGCGGGCTCGGCATTGACCCGCTCTTCCCCGCCGCCAAGATCGGTTGGCTGCTCGACGCCATCCCCGGCACCCGCGACCGCGCGGCGGCCGGCGAGATCCGGGCCGGGACGATCGACAGCTGGCTGCTGTGGAATCTCACCGGCGGGCAGGTGCACGCTACCGATCACAGCAACGCCTCGCGCACCCAGCTGTTCAACCTCGACACGCTCGACTGGGATCCGGAACTGACGCGCATTTTCGACGTGCCGCTTTCCATCCTGCCGCGCATCGCGCCGTCGGACAGCGGTTTCGGTACGGTGGCGCCGGGCCTGACGGCACTGCCGACGGGCACACCGGTCCAGGTGTTGCTGGGCGACAGCCATGCCGCATTGTTCGCGCACGGCATCCATGCGCCGGGCCGGGTCAAGGCGACGATCGGCACCGGCAGCTCGTTGATGGCCGCGACCGACCGCCGCGTTCGCTCGTCGCGAGGGCTGTCCAGCACGATCGCATGGAGCCACGCCAAAGGTGGTGCACAGCACGCGATCGAGGGCAATATCTCCGTCTCAGGCCATGCCGCCGCGTTCGCGACCGCGCTGCTTGGTTTAACCGACGAGCAAGCGCTCACCGATCTTGCCACAAGCGTCGAGAGCAGCGAAGGCGTGGCCTTCGTCCCCGCGCTCGCGGGTCTCGGCGCGCCGCACTGGAACACCGACGCCCGCGGCACGATCAGCGGGATGACGCTGGGCACCCGCCCGGCGCATATCGCGCGTGCGACGCTGGAGGCGATCGCGCTCCAGATCGGCGATGTGCTCGACGCGATCACCGCCGATTTGGGGATCGACCTTCCCGAACTGTCGATCGACGGCGGCGCGGCGCGCAACGCACTACTCGCGCAGATGCTCGCCGATCTGACCGGGCGCACGATCGTCCGGCCCGAAATCGCCGAAGCGAGCGCGCTCGGCGTCGCGCGCATGGCTGCGCAGGCGCTCGGCCTCGCGGAAACGCCAGCACCCGCCGCCACCGACCGTTTCGAACCGGTACTGACCACCAGCGCACGCACGATGATCCGGCGCAACTGGCGCGAGAGCGTGGCGGATGTCGTCGCCCGCGCCAACCGCGCGCCGCCGGACTGAGGACTCAAAGAAACTACCGACAGAGAGGCGGAACACCGCCCGACGACTGGGCCGAACCCGGGCCCGTTCACAAACAAAAGGGAAGGAGTGGGGAAATGAAGGATGCAGGAACCAATCTGTCACGCGGCGCCCGCCACGGGTTGCTGATGACCGGCGCGAGCGCACTGACGCTGCTTGCAGCCACCGCCGCGCAGGCGCAGGACGCCGTGCCCGCAAGCCAGCCGACCGCCGAAGCCGAGCAGGAAGTCGTCGTCACAGGCAGTCGCATCGCGTCGCCCGCTTTGACTTCGCCCAGCCCGCTGCAGGTCGTGACCGCGCAGGCGCTGGAGGATAGCGGCGTCGTCAACGTGCAGGAGGCGCTGCAGCAGAACCCCGCCGTCGGCATCCCCGGCCAGAGCCGCACCACCAATGGCGGCAGTACCAACCCAGGCCTCGCCACCGTCAATTTGCGCAACCTGGGCGCCGACCGCACCCTGGTGCTGATCGACGGCCGCCGTTCGGTCGCGGGCGTTCCGGGCACCGCGCAGGTCGACCTGTCGATGATCCCGACCCCGTTCATCGAGCGCGTCGACGTGCTGACCGGCGGCGCATCGGCCGTCTACGGATCGGACGCCGTCGCAGGTGTGGTCAACTTCATCTACAAGAAGAAGTTCGAAGGGCTGCGGCTCAACGTCCAGGGCGGCATTTCCGAGCGCGGCGACGATCGCCAGTTCGTCGCCAACGCCACCTATGGCGCGAACTTCGCCGACGGCCGCGGCAACATCATGGTCTATGGCGGCTATGTGAACGAGGGCGTGGTCGAGAATGACGGTCGCGACTTCGCGCGCCTCGACTATACCAGCCTTGGCACCACGCAGCGCGTCGCCGGCAACAGCGCGACCAACCTGACCGCCGCGCAGAACCTGTTCACCCCCTTCTACAACCCGTCGAACGTCGGGCCGGGCGGGGTGTTCGTGATCGGCAGCCAGACCGGCCGCATCATCAATCCCGACGGCAGCTTCCGCGCCTACAACGCCGCGACCGACGGCTATAATCGCGAGCAGTACAAGCTGCTGGCGGCGCCGTCCGAGCGCTACACCTTCGCGGCGCGTCTCAACTATGACGTGACCGACAACGCGAACGTCTTTGCCGAGGCGACCTATACCAACGTGCTCAGCAAGGGCCGGATGGAAGCGTCGCCGATGCGCACCGACAGCGCGCTGGGCGCCTTCCCGGGCAATGGCGGTTTCTACCCCATCGAGTTCATGGTCGCGAACCCGACCAATGCGGCCGATGTCCGCCGTCTCGCCAACCCGCTGGTGCCGGCGGCGGTGTTCGCGGCGGCGACCAACCGCAACGTCAACGACGCGATCGCATCGAAGGATCTAAGCTTCCTGCTGCGCACGACGATGTTCGACGGCGGCACGCGCACCATCCCGACCGAGCGCGACAATTTCCGCGTGGTGCTGGGCGGGACCGTCGATCTGGGCAGCAGCTGGAAATTCGACGCCTATTACCAATATGGCTTCACCAAACAGACCCAGTCGATGAGCGGCCTCGCCAACCTCTACAACCTGGCCGAGGCGCTGCAGGCGATCCCCGACGTCTATGATTATGACAATGACGGCAACCGCAACGAAGCGGTGTGCGTCAATGCGTCGGCACGTGCGCAGGGCTGCGTTCCGATCGACGTCTATGGCCTGAACGCCGACGGCAGCTCGAAAATCTCGGCCGATGCGATCAAGTACATCAAGACGAGCATGAGCCGCTATTCCAAGCAGCAGATGCACGTCGCCGCCGCCAACCTCACCGGCACTCTGTTCCAGCTTCCCGCCGGTCCAGTGCAGGTCGCGGTCGGCGCCGAATATCGCAAGGAGGAAAGCCGCGACATCTTCGATCCGCTGACCAATCAGGCGCGGAACGGCTATGTCCAGATGACCGACACGGCGGGCAAGTTCGACGTCAAGGAAGCCTATGGCGAGATCGTCGTGCCGATCCTGTCGGACACGCCCTTCTTCCAGAACCTGACGCTGCGCGCGGCGGGCCGCATGTCGGATTACTCGACCGTGGGCACCTTCTATGCCTGGAACATCGGCGGCGAATGGTCGCCGGTCGAGGATATCCGCTTCCGCGCGGTCTATGCGCACGCGACCCGCGCGCCGAACATCGGCGAGCTGTTCGCGGCGCCACAAGCCGGCATCATCTCGATCACCGATCCGTGCCAGGGCATCACCGCGACCACGACCGGGGCGCTCGCCGACAATTGCCGCGCGGTACCGGGCATCGCGGCGAATATCGCGGCGAACGGATCGTTCACGCTCACCCAGGCGGATCTCGCGGGCGTCGGCGGCATCTCCGCCAACAATCCGAACATCCAGGAAGAGACCGGCAAGACGCTGACGATCGGCGCGGTGATCAACCCGCGTTCGATCCACGCGCTGCGCAACCTGACGCTGACCGTCGACTATTTCGACATCAAGCTCGAGAATGCGATCAGCCGCGTGTCGGCCGCGACGGTGCTCAACAAATGCTATCGCGAGGGGATCGCCGACTTCTGCCAGTTCGTCACCCGCCGCGCGGGCGCGTCGGGCGCGTACAGCACCGGTTCGGTCGAGCAGGTGGTGCGCGCGCTGGTCAACAGCGGCGGATCGTTCAGCCGCGGCCTCGACTTCACGCTGAACTACAAGCACGAGGTTGCGGGCGGCACGGCGAGCCTGTCGGCGGCGTGGACGCATCTGCTCAAGAACGGGTTCCGCGCGCTGACCGGCGACCCCTATGACAATACGATGGGCGAGCTTGGCACACCGCGCGACGCGGTGACGGCGGGCATCGGCTGGGACAATGACAAGTTCGGCTTCAATCTCAGCGCCGAGTATATCGCGCCGCAGGTGCTGGATTATGAGAATTTCCAGACGCTCTATCGCCTCGCCGACGGGTCGGTGCCGGACGAAAAATATTTCCGCATCGGGTCCAAGATCTACACCGACATGCAGGTTCGCTACACCGGGCTCGAGCATTTCGAATTCTATATCGGCGTGAAGAACCTGTTCGATGTCGAGCGTCCGCCCGTCTGGGGCGGCCTGCCCGGCAGCGCCAACGGCGTGTACGACGTGATCGGCCGCCGCTTCTACACCGGTGCCCGCATCAAGTTCTGACGAAGCACCCCTTTGGCAGGGGAGGCACGCGTCTCCCCTGTCGCTCTGTTTTCGGATTACCGTCGAGGCCGCGACGACGACATAACGGCCAAGCCACTAGCCCTGGAGAACAACAGAATGAGCAGTGCAGCCGATCGGGAGGATTGGAAGAATACAATCCTGGCGGGACTCGCCAATTACATCGACGCCGGATCGATCGTCGCGGGCGCCGTCGCGCTGGCGCTGTGGCAGAAGGAATATGGACTCGACGACAGCCTGCTCGGGCTGATCGCCGCGTTCGGCCCCAATGCGATCGCGGCGGGCATCGGCGCGCTGATCGGCGGGCGGCTGTGCGACCTGCTCGGGCGCAAGAAGATCTACCAGTACGACATGCTGTTCTACGCGTTCGGTATGCTGTGGCTGGTGTTCGCGATGAACGCCTGGATGGTCATCATCGGCTTCTTCCTCGTCGGCCTTGCCGTCGGCGCGGACATCCCCGCATCCTGGTCGCTGATCGCGGAAATGGCGCCCGACAAGAAGCGCGGCAAGCATAGCGGCGTCGCGCAATTGCTCTGGTATCTCGGCCCCGTCGTCGTGCTGGTAATGGCGCTGATCCTCGACAGCCTCGGTCTGCTCGGCGTGCGCATCATCTTCGCGCACCTCGCGATCCTCGCGATCGCCCTCACCTTCCTGCGCTCGAAGATGCAGGAATCGCAGCGCTGGGTGGAGGCGCAGCAGAGCGGGGAGACCGCGCAGCGCGGCCGCTGGCAGGATTTGTTCACCCGCAAGCATATCGGGTCGATGGCGTTCCTGGCGGGCACCTATCTGTTCTGGAACCTGTGGGCCGGCACCAACGGCTTCTTCTTCCCCTATATCCTGAGCACCGTCGGCAGCCAGACCCATGCGATGTCGGTCGCGGTCCAGACATTGAGCTTCGTGCTCGGCATGGCGTCGATCTTCTTCATCTTCATGAAGCTGTCCGACAAGGTGAACCAGCGGCTGTTGTTCGGCATCTCGGCCGTCACGCAGGTGATCGGCATGGCGCTGCTGGCGATCTTCCCGCTGACGCTCACCGTCGCGATCGTCCACGTCTTCCTGATGTCGGTCGGCGGCGGCTTCGGCGCACAGAGCTTCTTCCAGCTGTGGAGCTCGGAGATGTTCCCGACCGCGCTGCGGGCGACCGCACAGGGGGTGATGTTCGCGATCGTGCGCATCGTGCTCGGCATCTTCAGCTTCTTCGTGCCCGCGCTGGTGGCCACCGGCTTCCACAATCTCGCCTGGATCCTGGTCGGCTTCCTTGCGATCAGCGGCGTGATCGGCTTCGTCTGGGCGCCGCGCAACGAGGGCAAGTCGCTCGAACAGCTCGACGCGGAGCGCGCGGCGTGACCCTGTCCCGCCGCAATGTCCTGAAATCGGGCCTGATCGCCGCCGGTGCCGCCGCGACCCCCGCCTTCGGGCAGGGCGCGCCGCGCACCGAGCGGTGGGGCGTGCACGAGCTGGTGTTCGAGGGGCCGCAGGCGGGCAACCCGTTCGACGACGTGCAGCTCGCCGCGGTGTTCAAGGGCGCGGGCAAAACGATCCGCGTCCCCGGCTTCTACGACGGCAAGGGCGTCTACCGCATCCGCTTCAGCCCGCCCGAAACCGGCAAGTGGAGCTGGGAGACCGAGAGCAGCGCGACCGAGATGGCGCACAAGCGCGGCGGCTTCGAGTGCGTCGCACCGTCGAAGGGCAATCACGGCCCGGTACGGGTGAGCCAGGACGGCTATCACTTCACTTATGCCGACGGCACGCCGTTCCGCCAGATCGGCACCACCTGCTACAGCTGGGCGCTGCAGTCCGACGCCAAATGCGCGCAGACGCTGGAGACGCTCAAGACCGCGCCGTTCAACAAGATGCGGATGCTGGTCACCCCCAACGTCGAATCGGTCGCGACCAACCCCTATGTCCGCACCGGCAAGGGGCCGCGCGACTGGGACGCGACGCGCTTCGACCCCGACTATTTCCGCCGTTACGAGGACCGCATCGCGAAGCTCGGCGCGCTCGGCATCGAGGCGGACGTCATCCTGTTCCACCCCTATGACGAGACGCGCGGCTATAACGACATGAAGCGGGCGGACGACGCACGCTTCGTCCGCTACTGCGCCGCGCGCTGGGGGGCATACCGCCATGTCTGGTGGGCGATGGCCAACGAGTACGATGCGGTGAAGACCAAGTCGATGGCCGACTGGGATCATCTGTTCGAGGTCCTCGTCGCCGCCGACCCACACGACCGGCTGCGCTCGATCCATCAGATCAACACCTATTACGACCACCGCAAGCCGTGGATCACCCATGCCAGCGTCCAGAACGGCGCCGCGGTGCTCGACGATCTGCGCGCCGAGCTGCACCGGGCGATGACGCTCAAGCCCGTCATCTTCGACGAGGTGGTCTATGAGGGCAATTCGACCAAGCGCTGGGGCAATCTCGACGGGCAGGGCATGGTCGAGCGCTTCTGGTGGGGCCTGATCGGCGGCACCTATGTCGGGCATAGCGAGACCTACGACCCCAAGCAGAACGCCGATTTCTCATGGCTGGGCCAGGGCGGCTTGCTCAAGGGGACCAGCGCCCCACGCCTCGCCTTCCTGCGCAAGATCATGGAGGAGGGCCCGACGCCCGGCATCGACGCGATCCAGCCCTGGTGGAACTATCACCTCGGCGGCAAGCCGCACGAATACTACCTCAAATATTTCGGCACCGAAGCGCCGACCGAGTGGAAGGTCGTGTTGCCGGGCCGGGGCGGCGACCCCAAGCACAGCTTCCGCATCGACGTGATCGACACCTGGAACATGACGGTCACGCCGGTCGATGGCGTGTTCCGTATGCAGCAAAAGGACGATTACGACGTCCATGACCCCGCGCGGCCGAGCATCGCGCTGCCGGGCAAGCCGTACATCGCGGTCCGGCTGGTCAAGGTTTAACGAGACCCCCTCTGGGGTGGCTAGACCTGCGGCCGCGGCGTTTCGGCGTCGCGGCCGCTCTTTTTTCGGGTATCTGGATACCCGAAAGTCGCGAAAGTCCGGCTCCTACGCGCGCGCGAGTCCGATCGTCACCCACGATGAGAAAGAGCCGCCGAAGGCTGGCAGCCCGAATCCAACATTGCAAGGAAGCGGTGTCAGGCGGGCGTATTGCCGCTGCGCCGCCACCAGGCCCTGAGCAGCCGCGCGATCATGCCGGACACGCCGGGTCGCACGAACAGCCAGTCGCGGATCATCGGCCCCGCATCGGCGCCGATCGTGCGCTTGTAGCCGCTGTCGCCCGCGCCCCAGTCGACCGTCGCCATGCCGTCGTCGAGCGCGCGGACGAGGTTGCGATAATAGAGCAGCTTCCCGGGCGAATGCTTGGCGACGCGCGGGTCATAGCTGTTGGCGATGGCGTATTTGAGCGTGCCGGCGTTCATGTCGAACGAGAAGGCCGCCGGCTCCCCATCGATCCGCAGCAAAGCCGCCCACATCATCCGCGCGATCACCGGATCGGCCGCCGCCGCGCGCCAGAAACCGCCATGGCCGTCATCGGTGAACTTGGCGTCGCTGCCGTCGGTGCGCGAGGCGATCCAGCTCCTGGTTTCGACCGCGGCGAGATCGTCGAACGCCTGCGCGGTCCACTCCGCACCGGAAACGAAGCTCCAGTCGAGCGCGCCATGTTCGGCGAGGTGCTTTTCGTGGAAGCGGTTCTTGCGCAGCGTCGAGTTGCGCGGCCAGGTCCCCTCGTCGCGCAGCCCGGTCATGTCGAGCAGGAAGCTTTCGGCGACGAACCGGTCGAGCGCGACCCAGCCCTTCGCCGCCGCGGCGGCACGCAAGCCCTCGAGCGCCGGATCGCCGTCATAGACGGGGCCGAGGCGAAGCGCGCGCCCCTCGAACTTGTCGAGCAGCAGTTCGAAGGCGGCGGCATCGGCGTCCGACGCGACCGGGAAACTGCGGAACGGCCAGTAGCAACCGGGCACCGCCTGCATGCCGAGAAACCCAGGCCCCTTCGCGACCAGCGGCACCGCGAGCACGGGCACGCCTTCGCGCGCGACCGTCAACGTGCGTGCCGACCCGCCATAGGCGGCGAGCGCGGCGGCGAACCAGCCATAGCGCAGGAAACGATGCGTCGGCGCGGCATGATCCGCCACCAGATCGAGCGCGCTGGACAGACCATCCCCGACGCTCACGGTGAGCAGCGGGGGCAGACGGGTGAACTCGGCGAGGGGCATCGGCCTTGTCATAGCACGCGCGATAACGAGAATGCGTTACCAATGGGTGCAAGCCCGCTTGGCGGGAACGCCCCAGAATCATACAATCACGCGATGACCCCGATGCTCTCGACCGTCGCCGCCACCATTCAGGTTTCGATCGCCCCCGTTTTCCTGCTGGCGGGTATCGCGGGCATCCTCAACGTGCTGATCGGACGCATGGCGCGCGTGGTCGACCGCTCACGCAAGATCGAACAGCTCCATCCGGTGTCGCAAGGCGCCGAGCATGAACGGCACGTCTGGGAACTGCGGTTGATCGACCGTCGGCTGTCGGTGATCAACAAGTCGATCTGGCTATGCGTCGCGAGCGCGATCCTGATCTGCCTTGTCGTCGCGCTGATGTTCGGGGCGACGCTGACCCATCTCAACATCGGCGGGGTGGTCGCGGTGACCTTCATCGCGTCGATGCTGCTGCTCACCGCCGGACTGGTCGCGTTCCTGGTCGAGGTGCGGCTGTCGCTGCAGGCGGTGCATATCCGCGAGGAACTGCTGGAACGCGACCCGAGCTAGTTCTTGACCGGAACACAGCGGATCGGTTTCCCGCCGGACGGGACAATCCACAGCCCGGCTTCGTCGCCTTCGAGCCGTATATGGGGCTGCCAGCCGGATCGCGGGGACTGACGCACAGCCGCGCCGACCGGTTTCCCCTTGCGTTCGAGCCGCAACGCGCCGGCTGGGACCAGGGTGGCAAGAACCGAACCACAACGATAGGCGGGAATCGAAGGGCGGCGCGACAGCGCGCTCAGCACGAGCATCCGCTCGTCATAGGCGTCCGTAGCGCATTCCCGGTGCGTCGTTTCGAATGCGCAGCGGCTGCGGCGCTTGAACCAATCGGCCTGCGGCTCGAGCCACGGAGTAATGCCAGCGACCGGCTCGGGGCCGAGGCTGTAGAGGGCCACCGCGATGGCCGCGTCCAGCACACGAAGCTCCCGATCAGCGCATACCAGCTGATCGGTGGCATAGACGGGAGCGCGGCAATTCGCCGTGAACTGTTCGATCGGAGGCGGCACCGCCTGCGCCGAGACGAAGAGGAGAAGCGCGGCGATCATGGCGCGCTGCTCGCCAGCACGGTGAGCTTGCCGCCCGTCTGATGCGGCAGCACATGCGATTGGGTGACGAGCGCGGTGGTGCCGGGAACGATGGCGGCGCGCAACGCATCGAGGAATCCCCGCGGCATCCGCGCCTGTGCCAGCACGGTGGCGTCGAGCACCTCGCTCGCCTCGTCCTGATGCCCCGGCACGCCGACCAGCACCCAGCGCGGGCTGCCGGGGGGCGCGGCGACATAGGTCATGACATGAGTCTGGAAGTCTTCGGTGGGCAGCTCGACACGGGCGCGGCCGATCTCGACCCCGTTGCGCAGCACCACGATGCGCTGGTCGGAACGTGAGGCGATGATCGTGAGCGGGCCCGTGGGCGCGACCTCGGGCGTCCAGCGCCACGCCTCATCCGATGCGAGCGGGGTGTGGGAGACCTCGCCACCCTTGGCTCCGATCGGCGCGAGGACGCCGGCGGACGGCGCCAGCACCGCGCCGCCCGCGCGCCCAGCCACCACGACCACGCCGCCCATCTCGGTCACGCCGAACAGCAGCCGCGCGAACTCCAGCGGAAGATGCACGCAGCCATGGCTTTCGGGATAACCGGGCAGTCCGCCGGCATGGAGCGCGACGCCGTCCCAGGTGAGGCGTTCCTGGAACTTCATCGGGGCATTGTTGTAAGTGCTGGAGCGGTGGTTCGCGTCCTTTTGCAGGATCACGAACACCCCCTCCGGCGTCTCATGCCCCGCCTTGCCCGACGAGATGGTGGCGACGCCGATGCGCACGCCGTTGCGATAGACGGTCGCGATCTGGCGCGAGAGATCGACATAGACATGAACCGGCCCCTTGGGCGCGACCTGCGGCGCCCAGACCCAGTCGCCGGGCTTGAGCGTATCGGCCTTGCGCGCGAATTCGACCGGCGAGCTCGCTTTCGCCCCCTGCGGCATCGCGGAAGCGGGGATCGCCATCAGGCCCAGTATGACAGCCAGTCCGATCCCGCCGTTCCGCCGTATCCGCATGCCCCCATCCCGCATCGATTCAGCCCGCATCTATAGCGGCGCGCCCGAGGCGCAAATAGCCTTGCTCAGCCGGCGATTGGATCTCTGTGCGGCCGGGTCAGCCGTTCGGGGGTGAGGAGAAACGTCAGCGCCTCGGGGCTGAGCAACCCGCGTTCGAGCACCAGCTCGGCCACGCCGCGGCCGGTCTCGAGCGCCTCGCGCGCGATCTTGGTCGCGTTCTCATAGCCGATATAGGGGTTGAGCGCGGTCACCAGCCCGATCGAGTTCTTCACCGTTTCAGCCAGGTGCGCCTGGTTGGCGGTGATGCCCGCGACGCAGCGTTCGGCGAGGACGGTGCAACCGTTGCGCAGATGGCGGATGCTCTTGAACAGACTGTGCGCGATGATCGGTTCGAACGCGTTGAGCTGAAGCTGTCCCGCCTCGGCCGCCATCGTGATGGTGAGATCGTTGCCGATCACCTCGAACGCGATCTGGTTGACGACCTCCGGGATCACCGGGTTGACCTTGCCGGGCATGATCGACGACCCCGCCTGCATCGCGGGCAGGTTGATCTCACCCAGTCCGGTACGCGGGCCGCTCGCCAGCAGGCGCAGGTCGTTGCAGGTCTTCGACAGCTTGACCGCGATCCGCTTGAGCACGCCGGAAAGCTGGACGAACGCGCCGCAATCCTGCGTCGCTTCGATGAGGTCCGGCGAGGTCGACAGCGGCAGGCCGGTGATCCGCACCAGCTCCTCGCACACCAGCTGCGCATAACGCGGGTGCGAGGTTAGGCCGGTGCCGATCGCGGTGCCGCCCAGATTGATCTCGCAGATCAGCGCCGAGGCTTCGACCAGTCGCTGCTCGTCCTCGCCGATCATCACGGCATAGGTGCCGAATTCCTGGCCCAGCGTCATCGGGACCGCGTCCTGGAGCTGGGTCCGCCCCATCTTGATGATGTCGGCGAACTCGACCGCCTTGCGCTCAAAGGCCTCGCGCAGCGCCGCCATCGCGATCAGCAGTTCCTCGGCGCTGCGATAGGCCGCGACCTTGAGCGCCGTCGGATAGACGTCGTTGGTGCTCTGGCTCATGTTGACGTGTTCATTGGGGTGGATGAACGCATAGTCGCCGCGCTGGCGCCCGGTCAGCTCGAGCGCGAGATTGGCGATCACCTCGTTGGCGTTCATGTTGGTCGAGGTCCCCGCCCCGCCCTGGATCGCATCGACGACGAATTGGTCGTGGAAGCTGCCCGCGCGGATCGACTGGCACGCGGCGGCGATCGCCCCCGCGCGTTCGGCGTCGAGCAGCCCGAGCCTGGCGTTGGTGACGGCGGCGGCTTCCTTGATCGCGGCGAGCGCGCGGATCAGGTTGCGGTTGGCGTGGATCGGCACGCCCGAGATCGGGAAGTTGGCGAGCGCGCGCAGAGTGTGGACGCCGTAATAGGCATCGGCGGGCACCTCCATCGCGCCGATCAGGTCGTGTTCGATCCGGGTTGCCTCGCCGGTCATCGGCATCGCCTTCATTCCTGCGCCTCGCCAGGCTCGGCCGGATCGTCGCTGCTGTCGTCGTCCCCATCCGCCGGCGCCGCGTTCGGCGCCAGCGTCGGGACATAGGCCGCGCCCGTCACATGCGAGGTGAGCCAGCGCATGCTGGTGTTCACCTGAAACAACTGGTGGCGCAGCTCCCTGAAATTATGCGGCTCTCGCGGGGCGAGATAGAGTTCGGTCGGAACGCCGAGATCCTTGAGCGCGCGGAACAGCATGACCGACTGGGCGGGCGGAACGCGTTTGTCCTCTGCCCCGGCGAGGATCAGCGTCGGCGTCTTCGCGGCATCGATCGATGCGAGCGGCGAGTTGGCGAGATAGAGGTCGCGGCGCGCCTTGCTGCCATAGGGCGGGGTGACGAACCATTCCTTGCGCTGCCAGCGCGTGTCCGACCCCATGTACATCGACGCCCAGTCGACCGCGCCGGCGCCGACGATCGCCGCCTTGAAGCGATCGGTGACGGTGATGAGGCGCGCGGTCATGTGCCCGCCCGCGCTCCAGCCCATCGCGCCGGTCCTGGCCGGATCGGCGATGCCGCGCTTGACCAGTTCGTCGACGCCCGACAGCACGTCGCGGTCGGCGACGCGGAAATAGTCGCCGTTCATGCCCTGGAGGAAGGTATCGCCATAGCCGGTGCCGCCGCGATAATTGACGCTGAGCGTGACGAAGCCGTGCGACGCCAGCAGCGGCAGGAAGCGGCCATAGGAGAAGATGTTGAACTGATCGGCCGAGCGCGGCCCGCCATGGCTCTGGACGATCAGCGGATAGCGCTGACCCGGCATATAGCCGAGCGGATAGGTGACGAGGCCTTCGAGCTTCTGCCCCTCAGGCCCCGCCCACTGGATCGCCTCTTGCCGAGGAAGCTGGAAACGCTTGCCGATATCGTCGTTGATCGCCGTCACCTGGACCGGCGCGGTCGAGCCGGTCGGGTCGGTCCGCACGACTTCCGCCGGCTGGGTCGCCGACGCGCGCAGATAGGCCAGCGTCCGGCCGTCTCGCGACAAGGCGGGGGCCGAGACCACGCAGTCGCAGGCCTGAAGCGGCCGGATCGCCGCGGTCGCGACGTTGACGGCGTGCAGGTTGGTGCGGACACCGTCCTGGGCGGTGAAGTAGATTTCGGACCCGTCGGCGGACCACATCGCATCCTCGATCGCCCAGGGCTTGCCCTCGCCGAGCTGGCGGATCGCGCCGGTGGCGATATCGATGACGAACAGGCGCGAATTGACCGTCGCATATTTGCCGCCCGAGGCGTTGGCGACGAACAGCGCGCGCTTGCCGTCGGGCGCGAGCTGCGCATCATTTTCGCGATAGTCGTTGCTGGTCAGGCGGCGGCGAATGCCGGTCGCCGGGTCGAGCAGCCACAGTTCGGATCGCGGCTGATCGTCGAGCAGACGCGTCGGCGCCACGCGGAGCAGGATCGTCCCGGCGTCGCGCGCGATGCTGAAGCTGCGCACGTCCATGTCGCCGCTGACCACCGTCACCACCTCTCCCGATGCGATGTCGAGATAGTTGAGTGCCGTGCGCCGGCGCGGCTCCTCGAACGCGAACATGTCGTCCTTGGCCTTGATGCGGGCGGCGGTGGCGGGGTCGTCCGGCTTTTCGGCGAGGAAGTAGATGCGCTTGCCGTCGCCGGTCCAAGCGAGTGCGGAGGCGGAGCTGCGCAGCCGGGTGAGCTGACGCGCCTTGCCGCCATTGGGCGCGAGATGGATCTGGGCGTATTTGCCGTCGTCGGGCTTGGTCGCGAAGGCCAGCGCCTTGCCGTCGGGTGCCCAGGCGATCTCGCCCTTCAGGTCGCGCGCGCGCTCGGCGACGCCGGAGGCCGGCATGCGCCAGGTCCGTGTCGTCGCCTTGTTGCGGGCCCAGTTCGCGGCGCGGGTCTTGTAGACGATCACGCTGCCGTCGGGGGATGGGAGCGGGCCGGTGGCGCGGGTCAGCTCGACCAGATCGACCGCGGTCATCGGCCGGGGCGACGACGCGGAGGGCGATGCCTGTGACGACTGCGCGGATACGGGCGAGGCCGCGAGCGCGGGCAGTGCGCAGATCGTCAGCCAGAAGCGGTTCGAGGTCATGGGCCTGCATTCCTGTCGAGAGGGCGTGCCACAGGCTTGCGCGGAGGGAGACCGCACAAGCCTGTAACGTCACTGTATGATCGCTTGTCGGGAGCCGCCACCGGCATCCGGTGGCGGCTCCGCATCAGAAGTTCAGCGATGCGCCGAAATAGAAGCGGCGCCCGGAAACATCGTAGGTCGGGTTGTAGTTGTTGGTGCTTCCGCTGAGCACGTCGCCGGCCGGCAGCAGCGGGCTGGTCTTGTTGAAGACGTTGGTGACGCCACCATAGAGCCGCATGCCCGCGCCGCGGATCTTGAAATTATAGCCCGCATAGAAATTATGCTGCCACACCGCCGGGATATTCAGGAACAGCGGATATTCGGCATTCGGGTTGCTCGCCTTGAACGTCTGGTATTCCTTGAGGCGGGTCAGGCTGTCGTAGATCTTGCCATAATAGACCGCGGTCCAGCGCAGGCTCAGCCCCTCGTGCCGCCACGACAGCGATCCGCGCGCACGGTATTTGAACGTCCCCGACACCAGTTCACCGCGCTCGTCGGTGGTGACGAGGCCGGTGAGGCCCATGAAGCGGGTCTCGTATTTGAGCAGATGCGTCGCGTCGTAGCGGACGCTCCACTTGCCCGGCAGACCGATGCCGTCGAGGTCGAAGCGATATTCGGCGGCGACATCGAGGCCGGCGGTAGTGAAGCCGGCGAGGTTGAACTCGCGCTGGATGATACCCGACAGCTGCCCATTGTTCGGATTGCGGGTGACGTCGCCGCAGAACGGATTGGCCGACGTCGCGAGATCACTGTCATAGCATTGGGACAGGATGTCCTGATTGCCATAAGCGGTGATCGCGTCCTTGATCCGGATATTATAGTAATCCACCGACAGCGTGAACCGCTTGAGAAAGCTCGGCGTGAACACCGCGCCAGCGGTGAAGGTGTTCGCGGTTTCCTCCTTCAGCTCCAGATTGCCGGAATTGGGGCTGTAGATCGACGTGCCCGACTGATCGAACAGTTGCGGAACACTGTTCGCCGCCTGCGACGCGAACAGCGCCTGGATGCCGGGATTCGCCCGGCAATTCGCCGCGATCCGGCCCGCCGTGGTCGGCGTGACGCCGTCGCAGATGTCGCTGACATCGTCGAAGTCGCCGCGTGGGGGCGAGAACAGCTCGGTGAGGTCGGGCGCGCGCTGGGCGCGGGCATAGCTGGCGCGGAAGCGGATATCCTTGACCGGCGCGTACTGGATGCCGCCCCGGAAGCTGAAGATGTTTCCGACATTCTTGATGTCATAGGTGCCGATGCGCGCCGAGCCGTCGACGCTGAGCAGTTCGATGCCCGGCTTGTCCTTCACCAGCGGCGCGTTGAACTCGGCATAGCCTTCGAACACCGAAATCGACCCGCCGAAATTCGGCACCGGCGGGCCCGAGGTGCCGCCGAAGCGCGAATAATCGTCACCCTCGATCTTCTGGCTGTCCTTGCGATATTCGATGCCGAACGCGGCACCGACGGGTCCGGCGGGCAGATCGAACAGGTCGCCGGTGAGGAAGCCGCTGAAGCTGTGCTGCTTGAGCGTCGCGCGCTGATGGAGATCAGCCTTGATGAACGCCGCCGCCTCGGGCGTGATCGAGCCTTCGCCGAAGATGTTGATCGGCACACAGCCATTGGAGGGGTCACGGCAGACGATCTGGCCGTTCACCGTGGTCGCGTCGAGCGCCTGCTTGAGGCGCAGACCATGGATCTCGCCCGAACGCACCTGATCCTGGACGAACTGGCCATAAGCGAAGCTCGCTTCCCACTTCCAGTTGGCCCAGGCATCGCCACGCGCGCCGAACCAGCTGCGCACGGTTTCACGGTCGTTATAGGTCGCCTGCGGCCCGAGTTCGACTAGGCGGCGGGTGAAATAGACGCCGCGGTTGGTCGATCCGGTGGTGACGTCGGCGCGGATTTCTGCAGGCACGAAGGGGTTGCACGGGCCCGAGCCGGTTCCGGTCGCGCGCTGGCACGGGATGCGGCCGAGCGTCACTTCGCTGCCGACGCCGGTGACACGATCGATCACCGGGAAGGTATCGTCCGCGGTTATCGCGCTCGGCTCGCGGAAGTTGAGCGTCTTGACCTTCGAATACTGGACCTGAGCGAAAATGCTGGTCTTGTCCGACACCTCGAAATCGAACTTGGCGGCACCGAGATAGCGTTCGCGCTCGCCGCTGATCCAGCGCACATCCCGGGTACTGAACCCGTCGCGGTTGGGGAGGAAATAGCCGGTGTTGCCGGCGTCGCTGGTGCCGACATTGACGACCGCTCCGGTCTGAACGTCGGGACCGAGCGGAACCAGCGTACCGCCGCGATAGAACCGGTCGCGCGCGCTGCTTGATCCGTAGAAGACGCCGCCAGGGATCGAGCTGGAGAGATCGGCGGGCTTGTTGGGCGGGAAGGTGCCGATCGGCTGATCGCCGCTGGTCGGGATGCCCGTGGCATCGTTGTACAGCGTCTCATATTCGTTGATCCCGCCCAGCGCAGGATCCCAGTCATATTCCCATTGGGTGAGCGCGAAGGCGCGCTGGTTCGCGCGGATCGGGTCCTGCCGGTCATAGGAGCCGCTGATCAGGAAATAGCCACGCCCGTCGGCGAATTTGGTGCCGAAGCTGGCCTCGATCTCATGCTCGCGCCCGCCACCGGCATCGGTGAACTCGGTGCGTCCGCCGATGCGAAGACCCGTCCTCTTCGATTCAGTGATGATGTTGACCACGCCGGCGATCGCGTCCGAGCCATAGACCGACGAGGTGCCGCCGGTGATGATGTCGACGCGGTTCACAAAACCGCTGGGGATCGAACTCAGGCTGACGCGGTTGGCGTTGGCGCTGTTCGATACGGTGCGGCGGCCATCGACCAGCACCAGTGTGCGGTTGTCGCTGAGACTGCGCAGCTGGACCGAGCTGACGCCGTCATTCTGAACGTCGCCGCTGTTCCGGCGATCGTTCAGCGTCGAGCTGACCGAGGGCAGTTCGGCGATCACTTCGCTGAGTTCGGTCCGGCCCGATTCGGCGATCTCTTCACTTTCCAGCGCGGTGACGGGCGAGGCCGTGTCGAACGACTGGCGACGGATGCGCGAACCGGTGACGATCACTTCGCCGGGCTGAGCCTCCGCGACGGCCTGCGGCTCCGCTTCGGGGCCTGCGGACGGAAGTTCATCGGCCTGTCGGGGAGCGGCGCGCGTCACGGCAGCCGGGGTCGGCTGGCTCGACTGGCGCGGTTCGCGTGTGACCACGAAGGTCTGCCCGGTGGAACGGCGCGCGACCAGGCCGGTCCCCTGCAACATGCGCGCGAGCGCCTGTTCGACCGACATCGCGCCCTTCACCGCATTGGCCTGCTTGCCGTTCGTCACGCTGCGCGACGCGATGATCTGGACATCGGCCTGGCGCCCGAGCGTCACGATCGCCGATCGAACCGATTGCGCGGGAATGTCGAAGCGCTTTTCCTGCGCCTGTGCCGGCGTCGCAACCGCGCACATGATCGCGGTTCCCGCCATGAAGGCGTTGCGCGTGTATCCCCTCATTCTGTCTTCTCCCCCCTGGGCGTCGGGCTTTTGCCCGCTCACCTGCACCAAGAGACCGGGCTGGGAAGAATCCTTCGCCGACGCCGGATTTTTTGTTTCTTAATTCGCTTTCCCGATGCGGATGCCATCGGGATGCGCGGTATCGACCGGCACGCCGAGGCTGTCGCGCACCGCCATCGCGAACCCTTCGGGATCATCGACGCGGAAGATACCGTCAAACTCCTCGCCGGCCAGCGCGGGATCGGCGATGACCAGCTTGCGCGCATTATAGCGGTTGAACTCGCCGACCGCGAAGTCGAGCCGGTTGCCGTCGAGGTCGATCTTGCCCGCGCGCCAGGCGAGCGAGCGGTCGACCGCCGAGGGTTCGGCCGCGGCGACGTCGATCGCGGCGTCGTTCGAGACGAACGCCTTGCCGCCGGCGGCGATCCTGACGCGGTGCCCTTCCGCACCCTCGACCCAGGCCTCGACCACGCCTTCGGTCACGACCACCTGGGCGCCTCCGCTTTCCAGGCGCACGGCGAAGGCGGTGCCGACCGCGCGCACGCGGACCCGCCCCGCATCGACGACGAACGGCCGCCGCGGGTCCTTCGCGACCTGGAACCAGGCTTCACCCGCCTCGAGCTTCACGTTGCGGCGCTTGGCGTCGACCTGGATTTCGATCCGGCTGTCGGTGTTGATCGCCGCGACCGATCCGTCGGCTAGCGGCACACGACGGATCTCTCCCACGCCGGTCGAATATTGCAGCGAGCTGGTGCCCCAGATCAGGCCACCGGCGAGCGAGGCGGCGATCAGCCCGCCACCGCCGGCCATGACCCAGCGGCGCGAGACCCTGGCCGCCGACGGCGGGTCGCCGCGGTCGGCCTCCGCCAATTCGAGGTCGGTGGAGATCCACGCGGCCTGGGCCTGCAACAGCGCGCCGCCATGCATCGGGTGCGCGGCCAGCCAGGCCTGAAGCTCGGATTCGTCGCGATCGGTCCAGCCGCCCGCATCCATGCGGGCGGTCCAGCGCGCGGCCTCGTCCGATATGTCGCGGGTCATGCGAGTCATCTCGACGTCCTCGTCCGCTCAGCCTGGTCCATGCGGGCCTCGGCCTCCGCATCCGCGGCTCGCCACAATGCCTGCACCGCCTTGATGCCCTGCCAAACCTGCTTCTCCACCACCTTTTCGGTCACGCCGAGGCGCGACGCGATCTCCTTTTGCGACAGTCCCTCGATCCGGCGCATCTGCACGATCTGCCGGCACCGGTCCGGCAGGCGCGCGATCAGCCCGAGCACCCGCTCCACCTCGAGCCGACCGCCGGCCTCGCGCTCGGGCGACGGCGCATCGTCCGCCGAATGGCTTTCGATCGCTGCGATCGTCTCGATCGGAACCACCCGGGCGCGCTTGACGCGGCGCACATAGAGGTTGCGTACGATCGAGAAGAAATAGGCGTCCGGCCGCCCGATATGCTCGACGCTGTCGAGCATCGCGAGCCGGCAATAGGCTTCCTGGATCAGTTCATCGATATCGTCGGGAGTCGCGCGTGAACGCCGGAGCCACGCGCGCACGGCAGGCTCGTGGGGCATGACCTGCCTGGCCACCCACGTCGCGATACGGACCCGCCGCTCGACTTCGAACCCCTGCGCCGTTGCCTCGGCTCCCTATTCAACCCCGGACGCCATGCGCCACACTGCCTAGAGATTCCTGCCAGGGAAATCCTTCGCGGTTTCGAAAAAAGTTGAGAAGGCCGCACACCCGACAAGATCCCGCCAGGCCGTCCGGCAAGCCGGACGGCCTGGCGATCTTCATCGGTCGATTGGCCAGTCGCCACTCGAGCGAATAGTCAGAACTTCATCTCGAGGGACAGTCGCGCCGCCCTCGGGCTACCGCGAGTAAGGAAACCGCGCGACGTCGATTGCCAGTAGGAGTTGGCCGTCACATTCTCCACATTCGCACGCAGGATGTAGTGGTTTCCAGGATTGTCCGCCGACCAGCTGAACGGCCGTTATGTGGGAGCATTTCCGACGCCGTTCGCGCGCCACACCGAGCCGACAGGCTTCCGCGCTCGAATCTATTGAACACTGTAAAAAATGAAGGCAGACTCCCGCGATGGCGCGCCGGTCCGATCACACGCGGGACGAACTTCGAACCATGATTGTCCATGAGGGGCATCGTCAGATCTCCCAAGTGGGGTTTGCGCGGTTCTCCGCGCGCGAGGTAGCGAAGCGGATCGGCTATTCGATCGGCACGATCTACAATGTGTTCGGCAGTCACGACATGCTGATCGTCGCGATCAACGCACGGACCCTGATGCAATGGCAGGCGCACGTGGAAGCGCGGCTCGCGGGAACGACCGCTGACCGCCTGCGCGTGCTGGTGCAAGCCTATTTCGAATTTGCCATCCTGCACCGGCATGCCTGGACTGCATTGTACGATCACCGCTTGCCCGACGATGTCGCGGCCCCCGAATATTATCTCGAGCATATCCGATCGCTGACCGGGATCGTGCGCGACGAGATCGCCGCGGTCCTGCCTCCCGGACGCCAAGACGAAGCGGACGCGCTGACCCGATCGTTGCTGGCCACGGTGCATGGGCATTGCTTCTTCACGCTCAACGGCACCTTCGCTCTGCTCGGCGAAACCCAACCGCTCGAAACCGTCTACGCCCGCGTCCTCGAAGCCATCGCGCACGCTCCCTTTACAAGTAAATAGACAGTGTTCAGAATATTGGCATGAACGCGACTCGCGGCATCGGATTTCGCCTTGCTGGTAGCGGCATCGCCCTGCCCAAAGCGGCTGTCCTTTCCACTGAAGTCGACGCGCTGATCGGCCGCGACGCCGGCTGGACCGAGAGGCATTTCGAGATCGCGGCCCGCTATTGGGTGCGCGGCGAGGAAACCAGCTCATCGCTCGGCGCGGCAGCGGGCTTCGCGGCGCTGGCAGCCGCAAACTGGGATGCCGGCGAACTCGATGTGATCGTCTCCGCATGCGGCGTGATGGAGCAACCGATCCCCGGCAACGCGCCCCTGATCCAGCGCAGGCTCGGCATCGGCGCCAGCGGCATCGCTGCGTTCGACGTCAATGCGACCTGTCTTTCGTTCCTGGTTGCGCTCGACACCCTGCTGACCGGAATGGCAGCGGGCAAATGGCGCCGCGGCCTGATTGTCTCCGTCGACATCGCCTCGGCGGCGCTCGATTTTGGCCAGCCCGAGGCTTCGGTGATTTTCGGGGACGGCGCTGCCGCGATGGCAATCGAAGCGGATGGGCCCAGCCGTCTACTCGCGTCGCGACTCGCAACCTATGGCGACGGGGCAGAGTTATGCCAGCTTGAATCCGGTGGAACCCGAATGCGTCCTGGCGAGAATCTCGACAGATTTCTGGCGGCCGCCAAGTTCCGGATGGACGGTCCCGCCCTATTCGCGGCGACCGCCAAGCGCTTCCCACGCTTCCTGCGGGACCTTCTCGCCGAGAGCAGAGTGGAAGCAGATGCGATCGACACAATCGTCCCGCACCAGGCGAGCGCCGCCGCGCTCGAGCACCTCAAGCGATCGGTGCCCCGCGGCCACGCCAAGACGCTCGACATCTTCCGCGACCATGGCAACCAGATCGCAGCCGGCATGCCGCACGCGCTTCACATCGCACGCCAGCGGGGACTGACCGGGCCGGACAGTCACACACTGCTGATCGGTACCTCGGCAGGAGTCTCGCTGGGCGGCGCGGTGATCCGCTGGTGAGCCGCCGCGCGCTCGTGACCGGAGCGACCGGAGGACTGGGTCGCGAGTTGGTCGGTCAGTTGCTCGCCGCCGGATATCGCGTACGCGCGACCGGACGCGACCGGGCGATCGGTGCACTGTTGGGCACGGAGTTCGTTGCGGCCGACCTGACGCGCGACCCGCTGCCGCCCCTGGTCGACGGTATGAACATGGTCTTCCACCTCGCCGCCTTGTCCTCGCCCTGGGGGCCTCGTGCCGCTTTCCAGACGATCAACATCGCCGCGACCCGGCGGCTGCTGGATGCGGCGCGCATCGCGGGATGCGGCGGACTGATCTACGCCTCCACGCCTTCGATCTACGCCGCGCCGCGCGATCGCATCGGATTGACCGAGGGCAGCCCGGTCGGACCGCGCTTCGCGAACGCCTATGCCGCAACCAAATATGCCGGCGAACGCCTGGTCCTAGCCGCAGATGCGCCGGGCTTTCGGACTGTCGCGCTCCGCCCGCGTGCGATCGTCGGACCGAATGACAGCGTCCTTCTGCCGCGGATCTTGCGCGCCGCGCGGCGTGGGCGGTTTCCGCTACCCGGCGGCGGGCATGCGCTGATCGAGCCGACCGACGTACGCGACGCCGCGGCCGCCTTCGTCGCCGCCGACCGGTACCTGGCGGCGGCGGGCGGCCGGGCGATCAACATATCGGGCGGGGATCCGCGGCCGCTTCGCGAACTGCTCAGCGCGCTGTTCACCCGGATCGGGCAAACTCCACGCTTTATCGCGGTGCCAACTTCGCTCGCGATGACGGGGGCAAGCCTAGTGGAGCAAATGGCGGCGCTGTTGCCCGGCAGGCCCGAGCCGCCGGTGACGCGCTACAGCGTGATGACCTTCGGCTTCTCGCAAACGATGTGTCTCGATCGTGCGCGCGAACTGCTCGATTGGACGCCTCGGCATCGCGTCGAGGACATGGTCGCACACGCTCTGCCGGAGCCGATCGATGCGTGAGGTCGCCGTCAGGCTGATCCGCGCCGGCCACTGCGTCCACCCGCAACGCGCGACGATCCGTGACGGCAGCTGGCGCCCGGTGGTCTTTCCCGCCCTTTCCGCGCTGATCGTCCACCCGGTGGAGGGTCCGATCATATTCGATACCGGCTATGATCCGGCGTTCTTTGACGCGACCCAGCCCTTCCCCGAACGCTTCTATCGCTGGCTCACCCCAGTGACGCTTCCGTCGGGGGCCGATGTCGCGGGTCAGTTGCGGCGCCTCGGTATCGAGCCCACCGATGTCCGCCATCTGATCCTGTCCCATTTTCATGCCGACCATATCGCGGGCACCCACGCTTTCCCCAACGCCGCGATCCATTGCGCACGCGCCGGGCTCGATGCAGCCTGTTCGAGCGGTCGGATCAGCGCACTACTCGGCGGCGTGCTACCGGCGTTGCTTCCCGCCGATATCGCAGCCCGCGCGCGTTTCTTCGAGGAAGCGGCGCGCGCGCCGCTGCCGAGTGCGCTCCAGCCGTTCACCGACGCCGCCGACATCCTGGGCGACGGCAGCCTGCTCGCCGTCGAGCTACCGGGGCACTGTCCCGGCCACTGGGGGATGGTGGTCGCCGATGACCGACATGGCGAGCATTTCCTGGTCGCCGACGCCGCCTGGTCGAGCGACGCGATCCGCCGCAACATGCCACCGCCGCGGCTGACGAGTGGTCTTCTCGGCAACGCCGGACGAGTCGAGAGAACGCTGACCAATTTGCATGCGCTATGGCGGCGCAATCCGGCGATCCGGCTCACTCCCGCGCATTGCGCTGAATGCGCTGCCGAAGCCGAGATGTGAGCACGGTCCTGATCACCGGAGCCCGCGCGCCGGTAGCGGTCGATCTCGCCCGGTCATTCGCTGGCGCGGGGTACGAAGTCCATCTGGCCGATTCAGTGACGGGCTGGGCGGCGCGGCTCTCGCGCGCGGTCACCGCGACGCATCGGGTGCCACCGCCTCGCACCGATTTTCGACGGTTCGCGGCCGCGCTGCACGATCTGGTCGTCGAGCTCGATCCTGTCGCGGTCATTCCCACCTGCGAGGAAGTATTCTACCTCGCCGCGGCCGGCTTGGGTGAGCGCGTGCTGGCACCGCCGCTGTCTGTACTGCGCGCATTGCACTCGAAAGTCGCATTCGCCGGCCATGCGCGAAAATTGGGAATCGCCGTCCCCGACACATGGCGGATCGAGACACGCGCCGAACTCGATGCGCTGCCCGTCGCGGCCGCGGACCTCGTGCTCAAGCCCGAATTCTCGCGCTTCGCGACCCAGACGCTGATCCGGCCGACACGGGCGCAGCTCGCCGCGATCGAATGCACCGCCGGACGGCCCTGGGCCGCGCAGCGCTTCGTTGCCGGTGAGGAGCTTTGCCTGTGGTCGTTCGCGCGCGCCGGGCAGCTGGTCGCCTCGGCCGTCTATCGCCCAGTCTGGCGGCACGGCAGCGCGGCCGCCTATGCGTTCGAGGCGGTCGAATGCCCGGCCGCGATCGAGGTCGCACGCACTATCGCCGCAGCGGATCGCCTCACCGGACACCTCTCCTTCGACCTGATCCTCACGCCCCAAGGCGCGGTGGTGCCGATCGAGTGCAACCCGCGCGCGGTCAGCGGGCTGCATCTGTTCGATGCGCGCCCCGAACTCGCCCGTGCCATGCTCGGCGATGGCGAAGCGCATGCGATTGCAGGTGTGCGCTATCTAGGCCCGGCGATGCTGCTGCTGGGCCTGCCCGCGGCGATCGGTCGGAAACGTCTCAGCGAACTAGCCCGCGACGTGGGACGCGGGCGCGATGCGATCGGACGGCCGGGAGATCGCCTCCCGCTACTTGGCGCGGTGCTCGACGCTGCGCGTTTCGCGGCGCGCGCACGGGTGTCCGGGCACAGCGCAGCTGGCGCGACCACTGCCGACATCGAGTGGAACGGCGAGACGATCATATGATTCTGTTCGATCCGCTTGACCCGCCGCCTGACGCCTGGCCGAGCCCATGCGATTGCCGGGCCTATATCGAGGGCATTGCACGCGATGGTGCGGCCGCGATGATTCCCAACGTCACGACCCGATGGCTGGCGCTTCGGTCCGGCAACCGCATCTATCCGGTGACCGTCAACGACCGCGAATATGGCGGCAGCTACGTCTGCCTGCCGCACAGTGCCTATGTCCTCTATGCACGCGCGGAGCTCGATATCGTCGATACCGGCTGGCTGCGGCCGGTGTTGCGCATGTTGATCGCGGCCGCCGACCACCTGCTGCGCTGGGGTGAGGTCAATCGCGTCGTCCATGTCGACAACTGGCTGTTGTCCACCAATCTGCACGGCGACTGGTCGGGAGAGGATCTCACAACAATCCGGATGTTCCTGGCTGAGCGCTTTCCAGGCCACGCCATCGCGATCCGCTCGGTCGACCCCTGGTCGTCGCCGGCACTATTCGAGGCGACCAAGCGCGATGGCTGGCGGTTGCTGGGGAGCCGTCAGATCTGGGTAACCGGCAATCTGGAGCAGGATTGGCGGCCACGGCGTAACACGCACCACGACCTCAGGCTCCTCCGCCGCAGCGGCCTGACGATCGACGAATTCTCGGTGATGAGCGAGGCCGACGCGGAGCGGATCGCCGAACTCTATCATCTACTCTATGTTGGTAAATACTCGCCCCTCAACCCGGTATTCTCGCCCGCCTATGTGCTGATGACCTGGCGCGCTGGTACGCTGCGTTATCGCGGCGCTCGCGATGCGGAGGGTAATCTGCTGGCCGTGGCTGGCGTGCTGATCCGAGGTGACGTCCTGACTCCGCCTGTCGTGGGCTACGATACTACACGACCGCCGGCCGAGGGCCTGTACCGGATCGCCACGCTGCTGTTCACCACCATGGCGGCGGCACGGGAATTGCGGGTCAACGGCTCGGCCGGCGCGGCGCAGTTCAAGCGCAATCGCGGCGCGACCGGCGTAATCGAATATACGGCGGTAGCTGCCCGGCATCTGCCTTGGCGAAGGCGTGTCGTGCTGGGGTTCATGCAAACCGTCCTCGACCATCTGGCGGTTCCGATGATGAAGAGGCAAGGATTATGAGCGAGGCGTGGCCAATCGCGATCCGGCAAGGCTGGCACCCGATGGCGGCGCTGGACGAGTTGCGCGACAAGCCGATCGCGCGGCGGCTGATGGGAACGCCGATCGTGCTGTTCAAGAGCGGGGGCAAGCCAGTCGCGATGCTCGACCGCTGCCCGCATCGCGCGCTCAAGCTGTCGGACGGTTATGTACGCGAAGATACGATTGCCTGTCCCTATCATGGCTGGCGCTTCGGCGCGGATGGCCGCTGCGTCGAGGTCCCGGGATCAGATGACGTGCCCGCCGTCGCGGTGCGCGTACTCCCGGTCGAGGTGCGGGCGGGGCTTGTCTGGACCTGTCTGGCGGAGATGGCGCCGCCCTTCCCCAACTTGCCCGCGCTACTCGACGACACGACGCTCGATCATTTTCGCTGGCTGGTGGCACCGAGCCGGATGCGGTTGCTCGACGGGCTAGAGAACATGCTCGACGCTTCGCACCCGCATTATGTCCATCCCTGGTTCCTGCGCGGCACCGGAAAGCGTCGGGCAATGCGGGTCGAGGTATCGCTCGGCCCGGACGGTGCCGAAGCCGTCTATCATGAAAATGCCCGCGCCGACGGATTCATGCCGCGCCTGCTCGAGGGCAAGCGGACGGTATCGATCGGACGCTATTTCCCGCCGACGATCGGCCAGCTCGAATTCCGGACCGAGCGCGGTCTGAGCGTCTCGCTGACCGCGATCTTCGTGCCGGAGGACAAGGACCTCGTCCGCCCCTATGCCCTGTTCTCCACCCGCAAGGGCCTTGCGCCGGCCTGGCTCAAGCGCTGGGTGCTCAAGGCATTCAATCTCCCGCTGCTACGTCAGGACCAGCGCGTGCTTGCCGATCAAGTCGAAGCGCTGAAGGATTGGGGGGCGGTCGATTTCGCGATCGGCCCGGCCGACCTGATCGGACCGACCGTGTGGCGGCTGGCGAATGGCAGGCCGCAGGCGACCGAGCGGCGCGTGACGACACTCTACCTCTGAGACCATTCCCGGCGAACTCGGCGCAGCTTGTGGTCGAAGTCGATGTTCAGCCCGCGCGAAACGGTGATGGCGGGCCGAACGACGCCAGCGCGATCGAACAGCCCTTCCAGTGCGGTGATCACACACGCGTCGCTACCTAGGGGCAATGCTCGGTCGAGCGACACCACCACGCGATCCTCCGCGGTCTGCACGATGCGAAAGTCGGTGATCGCGCGGTCGGCATCGACCACCGCGTTGCGCAGCACGTCCGGCGTGATCATGCGCCACTGGCCATCGGTGTCGCGCAGTTCGAACACGTCGTCCTGCCGCCCTTCGATACGCGCCACCGACCGCAGCGGCGACCCGCAGGGACAGTCTTCGTCCGAGAGCGCCAGCAGATCGTTCATCCGGTAGCGTGCCATGATCTGGGTGCGGCGCGTGAAGTCGGTGACTATAGGGGTCACCAAACCGCTATCGCCCGCCGGCAGCCACTCGAACTTCACCGCATCTTCGGCGAGATGCAGCGTGCCGTGTGGGCAGGCGACCCCGAACAACCCCTCCGTCGCCATGTAGATTTCGCGCACGCGGGCGCCAGACGCCGCCTCGATCACCGTGCGATCCAGCGGATCGAGCACTTCGGCTCCGCTGAACAGATTGCGTGCAGTTAGCCGGCCGCTTTCGGCCAGCCGTCGCAGCACCTTCGGCGGAGCCACGATGGTGTCCGGCGCGAACGCGACCAGGTCATCGGCCCAAGCCTCGACGCCAAGCCCAAGATCGAAGAAGCGCAATCTGATCCGCCCCCCGCGCTCGGCCGAGCGATAGAGAGTCGAGAAGCCCGGCAAGGCAAGTGCAACACGGTGCCGACGCCACAGGACATCCGGCAGGGCCTTGGCGAGGATCGTGCCCAACCAGACGAAACGCTCAACATCGCTGATCACATAATAACCGCGATTGCCGCTGGTCCCGGTACTCTGCCCGACGGGATAACCGCGCACGCGATCCTCCCCCGCATCGATGGCTGCGCGCACCTCCGCCGTGGTTATGCCGGGCCGGTTATAGGCGGCGAAATTGGCTATTAGGATTGCCTTATCGATCGGTGGCAGCGCCTCCAGCTGCGCGACCGTCGTACCGACGAACGCGCGGGCTTGCGGCAGATCGACCTTCAGCCACCTGGCGATCCGTCGATCCTGCCACCTGCGGACATCCTCGGGGGTCTTCAGTCTGCCGGCTAGCCAGCGCGTACGCAAAAAGGCCGAAGCCGCGTTCATCACCGCAAACATGGCGACATGTTGACGCTAAAATCATCCCCTGCAAAGCAACCAGATTCAATTCCCCTTACCGCTCGGGTTTCAGCGAAAGAGTGCAATTTGACACGGCAACTGACGCAATTGATCTGTTCGTGATCGTCACCGCCTGCTTACCTGAATGAACAGCGGTTTTCAGGATGGCCTTTGATCGGGCTGAACGATCGGCCAACCCTCGCGTAACCGCTCTTAGATTACCTCAACCGTACATGTCGCAGAACGTCATCGCCCAGATGACGGGCACGCGTGCATCGACCGGCGCTCTGATCAACCGCGCGAACCAGATCGTGAACTATAGCGCCGTCAAGGACACCCACACGCAGACGATCAACATCGACGGCCTGGCCGCCGGTGTGTCCGTCAAGACGGGTGAAATCCTCTTCATCAATGGCGTGTACGCGACCAACTCGCGTCAGACGGACATGCCGCTCGACTTCCCGCGCCAGTTCGTCTCCCAAGCTGGCCAATCCAAGGGTCGATGAGATTGATACGGCACATATCCTCGATGTGCTTGCGCCCATCTGGACCGCCAAGCCCGGACTAGCTCGCAAGGTGCGGGTTCGCCTGGGACAGGTGTTGAACTTCAGCCATTCCAGGGGTTGGCGATCGACCGAGGCTCCAAGCAAGACCATTTCACTCGGGCTGCCGACGCAGCCCAAGGGCGGAAACTTCAAGGCAATGCCCTATGCGACGCCAACTCCTTACGGCGTGGAGCGAGTTTGTGACTACGGCACGAGTTGAGGAAAGCGATTTACCTCTCCTCGAAACGGGTTCACCGACCTAACTGCTCCTACGGATACTCGGATCGGTCATTTATGCTGCTTGATGCCAGAGATGCGGCCTTAGAGCGGCTAGCGATCTGCGAGCCTCACGATTGCGGCCACCGCTAGCCGTGTCCCTGTTCATCCGCATCAAGCCGTCGGTCGATCTCCTCGGCCAGTTGATCGAGCTGGTCGAATGTGGCGAGCAATTCGAATGACACGCCGTCTTGCGACGCAAGGCGAATGAGATAATCGGCGCCGACGGGCTCGATGGCGGCTTCTGCTAGGCGAGTGGGAATTGCGGTTCTCCAGCTGAGTTCAAGGAAGGTCGGATATTTGCAAGTGCAGATGATGCGATCCGGTGAGGAATCCCGCACACGCGTGCGAGCTGCCCAATCAGGCTGAATCTGCAAAACACGCGCCGTCTTGCAGGACTTCAGAGAAGGTTAAATCACGCGCGCTTTCCTGCCGTTCGACCGTGACATCCGTGTGGATTCACGGCGATCAGCGTAGCGCAGGGCATGTTGACCGTATCCAGCAACTACCATGGGCCCGCTTGGAGACCCAGCGATATGTTTCTCTCGACCGGGGTTAAATACGAGCTGCGGCGTACCTATATTCCGCTCATCGCTGGCAGGCGGCTTTGTAGGCGCTAGCGGCTGAGAGACAATTGCGCTCCCGCTTACATCCGGCGGGAGCATGTCATGGATCTCAACTATCTCCTTTCGCGCCATCAGATCTCCCTGATGCGGGCCGATGAGGCCGATTCTCGTGAAGTGCGGCACGCACATCGCGGGCTGGCATATGCCTACGCTACCCGCATTCGCGAACTCCAGGATCGACTTGGGGCGGTCTCGACGCCGCTCCAGGCGGCCTGACAGCTTGAGCAAGGAGGACCTGATCACTCTTGATGGGCTGATCGAGGAAATTCTTCCGGATGGGCGCTTTCGCGTTCTGCTCGAGAATGAGCACCGGATTATGGCCGACTTTTCTACCGCGAGTAGGGTGGCAAACTCGGGTACTCATGTGCGCAAGGGACACCGGCGTTGAGCGAAGCGCATAAGGACGATCCGCTGCGAGCGCCAGCAGCGCCTAGACGCAGGATGTTCGCGACCAGGACGAAGCCTCTCTCCCCCGATGCTGTCGAGCGGCAGAGCCGTGTCACGTTGCTCGCCTGGAATCTTCTTGGTGCCGATGCCGCAATCGCGTTTCTCAACGCCTACCACACCAGCCTCGATGGTCGCCCATTGGACCTGGCGGTCGCGAGCGCCGATGGCTGTGAAGCGGTCGAACTCGCCATTGCATCGAGCGTCGGCAGCTGACCTGTCGCTCCACCCACCGGACCAATCCGTCGGTCGGCAAACTCCACCCGCCCGGGCGAATGAATGGGCAGCCAGCTGGCACGAGGTTCTCGAAGGACGGTATGACCCACGATATCTGCCGGGCACAGAACACCCTTCGTCGCGGCGCTGAAGCGTTTGCCCAATGGCCGCGCGCGCTCCGGCAACGGCCGCAGATAACGCATGACCTTCGTTCAAAGGTCATCGGTAACGGCCTGCGCGAGCTGGACAGGTTCCTCAACCTGCTGGTCGATGCGGCGGTTCGCGAGCGCAACGAGTGCGACACGTCGAATCAATGGAACACTGCGAACAAGCTTCGCGGGTTTCGACAGGAGTCCGCTGGCGCGCGTGACGAGTATAGACGCCTTATTGCGCTTGGAAGATCCCGCAGCTCGCTTTTCCATTGTAGCGGGATCGCAAGGCACCAGGATCGCGACGATCCTCGGTTGATGACTTTGGGGTGGACAGGCGGCCCCGGTTCTCCACTCACCCGCGTGTCCCTCGGCGTTCCGATTGTGCTTAGCGCGAGCGACTTTGAATGTGTTGGTCAGTTCTACGGCGCGCTTGCACAATCGGTGGTGTCGGAAATTTGAACTTCACGGACTAAGGATCAGAACGAGGAATACGAAGAACAAGGACAGATGCACCGCGCCCTCCAGCATCGTCGTACGTGTCCCGGAGAAGGTGAGTGTATTGAGCATGAGAGTCACGGCAAGAAGCACCATGTTCGCGGGCGACACGCCCAGGATCACGGGTTGGCCGGTGGCCAGACCGATGAAAAGAACCACAGGCACCGTCAGGCCAAGGGTGGAAGTGGCCGCGCCTAGGCACAGGTTGATCGCGCGCGTCAGTTGATTGGCCGCAACCGCCTTCAGTGCGGAGATGCCTTCGGGCGTGAAGACGATCAGAGCGATCAGAATGCCGCCCAGCGCGGGCGGGGCGCCGAGGACAGCGATGCCATGGTCGAGCAGCTTTGCAAGATGCTTGGAAAGCAGCACGATCGGCAGGATGTTGATCACCAGTATGGCGATCCGCAGCCTGGTCGTGCCCGGAGCACGTTCCTGTCGCGGCAGCGGCGTGGCTATTGCGTCTTGCGCGTTTCCGCTGGCTGGCAGGAAGAACCCGCGATGCCTGCCCGTCTGGAGCCAGAGGAAACCGCCATAGAGTGCGATCGTGAAGGCGGAGAAGCTCAAGGCCTGTGGCAGCGAAAGCGCTCCCACGGTGCTCGATATCGTGAAGTTGGGCAGCACCAGCGCGATCACGCTGAGCGGAATGATGACGGCGAGATAAGCGCTCGCGCCCTGCAGATTATAGGCTTGCTGATGGAACCGCAGCCCGCCGACAAGCAGGCAAAGGCCGACGACGCCGTTGAGGACGATCATCAGCACGGCGAACATCGTGTCGCGGCCGAGTGTTGGTACATGCTGCGCGCTCAGCATCACCGCCGCGATCAGCGCGACCTCGATGATGACGATTGAAAGGGTCAGAACCAGCGTTCCAAGCGGTTCGCCGAGCCGCTCCGCCACCTCCTCGGCTTCGTGAACCACGCCGAACGCCGCCCACAGGATCGCGCCCAAGAGCCAGATGAAGAGAAGGGCTGTGATTACGGGATGCACGCCGACGAGCCGGACGGGATCGCCAGCGTACACGGCAGCGACCGTTGTCCATGCCGCCGCCAGGCGAAGAAACGAGGATTTCATCACCGTCTCAACGAGTCCCATGATTGAGCGTTGGGCGTTACGGGCGGGCCGGCTCAATCGGGTGGCACATGCTTGTGTTCGGCGGCTTGGCGGGAGCGAACGCGCGCCTCACGTCGCACATGCCGCGCATAGCCACGGGGGTATGAATGACAATATAGATAGCCGATGACGGTTGCGACGAAGATCGCGATCAGAAGCATGAGCAGATAGGCGGCGATTAATTGTGGTTCCATGGTGAACCTCCTCTGGCCGCGGATCGCGGCGGCGCGATATTCGGGCGGGATGCCGCCGAGCTGCGGTCCAACGACGCGGCCCGCAATATGAGGCTCTGGCTGCCGCGTGGGACGAGTATCACGCGATACGGCAACAGCATCATGTCCTTCGCATGACGATGCGTTCGACCCGATCTTCTATCCCGCTCTCATTCGCACCAGCGCGAATCGTGTTCAGTGACAGCCCTTGTCTCGGATTTTCGCCGAGCCGGCGCCAGCTCGAAGCGCCGCCACGGCGTTCATGCACGCTCGCTCCGTGACATAGCCGGCGCCACTGGCGACCGGCTTGCCGTCCGATGCACAGAAACGCCAGCGCCAGTCCCCGCCTGAAAAGAGGATCGAGGTGAGGTTCACGCGATCCGTCCGATAGATCTCGAAATAGGCTTCTCTCGCCAAGGCTTGGCGGGGTTTCGGGGCAACGGGTTCCATAAGCGTTGTGAGTCCACCGGCGACATCTTCCGGCACCTCCGCTGCGCTGCGCCGCGGTTCATCGAATCCATGATGTGCGAAGTTGTTCGTCACGCGATTTCTCCCTTCGGCAAGCGGGAGCAAATCCGTTTCTCTCGGGCGTCGCGCGCTTGCGAAGCGTGTGGTGCGACGATCCACCGAGCATAGGCCCATTCGCGGCAATTGACCACCCGTGCTATGATCAGTCGCGACAGCCAGCCGTCCGGGAGAGTAGCGATGACGATCCGAACGACACGCACAACGGTCACATTCGGATTGCCGTTCCGGCTCAAGGGCATCGGCGAAGAGCTCCCGCCTGGGCGCTACGACGTCGAGACCGACGAGGAGGTTCTGGAGGGACACGGTCACAATGCGTTCCGGCGCGTGGCGACTTTGTTGTTCGTTCCGACGGCGTCCGGGATGCGCATGTGCACGGTGGATGGCGACGAGCTCGACGCGGCGGTTACAGCCGACGCGCGATAGCCGGCGGCACTTGCGGGCGGGCGGGGCAGCGCCCACATGCCAAGCACTGGCATGCCGTTCCGGCATGCCCATTCGCATAGGCGGCGCTGGCTTCCGGTTGTGAAAGCGACGTGTTCGTCGCGGCCCAGCGACCCGAACGGCTCATTCTCATGACAGCAAGAGACATCAGGTTTGCGCGTGACGCGCGCGAACGCATCATGCGCGGCGTCGACAGGCTCGCCGACGCGGTACGGGTGACGCTGGGACCGAAGGGCCGCAACGTCCTGATCGACCGCGGCTATGGTGCTCCGCACATCACCAAGGACGGCGTTACCGTCGCCAAGGAGATGCAGTTCAGCGACAAGTTCGAAAATCTGGGCGCGCAACTTCTGCTCGCGGTGGCTTCACGAACCCAGGACCATGCCGGTGACGGCACGACCACGGCGACCGTGCTGGCACAGGCGATCGCACATGAAGGCATGAAATCGGTGGCCGCCGGCGCGAGTCCGATCGACCTCAAGCGCGGCATCGATCTCGGGGTCGCACGAGTGGTAGCTGGCCTGATGGCACGCTCACGGGCCGTGTCCGGGACCGACGAAATCGCTCAGGTCGGCACCGTCTCCGCCAACGGCGATGTCGAGATTGGCCGGATGATTGCGGCCGCGATGGACAAGGTCGGCAAGGAAGGCATCATCTCGATCGAGGACGCCCGCGGCACCGAGTTCGAGCTTGAGATCGTTGAGGGCATGCAGTTCGATCAAGGCTATCTCAGCCCCTATTTCATCACCGATACGCGGAAGATGACGGTCGCGCTCGACGACCCGTATATCCTGCTCCACGAGAAGAAGCTGTCCAACCTTCATCCGCTGCTACCGATGCTGGAGGCCGTCGCCCAGTCGGGTCGGCCATTGCTGATCATCGCCGAGGACATCGATGGCGAAGCACTGGCCACGCTGGTCGTCAACAAGTTGCGCGGCGGGCTCAATGTCGCGGCCGTCAAGGCGCCCGGCTTCGGCGACCGCCGCAAGGCGATGCTCGAGGACATCGCCATCCTGACCGGCGGAATCGTCATATCCCCCGACCTCGGCACCAAATTGGAGCATATCGCGCTCGAAGAACTTGGTACCGCCCGGCGCGTGACGATCGATCGCAACGACACCACGATCATCGATGGCGCGGGTGATGCCGCGGCGATCGCCGGCCGGGTCGGCGCCATCAAGCAGCAGATCGACCTAAGTTCGAGTGAATATGACCAGGAGAAGCTGCAGGAGCGGCTGTCCAGGCTCTCCGGCGGCGTCGCGATCATTCGCGTCGGCGCTTCGACAGAGGTCGAGATGCGCGAACGCAAGGACCGGATCGATGACGCGCTGCATGCGACGCGCGCCGCGGTCGAGGAGGGGATCGTCTCCGGTGGCGGCACCGCGCTGCTCTATGCATCTCACGCGCTGGATGGCGTGCACGGCGCCAATGAGGATCAAACCCGCGGCATCGATATCGTCCGCAAGGCCTTGTCGGCTCCGCTGCGTCAGATCGCCGAGAATGCCGGGTACGACGGCGGCGTCGTTGCCGCGCGCCTGCTCGATGGCAACGACCATGACATGGGATTCAACGCGCAGACCGAAATCTATGAGAACCTGATCGAAGCGGGGGTGATCGATCCGACATTGGTCGTCCGGTCCGCGCTTCAGGATGCGGCGTCGGTGGCCGGCCTGCTACTCACCACCGAAGCTGCGATCGTCGATGTCCGAGACCACTCGCCGAGGCTGGCGGCTCTTGGAAACGCCTAGCGTCGACGGGCGCCGCGCGGCGTACCGAACCCTGATCCCGGCGTTCGCTCGCGATAGATGATGCGCCCCTTGTCGAGGTCGTAGGGCGTCATCTCCACCTGAACGCGATCGCCGACGACCGAGCGGATACGGTTTCGCCGCATCCGACCCGCCGTATAGGCGATGATCTGATGATCATTTTCCAGCAGGACGCGAAAGCGGCCGTCGGGCAGGATCTCGTCGATCATGCCGTCGAAGGTCATCAGTTCTTCCTTCGCCATCGCCTTCAGGCCCCCGCGTCCGCGAAACCCCGATCCGGGTTTTCGCTGAACATGCGATCCTCCCGCAGTGATGGAGCGTGGAGCATCTCCTGAGCCCTGCGTGCGCGTCGTTGCTCACGGCGTTCGGCGGTGATCGCTTCCTTTGCCCATGCGGCGGCCGCAAGTATCGCCACGCCCTTGACGTTCGTGAGCGCGGCATCGGCGGCAAGGGCGCGCTGACGTGCTTCCTGCGCGCGGCATATGGCGAGGGTCGGGTTCATGTGATTTCCTTTCAAAGAGCACGCCAGGGAAGGCCCGGCAGCCGTATCATGTCGCAACCGCAATGGACGCAGCAGCTCGCGAAATAGCCGCGATTCCAATGGTTACGTGCGGGATCCGGAACATGCGTTCCGAACAGACGATGCAGGAGGTCACGCACCGGCCCGTCCGCGCCGTGCGGCGGCGATCGCGTCTTTCAGGCTGCCGTAGCGAAACCCGTTCCAGTGGAAATAGTCGACCGGGATACACTCGATCCCGTAGCTCTCCATCAGTGTGGCGGGATCATCGAGAACAGGTGGAGAAGGCTGAGAGATGAGGGGTGGCATGATGACCCTTCCTTGGTTGTGAGGATGTGCCCGCTCTAGTTGATGCGCTGTTGCGTCCATGGCTCGCGAACAATGGCGCCTTTCAGCACGCGTCGACCGAAGGCTTGCTCCACGACTGTTGCGGCATCGCGGTTCATGAACACGACACGCGTGCCTTCCGGCAGCAGCGGTTCGATCGCACTGATCGTCGCGCCGCATTTCGCGGCCATGGCGATCACCTCGGCAACGGTCGCGTTGACGTTCACAGCCCGCGACATGGCACGGGCTCGCTTTGGGCCGGGTCGAGACCAGGCATCGCGACGGCGGCTGAGAACAGGGAAAGCACGGCCCGGGGGCGAACGCGCGCAACCATCGCCGTGCTCGTACTGGTTTTGAGTGGAAGGGGCATATGGGGCTCCACGAAAGAGCGGGAGCACACTTATCTCTCAGTCGCGACCTGCTCGAAATGAAGCGAAGCGATAGCGATTATGTGGGTATATGGCGCCTATATTACTAGTGCGCGTCCGATAACCGTCATCGAATGCGACAAAAAAACGAGAACAACCAATTTTATGGACGACGTGGAGATACTCACCTCGTCTGGGGTGGGACTGTGACAACGAATGTGGATTCATATGAATAATGTCGTATCGGTCGTAGATATTTACGGATTCATGCTCATTGTATTCAGAAGCGCGTGACCCCATTTCCATGAGATCGCCCGCTTCAATGCGTGCCGGCGACTGAGAGACCCTTGTGCTCCCGCTGAAGGAGCCAGGGCTTGGATTTCGCGCGACCTTCTCGCCATTGCCAGATACCTCCCTCCATGGCTGTCGGCAGGGCGCGCAATCGATTTCGGCTTATGCTGGACGATATTGTCGTTGGAACAAACATGCCGGGGAATGGTTCTCTGTTCTGGCATGAGAAGTCTGCCACGTATCTCGAAACAATAGGAAATTTCGGGCGAAACCTTCCGCCACGTTCCTCTTTCGAAGGTAGCTGACCGTGTACGAAACACTCGATCGCGCGTTGTTCCATGAAGGCCGGGAAACGCACCCGACGCTCCAGCCGAACGCACCCGCCACCGTTCGCCTGGCGCTTGTCGGCGGTTTTTCTCCCCGGCGGTGCGGCATCGCCACCTTTACCGCGGACATGCGTTCGTCGCTGCGCAAGGCGGATCCCGATCTCCTGGTCGATGTCTATGCGATCGCGCCCGCGGGGCCCCCGACCGTCTTCGATCCGGGGGTTCGCGGCGTCATAACCGAAGGCGACGCGGCCAGCTTCGTGGAGGCGGCACGGCAGATCGAGGCGAGCGGCGCCGACATCGTCTGGCTGCAGCACGAATTCGGCCTGTTCGGCGGTCTTGCGGGCGACAGAATCCTCGAACTGATCGATCGCGTCTCCGCGCCCCTCCTCGTCACGCTTCACACTGTGCTTCCCGATCCCGACCCAGCTCAACGCCACGTCATGGATTGCCTGATCGCGCGAGCGATCAGGCTGGTCGTCATGTCCGAGCATTCGCGCGACCTGCTGCGAACCATCTATCGAGCCGACGACGAACAGATAGCGGTGATTCCGCACGGCGTTCCCGATCGTCCGTTTGGCCGCACAGCGCAATTCAAGCCGCGGTTCGGGTTCCAGGGCAAGGACGTGGCGCTGACCTTTGGCCTTCTGTCGCCGGGCAAGGGGATCGAGGGGGTCATCGAGGCATTGCCCGCGATCGTCGAGGGGCACCCCGATTTCCTCTACTGCATCGCCGGAGCCACTCACCCCAATCTTCTTGCGCGTGAAGGCGAAGCCTATCGTGAGCGACTCCAGGCACTCGCGTTCTCACTCGGCGTTGACGCGCATGTCCGCTGGATCGATGCGTTCATGGAGACCGACGAGCTCCTCGACCTGCTGGAAGCCGCCGACATCTATGTGACGCCCTATACGGGCGCGCAGCAATCGACTTCGGGCACGCTCGCCTATGCGATGGCGCTGGGCAAGGCCGTGATCTCGACGCCCTATGTTCACGCTGTCGAATTGCTCGCCGACGACCATGGCGTGCTGGTGCCGTTCAACGATAGCGGCGCGATCGCGAACGAGATCACGACACTGCTCGGCGATCCCGATCGGCTGCGCGATTTGCAGAAACGCGCCTATGCCCGAAGCCGCGACACGATCTGGCCGGTCTTCGCCGCGCGAACCCGGGCATTGATCGAAGAAAGCCGGGTCGTGCCGAAGTCAGCGCCAGTTCCCGACCGGATCGGCGTCGAAGGTCTTTTGCGCATATGCGATGGCACCGGCATCCTGCAGCACAGTATCCATGGGGTTCCCGACCGGGCGCACGGCTATTGCATCGACGACAATGCCCGCGCGCTGATGCTGATGCACCGGCTGCCCGACGCTATGCTTGCTCAATGCGGGCAATTGACCTCCGTCTTCGCCGCGTTCGTGCAGCATGGCTGGAACGCGGACCGGCGCGGGTTTCGCAATTTCATGGGGTTCGGACGGGACTGGCTGGAGGAGGTCGGCTCGGAGGATAGCTGTGGGCGGACCCTCTGGGCGCTGGGTGCGACGGCACGCGACGCGCATGATCCCGGCCTGCGAAGGTGGGCGCGCGAGTTGTTCGAGGATAGCGCAGCGATCACGCTGGATTTCCAATCGCCAAGGGCGATCGCGTTCGCGATGCTGGGGGCGGACTTTCTGCTCGCCGCCGATGCCGACGATGCGCTTGCCGGCCGGATCGTGCGGCAAGGCGCTGACCGGTTGCTAGCGCTCTATCGCACTGCGGCCCGGCCGGACTGGCGATGGTTCGAACCCGTCCTGGCCTATGACAATTGCCGCTTGCCCGAAGCGATGCTGCGGGCGGGTATGCAGCTGGATCGTGCCGACGTGACCAGCTGCGGCCTGGAGGCACTGCGCTGGATCAACGACGTACAGATTTCGACTTCCGGTCGCTATCGTCCGGTGGGGTCGGGCAGTTTCGGGCGTGCCTATGAACCGCCGCGCCCGTTCGATCAGCAGCCGCTCGAGATATGGGCCGCCATCGATGCCGCATCAGCGGCTTACGATGTGACCGGTGACGACGTCTGGCTCGCGCACGCCCAGCGCGCCTATGACTGGTTCGCCGGACGCAATGATCGCGGCGTGAGGGTCGGCGATCCGCTGACCGGAACCAGCAAGGACGGCATCAATCCGCGCGGCCTCAACCTCAACGAAGGCGCGGAATCCGTCCTGGCCTATCAGCACGCGACCTACGCCATGCTCGAATTCATCAAGAAGGCCGGCTGAGGGGTCATGGCGCATCTGGTCCAGCATGAATTGCGGCTGCATGCGGATCCGACCCGCGTCGTCGTGCGGCCTTTCCATCTGGCGTGGCAGGCGTCCGGCCCCGATCTGGAGCGCGTACAGCGGCTTGCACGCGAGATCGTCGCGCTCGATCCGCGAACGGTGCGTTCCGAACTCGCGGTTGTGCTGCGCGACTTCGCCGATCGGCACTGGCAGATCGAGAAAGTGTTCGCGGATCGCTTCGGCGAAATCGAACCGAAGCTTGGGCTTGAAGGCATTGCGATCAAGCGTGAGACGCAGCTTCTGATCGGCGCCTATTTTTGCCACGAATACAGCTATGCCGCTGCCGCACTGATGAATCCCAGCGTCGTGCGTCACCCCGACCAGAGCGGGTTGCGGGAGGGACACGTCCGCATCCTGCTGTCGCTACGAGCGGTCGGGGAGGGGCATATTTCGACCATCGCGTTTCGCGAAGGCGTGATCACGCATGATCGCGAGTTGACGCTGTTGCCGCGCCCGAGCTTTGCGACCGCCGCCATGCTGGGTGCGCATCGCGATGAACTGCCCCAGGACGTGGCGTGCGTCTATCGCCAGAAGGACAGCACGATCTCCGGGACGGTGATCTTCCCGATAACCGAGGCGCAGCGCAACGGACTTGAGGATCTGCGGCTGGTCGAGTTCGAGCGCGACAGCGGAAAGAGCGAGTGGATCGGAACCTACACGGCCTATAGCGGCCGCGACATCCAGTCCGAGCTGCTACGGACGCGTGACTTCGAGGATTTCACGCTGACCCCGATCAAGGGCAAGGCGGGACGCAACAAGGGCATGGCGCTGTTTCCGCGCAAGATCGACGGCCAGTTCTGCATGATCGGCCGCCAGGACGGCAAGAACCTCTATCTGTTGCGGTCCGACACGATCGACGAGTGGGAGGATGGCGAATTGCTGCTCGAGCCGCACTTTCCCTGGGAATTGATCCAGATCGGTAATTGCGGCGCACCGATCGAACTCGATCAGGGCTGGCTGGTCCTGACGCATGGTGTCGGCGCGATGCGAAAGTACGCGATCGGCGCGGTCCTGCTCGACAAGGACGACCCGTCGAAGGTCATCGGCCGCACGCCCAATCCGATCTTGTCCGCCGCGGACGAGGACCGCGAGGGCTATGTCCCGAATGTCGTCTATACGTGCGGAGCGATCCGGATCGGCGACGACATCTTTCTGCCTTACGGCGTGGCGGACAGCTCGGTCTGCTTCGCATTCGTTTCGATCTCGGAAATCATGGCGGCCATGACCTAGCGTCACGCACCATAGGGTGAAGCGGCGGATTGCCATGACGTCGCGAAGGAGCGACGAGTGTGGAGAGCTCCCTATCTTCTCACCGGCGGATGACCATGACCGGAAGCGACCGACATCGGTCAACCCGCTTCCTGGCGCGATTTCAGGATCGATCTTCCCGACTTTGACTCTATCTATCAATTTGAATCGAGGGGGGACGACGAGATGACAAGATTTCGGAATGCGCGAGGCTCCGCACTATTTTTGGCGATTGCTGCCGCGACCACGACGCCCGCCATGGCAAAGCCCCCCAAACCATCGAACGGAAGCTGGCGCATCATGCCTCTTACCCTGACCGAACCGCTGAAAGTCACGGTGGGTGACAAGATGACGCCGATCCTCGAGCAGAGGTTGGTTCCTGAGGCGGCGGTGCTGACCAGCGCGCCGGTCCAGTACGCCTCCCATTCACTAGCCGCGGACGCGGCGCTGATCAAAGTGACCACTAAGCAGGGCACCGCGTGGTGCAGCATCGACCCGCTTCGTACCCATCCCGGCAATCCGAAGACGTCGTTCGGTGAAGCACTCCTGATCGGCCGCAAGGTCGTCGAGCGCCGCGAGACTCCCTGCTTTGCCGACACGAATAGCGATGGCCTGATGGATAGCGCGATGACTGGGTCGGAACGCGGCTATGTCGTGCCGACGATCGACAAGCTAGGGAAACCGACACCCGTCACGCCCTTCGCGGTTCGAGAAACTGATGCCGCCGCGGTGATCTCCTACCCCCTTGTGCTACGGGCTGAGTTGACAAAGCCCAAGAACGAGGCGCCCAGCCTCATCTTCTCGCTCTCGGTTTCTTCGGATGAGCATTCTTCCGAGATCGTAGGATACAGGCTCGTCGGCGGGCCTGACGACCGGACATCCTTTGCGATGTTTTCCGGCCTCGCGACCATCGAAACGAAATTCGAAGAGCCAGTTCCGGCGCTCTATGCTCTCGGCCCGGTTAACCCGGACGGAAGCGCCGTGGTGACGATCACCCAAACGATCTCTGCGCGTCGTTTTACCCTCGACGACATATCGACCTTTTAGCAACGGGCATTCTCACTGTACTTGCTTCCAAACCTGGCCGGTTGCTGACACGGCGATCACCGAGGAGGCGACAGCTTTCGGCCAATCCCCACACTCACCCGAATGGCCGTGATTGAGGGCGCAAAGCTGCCGGGATGCCCTTGAACGAGTGCAGTCGATAGGCGAATCGTTTCAAATGTGGCGCGCCAACTGATTGCAACCTTGAGGATCGTGCCGCGGAGGTGATCCCGCGGCACCAACCTGCTCAGAAACGTAAGCCCAAACCGATCACCGCCTGATGGCGGCTATAGTCCCCTTCATAGTTCGAGTAGCGGTACTCGCTCTTCAGCAGGAAGGTCTGGCCCAGCCGCTTCTCGATGCCGATTCCGACGCGGTATCCGCCGATCGTCCCGCTCGCTGAGGATCGGAGCGATCCCGACACACGATCCCGAAGTTCGAAGGTCTCATGCACATTGCTGTAGCCGGCCTTGGCATAGACCAGCGCCGTTTCCCCAAGAACCGCGCCGATGCGGCCGCCGGCGTAGAGGTCCCGGCCCGGCTTGACGCAGGACTGATCGGCGGCGCCACCAACATGGAAGATGATGGTGCAGTTCTTGCCGGTTCCACCGCTCGCTTCGCCCTCGATGCCGAAGACGACCCCGTTCGACTGCCAGTCATAGCCGAGTTGACCACCATAGATCCCGGTGGCCTTGGCATCGCCATACCATTGGGCGGCTTCGATACCGCCGATCAGGGTCACGCTCGGCCCCGTGAAGGCGGTGTCGGATTCGTCCTGCGCCAGGACAGGGGCAGCACTGAAGACGGACAGCATCAACGCTGCGGTAAATAATCGCATCGGTTTCTCCTTCAGGGATGTGACAGGTCGTGCTTGGTGCATGGCGGGCAAGGCCGCCTGATTCTCGCGTTTCATCGGCGCAATGACGCGCCCGCAGACCAAAACCGCAGTCGTCTCGATGATCTTTTTAGAAGCGGCGCGAAATCGCCAGGGAGACGGTGCGCGGACGGAGGGGCGTGTATTGTCGGGTCGTTCGCGCCGAAAGGGGGTTGCCAAGGGAGGCGGTGTCAGCCGCCGCATCGAACAGGTTGTCGATTTCGGCGCGGAATGTCAGCCGGTCGTGCTCGGCCGAAACAGCAAATCGGCCGATGGCATAAGCTGGCACTCGTCGATTGAGATCCGCATCAAGACTGAGATGCGTCGCGCCGACAAGATTGGCCGAAATGACCGGGGTGACCCGCCACTCGCCGAGATCTGTCTCGCGCGCGATAGCGAACCGCGCCGATACATCCGGCAGCACGGGCAGGCGCGAGTTCGGCACCAATGCCGCGCCGTCCGGACCGTGGGTGAGGCGCGGGCGTTGCCAGATCGCCCCCGCTTGCACCCGCCATCCGTCGGCCAAGCGCCAGTCGGCCGACAGCTCAGTACCCAAGGTCCGCGCACGTCCGGCGTTGCGCGTTGCGATCAGACCACCGTCCTGCAGATAGTCAGACTGAAGGTTGTTCCAGGTCGTCCCGAATAGGCTGCCCTCGATGCTCAGTCGCGCACGATCCAGCCGGATGCGACCACCAAGATCGATACTGCGCACCTCATCGGCAAGGTAGCGTCGAGTAATCGCGTTACCGGCGTCGAGACCGCCGGGCCGAAAGGCGGTTCCGAAGCGCGCATAGATCAACTGATCCGGAGCGATCTCGTACGACAGTGAGGCGCTGGGGGTGGCGCTGAGCGACGTCTTGGCCTGGGCCTCCAGATATCCGGGCTCGAACCGATCATCCCGGGTATCGGTCCGGAATCCGCGGAGGCCCATGCCCAGTCTGACCCTGGGAAGAAGCGGAAACGACGCATCGGCGAAAATCGCGGCCTCGATGATCCGCCGATGCGCCGACAGCGTACCCGGGCTGGGTCCATTGCCCGACAAGAGCGGACCATAGGTTTTCGTCCGTGCCAGCATGAACGAGCCACCTGCAACCCAGGCGAACCGACTGCCCAATGCCGAACCGATACGAACTTCCTGGGTAAGGACGAGGTAATCCCGGTAGTCATAATAGGATGGCCGAAGGAATGTGGGCGCCGCCGCGGTGGTATCGTGGAGATCGCCCTGCTCCTGTGTCGTCAGCCCGGTCGCGACCGTCAGCCGCAGCGAACCGATCGATCCGGCGATGGTGTTCTGGGCGATCACGACTTTGCCGAAGCGGGGCTCGCGGATCGGCAGGTCACGCGTCAATCCCGCATCGGCGCCAAAGACATGCTGACTGTCCCGCGCGTGGAGCGACTGGATCGCCCCGGTCAGGTCCACGGTCCAGCCATCGAACGGCACGACGCGCAGCGTAGCGCGAGCACCCCGCGTCGTGGACCGGTTCAAGCCGCGACCGAACTTGGCATCCTCGATCCATCCCGGGTCCGCGGCCGTATAGCCGACGATCCGGATCGCCGCGCGATCCCGGATCAGTGGGAGGTTGACCACCCCTTCCGCCTGCGCGCCCAAGCTGCCCGAGTTCGACGACAATCCGAGACCAGCCCGCGCCTCGAATCGCCCGAGCACCGGCCGGTTGGTGACGATGCGGTAAACACCGCCGAGTGCACCGGTACCGTAGAGCGGCCCCTGCGGTCCCTTCAGCACTTCGACGCGCGCGATATCGACCAGCCTAAGCCCGGGTTCGGGCGCATCGAACGTCACCCGCGCGTCGTCGAGCTGAACGCTGACCGTCGCCTGGCTGAACCCGTTGAGCAGGCTGTCGGCAACGCCACGAATGAATAGCCGGTCGCGACCGGGGCCATTGTTGGCAAGCACGAATCCCACGGTTTCGCGCGCGACGTCGCGGGTCGCGGTGGCGACGCCGGGTGGGCTTCCATTGTGAGGGACATAGACGCTGAGAGGAGCGGCCACACCCGACAATATCTCCGATTGCTTCCGCCCGGTAACGATGATGTCTTCGGCGGGCAGGTCAGCCGCAGCCGTTGGCTTCTCCCTAACCGATATGCGCCGCACGATGCGATATGCGCGATTGCCAACGCGCACCGCCCCGAGATCGAAGGGGTGCAGCATCCGGTCGAGCGCATCCTCGATCGTCATCGTTCCGCGCATCGCGCGCACCGAACCGCGTGGCATCGGGCCATCGGAAGCGAACGACATCCCGGTCTGCGTCGAGAGCATCGCCAGCGCATTGGCGAGATCGGTCGCGCGGATATCGATCCGATACCGGGCGTCACGCGCCTGAGCTGGATCGTTGCAGAGCGCGGCGCTAGCGGCCAGCGCGATCGCCAAGACGTATCGCATCGCCGTCCGTCCGTGTTTGCAGGCCGGTCAGTTCGCCGAGCGAGGTGACCATTGTGGTGCGTTCACCGAGCGCGATCACGCCGGAAAAGCGACGACGCGCAACCGCCGGATCGACTGTCACCGGCCGACCGGTCGAGCGTGAAATGTCCGCAGCGACCATGGCCAACGGAACCTCATCATAGACCAGCGAACCCCGTCGCCACGCGCCGACGGTTTGCTCGCTTACCGGCCGCATTTCCGCCGCGCCATCCGGTCCGGTCAGGAGCAGCGCCTTTCCGGCACTCACCTCCACCTCTCCGGCAATATTGGGCGAGCGAACTGCAACCAGTCCCTCGGTCACCGCGATCCGCACCATGGCGCCGCCGGTCGAGACCTCGAACCGGGTGCCCACGTCGCGGATTTCATATCCGCCGGCGCGCACGACAAGCGGTTGTCCGTCCTTGTGCCGGACATCGAAGAAAGCGGTGCCGTCGAGCATCATTGGCGCCTCGCCGGAATCGGGGACGCGCAGGGTGCTGCCGGGCGCCAGTGTGGCAACGGCGCCGTTGGAGAGCCGCACTTCGCGCGACTGGCCCGCAGGCGCGCGATAGGCAATGGTTTCCGCGGCCCGCTCGGACACCCAGGGACGAAGGCCGACGGCGATCACGGCGATCAGCATCGCAGCGATCGTTCCCCAGAGGATCGTGCGCGGGGCACGGCGTGGGACCGACTCCGCTTGTTCGGGCAGCAGCTCGGACAAGGCGGGCCGCGCCGCATCAATCCGCGCATCGAGCATCGCGATCGCGTCATAGGCTTCGCGATGGCGCGGATCAGCCTCCAGCCATTCGGCGAAGGCCGCCCAGTCCATATCGTCTTCCGCCTGCGCCAGATGCCAGAGCGCGGCCTTCTCGTCGATTTCTGCGCTCATGTCGTTGCCATCGGCGCGACCTTACGATCATGCCGCCTCGCTATCCTGTTCAGACGCCGCCGGTCCCGCATACCTCAGTCCTTCATCGCGCGACGCAAATGAGCCATCGCGACGGCGATATGCTTTTCCACCCCGCTACGGCTGATCCCAAGCCGCGCAGCGATATCCGCGTGCGACAATCCCTCCAGCTTATGAAGCCGGAAAACCCGGCCCGCGGCTTCGGGAAGCGCGGCGATCGCCGAAGCGAGCGCAGCAGCCTCCTCGCGTGCCACCATGGCCGCCTCCGCATTGGGAGCGAGATCGACAGGCTCGGCGCCAGCGCCGCTGTGCGCCGCCGCCCATTGCGCGTCGCGCGCCGAACCGCGGTGCCGTGCTCGAACAACGTCGAGGGCCAGGTTCTGCGCCGCGCGATAGAGATAGGCCCGGCCATTGGCCACGGGGCCGGTGTCGGCGGCATGAATCCGCAGCCACAAATCCTGGAGCACGTCCTCCGCAGCCGCCACGTCACCGAGGCGGGCAGTCAGGAATCGCAGCAACTCTCCGTGAATGTCCGCATAGACCTGGGTGAGACCGGATGACGGGGCGGAAACAGGCTTACCTCTCGCTTGCGTTGCCGGATATGTGCCGTGTCGGTAATCGGGCGGCAAGGACCGAATTCGCGATTTCAAGCTATGGGCGCGGGTCATGTCCGGTAATGGTGGCGGGTACGACCAGAGGACCTACACTCCATGCAATCGCTGCCTCTACCGGCAGCTTGGACGAATGGCGGCTTTCAGGATCGCCGACCGCTAGCCTGAGCGACTGACAAGCGGGCGCTTAGCCGCCCTGAATTGGAGCGGCCCATCTTAGGCTCTAGCGTCGGATCTCGGTTCGCTCAGCAAGGGTTAGAGCATCTTCAATGTCGACGCCGAGATATCGGACGGTGTTCTCAATCTTCGTGTGGCCTAACAGGATCTGGATCGCGCGAAGATTGCCGGTGGCCTTGTAGATCATCGATGCCTTTGTGCGCCTGAGCGAGTGCGTGCCATACTTGGCCCGGCGAAGTCCGACTGCATCGACCCACTCGTCTACAAGTCGAGCATATTGGCGCGTACTGAGGTGACCGGCACGATCGACGCGGCTTGGAAAAGCATAGTCGTGGATCGTGCCGCCGCGACGCTCGAGCCAAGCCAGCAAGCTGACTCTGACATCAGCTGTCGGCTCGAATTGAACGGGCTTTCCGGTCTTCTGCTGGATGACGATCGCTCTGGTTCTGATGTCGGCTCCGGATACCAGATCGCCGATCTTGATCTTCACCAGGTCGCAGCCCGCGGCTTAGCGAACGGCGGGTTTCGGGTCGCTCTGCCGGGCTGCCAGACCGCGGCTATGAGGGCGAAATCCCGTCCGGCAGCTCATGCCAAGAGCGGCCCATCGTAGATACTAGCTGACGGCACAGCTCACCAGTTTTCGAACTGCTGCAATCCGCTCCGCGAGACCCAGTCGCTCGCTTGCTAATTGCCACGATGGACGGGTCCCAGGCTGGGAACTCATACGATCCTGAGAAAGCGAAATCATGTCCGCGTCCTCAGCGCTTCCGCCAGCCCACTTGCCATCCGCCGGGCAAGAGAACGCTGCAACGGAACATAATCGTCGGTGTCGGTGGCGTCAGCATATTCGCCTGTCCACAGGTTTCGGCCATCGTCCTCATGCACCAGCGAAACGGTCACCACCGTCCGCTGCGGCGTCTGCCGGACGCTCGTCTTTACCCGCAGATCGACTTTGGCATTGGAGGCGACCATCTCACAATTCTCCGGAAGGCGCCGACTAACCTCCGCCACGAAGCTCTCGCGAAGGCCAGCATTGAACTTCGGAAATAGCGTATACTCGCAAAGACCATTCGCTGGGCCAATGGCGAGGCGATGGTGCGGTCGGAAGAACATGCCGTGCGTTCCGACGCCGCCGATCGCGAGAGCCGCAAACGCCCCTCCCGCCAGTATCAGACGGCGACGTATGCGCGGCACCTCCGTCTCCGCTACTGCTACTGCCGCGGCCTCCTCCTCTTCCTCCGTCGCAAGCGAACCGATGAAGCGATAGCCAATACGAGGGCGCGTCTGGATGAAACGAGGCGTCTCGCTGTCGTCCTCAAGCAGCGTGCGGATGCGACGGATGCAGGTGTTCAGGGCGGCATCACCGCCCGTCCCGGAGCGTGCCCAGAAGCGCTCCAGCAGCTCCTGGCGCGTAACGGTCCGATCGGCATGACTTATGAGATAGGCAAGGACTTCCACCACCTGAGGCGGCGCATCGAGCCGATGTCCGTCACGGAATATATGCAAGATAGCCGGATCCAGCCGGAACACATCAAAATCAATCATCGCTGGCTTCCGCCGGACCTCCAATCCGCCTTCATCTGCCCTGCCCGGACCAAGGAACGCAAACTAGAAACCGAGATGTCAGTCACCGTCACAAGATGTCATTAGTCTCCGATCGCCGATCCCAGTAGCCCGGACCCGACAAAGACGGTCCTTACGCGCCGGGTCGGGGCCTTATGGGCATCGCCGCGACGGTTGCCAGAACGACGCACGCACCGGAGTTCCCACGGATCGCGGACAGCGAATTACCACCTCGTCAATCGAGTTCAGTGCGACACCTCGCAAGGCTGGCGCGCCAGCCTTCAATCTTTCAGGACTAGGAGGCGGCGATGGCGAGGAAACGAATGATTGGCCGGATCATCGCCGGTATCGTGGCATTGTCGGGGCTTCTTCTCGGCCTAGGCGCGTCCTACGAACAGCATGCGCGTCGTGGGGCCGCGCGGGATTTTCCTCCATCTGGCCGGCTGGTCGATATCGGCGGTCGTCGCATCCATCTTGATTGCCGTGGAAACGGACTCCCAACCGTGATCCTGGAGGCTGGCGCCGATACAAGCGGATCGGCCCTGTGGTATCCCGTTATGGATTCCATCGCCCGCCAAACGCGCGTGTGTTCTTATGATCGGGCTGGGCTGATGTGGAGTGATCCAGGGCCGTCCCCTCGCGATGGCGAGGCAATCGTCTCCGATTTGAACAAGGCCCTAACGACGGCGCGCGAGCATGGTCCCTACGTCATGGTCGGTGCTTCCCTCGGCGGCCCTTTGACACTTCTCTTTACCAAGCATTTTGGTGACGAGGTCGCCGGCCTCGTGTTGGTCGATGCCGCACACCCGGATCAGATCCGGCGCCTCGAGGAAGCGTCTGGCGTAAAGGACGATCCCGCGCCTCTCGCTTTCAGGGTACTGGCGAATGTCGCCTGGACTGGCTTGCCGAGATTGCTCCTGCCACCCCCCGAACTCCCTGAACTCCCACAGCGTGTCGCCGACGCAATCAATGCATATCAGGTGCCGTCGTTAGGCCCGGCACTCAACGAAGCGATCGCGATGCCGGAGACTCTCCACCAGGCTGGAGCGGCTCGCAACCTGGGCGACCGACCGTTAGCCATATTGTCCCACGGCAAGCCATGGAGCGCCTATACACAAGCGCAGCGAGCGTCGGCCGGCATGAATAAGGCGCAGTTTGAACGTCATCAGGCTGCCTGGGCACGCATGCAGGCAGAGGAGACCGGCTGGTCGAGCGACAGCAGCCACCGCACACTCATCGATTCCAGCCACGTCATCCAATTGGAACGACCCGATGCGGTGATTGCCGCAATCACCGAGGTGATCCGCAAGCTACGCTCAAGGCAGCATCAGCGCGCGAAGCTGCCCGCCGCAAGATCCGGCTCGTAGACTACTGCGCATCGCCGACGCGATCGCGGTCCGGTACGAGCCACATACATGGTGTGACCGGCAAGGTCTGGACCACAGCGAAACCGGCACCGGTACAGGAAGAGCCGCCTCCCCTTCGAGCGGAGAGGACCGCCTATTCACCGCGATCTTGGGGCAAGTTGCGGCTGGGCGGCCGCGTTCTTGGAGAAGCGGCTCGACGCAATGCGTGAAGCCATCACCGCTCCAGCCTATGCGCGTTCAGACAGCTTGATAGGTCCGGTATGTCGAACAAAAGTCATTATCGAACAGGAAGTTGGTGAACGTCACTGTCATGCTGAAATCCAATGCACGGACATGGTGCCACCAGCCGACCGGAATGAACAGCAACTCCCCCGGCGCGAGATCGTGGCAAAGGATCTCCACGTTCCGCATCCTCGGAAAGCGATCGTAATCGACATTGTCGAGATCGACTTCGCTGTAGACGTGAAGGTGATTGTACAGATTGGCCACCTGCAACCCATCGACCAGATGTACACGCTTGCGCCCAGTAATCTGAGCCATGAAGTTGTTGGTAAGGTCATGATGCGTCGGCGTGATCGTCCCTGCCGGTCCAATCCAGAAGAATCCCCGGTTCGCCGGATTGCTTGCATCGAGATATTCAGGGATCTGGACGATCCCGTCCCACAGTTCGCGCAAAGCTGAAGCGTTGGCGCCACCATTCCTGGCAGTCATGTAGATATCGTTGCTTTCCCCCAATTCTGTGATGCGCGCCATGAACGCTTCGAACGCCAGCCTCGTGCCGTGGCTGTCGGCCTGCATCTCATATTGCGGGTTGGCGTTGCGGTTGACCTGCACCTCCACCTCGCGACCAGCAAAGATGTGGATGAGCTGTTCGCGCGTCCAACCGAGTGCCGGCCAGTCCTCCATCATCCCGGTGATGACTACAGGGCGGTTGGCGCTGTAATAGTCGTTGAGGAATGTCGCACGGTCGAGTTTGTGGCGGCGCTCGATCGTACAATCGTTGCACGCACGCATTCTCCGCGCCTTGTGCTGTGCCTCAAGGGTCCAGTCGCGCTTTGCGACACGGCTGGCCAGCAGCCGGGCCGCTTTCAGGTAGGGGCTGCGATCGGCCTTATCGATTTCACGGCGCGCTTCGCCCGGGTGGAAGTTGCGAGAGGCAAGGGCCGACAGCAGCACATCGGGCGTAACCCCTAGCGCCAGATTCTCGCCGATCCATTCCCGCCAACCATCGGTGAAAGGGTCATGGACAGGCTCCAGCGAGGCGTTGTTAGCGGCTGGCATGATCATCTTCCCTCTCTCTATTCTCGCATTCGCACCGGGCGGCAGCCATTGCTGAAGGACGGCATCCATGCGCCCGGCGTCGATCAACCATTTGACGACTGCGTGGGGTGCTTCCGGGATTCGTTCGATGCCGACCCCAGCAATCCCGGTGAATCGGCGTGCATGGACCTCGTCCAGATTGGGGCTGCCATCCGCCTCCGCACCGGTACCGAACAGGATATGGATGGGCGGCGGCGACACGCCGGCAAACAAGGCAAGCAGATCGTCATACCGCCTGGCGGGAGGATAGCGATCGAGCGTCTCCATCACGCCAATCCAGCGCATGTCGCCGTCGCGCCGGGCCCAGTCAGCGCGCAGGTAGGATAGCGGGCCAAAGGCGAGCACCTGGTCCACGCGCAGCAGGACGCCGAACAGAATGGCCGCATAGCCGCCCATCGATTGACCGACGGTGCAGACCGAACTCGGTCGCAGATCGGCGATGATCCGGCGCAGCGATTCCGCAACCGTATCGACATCCCGTCCAAGGCCGGTCACGCCGTGCTGGTACCAGAAATTGGCTGTATCGCGGACCAGGATCAGGTTGAGCGGCTGCCCGGTTGCCGCCCCCAGCTTAAGGAGACGACCGACGAGATCGAATTTGGGAAGCTCTACCCAATCGACGAAGCCGAAAGTGATGATGAGCGGCGCCCCTTCATACGGGGCGTCGATGATGTAGCCGATATCGGGATCGGCTTGCGCGACCGCGAATTGCGTGTTGCCGGATCGTGTCATCGTTCGGGGCCACCTGTCGGAACGCGCCGGGAATGCGCGAGTGACGCATTCCCGGCAGCGCCCTGTTAGAAGCGGATACTGAGCCGCCCGCCGGCGCCGTGCGCCGTTGTTCCGGACCCGAAATCGCCATTGTAGGAAATCCCGATCGAAACACCGGCCGATGCCTGGACATCTAGCCCAGCCCGCACGGTCGCCGCATCCCTGGTGATCGGCGCACCCGCGATCAGGAAGGATCCCGTGGTATCGGGCAGCTTCATCGTCGCGAATGAGGTGGTATCTTGGAAAGCGTGGCGCCAGCCCGCACCACCAAATACCGTGGCCCGCACGCCGCCCAGGTCGATCCCGGTCGAACCCCGCACCCCCAAGGTCGTGAAGAAGGTCTCCATGCCCCGGGGCTTCACGGTCAGCGCCGCGGCACCGCCATCGGTCGCGACGCTCTTCTCGGTGAAGTCGTCGAGATCAAGCCGCACATAAGCGATGCTGGCATAGGGCTCGATAATCGACTTGCCCGCGCCATAGCGCCAGGCAAGCTCGCCAAACGACTGGAAGCTGCCGCCCCTGTAGTCAGCCTTGAGGCGGTCCTTGAACCCCGGGAAAGCCACGACCCGGTCGGTCGAGACATCATGCCATGTGTAGGAGAGTCCGGCGCGCAGAGACAGGCTGTCCCATCGCGTTCCGCCATAAATTCCAAGGTGGATGTTGTCGCTCTTGCCGTCCGATTGCTGCTGGCGAACGCTGAAATCGTCGCGGCTATAGCCGAGAAACGCGCCGAGGCGCGCGTTCGAGCCAACCCCGCTGTCGAGGCCGAACAGCAGACCGCCGGTGGAATTGCGCACACGGACACTGTCCCCATCCCGGCCTATGCGGCTCCAGTTGCCCAGCACCTGACCCCATATCGTGAGGCCAGACTGCGCGCGCTTGTCGCGCGCATAGTCGCTATAGCGGTAGTTGAGTGCGGCGACTTCCACGGGGTCGGCGACCTCCAGCGTGTCGCGCAGCCGGTCGAACGCCGCATCCCGCAGGGACAGGCCTTGCGAAGCTAGCGTCGATTGCACCGAGGCATGAATACTGCCCGACAAAGTATCGAACGCGGCGCGCGCCGTTGCAGCGTCAAGCACCAGCAGAACATTATACAGCGCCAGCGATCCGCCGCTCTGCTTGAGCGTATTGAGCGCAAGCGCCGTGTTGTACTGGTTGGCCGTTTTCGCGGCTGCCTGGAAGACAAGTGGAGGCGTCGGTGTCGGTGTCGGTGTCGGCGTTGGAGGCGTCGGTGTCGGTGTCGGCGTCGGCGTTGGAGGCGTCGGTGTCGGCGTCGGCGTCGGCGTTGGAGGCGTCGGTGTCGGCGTCGGCGTCGGCGTCGGAGGTGTCGGTGTCGGTGTCGGTGTCGGTGTCGGCGTCGGCGTAACCGCGATCTTCAGATCGACCTTGTTCGACTGTTGGTCGAGGCTGACACCAAGGAACGCAGATTTGGTGATCGCTTGCGCGAACCGGCCGTCGATCCCGCCGGCGGCTGTCAGGATGGTGTAGGTCTGGCCGTTTTGATAGCTGACCTCGGGGTCAAGTGCCGTGACCTCGACATTGACGCCGGTGCCGATCTTTACGCCTCCCTGCGACGCGCTCGGCGCATTGGTGCCGACGGGAAGCACGCGGATGAGATCGCTGGTGCCGTTGCCGAGGATATCGACCTCGTAGATCGACCCGTTGCCGAATTCGAGCTGCCCCAACACGGTCAGCGTACCTACCGAGTTGTTTCCGGGAGCGATGACCGCATGCCTGCCGCTGCCGTCGCCAAGTCCGTAGAGCCGCACCGATCCCACCGTTCCGGTTCCAGCGAGGCGGCCGAACCGGTTGGGGTCCGTATCGCTCTGCCCACCAACATAGACGCGGCTGGTGTAGGTCGAGTCACCCACGCCATTGGTGAAGACATGTCCTGTCTCGCCGTTGATGACGAGCGTACCGTGGTCGACCAGAATCAGCGTGCTGGGCCCGGTGATGCCGTATCTCCCGTCATTGCTGGCATCCGTGCCGAAACTGCCGCTCATGACCAGCCGGCTGCCGCCCTTCACGACCACGCCGCCGGTCACGCTGTCCGTACCGAGAAACTTGGTCATGTCGCCCGACAGGATCGTCTCGCCAGCGAGGCTGACGATCGTGCCGTCGCCGGCGATGGCGTTCTTGAATTCATACGCGGTATTGGTGTGGTTGAAGAGAAGCTGGCCATCCCTTCCGGAGAAGGTGATACGCGCATTCTCGTTGAGCATGCCGGCAGCCTCCGCGGCGACCGAGGTCGCGTTGTCAAAGACATCGAACACAACCTTGCCGCCAACCGTCAGCGCGCCGAGATTGACGCCGCCGCTCGCGTTACCGCCAAGCACGATTTCCTTGGCCGACAGAGTCGCGCCGTTCGACACGACCAGATTGTGATTGCTGTCGTCGCCGATCGTGATCGTTCCCGTCGCCGCGAAGGACGAACCTGCACCAGTGAGATAGGTCGTTGCCAGCGAAGTGGACATGCCGCGCAACTCGGCATTCGCCGTGGTCAGCTTGCCGCCATCCTGGATGGTCATGCTGCGATAGCTGGTGAAGTTGCCGCTATTATCCCACGCCGACCCGTGCCCGGTGATCAGCGTCTGCTTCGCCTTGCTCGAATCGTCCGCCGGCCCTCCGTCCAGCTCGACGGTGGTCGTCGAGATCCGACCGCCGTTCTCGATGGTGATCGCGCCCGCATCGTTGACGTCGTTGTTCCGGGAGCGGTTCCGTAGCGTATCGGCCACGATTGCGGATCCGGCACCGCTGACCTTGATGGCACCGCCGGTATTATCGAACCCCGCGTTGCTGGACATGGCGATGTCGCGCACCGAAACCTGTCCGCCATTCTCCACGTTGAGCCGGCCGAACCCGCTCCCGCCAATTTGAAGGAGGTTGTCGAGGAGACTGGTGGTACGTGTCACCTCCAGCTTCGAGCCGGCCCCGGTGACGGTGACCGTTCCCGAAGATCCGCCACCCGCGCCGATCCTGACCTGCTTGGCCACGACCACATCGGCGCCATTGTCGATCGTCAGCACGACGTCAGGCTTCGTCCGCCCCACGACAAGCGCTTCCGGGATGGTCCGATCCGTGGACCAGGTCGTGCTCCCGCTGTCGAGCACGGTATCCTGAGCCCTCGCGCTACCGGAAGCCAGCAGAACAATCGGTAGCGGCAACAGCGCGGCAAATGCGAGCCCATTACCGAGCGCCGTCGAGGCACCAAGAGTTCGCTTGAACCCTGCGATCGTTCTGATCATCTACAATTCCTCATAATAATAGTTACAGATACTGGACAATATTAAGTTGATTTAACGCACATCTATGACGAACTTCTGCCAGTCGTCTCAGGTATTTACGAAGGTCATTACTTGTCAGCCGGAGATCATCCGACTTTCCAGCAACTGGAAAGATCTTCAATTATTGCGGCGATCCGGGTGCTCGTCGGATCAAGGGCCAGGGCATGTTCATAGCTCTCGCGCGCTCGATCGATTTGCCCCGCGGCGCGATAAGCCTCGCCGAGACTGTCATGCGCATTCGCCGATCGCGGAAAGCGCGCGACGTTCCATTGGAAGATCGGCACCGCGGTTCGAGCATCCAGGATGTTCATCGCGTCATAGCCGACGCGATTGACGATCGCCTCGACCCTGTCGCTGGAGACGGTGGTGGTCAGGCGCGCCACGGCCAGGTCCCAGCGGTTCGAAGCGAGCCCCCGATAGAGCGCTTCTTCCTGCTCCTCCGTCGATCGCGCGGCCCCTGACATGACCCGATCCGCCAGGAGCGCCGCCAGTCGATGCCGGTCGAACGTCGTCCGGCCGCCATTGTCGAGATAAATCACCGTCGCGCAATCCGAGGGGTCGTCCGCGCGGAAGAAGTGTCGCCAGACATGACGAACGCCGCCGCCGTGTCCCACAATCGTCACATCGTCGTGCCGATAATATTCCCAGCCATGCGTATGCCATGCCGCTTCGCCGCCCGGCATCGCGAACGGTGCCCAGGAAGCGCGCAGGGGAGCAAACGGCATCAGCGCGCCGCGAAGCAACGCCTGGCTCCAGGCGACCATGTCGGCCAATGTCGAGCTTATACCCGTGGAGCCCTGGGTATAGGGCGGCCAAGACGGCGGCATGAACGCGACCGGCGGGCGATCCCGCAAGGGAGCGGGCTGGTAGGTCGTGACCGGCCGGGCATGTCGCCCATCCCGTCCGGAATAGCCGCTGTGATGCATACCAGCGGCGCGAAATTGCTGGTCGACCAGTGCGGTTAGCGCCGTCCCGGTTGCCCGTTCCAGCGCCTCCTTGGCGAACAGGAAATTCGTCTGACTATAGTCGTTGCGCGTACCAGGCACGAAGCGTGGCGGCACTTCCCGGATCGCGGCGAGCGCCTGATCGGCGGTTGGCTTCACGCGATCGGGACTATAGTCCGGCAGACCGGACACGTGGGCGATCGCCTGCGCCAGAGTGATGTTCCGCCATGACTCGGGAAGGCCCGATCGGATCGCGCCCAGCGGCATCTCCAGTTCGATCAGGCCGCGTTCCCGCGCCTTCAACAGCTCGACCACCAGAAAGAGCTTCGAGATGGAGTAGATCGGATAGGCCGAACGGGCGGTGATGCGCGCGCCACTGTCCCGGTCCGCCAAACCAGCGTGCCGGCTGTAGAGCAGCCTGCCGCGCCGGAGCACGGCGACGGAGTAGCCCACGGTGCCATAGGCGGCTGCCGTGACGTCGAGTAGATCGCCTATGCTTCCAAGCTCGTCCGCGGCATGGGCTTGTGGAAAGGGCGCGAATGCAATCGTCAGGCCCGAAAGACTCCAGGCGAGGGCGTCACGCCGTTCGGGCGAGAAGGAGGCGTTCTCCTCTGGCAAGGTTGATTTCCACCGTGAATGCGTTGCGAACGCTCATCGGCTATCGCCCTCGTACCGAATGGCCGAATGACATCTCATGACCTGGGCTGACATGTTGCGACCAAGCCTTCCTCTTCGAGGCTCGTGCGGCTGACGGAAGGAAACCTGTCGCCAAGCATGACGATGCTTGGCGCGATGAGCCATCAACCTCGGCGGTTAAACGGAGTAGGCCGGAGCGAGGAACCAACGGCGGCTTTGGGAGGTGGTGGGTCGATCGACGTACGACCGAATTGCGGGCGCTTGGCTGCCGCTGGCTTGTAGCAGGCCGGGGCAGCCGGGTTGGCCAGGGTCAGCTATCTTTGATCGATAGTGTTCCGAAAAACACTATCGATCAAATCAGAAGCGATACCCTCCTGCCCCGACTGGGCTGGCGCGGCGCTAGTGTAGTCGGCGAAATGCGATTCACCTTGCTCGACAATGAGCGGCGCCGTTCGCCCGCTAGACCGCGAACCGATGTAACTAGAACCGGAAGCTGACCGCACCGCGCACCGTGGTCGGCGCGCTGGGCGTTCCGTTGGTGTTGCTGTGCGCGAAGACGAAATACTTCTCGTTGGTCAGATTCTCGACATTGACCTGAAGGTCGATGGTCTCGTTGATCCGGTAATAGACCGCCGCGTCGGCACGGAAATAGCCCGGCATCGCGACCAGATTGTCCTGAGCGGCGAAGCGCCGGCCCTGATAGACGCCGCCCAGCGCCAGGCCCAGTTGCGGCGTGACGTCGTAGCGCGTCCAAAGCGAGGCACTGTGGCGCGGCGCGTTGGGAATCCGGGCACCGTCCTTGACGGTTGCCGAGATCGCGCGCGTGAATTCCGCTTCCTGATAGGTGTAGGAACCGACGACGCTGAGCTGCGGGGTAATGTTGCCCATCGCTTGAAGCTCGAAGCCGCGTGAGCGCTGGCCGCCGCCAAGCTCGGTGCCCGCGGCGGGATCGTTGGGATTGATCAGCACGATCACATTGTCACGGTCGAGCTGATAGATCGCCGCGCCGATGCTGAAATTGGGATTGATGTCCCATTTCACGCCCAGTTCGTAATTCTGGTAGCGCTCGGGATCGAGCGACTGGTTGTCGATCGTCAGGCCCGCCAGCTGATCGCCACCGCGCGGCAGATAGGAGCGCGAGAAGCTGGCATAGATGCTGGCATTTTCGGCGGGCTTGTAGATGAGGCCGGCGCGCGGCGACCACAGATTGTCGACCGTGCGGAATTTCGCTCCGGTACGCCGGTTGGTGACGTTGGTCACCAGATTCTCGAAACGCAGCCCAAGCACGACCTGGAACGCCGGCGACAGCTCGATCTGGTCCTGGATGTAACCCGCGGCGATATCGAGCGAGCTGATGTTGCTGGCACTGGTTGCATTCGGCGCCCAGCGGATGTCGTTCCGGCCGATGCGGGGGTTCGAAAGCGGCGCGAAGATCGCGCTGACGCCGCTCGCATTGCCCGACACCGGGAAGAACCCTTCCAGGCGAACATTGTCGGTGTTCTGGCGTCCGAATTCCGCGCCGACCAGCAGTGTATGGCCGATCCCGCCGGTGCTGAACTCAGCGTTGAGATCGGTCTGGTTGACGAAATTCTCGCGCTTCGTCGCCTGGTTGTAGGCGGAGATCTGGACGATCGTGCCGGCGGCATAGGTGCCGGCCGGAAGCCCCGCCGGGTTGGTCGACGGGGCCGCGTTCAGGGCGCCCGGAAAGACATTCTGGTAGAATTTGTCATAGTCGGCATAGCGCGTGCGGTTGCGCAGCGTCACGCCGCCGCCGAAATCATGGGTGATGTATAGATTGGCCGCGTCGGTGTTGGTCCAGGTGGGGCTGTTCTCGGGATCGCCGAAGAAGCGGCCGCGCGGCGTGTCGACAAACTCGACGGCGCCCGTGAAGCCGGCCGGGCGCAACCGCGACGTCACGCCGCGATCGGCGATGCGGTCGTCCTGAAAATGCTCGTACCCGGCCTGGATCACGGTGTTCGCGCCGATGCGGAACGACACGGTCGGGTTGATTCCCCACCGCTCATACTCGACCCCATCACGATAGCTGCCGCTATTCTGGTAGACGCCGGTCAGCCGCAGCGCGACCGCATCGCTGACCGCTCCGCCCAGATCGACCTGGCCGCGATAGTGATCGTACATCCCGGCCTCGAGCCGCACTTCGCGTACCGGCGTCCAGTCGGCGACCTTGGTGACGCGATTGATTAGCCCACCGGTACCGCCGCGCCCGAACGCCATCGCGTTGGGGCCGCGAAACACCTCGAGGCGCTGGATGTTGTAGAGGTCGCGATAGGTCTGGACGTCATCGCGAATGCCGTCGACGAAGAAGTCGCCGGTCGTCGTCATACCGCGGATCACCAGCGTCTCGCGATTGCCCTCGCCCTGCGCCGAGTAGATGCCCGGCGTGTAGCGCACCGCATCGCCGATGCTGTTGGCGGCCTGATCCTCGATCTGCTTGGCCGTGATGACGCTGACCGACTGGGGCGTGTCGACCAGCGGCGTGTCGGTGCGCATCCCCGAGCTGCTGTTGCTGACCTTGTAGCCGGTCTCGGCTTCGCGCACGCCGGTGACGACGATCTCCCGGCGGTCCCCGGAGTTCGCTTCCTGTCCGTTGGCGGCGTCTTCGGCGGACGCGACGGTGGGAGAAACCATCATTGTCGCAACCGATGACAGGACGGCGATGCGCAGAGCACGGCGATGAACGGCAATAGACATGGAAAACCCCTGAAAACTCGGCTAGGTGCGAATGATAATGGCTCGCATAAGCGCCGCAAATAGTCGGAGGCCGGATGGTGTCCACGCAGTATCTGGAACATTGGGAAAATGTATAGAAACTGCAATCTTCGCCGAAACAGCGTCTGCGAAGCCGGTCGCCCTCTCCGCTGCGCGATCGTCTGCCGGTGAAGCTGCTGCTTCTTGAGGATGACGCGAGCTCGGCCGCGTTTATCGAACGCGGACTTCGGGAACTCGGCCACCAGGTCACGACCGTCGATTGCGGCGAGCACGCGATCGGGAAAATCGCCACGAGCAGCTACGACGTGCTGATCCTCGACCGCATGGTTCCCGGGATCGACGGCGTCTCGGTGCTGAAACAGGCGCGGCGCGACCATTGCCAGACGCCGGCGATCCTCCTCACCGCCATGTCGGGGATCGAGGACCGCGTTGTCGGCCTTGAGGCGGGCGCCGACGATTATCTGGTCAAGCCGTTCGCCTTTGTCGAACTGGTCGCGCGGATCAATGCGCTGTCGCGCCGGCCCGCACTCGGCGAAGCCGGCACACAGTTGCGCGCCGGCGATATCGAAATGGATTTGTTGCGGCGCACCGTCAGGCGCGCGGGTCGCGTCGTCGATCTGCAGCCGCGCGAATTCCTCATTCTCGAACAATTGCTGCGCAACGCGGATCGGGTCGTCACCCGGACGATGCTGCTGGACCGCGTATGGGATTTGGGCTTCGATCCCAAAACCAACATCGTCGAGACGCATATCAGCCGGCTGCGCACGAAGTTGAACGAGGGGTTCGATCGGGACGCGATCCATACGGTCAGGGGTTCGGGATACATGATCGGCGGCAATGCCGGCTAAATGGATACCGGGCTCGATTCGCGGCATCGCGCTTTCGATCGCGGCCGGTGCGGGTGTCGTCACCGCTCTGCTTGGCCTTGCCACCTATGGCGTGGTCCATCACGAGATCGAGCGCCAGATCGATCACCGGATCGAAGTCGAAACCCACGCTTTGCTTGAGCAGAATCGCGCGCATGGCTTTGACGCGCTTGTTCACACCATCAACGCCCGTGACGACGGCGTTGCGTTCGACATTGGCTATCTGGCCAGCATCGATGGCGACGACCGGTCGATGGGCTATATCCTGACCGACGCCTCGGGGCGGCGTCGCGCCGGAGCACTTCGGGCGGACATCCCCCCACCGGGGTGGAGCGAGTTCCTGCATTTCCGAAAGCCCGATGGAAGCACTGGCATCGCACAGGCGATGAACAGCGCGGTGCCGGGCGGCGGGCGACTGGTGGTCGCCGCCGATCGTGCGATCGTCGACAAGATGGATTTGAAGATCCTCAAGCTGTTCCTGCTCAACTTCGGGTTGATCATCCTTGTCGTGGGGGCGGCGGCACTCGGCTTCGGGCGCATCATCCAGCGCCGCCTCGCCGCCATCAGGACGTCGGCGGAAACGATCATGGCCGAAGACCTGTCCAATCGCATGCCGGTGGAAACGGGGCGCGGCGAACTCGATCGTCTCGCAATGTCGCTCAACGCCATGCTCGACCGGATCAGCGGGCTTGTCGATAATCTCCGTCACATGTCGGTGGGGATCGCGCACGACCTGCGCACGCCGATCAACCGTCTGCGCCAACGGCTCGAAGAGGCTCAGCGAGAGGCCGATCCGAACATGCAGCGACTGCTGGGCGCCGCGCTGGAGGAGTCCGACGAACTGCTCGAGCTGCTGACCGGGCTGCTCGCGATTTCCGAAGTCGGCGGTGGCGCCGTGCGCAAGCGCTTTACCGCGGTCGATCTCGCGGCTGCGGTGCAGGAAATGGTGACCACCTACCAGCCACCGCTCGAAGATCGCGGGATCTCGCTGACCGCCGACTATGACGCGGCATCGGTGCTTGGAGAGAAGCGGCTATTGCAACGCGTCGTTGCAAATCTTCTCGACAATCTCAGCTTTCACACGCCTGCGGGCACGCAGGCCCATATCTCGGTCAGGCCCAGTGGCGATATGGTGGATATCCATCTGACCGACAACGGACCCGGAATCCCCGCTGCGGAGCGGCGGAGGGTGTTCGAGCCTCTGGCGCGCCTCGACCGGAGTCGTTCGACCCCGGGACACGGGCTCGGACTCAGCATGGTCGCCGCGGTTGTTGCGGCGCATCAGGGGACCATCGAAATCATGGATTCGAAACAGGGAATGGCCATCCATATCCGCCTGCCCCGCATCGCGGAGTAGGCACCCTGGCGGAACGGCACGGCCGCCCTGTCCTTGGCGCAAGACGGCACCTCGGCCACTCGCGCAGAGCCGACTTCACGTGCCGTCATCACGGATAAGGCCGCGCGGCGGACCCGCCTCGCACTTCTTGCAATTCACTCGCAGTTACGATTATGGCGCCCGCTCTTTGTCCCGATTCAAGGTAGTTAGATGATCATCGCACGCCGCCGCTCGCTTCCGTTTCTGGCGCTGTCGGCAGCTACCGCCGCATTCGCAACGCCCGCTCTGGCGCAGGACGCGGAAGGCGGCGAGATCATCGTGACGGCGCAGCGCACCAACCCGGACATCACGCCGCCGGCCCATCAGATCACGACGATCGATCGTGAGGAACTGGAAATGGCGCGCGCCGCATCGGACACGCTTTCGACGGTCCTGGCCAAGGCCGTTCCCGGGCTTGCCGACTCCAGCCGCACCATGACCGATTATGGGCAGACGCTGCGGGGACGCGGTTCGCTCATCCTCGTCGACGGGGTTCCCTACAACACCAATCGCGACAGCTCGCGCAACCTCATCAGCGTCAATCCGAACATGATCGAGCGGGTCGATGTTCTACGCGGCGGCACCGCGATCTACGGCAGTGGGGCGACCGGCGGCCTCATCTCGATCAACACCCGGCCCGCGGGCGGACCGCTGAAGATCGAAACGACGCTGTCGGCCGTCACGTCGCTGTCGAACCTCACCGACCAGAGCCTGGGCGCGCGGGCGCAGCAGTTCATGTCGGGTTCGGCCGGCTCGCTCGATTTTGCCCTGAGCGGCGGCTATGAGCGCATCGGGGCCGGTTTCGACGGTCGCGGCAACCGCCGTGCGCCCGAGCCGAGCCAGGGCGACCTGATCGACAGCAATGTCTGGAATGTCGGCGGCAAGCTCGGCCATCGGCTCGGGTCCGATGGCTATGTCCACGGATCGATCAACTACTATCGCGCCGACCAGAACAGCGACTATGCCGCCGATCCCGCGACCGGCCGCGCGCCGGCGGGAACCGTGCTCGCACGCCCGATCAAGGGGCTCGAACTCGCCGACCAGAATCAGGTGCACAGCCTTGTCGCCACAGTCGGCTATCGCAACGGCGACCTGCTCGGCAGCAAGGTCGATCTGCTCGGCTATTATCGCGACCTGTTCGTCCGCTTCACGCCGTTCGACGCGCGCGGCATCGCCAACCGCGGCCGCAACGTCGATCAGGTATTCCAGAACACCCGGACCTATGGCGCGCGCCTGACGATCGAAACGCCGATCGGCGAACGGACGGCGATCACCTGGGGCGGCGACCTTGGCCGGGAAGTCAGCGACATGCCGCTCGATGTCTTCGATCCCGCGGCCTATGACGCGAGCGGCGGGCTCGTCTTCAAGCGCACCGGCACGCTCATCTTCATGCCCGAACTCACCACCGACACGCAGGGCGGGTTCGTCCAGCTCCAACATCGCTTCTCGGTCCTCTTCACGATCGAAGCCGGCCTCCGCTACGACCGCGCCGAGGCATCGTTCGATACCTTCACCCCGCTATCGCAATATCGCGCGCCTAACCCGATCGCGATTCAGGGCGGCACGATCCGCTACGACGGCTGGACATTCAATGCCGGCGCGACGCTGACCCCGATGGATCGCCAGACCTTCTACGCCTCATTCTCACAGGGCTTCCAGCTGCCGGACATCGGCCTGCAGCTGCGCGGCGCCAATGCGGGATTCAACATCGGCAATTCCGACCTGCAGCCCGTAAAAATCGACAGTTATGAGATCGGCTGGCGCGGCGGTTTCGGGACGATGAAGGGCACCGTGGCGCTGTTCCGCAGTACCTCCGATCTGGGAGACGTACAGAGCTTCAACAACGGGCTGATCCTGGTACGCACGGCAGAGCGTATCACGGGCGTCGAAGCCTCGCTCGATGTCGGGAGTGCAAAGGACCCATTCCGGTTCGGCGGTAGCGTTACCTATCTACGTGGCCGCGAGAAGGCGGCGGCCGCGACCCGATGGCAGAATATGACCGGCTATCGCATTCCACCACTCAAGGTCACCGCCTATGCGGAAGTTGCGCCGACCGACCGGCTGAACATCCGCCTTCAGGGTCTGTTCTCCGGGGATCGCGACTATCGTCTCAACCGGGTCGCGAGCTTCGGCCGGCGCAAGGTCGAGAGCTACACGGTCGTGGATTTGATCGCACGCTATGACGTCACCGGAAAGGACCAGTTTACGCTGGGGGTCGAGAACCTCCTCAACACTCAGTATCTGCCGGTCTACAGCCAGCTGCTGCGCAGCAGCACCAACACGAGCCGGGTCCCCGCCAACGGCGCCACGCTGACCATCGGTTACAAACGGACCTGGTAGCGCCCACCGCCGCTGTCCGATTCTACAAATGAATTACATTAGAGAGGTCGACGACCAAGAGGCGATGTCCATTCGTGATCCTTTGTTAGATGTCCGCTATCGGGTGATAGCTGGCCGATGGCGAATGACGGTTATGAGGGTGCAATGCGGACGGATCCTGTATCAGCCCGTTAGTCGCCGAATATACCGTCGACCTCTCCACGACAGCGTACGAACCGGCCGCTGCTAGTCTCGTCTCCGAACATCATGACATTCTCAGCTACGCGGTCGATACGACTGATTTGAGGTTCTCCTGTTGAGGTAGAAGCATCGCGGTTGATGATATCGGCGAGGACGACGCCACCACCAGACGCCCGCCATTGAGCGTAGGTGCGAGTATAGTGCTCGGACTCGCTTGGGGTGGTGTACGCGAACATCGCGCGATAGCGCCCCGAAGCCTCAAGGCTAATGAGCAAGGCCTTCTCACCGTTAAGACGGTATAGCGGCGGTGCGTTAAAATCGCCGCAATCCGCGCTCGAAGTGGCAACGAATGGCTGAACGGATGCCATCCTAAGGGCATTTTATACAATAAACACAACGTTTTATCATGGAATTGATGGCGCACCCGACAGGATTCGAACCTGTGGCCTCTGCCTTCGGAGGGCAGCGCTCTATCCAGCTGAGCTACGGGTGCGTGGCGACCGCGCCTAGCAAAGCGAAACGGGGTACGCCAGCGCTAAACTGCGGCGGGCTTCCAACCCTTTGGCGCCGGGGTCTTGGGCTTGTAGGCGCATAGATCCGCAACGATGCAGCGCCAGCATTCGGGCGTGCGCGCCTTGCAGACATAGCGGCCGTGCAGGATCAACCAGTGATGCGCGTGAAGCCGGAACGGCTGGGGGACATTCTTCTCCAGCTTCTTCTCGACCGCGAGCGGCGTCTTGCCCGGCGCGATGCCGGTACGGTTGCCGAGGCGAAAGAGGTGCGTGTCCACCGCGAACGTCTCTTGCCCGAACGCGACGTTCAGCACCACGTTCGCGGTCTTCCGGCCGACGCCGGGAAGCGCCTCCAGCGCGTCGCGGTCGGCGGGAACCTGGCTGTCATGGTTGGCGATCAGCGCCTCGCTCAGCGCAATGACGTTCTTCGCCTTGGCGTTGAACAACCCGATCGTCTTGATGTGCTGCCTCAGGCCCTCCTCGCCCAGCGCGACCATCTTCTCGGGCGTGTCGACCTCGGCAAACAGCCGCCGGGTCGCCTTGTTGACCCCGGCATCGGTCGCCTGTGCCGACAGCACCACCGCGACCAGCAGCGTATAGTCGTTGACCGATTCGAGTTCGGTCTCGGGATGCGGATTGGCTTCGGCCAGCCGCTCGAAGAAGTGGAAAATGTCGGCCTTCTTCAAAGCCCCAGCACCGCGTCCATCGTGTAGCGCCCAGCAGGCTTGTTCGCGAGCCACAGCGCCGCCCTGACCGCGCCGCGGGCGAAGATCGCACGATCCTCGGCACGATGCGCCAGCTCGATCCGTTCCCCCGCTCCCGCCAGCACAACCAGATGGTCGCCGATCACCGTGCCTCCGCGCAAGGAAGCGAAGCCGATCGTCCCCTCAGCACGGGCGCCGGTGAGGCCGGCGCGGTCGGCGACGCGCACCTCACCAAGCGAAACATCACGCCCCGCCGCCGCGGCCTCGCCCAGCATCAGCGCGGTGCCCGAGGGTGCGTCGACCTTCTGGCGGTGATGCATCTCGACGATCTCGATATCCCAGTCGGGACCAAGACGCGCCGCCGCCTCGCGCACCAGCCGCGCGAGCAGCACCACGCCGAGCGAGGTATTGCCCGTCTGGAGCACGGCGATGTCGCGCGCGGCATCGTCGATCAGCGCATGATGCTGCGCGGTCAGGCCGGTGGTGCCGATCACGATCGGCGTCCCCGCGGCGCGCGCGGCGGCGAGATGCGTCTCAAGCGCCATCGGGGTCGAGAAATCGACCAGCGCATCAGCGGCCGCGGCGAGCGCGGCCGGGTCATCGCTCGCATCGGCGCCGCCGGCGAACTTAACGCCCTGTTCCGCCAATATGTCGCGGATCGCCACGCCCATCCGGCCAAGGCTGCCATAGATACCGATGCTACTCATGGCTGTTGCTTGGCCGGGGACGGCGTGGACTGCAACAAAGGATTTGGCCGCCCAGCCGGTAGCCGGACCGCTTTTCGCTTGCCGTGGCAATGGCCGGCGGCAAAGCAGCGGGATGACCGTCCACCTTCTTGCCGTAATGGGCGCAGCCTGCCTCACCATTGCCGCCGCCGAACCGGCGCCTCCGCATCAACTGTATGAGGATGTCCGTATCCTGTCCGCCGACGATATGGCGGGACGGCTGGTCGGGACGCCGGGCTCGGCCAAGGCGCGCGTCTATCTGATCGAGCGACTGCGGACGATCGGCATCGAACCGGTTCTTGAAGGCTATGAACAGCCGTTCGAGGCGGAACATGACGGCAGGATTCTGAAGGGCGTCAACCTGATCGGCCGCATCCGCGGATCGGGGACGAGCGACCGCGTCCTGCTGATCGGCGCACACTATGATCATTTCGGGGTTCGCGATGGCAAGGTGCTGAACGGCGCCGACGACAACGCCTCGGGCGTCGCCGTGCTGCTGTCGATCGCCGAGCGCTTCGCGCGCGAGCGGCCCGTCCACGACACCGTCTTTGCGCTATGGGATGCCGAGGAACAGGGCTTCTACGGAGCGAAGGCGTTCGTGAACAACCCGCCGGCGCCGTTGTCGCGCATCGCGATGAACCTAAACCTCGACATGATGAGCCGCAACGACCGCAACGAGCTGTGGCTGGCCGGCGCGCATCATTCGCCCTTCCTGCGCGCGCGTTTCGAAACCCTCGTCGCGCAGGCGCCGGTGTCGCTCAAGCTGGGGCATGACGGGCCGCCATGGAAGGACACCGACGACTGGACCGGCGGATCAGACCATTTCATCTTTCATCAGAAGGGCATTCCGTTCGCCTATTTCGGGGTCGAGGATTATCCCGATTATCACAGGGCGACCGACGATTTCGCGGCGATCCCGAAGGACTTCTTCGCCCGCTCGGCGGCAACCGCGCTGCTGGCGGCGCGGCTGTTCGACCGGGAGCTCGATGGCATCGCGACGGAGGCGGGCCTAGCCAAACAGGCCCGCGCCAAGGGAAGCTAGCCCGCGCCCTCCAGCGCCTTTTGTCGGCGGCGCTGGACCGAGCTGCCGATGCCCATCGCCTCACGATATTTGGCGACGGTGCGCCGGGCGATGTCGAAGCCCTTGGAATTGAGCATCTCGACCAGCGTATCGTCTGACAGGATCTTCTTGGGGTCCTCGGCCTGGATCAACGCGCGGATCGCGCTCTTCACCGCTTCGGCCGAAACCGCGTCGCCGCCATCGGCCGACTGGATCGCGCTGGTGAAGAAGTATTTGAGCTCGAACAGCCCCCGCGCGCAGGACAGGTACTTGTTGCTGGTCACGCGGCTGACAGTCGATTCGTGCATCTCGATCGCGTCGGCGATCTGGCGCAACGTCAGCGGACGCAGATGCGATACGCCGTGACGGAAGAACGCTTCCTGCTGCTTCACGATCTCACTCGCGACCTTGATGATCGTGCGCTGGCGCTGATCGAGCGCCTTGACCAGCCAGTTGGCGCTGGCGAGCATGTCGGACAGCCACGCCTTGCTCGATTTGTCCTGCGGCCCCGCCGACACCTCGGCATAGTAAGCGCGGTTGACGAGCACGCGCGGCAGGGTCGCGCTGTTGAGTTCGATCGCCCAAGCCTGCCCCCGCGGCGCGACGAAAATGTCGGGCGTGACGCTCGCCACCGGGTCGCCGCCGAAGCGACAGCCGGGCTTGGGATCGTAGCCGCGAAGCTCGCGGATCATGTCCGCCATATCCTCGTCATCGACGCGGCAGATGCGCTTCAAGCGCGCCAGCTCACCGCGCGCGAGCAGATCGAGATTGGCGATCAGCGCGGCCATGCACGGGTCGTAGCGGTCCGCCTCCTTCGCCTGCAGCGTCAGGCATTCAGCAAGGTTGCGTGCACCGACCCCCGTCGGGTCAAGCGTCTGGATGATCGCCAGCACCGCCTCCACTCGCGCCAGCGGCACGCCGAGCCGGGTCGCGATATCGAGCAGCGAAGCGGTAAGATATCCTGCCTCGTCGATCTGATCGATCAGATGCTGGGCGATGAACAGATCGGCGCCGTCCACCACCGCCCCCGCCTGCGCGAGCAGATGATCGACGAGACTGAGGTCGGGCGCGGAGAAGCTGTCGAAATCGGGGCCGTCCTCCCCCACCCCGCCGCTGCCCGTTCCGGCCAGGCCAAGGCCGCCGTCGAGTCCGCCGACCGAATCGGCGGCGCTGTCGTGATGGAAGGTCTCGGCGGTGAAATCGACATCGAGCGACGCCTCGCCCGTCGCATCGCCACTGTTGAGCAGCTCGGTCGAATCGGCGGGGCCGTCGCGCTCGTGAAGCGGCTCGGCCTCGGGCGCCTCGATGGGCTCGCGATCCTCGCCGCCGCCGGCGTCGAGAAGCGGATTCTTCTCCAGCTCCTCGGCGATGAAGGTCTCGATCTCGAGGTTGGACAACGCCAGCAGCTTGATCGCCTGCTGCAGCTGCGGCGTCATCACCAGCGATTGGGATTGCCTCAGATCAAGGCGGGGGGCGAGGCTCATCGGATCAAGTCAGGGCAGTGCCTGCAATCACAGCGAGAAGCCCTCGCCGAGATAGAGGCGGCGAACATTGGCGTCGGCGACCAGATCCTCGGGAGATCCGGCGAACAGCACGCGACCGTCATAGATGATCGAGGCGCGGTCGACGATGTCGAGCGTCTCGCGGACATTGTGATCGGTGATGAGCACGCCGATGTTGCGCGTCTTCAACTCCTTCACCAGGTCACGGATATCGGCGATCGAGATCGGGTCGATACCGGCGAACGGCTCGTCGAGCAGCATGATCGACGGATCGGCGGCGAGCGCGCGGGCGATTTCGGCGCGGCGGCGCTCACCGCCCGACAGCGCCATCGCCGGCGCGTCGCGCAGCCGAGTGAGGCCGAATTCATCGAGCAGCTTCTCGAGCCGTGCGGCGCGCGCATGCTTGTCCGGCTCCGACAGTTCAAGCACGGCGGAGATGTTCTTGGCGACGGTCAGGCCGCGGAAGATCGAGGTTTCCTGGGGCAGATAGCCCAGGCCCAGGATCGCGCGGCGGTACATGGGCAGTGGGGTGATATCGACACCATCGAGCATGATGCGGCCCGCATCGGGCTTCACCAGTCCCATCACCGAATAGAAGCAGGTCGTCTTGCCCGCGCCGTTGGGACCGAGCAGACCGACTACCTCGCCCTTGCCGACCGAAAGCGACACATCCGACAGCACGACGCGCTTGTCATAGGATTTGGCGATCGACACCACGGCCAGCCCCGATGTGGGCGGGCTTCCCGCTTCCGCGGCTACCGGTTCCAGCGTTTCGATATCTGCCATGGCGCCCTTCCTGATCGCACGATATGCTTAGCGTTTCCTTGCCGCGCAGTCACTTGGCAAGTTTTATGCATGGCAAACTCGAGCGAAGTTAGGAAGCCCCGTAACGGAGTGAAAGCCCGTCCGCGATCAATCGCGCTTGGGGACGGTGAAACGGCCGGTGACGCGCCCGCCCGACTGGATCACGCTGCCGTCGGGCGTCTTGGTCGTGCCGACCCCCGAACCGTCGATCGATGCGCGCCCGGTATCGAGATTCATCGTCAGCCGTCCCCCGCTCACCCGGTTGCTGCCTTGAGTCAGCGTGACGTTGCCGAGCATGGTGATGGTGCGCTTGTTGATGTCGTACACGCCATATTGCGCGCGCGCAGTCTGGTCGGGCCGCACGACCGTGACCCCGCCCGCCGCGTCGAAGCGCGAGACCGAGGGAGAGCCATCGAGAACCTGACCGGTATAGGTCACCGTTACCCGCGCGGCGGTCAGCGTCAAATTCGCCTGGGTGATCTTCACCCCGCCCGACAGGATCGCGCGGTTCGCCTTGTCTTGCAGATCGATGCTCTGCGCGGCGAAATCGATCGGCGCGTTCGAATCGTGACGCGTCTGCCCCACGGCCGCGGTACCGATCGCGGCAGTGGTGGCGATCGCAGCGATCGACGCGATGAGAAGCGGACGGGCCATATTCACCTATTTGCGCGCTTGGGAACGATCCGCAAGCGGGCATTGCCCTCGATCCGTACGGTTCGTTTGTCGAGATCGGCGGTCATGCTGTCGCCGCTGAACACGCCGAGCGGTGTCTTGCCGTCGATCTGTCCCGTGCCGGTCAGCTTCCGGGTCTTGAGATCCATGGTCGAATCGCGCGTATCGAGCTGGTAGCCGTCCGAGCTACGAAAGGCGATCGGGCCGTCGATCGCGACCCGTTCGGTTTCCATGTCGTAGCGGCCGCGTTCGGCGCGTACCTCCGCCGGGCCGTCGGACAGACGGATGCTGGCGGCGAGATTGTTGAGTTGCACCACCGGCTCAGCCGAGCTTTTCTGCACCGCCGATCCCGCCGTCAGCACGAAGGGCTGACCCTTGGCATCGGCGCCACGATAGCGCGCGGACTGGATGCGGAGGCGCTCGTTCGCGACATCGACCTTGTTCTTGTCGAGCACGAACGACACGTCGCCGCCCATGAACAGCGGCGCCATCACCAGGAATGCGCCGAGCACGCCGATCCCCGCCGGCAGAATCAGCAGCAGGGCGCGGACAATATGGTCGTGACTGCCCCCCGGACGCGCCCAGTGCTTGCGGCGCGAGCGTTCCTGAAGGGCGATCTCAGACATGGTGTGCCTTAGATATGCGCAAAGATATCGACCTCGGGCCATCCCGCGAGGTCGAGTTCGGCACGATGCGGAAGGAAGTCGAAACACGCTTGTGCCAGCGCCGTCCGCCCCTCGCGCGCCAGACGGCGGTCGAGCTCTTCACGCATCGCATGGAGATAGCGCACGTCGGACGCGGCATAGTCCTTCTGCGCATCGCTCAGCACCGGCCCGCCCCAGTCCGACGATTGCTGCTGCTTGGAGATTTCCTGCCCCAGCAGCTCGCGCACCAGATCCTTGAGGCCGTGGCGATCGGTATAGGTGCGCACCAGGCGCGAGGCGATCTTGGTGCAATAGACCGGCGCCGCGGTGACGCCGAGATAGTGACGAATCGCCGCCAGATCGAAGCGCCCGAAATGATAGAGCTTCACCCGCGCCGGATCGGCGAGCACTGCGCGCAGGTTGGGCGCGGCATAATCGCTGCCCGGTGCAAAGCGGACGAGATGCTCGTCCTCGCCCCCGTCGGAAAGCTGGACGACGCAGAGCCGATCACGCGGCGTGATCAGTCCCATCGTCTCGGTATCGACAGCGATGTCGGCGCCGGGGGCGAACAGCCCTTCGGGAATATCTTCTTCGTGCAGGAAAACGGCCATGCGTCCGCCTAGCCGTTTACACCTGAACGCTCAATGCCAAGCTTATTCGTGAGGGTTACCCTCACGCTTCAGCTTGGATCGGCGCGCGATCATGTTGAGCGATTCGACCAACGCCGAGAAGGCCATGGCGGCATAGATATAGCCCTTGGGCACGTGCACGCCGAAGCCGTCGGCGATCAGCACCGCGCCGATCATGAGCAGGAAGCCGAGCGCGAGCATCACCACGGTCGGGTTGTGCTTGATGAAGTTCGCCAGCGGATCGGCCGCGACCAGCATCACCGCGACGGTGACCAGAACCGCGGTGACCATGATCGCGATCTCGTCGGTCATGCCGACCGCGGTCAGGATCGAATCGACCGAGAAGACCATGTCGAGCAGGATGATCTGGAAGATCGCTGAGCCGAAATTCAGCCCGACCACCTGCTTCTTGTCCAGGATCTCATCGTCGCTCGGCACCGGATCCAGCGTATGGTGGATTTCCTTGGTCGCCTTCCACAGCAGGAACAGGCCGCCCGCGATCAGGATCAGGTCGCGCCAGGAGAATGCCGTCTCGAAGCTCGGCGCACCCGTCGCGCCGACCGCACCCTGAAGGCCCAGATCGAAGACCGGCGTGGTCAGCGACACGATGACCCAGATCATCGACAGCAGCGCGACTCGCATGACAAGTGCCAGGCCGATACCGATTCGGCGCGCCTTCTGCTGCTGATGCTCCGGCAGCTTGTTGGTCAGAATCGAGATGAAGATGAGGTTGTCGATACCGAGAACCACCTCCATCACGATCAGGGTGATGAGGGCGGCCCAGGCAGCCGGGTCGGCGATTAATGCAGCGATGTCCATAGACGCCCGCTCTGCCGTTCCTGCGCCGCATACGCAAGTATCTGTTGGAACAGCACCAAAATCGCGACGAATTCGTTCGCGTCTTGTCCCGTACTGAGCTATGACCCGATTCCATGGGCGTGTCTTTGGAACGCCGGAATGTCTGCGTCCTCGTCCGGCGTATGGCTTTCGAGATACAGTTGGGCGACCGGGAAGACGAACAGGGCAATGAGTTTTGATCGAGGGCGCCGCGGGGATCGCGGCGGGCGCGGCAGAGATAAGCGCGACGGTTTCGGCGGCGACGAATTCGGCGGCAGCAGCAGCTATGGCGACCGCGGTGGCTTCGGCGGCGGCGGCTTCGGTGACCGCGGCGGCTTCGGCGGCGGCGGTGGCGGCGGTGGTGGCTATCGCGGCGGCGGTGGCGGCTTCGGCGGCGGTGGTGGCGGCGGCTTCGGCGGCGGCGGCGGTGGCTTCGGCGGCCGTGGCGGCGGCGGCGGCGGCGGCATGCCCCCTCAGGTCGTTGGCGAAGGCACCGGCGTAGTCAAATTCTTCAACGGCCAGAAGGGCTTCGGCTTCGTCGTCCGTGACGATGGCGGCGAAGACGTGTTCGTACACATCAGCGCGGTCGAGCAGGCCGGCCTCACCGGCCTGGCCGAAGGCCAGCCGCTGGGCTTCACGCTGGTCGACCGTGGCGGCCGAATCAGTGCAACCGAGCTCAAGATCGAGGGCGAACCACTCCCGGTCGAGGACCGCGGTCCCCCGCGTGACCGCGATGCCGGCCCGCGTGGCGGCGCTGGCGGTGCCGGCGGCCCGCAGCGTCAGCTGACGGGTGAGAAGGCGACCGGCACGGTCAAGTTCTTCAACGCGATGAAGGGCTTCGGCTTCATTCAGCGCGACGACGGACAGCCCGATGCGTTCGTGCACATCAGTGCCGTCGAGCGCGCCGGCATGCCGACGCTCAACGAGGGTGACCGGCTCGAGTTCGAGCTCGAGGTCGATCGCCGTGGCAAATACGCCGCGGTGAACCTGACCGCGTCGCAGTAATCGGACGCGCACCATGCTCCGGCTGATCACGGCCGGGCGCGGAGCGACAATGGGGGTCGCCCTAGCCATGCTGGCCGGGGCGGCCCCGATTGTTTCAGCTCCGGCGGCCTCCCTCCCTGTCCCGCCACAAACGGCAGATGTGCCCGCACAGGCCCCCATGCCTCCGATAGAGGCGGCTCAGGTCATTGCGACCTATCCGCACGATGCGCGTGCCTTCACCCAGGGCCTGTTCTTCAGCGACGGGCGGCTGTTCGAAAGCACCGGCCAGGAAGGCGAATCGGCGATTCGCGAGCTCGACCTCGCCACCGGCAAGGTGAAGCGCGAGGCACGACTGCCCGCCGACTATTTCGGTGAGGGCAGTACGATCTGGGGCAAGACGATCGTCAGCCTCACATGGAAGCACGGCAAGGGCTTTCGCTGGGATCGCGACAGCTTCCGCAAGCTTGGCGAGTTCGCCTATACGGGGGAAGGCTGGGGTCTGACCCAGGACGGCAAGAACCTGATTCTCTCGGACGGCAGCAGCGAGCTGCGCTTCCTCGACCCCAAGACCTTTGCCGAACAGCGACGCGTGCGGGTCACTTGGCGCGGCAAGCCGGTGCGGCAGATCAACGAGCTGGAATATGTGCGCGGCGAAGTCCTGGCGAATATCTGGCACAGTGATCTGATTGCGCGGATCGATCCCGATAGCGGCGTGATCAAGGGTGTGATCGACCTGCGCGCGGTAATCGCATCGGTCGCGATGCGCGACAGCGAGGCGGTACTGAACGGCATCGCCTATGACGAGAAGTCCGGGAAGCTCTACGTCACCGGCAAACGCTGGCCCAAGCTGTTCGAGATCGCGCTGCCCAAGGGGCTGGCAGGCGGCTGAACGCTATTTCGCCACCGGCTCGGCGCGCCAGGTCGTCAGCCAGTTCACCGATCCACGGCATTCGGGCATCGACCGCGACTCGACCAGACGGAACATCGATCCGTCCCAGACATAGCCCTCCATGCTTCCGCAATCGCCCAAGCCGCGACCCTTGGAATAGCTGTCCAGTCGCCCCGTCTTCGCGTCGAAGCTGGCATTGACCAGCGATGGGCGACCATCGTCCGCCTCGGTGAAGCCCGGCGGCGAATCGAACTTCGCGACCACCGGCTGCGCGCCGGGCGCGAGAATATAGGGCTCGGTCGAGAAATTGTACGCGCCACTGCCGCACGGGAGCAGTACCAGCGTCTTGCCACCGCCGAGCGCGACCCGTTCGACCCCAGGCAGCTCGCCCGTCCCGCCCTCATAGACGGCGCCGCATTCGCTGGATTTGTCGAGCGCCTTGCGCATCGCCGGCGTGAACGGCGCGGCAACGCCCCCCGGGCGGATGAAGGCGACCTTGGGCAAGACGGGTGGCGCCGGGACGGCGCTTGCCGGCTTCGCGCCCTTTGCCACCGCCGCGGTCACGGTGCCCGCGCGGCCCTGCTCGGCGTCGATGAAGCGCAGCGCCGCCGACGATCCTTTGAGCGAAGCCATGCCGGTGACATCGACCTCGGACCCCACGCGCAGGTCGGTACCATCGACCATCGCAGCGACGATCTGCGCCGCTTGCGCGCCGGTAAAGGTGAGCAGGTCGTTCTTGGGGATGCCCCAGAGGAAGAAGCCACGATCGGTGCTCACCTGCACCCGATCCTTGCCCGAATTGCCCGGCAGCTGGATCTCGACCGACCAGCCGCCAACCGCCCCCGCCGCACGCTCGATCGAGACCGAGACCTGGTCATAGGGCGATCCTTCTTGCGGCTGATTGTCGTCAGGCCAGATCGACGTCATCTCGCAGCGCTTGGCATTGTCGCACGCCACCACCCATGCGCCGAAGCTCTTGATCGACCCCTGCTTCTGGGCGGATTGCGGAGCAGAGGCCTGGGCCAGTGCGAGCAGCGCGATCGTCAGCATCTATTCCCCCTTACTAGCCGTTTCGCGAACGAGTCGGTAGGACGCCTGCATATCAGATTCCGGAGGACATGCATGAAGACGGTTGGCGTGATCGGCGCGGGGCAGATGGGAGCGGGCATCGCCCAGGTTTCGGCGCAGGCGGGCTATCGCGTGCTGCTGTCTGACATGGACGTCGCGCGCGCCGAAAAGGGCAAGGCGGGCATCGCCAAACAGCTCGCGCGGGCGGTGGAGAAGGAAAAGATCACCGCGCAGGCCGCGGAAGCCGCACTCGCCAACATCGAATGCGTCGGCGGCACCGATGCGTTCGCGCCGTGCGACCTCGTCATCGAAGCCGCGACCGAGCGCGAGGAGATCAAGCGCACCATCTTCGCGAATGTCGGCAAGGTGCTGTCCGACACCGCGATCCTCGCCAGCAACACCTCATCGATCCCGATCACCCGGCTGGCGCAGGCGTCACCCGATCCCGCGCGCTTCATGGGCGTGCACTTCTTCAATCCCGTACCGGTGATGGGCCTGATCGAACTGATCCGCGGTCTCGCCACCAGTGACGCGACGGTCGCGGCGGTCGAGGCGTACGGCAAGACGCTCAACAAGCGTATCGTCCACGCCAACGACGCGCCGGGCTTCATCGTCAACCGCGTGCTGATGCCCTTCCTCAACGAAGCCTGCTTCGCGCTGGGTGAAGGCGTGGCGACGATCCCCGATATCGACGCGGCGATCCAGCTCGGCCTCAACCATCCGATGGGGCCGTTCACGCTCGCCGACTTCATCGGCCTCGACACCTGCCTCGAGATTACGCGCGTGCTGTTCGAAGGCACCGGCGATCCCAAGTTCCGCCCCGCCCCGCTGCTCGTCAAATATGTCGAAGCCGGCTGGTACGGCCGCAAGACCGGCCGCGGCTTCTACGACTATTCAGGCGCGGAACCGGTACCCACGCGCTGACCCTCCGACGCATGATAGGAACCGACCACCTCGACCAGCCGGTCGAAGCTCTGGTCGGTGCCTATCATGGAAATGGACAGGTCACCTGACCCCATCGCCTTGTTCAACCCCGACAGCCCTCCGAGCGTTGAACGGCCGGGATAACGCGCGGGATTGGCGAGCCAGAGGTTCAGCAACTTCTGCTCGCCCACCGTCGTGACCTCAACGCGCGTAATCACATTCCACGGAATGGTCGTGTCGGACCAGCGACGCCAGAGAATACCGCGCTCATCGATCTCGAGTACCGGGCCGGTCCGGAATAACTGTCTGATGAATGCAGCAAGTAACAGACCAAAGATCGGTGTGAGGACCCATCCGACCCCCGATATGAACATAGGACTGGAATAACGGCGGGTGACCAGATCTTCAGGGCTCACGATGCACCAGATGCCCAGCGCGACGCAGCCAGCGAAAAGCAGAGCGAAGAACGATACCTCGCCCTTCGATACCCGCGCCACAAGCCGCTCGTTCACGGCAGCAGCAACCCCGCCAATGCCGCGGACATAAGGTTGGCCAGGCTGCCCGCGATCAACGCCTTGATGCCGAGCTTCGCGATCACCGGTCGCTGATTCGGCGCGAGGCTACCGGCCGCCGCCATCTGGATCGCGATCGAGCTGAAATTGGCGAAGCCGCACAGCGCGAAGGTGATGATCGCGACGCTGCGCGGGCTCAGCCCCTGGGTCGAGCCGAGGTTGAGGAAGGCGACGAATTCGTTGAGCACCATCTTGGTACCGAACAGGCTGCCCGCCGCGCCGCTCTCGGCCCATGGGATACCGATCAGGAACATCACCGGCGCGAAGACGGTGCCGATCGCCCCCTGGAAGGTGAGGTCGCCATAGCCGAACCAGCCGCCGACCACGCCGAGAAGGCCGTTGGCGAGCGCGACCAAAGCGACGAAGGCGAGCACCATCGCGCCGACCGCAACCGCGATCTTGACGCCGATCTGCGCGCCCATCGCCGCCGCCATGATGATGTTGGCGGGGCGTTCCTCGTCTAGGTCCTTCTCGACCGCGCGGATCGCCGCATCCTCGGGATCGAGCGCGGCCGCTTCGCCGTCGAGCGGAAGCTCGGCCTGCTTCGCCGGCTCATCGGGCATCATGATCTTCGCCATCAGCAGACCGCCGGGCGCGGCCATGAACGATGCGGCGAGCAGATACTGGATGTCGATCCCCATCGCGGCATAGGCCGCCAGAATCGTGCCCGCGACGCCGGCCATGCCGACGCTCATCACCGCGAACATCTGCGCGGGGGTGAGGCTCGCCAGATAGGGGCGGATCACCAGCGGCGATTCGCTCTGACCGACGAAGATGTTCGCGGCGGAGCACAGCGACTCCACCTTGCTCACCCCGGTCACCTTCTCGATCGCCCCGCCGATCCACCGGATCACCAGCGGCATGATGCGCAGATAGTAGAGGATCGAGACCAGGCTGGCGAAGAAGATGATCACCGGCAGCGCCGCGATGGCGAAGCTGTGACCGCCCATTTCGGGCTTGGCCAGCGGACCGAAGATGAAGTCGGTGCCGGCCTGCGCATAGCCGAGCAGCGCCGAGACGCCGCGCGACATGCCCTCGATCACCGCCCGCCCTGCGGGCACATAGAGGACGAGGACCGCAATACCCGTCTGCAGCGCGAATGCCGCGCCGACGACCCGCAACCGGATCGCGCGGCGGTTCGACGAAAGCGCAAAGGCAATCGCGAGAATCGCGACGATGCCCAGAATACCGATCGGAAGATTGTTCAAGTGGAAGGCCCCCAAGCACCGCGTCTGGTGCGCGGCATATGGGGCTGCAGCATAGCGCCGCTTTCTGGCATCGCTAGGTGCTTCCGTATCGCGTGAAACCGCGCTAGCAACGCCCATGACCACACCGGCCCCGCTGACGCGCTCGCTCTTCGTCTTCTCGATCTTCTATGGCGGCATGGTCTGCATCGCGGGCGTGCTGGGCAACAAGCAGGTGGCGATGGGGCCGCTTGGGGTGGAAGCAGGCATCTTCGCCTTCCTGCTGCTGGTCGCGGTATCGAGCGCGGTCGCCGAACTGCACGGGCGCAGCGTGGCGAACCGGCTGGTCCAGATCGGCTTCATCCCGCTGATCGCCTCGCTGCTGCTCTCGTTGCTCGTCTGGTCGCTGCCCGCGTCGCAGGAGATGATCCAGCACCGTCCCGATGACCTCAAGGCGATCCAGGGCATCCTGTTCGCCACCTGGCGCATCTGGATCGGCGGGATCTTCGCCTATGGCATCTCGCAGACGCTCAACGTCACGATCTTCTCCTGGCTCAAGCGCGAGGAAGGCAAGCTGCTGTGGCTGCGCGCAGCAGTGGCGGGCGTGCTCAGCCAGATCGTCGACACGATGATCTTCATCGGTATCGCCTTCTATGGCGTCTTCCCGATCGGCGAACTGCTGATGGGCCAGCTGATCGCCAAGGTGGTGCTGTCGGCAATCCTGGTGCCGATCCTGATCTACGCCTTTGTCGGCCTGGGCCGCAGACTGGACCGCGACGCCTGAAGGCACAGCGACCGGCCCGCACGCCCTGTCGCAAGTAACCCGTCATCCCGGCCTTGTGCCGGGATCCACCGGGAGGTGAGCTGGAAGCAAGAGGCTCTATCCCCCGGCGGCACCATGGAAGCCGGCACAGGGCCGGGATGACGAAGGACAGCGATGACCGCCAGCGACCCAGTTGCGGACAGCAGCCCTACCGGGCTCTGTCGGCCGCGCAGGCAATCTCTGTCTTGAAAGCCATTGGCAGGCTGAGCACGAGACCGGCCACGTAACCCGCCATAATCACCGCCAACGCGACGAACAGGGTTAGGCGCTGCGCGGTGCAGCCGCAAAGATATAGCCTCCCACGAACAGGAAGAATGCGAAGAACGGGGCGGCTAACCACCAATGAACCTCGTGAGCGGTACTGCATTCGGATGCGACGTCCACAGAGGCTGCTATTCCCGCGATTGCTAACCCGGTTGCCGCCGCGATGACAGCGACCCACCCCCTCAACCCAGTCATCTTGTGCTTCCCAGCACCCTCGACTTACTCCAGGGTGATTTCCGCTTTCCACCGAAATCCCGACCCCGCTTGCAATGTTGGAATTGATTTGCTTGCATCGTCCGCTGCCAGGCAGCGCTCTTTGATTTCGTCGATCCGCTCGGTTGGCCCCACATGACACCCACCCGACAACGGCGACGAAGTTGACAGAATGAATCGCGTTCCGCGTAACATCGTCAACTTCGCGGCGGTGCCGACGGCTGCTTGCGAATGCCCCAGCCCCCTCCACCGCTTTCGTATCCCGGCAACTCACGCTAAGGGCGCGCCATGACCGATCATGCCCCCGATCCCCTGATGCTCGCCAAGGCCGAAACGCTGACCGACGCGCTGCCCTATATGCAGCGCTACGCGGGCAAGACCTTCGTCGTGAAATATGGCGGCCATGCGATGGGCGATCCCGAGCTGGCACGCGACTTCGCCGAGGATGTCGTGCTGCTGAAAGCAGTCGGCATCAATCCGGTGGTCGTCCATGGCGGCGGGCCGCAGATCGGCCAGATGCTCAAACGCCTCGGCGTCGAATCGGAGTTCGTCAGCGGGCTGCGGGTGACCGATGCCGAAACCGCACGGATCGCGGAAATGGTCCTGGCCGGATCGATCAACAAGGAAATCGTCAGCTGGATCGGCGCGGCGGGCGGCAAGGCGATCGGCATTTCGGGCAAGGATTCAGGGCTGGTCACCGCGCGCAAAGTGACTCGGAGCGAAGCCGATCCGCTGCAGGGAATCGAACGTCATGTCGATCTGGGCTTCGTCGGCGAGCCGGTGGCGGTCGATGCCAGCGTGCTGACGACGCTGTCGGCGCAGGGCTTCATCCCCGTGATCGCGCCGATCGCGCTCGGCGCGGACGGGCACACTTACAATATCAATGCCGACACGATGGCGGGCGCGATCGCCGGCGCGCTGGGCGCATCGCGCTTCTTCCTGCTAACCGACGTGCCTGGCGTGCTGAGCAAGGACAAGGAGCTCCTCTCCGACCTCGACCCCGGCCGGATCGCGGCATTGAAGGCCGACGGCACGATCAGCGGCGGCATGATCCCCAAGGTCGAGACCTGCGTCGCCGCGGTCGATGCCGGGGTGGACGCCGCGGTCATCCTCGACGGGCGCGTGCCGCATTCGATGCTGCTCGAAATCTTCACGCCCCAGGGTGCCGGCACCTTGGTACATCGCTGAGCCGTATTATATAGCTAACACGGTTGCCGCCTTGCCCGGCTTTCCGGTAGAAGCATCTGAAAATTCCGGAGGCCCCCGTTGGACACCCTAATCGCGACCACCTTCCACATCGTTCAGATCCTGCTGACCGTGGCTTGGTGGATCATCGTCGCACAGGCGATCCTGTCGACCCTGATCGCGTTCAACGTGATCAACACCTATAACGACTTCGTCAGTTCGCTGTGGCGCGGCCTCAACACGCTGACCGAGCCGGTCTATCGCCCGATCCGCCGCATTCTGCCCGATACCGGCCCGATGGACTTCGCGCCGTTCGTGGTGCTGATCCTGATCTGGATCCTGCAGGACGCAATCGTGCCACGCGTCGCGGTCGCGCTGATCCGCAGCGCCGCCTGACCCGGCCCTGGCACGCGGATGTCGGGGGCATCCGCATCGCGGTGCGCGTGACGCCGCGCGCATCGAAGCCGGCCTTTCTCGCCGGAACGGCGGAGCATTTCGTGGCACGCCTTGCCGCTCCGCCGGTCGACGGTGCAGCCAATGCAGCGCTGATCGACCTGGTCGCGAAGGCATTCCGCGTGGCGAAGCGCGACGTCGCGCTGATCGCGGGCGAGACGTCCCGGCTCAAGCGGCTGACGATCGCCGGCGACGCTTCGGTGCTGGCGGGAATCGCCGCACAGTTCTATGGGGCAGACCATGACGGCTGAGATCATCGACGGTAAGGCATTTGCAGCGGGCCTGCGCGCACGCGTGGGCGAAGCGGCAGCGGCGTTCGAGGCGCAGGCGGGCCGCAAGGCCGGCCTGGCCGTGGTTCTGGTCGGCGAAGACCCCGCCTCCGCCGTCTATGTCCGCAGCAAGGGCAAGGCGACGGTTGCCGCCAACATGGAAAGTTTCGAGCATCGCCTGCCCGCCGACATTGATCAGGGCACGCTGATCGCGCTGGTTGATACGCTCAACGCCGATTCCGCAGTCGACGGCATTCTGGTCCAGCTGCCTCTGCCCGGCCATCTCGACGAACAGGACGTGCTGCTGCGGATCAGCCCAGACAAGGACGTCGACGGCTTCCACCCGGTCAATGCCGGCCGTCTTGCCACCGGCATCGACGGCTTCGTCCCGTGCACGCCGCTCGGCTGCCTGATGCTGCTCAAGGACCAGCTCGGCGATCTGTCGGGCAAGGACGCCGTCGTGATCGGTCGGTCGAATATCGTCGGCAAGCCTATGGCGGCGCTACTGACCGCCGCGAGCGCCACCGTCACGCTCGCGCACTCGCGGACCAGGGACCTGCCCGGCCATGTCTCGCGCGCCGACATCGTCGTCGCGGCGGTGGGCCGCGCGGGCTTCGTCAAGGGCGAGTGGTTGAAGCCAGGCGCAACCGTGATCGATGTTGGCATCAACCGCACCGACAACGGCCTGACCGGCGATGTCGAGTTCGAAAGCGCGGCATCGGTAGCGGGCGCGATTACTCCGGTGCCGGGCGGGGTTGGGCCGATGACCATCGCCTGCCTGCTGCGCAACACGCTGGTCGCCGCGCACCGCCGCGAAGGACTGGCACTGGACCCGACGGCACTGTGATCCTCGCGGCGCTGCTGCTGGCCCAAGCGGGAACAGCGGTGGACGCCGAGCGAGAATTCAACCGCGCCGCGCAGACCGAAGGCCAATGGACCGCCTTCCGCCGCTACGCCGCCGACGACGCGGTGATGTTCACGCCCAAGCCGGTTAGCGCTCAAGCGTTCCTCAAGGATCGCAAGGATCCGCCGCTCTCGGTGCAGTGGTGGCCGGCTGAAAGCTATATTTCATGCGACGGCGCCGCGGCGGTGAATACCGGCCCCTGGGTCGCCCCGCGAGGATCCGGCTTCTTCACCACCGTCTGGACCCGGCGGGGCGATGACGGGTGGAAATGGGTTTACGATGGCGGCGATGCGCTGAGGACACCGCGCCTCCTTCCCGAACAGCCCAAGGTGCGCCGCGCGGCGTGCAGGCGGATTCCCACCCGTGTCCCTACCGCGCCTGCCCCCGACGGCGCGACAGGCGCCTCCCCCGATGGCTCGTTGCGCTGGCGCTGGTCGATGGCTGCCGACGGCAACCGCAGCTTCACCGCATCGATCTGGAGCGGCAAGCGGTTCGAGGATGTCGTCACCGATCGTGTCGCGGCGCCCTAATAACAAGGCTGTTCTTCGCAGATTGCGCAGACTAGACTTGTGATGATGTAACATTGCGAATAAAGGGGCGCGTTTTCAGTCGCAGGACCGTGTACCCATGAAGCGTAGCCTCGCCGCCCTCCTCGCCACCACCCTGTTCACTTTTCCAGCGTTCGCACAGACCACGACCCATGCCGAACGCGACGCCACCAGCCGCAGCGCCGTGCATGGCGACTCGGACCAGGAAATCGTGATCACCGCGCCCTATGTCGCCGATCTCGACCTGCTCGCGGGCGCGTCGGTGGTGACGGGCGATGCGCTGGTGCGCGACATTCGCGGGCAGATCGGCGACACGCTGACCAAGGTGCCGGGCGTCTCCGCCACCTCGTTCAGTCCCGGCGCGTCGCGCCCGGTACTGCGCGGCTTCCAGGGCGAGCGCGTGCGCGTCCTCTCCGACGGACTCGGCACGCTCGACGTTTCCAACACCTCGACCGACCATGCCGTGTCGATCGATCCGCTCACCGCCGAGCGGATCGAAGTGCTGCGCGGCCCCGCGGTGCTGCTGTTCGGCAGCCAGGCGATCGGCGGCGCGGTCAATGTGATCGACCGGCGCATCCCGCGCGCCGTTCCCGAGAACGGTTTCCATGTCGATGCGGTCGGCACCTATGGTTCGGCGGCGGACGAGCGTAGCGGCGGCGCGGCGGTAGACGTCGCGCTCGACCATCAGTTCGTTCTTCACTTCGATGGTAGCTACCGCAAGACCGATGACGTCCGCGTCGGCGGCTATGTGCTGAGCGCGCCGCTGCGCGCGGACCAGCTCCACCGTGCCGAGCATGCGATCGAGGACGGCCATGCCGATGAAGCGGCGGAGGCGACGGCGCTCGCCAATCTGCGCGGCCGCCTGCCTAACAGCGGCACGCGCACCTATACGCTGGGCGGCGGGCTTTCGCTGATCAACGATGGCGGGAGTCTTGGCTTCTCGGTCGGCTATTACGACACCAATTACGGCGTGCCCGAGCGTCCGCCGGGAGCGCACGACGATCACGACGCCGGGCACGATCACGGCGAGGGGCCAGTGACGATCGGGCTGCACCAGTGGCGCGCGGACCTGCGCGGCGAGGTCAACGTCAATGGCGGCTTCCTCGACAAGATCCGTGTCCGCGCCGGCTATTCGGACTATGAGCACACCGAGTTCGAGGGCGACGAGGTCGGCACCGTCTTTGCCTCGACCGGGTTCGAAGGGCGGCTGGAGCTGGTTCAGGCGGATCGCGGCGGCTGGCGCGGCGTCGTCGGCTTCCAAGGCTTCACCCGCGACTTCTCGGCAACGGGCGCGGAAGCGTTCGTGCCGGAGAACACCACCAACCAGTACGGCTTCTTCACGCTGCAGGAAGTCAATCTCGGCAAGCTCGGACTTGAGGGCGCGCTACGCTACGAGCGGACCGGCGTGCACTCGAACAAGGTCAAGCTGGGGCTCGACGAGGATGCACCGGTCGGACGGGTGAACCGCGACTTCGACGCCGTTTCGGGCGCCATCGGCTTGTCCTACGAAGTCGCACCGCGCGTGAAGGTCGGCGTCAACGCCTCGCGCGCCGTCCGCGCGCCGTCGGCCGAGGAGCTGTTCTCCAACGGCCCGCACATCGCGACCCAGGCCTACGAGGTCGGCAACCCCAATTTCCGCACCGAGAAGAGCTGGGGCGGCGAAATCTACGCTCGCGGCGCGGTCGGCGGCCTCAAGTTCCAACTGGCCGGCTACGCCAACTGGTTCACGGACTATATCTACGAGACCGAGACCGGCCTTGAGATCAACGGGCTGCCGGTGTTCCAGTACCGTCAGGCCGATGCCCGCTATCTCGGCGTCGAGGGCGAAGTGTCCGCGACGATCATCGAGCATGGCGGCTTCACCCTCGGCGGCAACCTCGTCGCCGACTATGTCCGCGCCACCCTGCAGGACGGCAGCCCGGTTCCGCGCATCCCGCCCTTCCGCGTCCTGGCGGGCATCGACGCCAGCAAGGGCCCGTTCGGCGGCCGGGTCGAGGTCGAGCACGTCACCAAGCAAGCGCGCATCGCCGCGTTCGAGACCGAGACCCCCGCCTTCACCCTCGTCAACGCGTCGCTCACCTGGCACCCGTTCGGTGAGAAGCGCGAGACGGCGCTGATCCTCTCCGCCAACAATATCTTCGACGTCGAGGCGCGGCGGCATGCCTCATTCACCAAGGATTTCGTGCCGCTTGCCGGCCGCGACATCCGCGTGGCGGCCCGTGTAAGCTTCTAGGTTGCCCCCGGCGGGCGCTGCCTTCCTTACAAGGGGGGCAGCGCCCAATCGATTGATCCGCGCCCCTTCGCCTCCAGGAACGCGTTCGCCTGCGAGAAATGGCGGCAGCCGAAGAAGCCGCCATGCGCCGACAGCGGCGAGGGGTGGACCGACTTCAACACCAGATGGCGTGGATCGACCGACGGCGCCTTTTTCTGGGCGTGGCTGCCCCACAGCATGAACACCACCGGATCGGGCAGCGCGTTGACGTGCGCGACCACCGCGTCGGTGAATTTCTCCCACCCGCGCCCCTGATGCGACGCGGCGCGGCCCATTTCCACCGTCAGGCAGTTGTTGAGCAGCAACACCCCCTGCTTCGCCCAGGCTTCGAGAAAGCCATGGCGCGGCGGCTCGATACCGAGGTCGCTGCGCAATTCCTTGTAGATGTTGACGAGGCTCGGCGGCACGCGGACGCCGGGCTGGACCGAGAAGCACAGGCCGTGCGCCTGTCCCTCGCCATGATAGGGGTCCTGGCCAAGGATGACGACCCGCACATCCTGCGGCGGGGTCAGGTCGAGCGCGCGGAACCAGTCGGCTCCCTTGGGGAAGATGCGCTTCCCCGCCGCCTTCTCGTCGAGCAGGAACTGGCGCAGCGCAGCCATGTACGGCGCGTCGAATTCCTGGCTGAGCGGTTCGAGCCAATCGGGATGCAGCTTCACGGCCATGCGGTTTCCTTCCGGGCGCGACTGTGCGAACCAGCGCCAAACTGTCAACGAGGGAGAGCCGAAATGCCCGTCACCGGAAGCTGCCACTGCGGCAACGTCAGCTACACACTGCAAGGCGAAGCACCGAACAGCGCGGTGTCGTGCAACTGCTCGATCTGCAGCCGCAAGGGCGCGCTGCTCCATTTCGCATCGGCGGACCAGTTCACGCTGCACACCGATCCGGCGGCGATGACGACCTACCAGTTCAACAAGCACAATATCCGGCACAATTTCTGCGCGACCTGCGGCTGTTCGCCCTATGGCGGCGGGACCGGGCCGGACGGCAAGGAGATGGTGGCGATCAACCTGCGCTGTGCCGACGATATCGATGTCGATTCGCTGGCGATCCACAAGTTCGACGGAGCCAGTCTCTAAGCCATGCATATGAGCCACGACGCCACGGCCCCGGCCGCCGCGGAAATCAGTTTCGACCAGTTTCTCGCGGTGGACATCCGCGTCGGCACGATCGTCGCCGCCGAGCCGTTTCCTGAGGCGCGCAAACCTGCCTACAGACTGACGATCGATTTCGGCCCGACGATCGGGATCAAGCGATCCTCGGCGCAGATCACCGAGCATTACGCCCTTGACGAGCTGCCCGGGCGGCAGGTCGCGGCGGTGGTCAATTTCCCGCCGCGCCAGATCGGGCCGATGATGTCCGAGGTGCTGACCTTGGGCTTCCCCGATGCCGAGGGGAAGGTGGTGCTGTTCCATCCGAGCGTCGATGTACCGAATGGCGGACGGCTGTACTGACAAGCGCGGTTGACGAAGTTGACGCAGAAACGCGGTTTTCCAGCCGAAGCGACAGGAACGCGCCGGTAACGCAACCCTAACGCGACAGCTGCGCGACACAGGAGCGCCACCGGCGCGCCACACACGCGACGACCGCGCGACGCTGACGCGACACCCGCGAGACAGGAACGCGCCGCCCACGCGACACCGACGCGACAGGAATGCGCCACTGACGCGACACCAGCGCGACGGAGAGGCCGCTGCCCGGCGGTTCGAGCTGAGTGAAGAGGCGTCCCGATGCTGCATGGGACATTCCAGCTATCATAGGCCGGGGCCTGTAGGAAAATACCACATTCCTCACGCCTTGCTCATTCGCCGCTCATGACGCCCGGCGCCGGGACCGGCGATGTTCACGCCACCGCAACGGCATGAGGCATCGAACCATGACAGACGAACGCGAGACAGAGGAACGGCGGAGCGAACAGGATCGGGCACGGCTGTTCGACCGCATCCACCGATCGCCGCGGATTCCCGATCGCTATGCCGAGCGGCGCACGGCTCCCGACTCCGCAACCTCACCCGTCGTCATTCCCGCGAAAGCGGGAATCCATTGGCCGTGACGTAGCGGATCGACCCTCAACGGCAGCCAGAATGGATCCCCGCCTTCGCGGGGATGACGGTGAGAGAGCGGAGCGACGGGGAAGGGGTGAGGAATGGCGTTGCGGGGGTTCGGAACGCCCGTACGCCGCTATGCCGAGCGGCGTACGGTGAGCAGATAGTTGAGGCTGGTATCGTCGGAGAGGTGGAAGCCCGCGCCCGGCGAGAAGCTGAGGCCGCGCAGGTCCGCGACTTCCATGCCCGCGTCGGCGAGCAGGTCGATCAACTCGTCGGGCGTGATGAACTTGTCATGGTCGTGCGTGCCGCGCGGGATCATGCCCAGCCCCTCGCCCACCGTGATCATCGCGAGGCGTGACAGGGGCGTGCGATTGGGGGTGGAGAGGATCATCAGGCCACCCGGCGCCAGCGCGGCGGCGAGGCCCGCGACGAAGGCGGCGGGATCGGTGACATGCTCGATCACCTCCATCGAGGTGACGAGATCGAAGGTGCGGCCCTTCACCTCAGTCTCGAACTCGCCCGCGCGATAATCGATCGTGAGGCCGGACGCCTGCGCATGCGCGCGCGCGGCCCCGATATTCTCGGGCGCCGCATCGACCCCGGTAACCTGAGCGCCGAGGCGAGCGAGCGGCTCGCACAACAGCCCCGCGCCGCAGCCGACATCGAGCGCGGTCTTACCGCCAAGCGGGGTGAAGCTGGCGGGGTCACCCTCCCAATGCGCGTCGACCGCTTCGCGGATATAGCGCAGCCGCGGCGGGTTGAGGCGGTGGAGCATGGCCGAGGAGCCCTTGGGGTTCCACCAGTCCGCCGCGAGCCGCCCGAAATGCTCAGCTTCACGCGGGTCAATGGTTGCTTTGCTTGTCATCGCCATCCCCCCCTCCTATCAGCGCGCCCACACACACCCAAGGGGGTAGGACCAGATGGCACGCATTGTGATGAAGTTCGGTGGCACGTCGATGGCGGGCATCGAGCGGATTCGTAACGTCGCCAACCGCGTGAAGGCCGAGTGGGAAGCGGGCAATCAGGTCGCGGTCGTCGTCTCCGCCATGGCGGGCGAGACCGACCGCCTCGTCGGCTTCTGCAGGGAAGCCTCGCCGCTCTACGACCTGCGCGAGTACGACACGGTCGTCTCGGCCGGCGAGCAGGTGACGAGCGGGCTGCTCGCAATCGCGCTGCAGGCGGCCGGCGTTCCCGCGCGCTCGTGGCTCGGCTGGCAGCTGCCGATTCACACCAGCAGCGCGCATGCCAGCGCACGCATCGGCACGATCGACACGACCGAGCTCAACGCCAGCCTCGCCGACGGCAATGTCGCGGTGATCCCGGGCTTCCAGGGCCTGGCCGAGGACAATCGCGTGACCACGCTGGGCCGTGGCGGATCGGACACCAGCGCGGTGGCGGTGGCGGCGGCGATGAAGGCCGACCGCTGCGACATCTACACCGACGTGGATGGCGTCTATACAACCGACCCGCGCATCGTGCCGCGGGCGCGCAAGCTGTCCAAGGTGACGTACGAAGAAATGCTGGAACTGGCGAGCGTCGGGGCGAAGGTGCTCCAGACCCGCTCGGTCGGGCTGGCGATGAAGGAAGGCGTGCGCGTGCGCGTGCTTTCCTCGCTGGAGGACAATCGCGACGAAGAGGGCCATCGCGGCACGCTGATCGTCGGCGAAGAGGAGATCAACGACGTGGAACGGCAGCTCATCACCGGCATCGCCGCGGACAAGAACGAGGCGAAGGTTACGCTGACCAACGTTCCCGACCGCCCCGGCGCGGTGGGCCATATCTTCACCCCGCTGGCCGAGGCCGGGATCAACGTCGACATGATCGTCCAGAACGTGGCGCATGCCACCGGCTCGACCGACGTGACCTTCACCGTCCCGCGCGCCGAGCTGGCCCGTGCGCTCGACGTGCTCGAGAAGAACAAGGCGCCGATCGGATACGATGCGCTGATCCACGATACCAAGGTCGCCAAGATCAGCGTCGTCGGGGTCGGCATGCGCAGCCATGCCGGCGTCGCCGCGACGATGTTCGAGACGCTGGGCGAGCGCCGCATCAACATCCTCGCCATCACCACCAGCGAGATCAAGGTGAGCGTGCTGATCCACGAGGATGAGACCGAACTCGCCGTCCGCGTGCTCCACACCGCCTATGGGCTGGACGCGCCGGAAGACGAGGCGGCGTAAGCCGGAACGGCATCGACGGGAAGCAGGAGGTCAACCTTCTTCCCCGTCACCCCGGCCTTGTGCCGGGGTGACGGAGAGAAATCATCAATTTGAATCCGCAATCACCCGCCTTCAGCGCGGGGTGAGGGTTGCCGCCACGCCGAAGTGATCCGACGGATATTCGCCGTCGATCATCTGGTCGCCGATACGGCGGGCCTCTGTCACATCGAAAGCGCGCGGATCGGCGAAGATATGGTCGATCACGCGCGGCGGGTGTCCGCGTGAAACGACCAACGTCGTGTCGGTCGCACCGGGCTTGAGCGCGGGATCGAGGCCGCGCGCCGCGATCTGCGCGAGCGGCGCTTCGTCGAGCGGGGCGTTGAAGTCGCCCATCAGCACCAGCGGCACATCGTCCTGCGGCAACCAGTCGAACAGACCGCTTATCTGCTGCGCGCGCACCGGACCGGCATCGGGCTGCCAGGCGAGGTGGGTGTTGACCACATCGACCGGCCGACCCCGCGCATCGACGCGCACGCGGATCGCCGTGCGATAATCGCTCAAGGGTTCGAGCTTGATCGTGTCCACCGTGCTGACCGGCAGCCGCGTCAGGATCGCGTTGCCGTAGCGATTGGCGGCGCCTTCGGGCGAAGTCGACATGAAATGCGCGGTATAGCCGCCCAGCGCGGCGGCGATCGTCTCGGCCTGGTTGGGCAGGTTCTTCTTCGAATCCTGCAGCACTTCCTGCAGCGCGATCACATCGGCATCGGCGGCGCGCAGCACGTCGACGATCAGCTTGAGGCGTAGCGGCCAGTTGCCGGCATCGTGCCAGATGTTGAAGGTGACGGCACGAAACGGCGTGCGCGGCGGCGTCGCACGCGGGGCGCAGGCGGCAATTGGAAGCGCGGCGGCGGCGCCAAGCACGGAACGTCGGGTCAGGCGGATCATGCCGCCCTGCTACGCGCCGATCCGGCGGACCGCAACGCGCGTCAGTCGGTCAGGCCGAGCAGCGCGCGCGCGTTGCCGTAGCGGATCTTCGCCAGTTCCTCGGCGGTGAGGCCGAGCTTGGCCAGCGCATCGACATTCTGCTTGAGCGAGAATTGCGGATAGTCCGAACCGAGCAGGATATGGTCGATGCCGACATTGCGCATCGTCCACACGAATTCGTCCTCGATCGGGGAATCCGCGGTCAGCGTTACCGTCGCCGAGATGTCGAAATAGATATTGTCGCCGAACAGCCCTTCCGCCGTGCGCGCGGCCTTGAGCATGTTCCAGAAGCGGAAGCCCATCGCGCCCATATGCGCGAAGATGAACCGTGTCTTCGGAGCGGAAAGGGCGAGGTTGAACAGCTTCTCATTGTCGTCGTTGACGATGCCGGCATTGTCCATCAGCACGACGATCCCCGCCGCGCCGGCCGCCTTCACCGTCGCCAGCACGCGCGGATCGGCGGCGTCGAACTTCTGCGTATGCGGGTGGATCTTGAGCAGCTTCACCCCGGCGGCGGCGACTCGCCGCACCTCGGCGATCGCCGCGTCGCCGTCATAGGGATGGACGGTGGCGACCGGGGTCAGCCTGGGGTTGGCCTTGGCGAGCGCGATGATCGCATCGTTGCTGGCGCGGATTTCGGCGGGCTTGCCGGCCAGCGCCTGATTGGGGCCGCCGAACCACATCACCGCCGCGACCGGATCGAGCCCCGCCGCCTGCGACTGGGCGCGATAGGCACGCAGCGATTCCTCGCCCTTCCAGAGGTGGACATGGTTGTCGAACAGCCGGTCCTGCGCCGCGGCGGCGGGCGCAAGGACGAGCAAGGCGAGGCTGGCAAGCGCGGGAAGTTTCATGAGCGACTTCTCTAATGCGCGGGCAGACCGCTGGCCAGACTTGCCGGGACGGGGCAGGCGCGGCTAGGGCAAGCCGATGAGCATTGGGGAAGAGCGCCTTCAGCGCCGCATGGCGCGCGGCATCGAGTTTCTGGGCAGCAAGACCGCGATCCTGTGCGGCGCGATGTCGTGGGTGAGCGAGCGCAACCTCGTCTCCGCGATCTCGAACGCGGGCGGGTTCGGGCTGATCGCGTGCGGCGCGATGAACCCCGAGCAGCTCGACGCGGAAATCGCGGGCACCAAAAAGCTGACCGACAAGCCGTTCGGCGTGAACCTGATCACCATGCATCCACAGCTGTTCGAGCTGATCGCGGTGTGCGCCAAGCATGAGGTCTCGCACATCGTGCTGGCGGGCGGGCTTCCGCCGGCGGGCAGCCTCGATGCGATCAAGGGCAATGGCGCCAAGCTGATCTGCTTCGCACCCGCGCTCAGCCTCGCCAAGAAGCTGATCCGTTCGGGCGTCGACGCGCTGGTGGTCGAGGGCATGGAGGCCGGCGGGCATATCGGCCCGGTGTCGACCAGCGTGCTCGCGCAGGAAATCCTGCCCGAGGTCGCCGAGCAGGTGCCGGTGTTCGTCGCGGGCGGGATCGGCCGGGGCGAGGCGATCGCCGGTTACCTCGACCAGGGTGCGGCGGGCGTCCAGCTCGGCACGCGCTTCGCTTGTGCGACCGAGAGCATCGCGCATCCCAATTTCAAGAAGGCGTTCTTCCGCGCCAGCGCGCGCGACGCGGTCGCCAGCGTGCAGATCGATCCGCGCCTGCCGGTGATCCCGGTGCGCGCGCTCAAGAACGCATCGTCCGAGCTGTTCACCGCCAAGCAGCGCGAGGTCGCGCAACTGCTCGACGAGAACAAGGTCGAGATGATGGAGGCGCAGCTTCAGATCGAGCATTACTGGGCGGGCGCACTGCGCCGCGCGGTGATCGAGGGCGATGTCGACAACGGGTCGCTGATGGCGGGCCAGTCGGTCGGCATGGTCACGAAGGAAGAGCCGGTCGCCGAGATCATCGCCCAGCTGATGGCCGAGGCCGCGCACGCCCTGGAAAAGCGCGCGGCCTGAACCAGCTGGTCAGCGCCGCAGCCAGCGCCACGCTTCCAGCGCGCCCTGCCAGGTCCACACGACCGCGGCGGCGACGATGCCGATGCGCAGCGACAGGTCGAGGCTTTCCTGCAGCCTGCCGGCCTGTTCGACCGCCATACCCGTTGGGATCACCGTCACCCAGTGTCCGGCGCGGTAGAGCAGGACCGCGACGATGATCGCGCCGACGGTCGACACGATCGCGAGCACGCCGCGCGTCCAGCGCCAGCGGGGCCGCAGCCAGCGGACGACATTATAAGCGAGCCGCACCGCCAGCACCCCGAAGACCGGCCAGTAGAGCTGATCCCAGATCGGCGCGAGTTCGAGGCGGAAGCCGCCGGTGCCGGCGATCATCGGGATCGGTACCAGCCCGGCCCACCACAGCAGGATCAGGACGCCGAGCACCACCTCCGTCGCTGAAGCGAGGTGGCCCGGCTCGTTGCGCCGCTCGACCTCGGGCAGGTCGGCGGGCTTCCAGTCGCAGAGCTGGCGCTGAACATTGGCGTAGCGCTCGACCAGGACGAAGATGATCGTCGTGGTACCGACTACCGTCGTCGCGGCCCACCACAGCGAATGCAGCAGTTGGACGGCAATCTGCCCGGCATCGCCCGGGCTCGTCACCGCCCGGATCACCGACATCACGGCCACGCCCAGCAGGGTGATCGCGCCGAACAGCTTCAGCGAATAGAGGTAGAAGGGGTAGAGTTCGGGACCGATCAGCGACTGTTTCTCGCGATAGCGCCCGGCGACGACCAGCGGGTGGCCGAACTCGACCAGCAGCGTCTCCCATTCGCCCTTGTCGAGCGGCCGGTCGAGCGCCGCCTCGCGTGCCTCGACGCGTTCGAGCAATACGTCGCGCAGTTCGGCGGCGATGTCGTCAGCCTTGGCTGCGGGCAGGTTGCGCCGCACCGCGGCGACATAGCGGTCGAGCAGGTCCATCATGCATCCTTTCCGGTCAAGCGGAGGATCGATTCGGAGATCGCGTTCCATTCGGCGAGCAACCGCGCGAGCACGTCGCCGCCTTCTTCGCTCAGGCGGTAGAAGCGCTTGTTGCGCTTGCCCTCCTCCCGCCATTCGCTGGTGAGCAGCCCCTGCGTCTCCAGCCGGCGCAGCAGCGGGTAGAGCGCGCTTTCCTCGATCGGCAGCCCGGCATCCTCGAGCAGCTGGCGCAGCGTGTAGCCGTAGCGCTCCTCGCGCAGCGCCCCGAGCACGGCGACCACCAAAGATCCCCGGCGCAGCTCGACACGCAGCTTTTCGAACAGGTCCTCTTCGGTCGGCATATACCATGCCTCATATCGTGTATGACATACACTGTATGTCACATAGTACATGATTGCACAAGCCCCTGCGGGAGTCGGATCGCTCATGCGGTTAACGTCAATTTTACCTTGAGGTGGTGGGATGGCGGCATGTCGTACCGCGTCCCCGCTTCGCTCGCCGTGCTGGCCGCCCTTGCCGGGTGCGCCGGCCAGAAACAGATGGCGGCCCCCGCCCCGATTCCGGTTCCGGCCCCCGCACCGATGCGGGCCACCGCGCCGACCCCGCCCGATGGCGCGGCGACAGGACTGACCATCCCCGCACGGCTCGCCGACGGCAGCTACGCCTCGCCCAATCGCGGCGTCTCGGCCGCGGGCGCGGTCTGGCATCTGCGCGCCGCGTTCAACGTCGCGGCACTGAGCTGCCCCGACACCAGCCTCGCCCCCACCTACAACAAGCTGCTGAGCACACATCGCCAGGCGCTGGCGGCGGCGCATCGCGCGCTCGCGGCCGAACATGGCGGCATGACGTCGTTCGATCCGGCGATGACGCGGCTCTACAATTATTTCGCGCAGCCGCCGGTGCTGGCACGCTTCTGCGCCCAGGCGGGGCCGTTGTTGCATCAGGCGGCGGCGTTGCCCGCGGGATCGCTCAATGGCTTCGCCGCGACCGCGCTGGCGACGATCGATCGGCCATTCGGCGACTTCTATGCGCGCTACGACGCCTATCGCACCGATCTGGCGGCGTGGCGTGCGGGGACGCTGGCGGCCCCAAGGCTCGACTATGACCGCACCGTGTTCACCGCGAACGTGGCAGTCACCGGCGGGAGACGAACCGTCCTGGCCGCTCGCTGAGGCTGCGCCGGCATTCCGTGGGATCGATCAAATAGTCCAGCTGACATAGTTGGTAACGCTGAACCGATTGGCGCGCCCGCGCCGATCTGATAGCGCGATACCATGCCCGTTTCCGCCGCCGCCTCCGCCCGCGAAATCCTGACACGGCTGCACGATGTGATGGCGTCGCGCTCGGCGGCGCAAGCGAAGCTCAACTCCGTCGTCAACATCATCGGCGAGGCGCTCAACAGCGAGGTCTGTTCGATCTACCTGTTGCGCGAGGGCGTGCTGGAATTGTTCGCGACCCGCGGCCTGGCACAGGAAGCCGTCCACGTCACCAAGCTGGCGATGGGTGAAGGACTGACCGGCACGATCGCGGCGAATGTCGAGACATTGAACCTCGACGAAGCCGCCGCGCACCCCGATTTCGCCTATCGCCCCGAAACGGGCGAGGACCGGTTTCACAGCTATGCCGGCGTGCCGATCATCCGCAAGGAACGCGCCGTCGGCGTGCTCGCTGTCCAGCATGCCGAGCCGCGCAAATATGACGAGGTCGAGATCGAGGCGCTGCAGACGGTGGCGATGGTCCTCTCCGAACTCATCGCCAATGCCGGCCTGATCGATCCGGCGGGCGGCGGGGGCACCACCCGGCTGCAATCGACCGGAACCGCGCGCGTCGGCGGGTTCAAGCTGGTCGAGGGCATGGCCGCGGGCGCCGCCGTGTTCCACCAGCCGCGCATTATCATCGAACATACGGTCGCCGAGGATACCGAGGCCGAGCGCCACCGCGTCTATGCCGCGTTCGACAAGATGCGCGAGCAGATCGACCGCATGACCAGCCAGGCCGAGTTCGGCGGCGGCGGCGAGCATGAGGAGGTCCTCGAGACCTACAAGATGTTCGCCTATGACGAAGGCTGGAGCCGCCGCATCAACGAGGCGATCGACAGCGGCCTGACCGCCGAGGCGGCGATCGAGCGCGTCCAGCAGCGCACGCGGATGCGCATGCGCCAGATCGACGATCCGCTGCTGCGCGACCGCATGCACGACCTGGAGGACCTGTCCAACCGGCTGCTGCGCATCGTCTCCGGCCAGCTCGGCACCGCCGCGCAACTGGGCCTGCGCCAGGATTCGATCCTGATCGCGCGCAACCTCGGCCCTGCAGAGCTGCTCGAATATGACCGCCGGCGGCTGAAGGGCGTGGTGCTGGAAGAGGGGTCGCTGACCGCGCACGTCACCATCGTCGCCCGTGCGATGGGCGTGCCGGTGCTGGGTCGCGTCAAGGACATCCGCCGCCTGATCGCCGAGGGCGACCGACTGCTGGTCGACGTGACCGAGGATACGCTGATCATCCGCCCGACCGCGGCGATGGACGAGGCGTTCGAAGCCAAGCTGCTGGTCACGCAGAAACGCCGCGCCGCCTTCGCCGCGCTCAAGAGCGAGGCGCCGGTCACCAAGGACGGGCACCGGCTGACGGTTATGGTGAATGCGGGGCTCCGTGATGACGTGGCGGCGCTCGACCTGACCGGTGCCGACGGCATCGGGCTGTTCCGCACCGAGTTCCAGTTCCTGGTTTCCGCCACCTTGCCGCAGCGCGACAGCCAGCGGCGGCTGTACAAGGATGTGCTCGACGCCGCGGGCGAGCGGCCGGTGACGTTCCGCACCGTCGATATCGGCGGGGACAAGGCGCTGCCCTATCTCGACCATGACGAGAATGGCGAGGAGGAGAATCCGGCGATGGGCTGGCGCGCGCTGCGGCTAGCGCTGGACCGCGAAGGCCTGATGAAAGTGCAGGCACGCGCGTTGCTGGAGGCCGCGGCCGGACGCACGCTCAACGTCATGTTCCCGATGGTCTCCGAGCCCTGGGAGTTCGATCAGGCACGCGCGCTGTTCGAGAGCCAGCGGGCGTGGCTGGAAGCGCGCGGGCACAAATTGCCGATCCACATCCGCTATGGCGCGATGCTGGAAGTGCCGGCGCTGGCCGAAGTGCTCGATATCCTGCTGCCTAATCTCGACTTCCTGTCGGTAGGCACCAACGACCTGACCCAGTTCCTGTTCGCCGCCGATCGCGCGCACCCCAAGCTGGCGGTGCGCTACGATTGGCTCAGTCCATCGATCCTGCGCTTCCTGCGTCGCGTGACGGGCGAAGCGAACGCCGCCGGCGTGCCGCTGGCGGTATGCGGCGAAATGGGTGGGCGACCGCTGGAGGCGATGGCGCTGATCGGACTTGGCATCGAACGCCTGTCGATCACCCCCGCCGCGGTCGGACCGATCAAGGCGATGGTGCGCTCGCTCGACCGTCCCGCGCTGATCGAGGCGATGGCCGGGATGCTGGCCCGCCCACCGCAGGACATGCGCGCGGCGCTGGAGCAATGGGCGGATGACCACGGGGTCGAGCTGGCGTAATTTTACCCGTGTGATTTGATACCATTTTCCCTCCGCCAGCGTTGACAGCGGCAGGCGGGTGTTGGACACCCGCACGGCCTGCATTTCGCTGGCGAACCCCCAGCGCGATCGGAGAGTGATTGAATGGACGGCGAACCCGGCGAGAACCCGACACTCTTTCCCGAGAAGGTCGGCGAGAAGCTGCGCGATGCGCGGCTGGCGCAGGGGCTTGAGCTGTCCGATATCGCATCGCGTACGCGCATTCCGTTGCGCCATCTGCAGGCGATCGAGACGTCCGACTATTCGGGCCTGCCTTCGCCCACCTATGCCATCGGCTTCGTCAAATCCTATGCCCGTGCCATTGGCGCGGACGAGGTCGCGCTCGCGAAGGAATTGCGCGCCGAAACGTCGGGCATGTTCGCCGCGCGCGAAGTTTACGAAAGCTACGACCCGCAGGATCCCGTGCGCGAACCGTCGAGCGGTCTGGTCTGGGCCGGGGTCGCCGTAACCGTACTCCTCGTTGGGCTGCTGGTCCTCTGGTACGGCACCAACCTGTTCCGGAGCAGTGGCGCTCCCGAGCCCGAGCCGGCGCCGACCGAAGCCGTGATCGCGGTGCCCGATGCCGCGCCTTCGCCGGCGGCCGCGACCACCAACGGTCAGGTCACGCTGACCGCGACCCAGGCGGTTTGGCTGCGTATCTATGACGCCGACGGCAAGCGCCTGTTCGAGAAGGAAATGGCCGCGGGCGAACGCTATGACCTGCCGCAGGACGCCAAGGGTCCGATGATCAACCTCGGCCGGCCGGAGTCGATCCGCGTCACCGTCAACGGATCCGATGTCGCGCCGCTCGGCACACCGGGCCGCGCGATCAAGGATGTGCCGATCAGCGCCGCCGCGCTGCTGGCGCGTGGCACCGGCGCGGCTCCCGCCGCGACGCCCACGCCGGCAGCAAGCACCCCGGCGCCCGGCGCCAGCCCCAAGGCGCGCTCGCAGCAGCAACTGCCCCCGGCATTCCGCCCCGCCTTCGATCCGCCCGCGCAACCCGTTCCGGTGACGCCCGAACCTCAGACAGGCGGAAACACTACCGCGCCGTAAAGCGTGGCGACAGATTCGGCATGTGATGTATAAGGCGTTGAGGATGTTAGCGCCTGCGGGGGTTTCGATGCGTTTGATTGGAAAGATGGCGTTGCTGGGCACGGCGGCTGCCGCGCTGGCGAGCGTGGCGATGCCGGCAACGGCGCAGACCAGCCGCGGCACCGCCGCCGGTGGGATCGAGGGCCGGGTCGACCGGCTCGAGCGCGAGATGCGCGCCGTGCAGCGCAAGGTGTTCCCGGGCGGCGCCGGCCAGACGATCGAACCGCAAATCACCCCGCCGCAGCAGCAACAGGGTAGCGCCGGCATCCCCGCCACCAGCGTGGTGACCGACCTCAACGCCCGCATCGGCGCGGTGGAGTCGCAGCTTTCGCAGATGACCGGGCAGGTCGAGCAGACCCAGTATCGCCTGCGCCAGCTGGAAGACGCGTTCAACGCCTACAAGCGCACGACCGATGCGCGGCTCAAGGCGCTGGAAGCGGGGCCCGCACCCGCAACCGAGGAAGAACCGCCGGTGACGGGCACGCGTCCCGCTCCCACCCGCCCCGCGGTCGGCGGTCCCGCCACCACCGCGCCGACCACGCCGGCGACGCCCGCGGTGGCGGTCGATCGGCCCAAGACCGACGATCCTGCCGAGGACGGCTATGTCTATGGCTATCGCCTGTGGCAGGCGAAACAGTATGACAAGGCGATCCCCGAGCTGCGCACGGTCGTCCAGAAATATCCCAAGCACCGCCGCGCCAGCTACTCGCAGAATCTGCTCGGCCGCACGCTGCTCGACCAGGGCAAGCCGGCCCTCGCCGCTACCGCCTTGTTCGAGAGCTATCAGAAGATGCCGAACGGCGAGCGCGCGCCGGATTCGCTCTATTACCTTGCCCAGGCGCTGGTGAAGATGAAGAAGCCGGCGAGCGAGGTCTGCAAGGTCTATGACGAGCTGACTCAGGTCTATGGCGACCGCATCTCCGACGCGATGAAGAAAGATGTCGCAACCGGCCGCACCGCCAGCAAGTGCAAGTAAGCCATTGAATCCGCTCGATCCGTCAGGGGTCGAGCGGTTCGCCTGCGATCTCGACCAGCTGTTCGTGGCGGCCACGGGCATGCCCGCGCCAGACGGTGCGCCGATCGCGCTCGCCGTGTCGGGCGGCGCCGACAGCATGGCGATGCTGCTGCTCGCCGCAACCGCCTTTCCCGACCGCATCATCGCCGCCACGGTCGATCATGGCCTGCGCGCGGAGGCCGCGGACGAGGCGGCGCTGGTGGCCGAACTCTGCGCCCGGCTGGGCGTGCGTCACGCGGTGCTGGCGCCCTTCGCACCGATCGCGGGCGCCAGCATCCAGCGCCAAGCGCGCGACGCCCGGTACGCGGCGTTGACCGCCTGGGCTCAGGCAGCGGGCGCGACCGCGCTGCTGACCGCGCACCATGCCGACGATCAGGCCGAAACGCTGCTGATGCGGCTCAACCGCGCGTCGGGCGTCGCGGGACTGACCGGAATCCGCCCGTGGCGCTTCGAGGATGAGACGCTGCTGATGCGACCGTTGTTGAGCTGGCGGCGCGACGAGCTGCGCGCGATCGTCGCGTCGGCGGGTGCGCCTTGGGTCGAGGATCCTTCCAACGCCGACCCGCGTCACGACCGGACGCGGTTCCGCGATCTGCTGGCGCATCAGTCACTGCTCGACCCCGCCGCGCTCGCCCGGTCCGCGGCCTTTCTGGGTGAAGCCGAGGCCGCGCTTGAGGTCTTTGCCGAGACGCTCCGGGCCGAACGCTGGTCGCCCGCCAAGGGGCTGCTGCGCGCCGCCGGCCTTCCGCGCGAGATGCAGCGCCGGCTGGTTCGCGACGCCGTGACGGACGTGCGCGCGGCACACGGAATCACCGCCCCCGGCTTCTCGGACGCCGCCAATGTCGAACCGCTGCTCGACGCGCTGACGTCCGGAAAGGCGGCGACGCAGGCGGGCGTGCTGGTTTCGCCGGACCGCGACGGCGGCTGGCGCTTCGCCCCCGCTCCACCGCGCCGATCACTCTGATCGAAGCTGTTCCATTGCCATTAACCTGCCACACCCTATCTTATCGGGGAATCATGGCACCGGAATCGGAATGAACGACAACGACAAGCAGCAAGGTCCCGAGAATAACGGCAACCCTTGGATGAAAAGCCTGCTCATCTGGGTGGGTATTCTGGCGGCGCTCGCGCTGTTCGTATCCTTCATGAATCCGCCGAGCCAGAATGCGGGATCGACGATCCCCTATTCGGCCTTCCTCGACAAGGTCCAGGAAGGGTCGGTCAAGGACGTCAACGTCAGCCCGACGGTGATCACCGGCACGTTCAGCAACGACACCAAGTTCCGTACCAACACCGTGCCCGATCCGCAGCTGATCCCGACGCTGCGCGCCAAGGGCGTGACGATCAGCGCGCGGCCGGAGGAACAGCCGTCGATCTGGATGTACATGCTGTACAACTCGCTGCCGTTCCTGCTCTTCCTCGGCATCGCCTTCTTCGTGCTGCGCCAGATGCAGAAGGGCTCGGGCTCGGGCGCGATGGGGTTCGGCAAGTCGCGCGCGAAGCTGCTGACGCAGAAGGAAGGCAAGGTCACCTTCGACGACGTCGCCGGCATCGACGAGGCGCGCGAGGAACTGCAGGAAATCGTCGAGTTCCTGAAGGACCCGACCAAGTTCGCCCGCCTGGGCGGCAAGATCCCCAAGGGCGCGCTGCTGGTCGGCTCGCCCGGCACCGGCAAGACCCTGCTCGCCCGCGCGATCGCGGGTGAGGCGGGCGTGCCCTTCTTCTCGATCTCGGGCTCGGACTTCGTCGAGATGTTCGTGGGCGTCGGCGCCAGCCGCGTGCGCGACATGTTCGAACAGGCCAAGAAGTCGGCGCCCTGCATCGTCTTCATCGACGAGATCGACGCCGTCGGCCGCCATCGCGGCGCCGGCATCGGCAACGGCAATGACGAACGCGAGCAGACACTGAACCAGCTGCTGGTCGAGATGGACGGGTTCGATGCCAATGAGGGCATCATCATCGTCGCCGCGACCAACCGCCCCGACGTGCTCGATCCGGCGCTGCTGCGTCCGGGCCGCTTCGACCGCCAGGTCCAGGTGCCGCGCCCGGATATCGAGGGCCGCATCAAGATCCTGCAGGTCCATATGAAGAAGGTGCCGCTGGCGCCCGACGTCGATCCGCGCGTGATCGCGCGCGGCACGCCGGGCTTTTCGGGTGCCGATCTCGCCAACCTCGTCAACGAAGCCGCGTTGCTGGCCGCGCGCAAGGGCAAGCGACTGGTCGCTGCGGCCGAGTTCGATGACGCGCGCGACAAGGTGCTGATGGGCGCAGAGCGCCGGTCGATGGTGATGACCGAGGACGAAAAGCGGATGACCGCCTATCACGAGGCGGGCCATGCGCTGGTCTTCGCGCACGAGCCGACCGCGGACCCGATCCACAAGGCGACGATCATCCCGCGCGGTTTCGCGTTGGGCATGGTCCAGCCGCTACCCGAGCGTGACAGCTACAGCTATCACCGCGACAAGATGCATGCCGACATCGCCGTGGCGTTTGGCGGCCGCGTCGCCGAGGAACTGATCTTCGGCTATGACAAGGTCAGCTCCGGCGCGTCGAACGACATCATGCAGGCGACCCGCCTCGCCCGCGCCATGGTCACCAAATGGGGCATGTCGGACGCGCTCGGCCCGCTCGACTTCAGCGAATCGCAGGACAGCTTCACCGGCTATTCGATGCATCAGGCACGCCCGATGTCGGACGACACCGCGCGGCTGATCGACAGCGAGGTCAAGCGCCTGGTCGAGGGCGGGCTGGAGCGCGCGCGCGCGATTCTGACCGAGCATATCGACCAGCTCCATACCATCGCGGGCGCCTTGCTCGAGTTCGAGACGCTGACCGGCGAGGACATCAAGAAGCTGATCGCGGGCGGCGATATCGACCGCTCCGACCCGGCGGCAACGGCCAGGCCGGTCGCCGCGGCGGGAACCTCGATCCCCAAGACGCGGCGTCCCAAAGGCCCGTTCGGCAACCCGGCACCCCAGGGCGCCTGATCGGCCTATTTCTTCTTCGTTGAATCCGGTTCGGCCCGCGCGATGAGCGCGGGCCGCATCGTTTGGGCGACATCCGCATCGGGCTGAGCGCTCAGCGCCTCCATCAGCGCGATCCGCGCGTCACACCTCGCCTTCGGGTCCTCGCCCCGCAGCGCCTCCGCCAGCGCCTCCGCGCTGACGGCATCTCCACGCGCGGTGGCGGCGCCGCGCAGCAGATCGCTGGTGGAGATCGCACGCCCGGCCTTACGGTCGGCGGCGCTAGCGGGCGCGCTTCCAGCAACGGTCAGCGCATGGCGATAGTGACGCTTGTTCAGCCCGTCGCTCAGCTCGACCTTGCCGTCCTCCCGCCCGCCATCGGCGCAGGCGCGCAGATCGAGCGTGCGGTACTCCCGCATCGTCGCGAGCCGGATGTCCAGCTCGTTGGCGATCATCGCCGCCGGCGCCAGCGGCAGCCGCTCGCGATAGGCCGCGTTGACCAGCTGGTCGATCTGGCGGGACGCATTCTCACGGCTGAGCAGATCCAGTTCGACCTGCTGGCGGATCTGCTCGATCGTCGCGTAGAGACCGGGATTGCCCTGCTTGAGCGCCGCAAAGGCCGGCTCACGCTGTTCAAGCTGCGTCACGGGATCAACCACGATTCGCTCGCGCTCGACCGGCGGGACGGAAAACAATGCCGCCAGCACCAGCGCTCCCCAGAGCCCGGCACGCAGCCACGGCAGCAGCGGCACCGCGAAGCTCCCGTCCGCCAGGTCGCGCACGGCGCCGAGCAACACGATCCCCGCGATCGCCGCGGCCACCCACGATACCATCAACACCGGCCCATCGGGGAGCATGAACCGGATCGCGGGAATCGCGATCAGCAGCACCGCTATCACCAGCGCATTGAGGACCGGCCAGCGGCTGATCCGCCACAAGGCCGCCGCGAGTCCGGCGCTGCCCGATAGCGCGATCAGCCCCGACGCTACGCCGAATCCGCCAAGCGCCAGCTTCTCCGGCCCGGTGAGCGCCAGGAAACCGGCACCCGCCAGCATCGCGACAACGCCGGCCCAGACGATCACCGCCAACGGACTCCCGACCGCGATCTCCCGCGCCGTGGTCGCCGCCATCCACAGCGCGCCGATCGCCGACAGCACGACCACCGTTCCCGCGATTGCCGGCGTCACCGGCCACACCGCCAGCATCGCCCCGGCGAACAGCCACGGCACCGCCCAGGCATCGTCGAGCCAGCCCGGCTCCACATCCTCCAGCTCGCGCCGGATCCGCCAGGGCATCACGATGCGCAGCCGCACGATCGGGAAGGCGATGGCAGCGAACAACAGCGCCGCCCCGGCCGCCACTTGCACCCCCGGCGCTTCCACCCCCAGGGTAAGGGCGCAGGCGAGCGCGGCTGCCAACAACATCACGGCGATATCGACAAAGCCGAAGCGCGGCTTGTCGAGATGCGCACGCCACCAGGCCACGGCCCGCGGATCGAAACTGTGCGCGATCCCCGGCACCTGATAGTCGGCCAGGTTGAACAATTGTTGCACCTTGCCCGCGATCCCCGGCCGCAATGCGCTGAGCCGCCGCTGCCAGTCGGGCGCCTTCTCGCGCGTCAGCGCGCTCCATGCCGGCGACAGCGCGTGCTCGCCGCCGCGCAGCGCCTGGATTACGCGCCATTCGTCGATCCGGCGAAGCACCTGCCACACCGCGTCCGGGTGCCTGCCTTCATTCTCCCATCCGAACGCCTGGATCGCCGCCATCAGCACGGCGTCGCTGCGGGGGATCGTGTCGGCGAGCAGCTCCGCCAGCCAATTCTCGACCGAATCGCGAACCGTAATCTCGATCAGCGCGGGTGCCGCCAGGATCGCCTCGAACCTCTCGGTCAGCGCCGCGGCATCGCCATGCCAGGGACCGCGCAGCGCCGCTTCAAACGCGGAGGCCAGCTGGCGGAGTTCGGCATGATCGGCGGCGCGCGCCTCCGCCTCGGGGTCGGGCTGCGCCGGGGGTGCCGGATCGTCCTCGGCCTCGACGTCGGAAGCGTCCTCCGCGGCCGCCTCAACGGCCACGCCGACAAATCCGTCGTCCGCTTCCCAATGGCTGTCGTGATCGACCCAGCTCAGCGCCGCCTCATAAGCCTGGCGCAGCGCCATGAAGCCCTGGGGATCATCCTCGGGGTTGGTGACACGCAGTTTTTGCGCATAGGCGCGGCGGATCGCCCCGCGCTCGCTCTCGCGCGGGATACCCAGAACCTGCCACCACGGCTTCACAGGAAGGTTTCGCCTTCGAGCTGGTCGAGCGCGAGGTGCAGTTCCTTGCGCGCCGCCTCGATCGTGCGGGGATCCTGGGTCTCGAGTGCGGCGTTGAACCGGCCCACGACCTCACCCACCCAGAAACGCTGTTCGCCCAGGAAATTCTCGAAGCATTTCTCGCCGCGCGCGACCGCGGCCTTGTTCTCAGCCTCGTCGCGCGGGTGCAGTTTGAGCTTGGCAAGGGCGCTCCGCGCCTTTTCCAGCGCGGCCTCGTCCCCCGCCATACCGTCGTTGATCGTCAGGCTGGAGCTCTCACCCGTCTGCGCGACCAGGATATCGACCTCGAGCAGCCCGCTGACATCGTAGGAGAAGCGCACGTCCATCCGCTGCCCCGCCGGGCCACGCGGCACGCGGACGGTGGTGCGGCCGATCTCGACATTGTCGCGAACCAACCGCGCCTCGCCCTGATAGATGCCGAATTCGACATTGGTCTGGTTGTCGCGCAGCGTGCTGAAGCTGTGGATGCGGCTCGCCGGAATCACCGTGCCGCGCTCGAGAATCGGCGCGAACAGCCCCTCCTCATACCCGCCGCCGGGTAGCTGGCGGGCGACATCGACGCCCAGCGAATAGGGACAGACATCGGTGACGACGACTTCGCGGAGCGCCTCGTCGCGCGACTTGAGGCCGGCCTGAACCGCCGCGCCCAGCGCCACCGCCTCGTCCGGATTGACCGTCGCATTGGGGAAGCGGCCGAACATGCGGGTGACGGCGCTGCGTACCAACGGCATCCGCGTCGCGCCGCCGATCAGGATGATCTCCGACAGTTCGGCGCTCTTGATCCCCGAATCGCGCATCGACCGCAGCACCGGCTCGCGCAGCCGGTCGATCAGCGGCTTGGCCGCCTCCTCGAACGCGGCGGTGGTGAGCATGTGGCGATATTCGGTGTCGTTCCAGACGAGGCGCATCTCCGCCTCCTGCCCGCTCGACAAGGCGCGGCGCGCGCGCTCGGCCGTCTCGCGCAGTTTCTGGTGCAGCGGATCGTCGCCCCGCCCGGCATTGCCGAATGCGTCGGCATGGGCTTCGCGCATCAGCCCGACGAGCAGTTCGTTGAAATCCTCCCCGCCCAGGTGATTGTCCCCGGTCGAGGCGCGCACCTCGATGATCCCCTCGAAGATCTCGACGATCGAGACGTCGAACGTGCCCCCGCCCAGATCGAACACCAGGAAGCGCGATTCATCGGCGAGCTGGTGGATGCCATAGGCAAGCGCGGCGGCGGTCGGTTCGTTGACCAGCCGCTCGACCTTGAGGCCGGCGAGTTCGCCCGCGCGGTGCGTCGCCTTGCGCTGCTTGTCGTTGAAATAGGCAGGGACGGTGATCACCGCCTCGGTCACGCCCTCGCCCAGGAACGCCTCGGCATCCTCCTTCAGGCTGCGCAGGACCAGCGCCGACAATTCCTCGGGCGTGAAGTCCCGCTTGCCGAGGCGGGCGGACCGCTTGGTTCCCATATAGCGTTTGAACGCGGTCGCGGTGACATCGGGATGGCTCGCCATCCGCTCGCGCGCGGCAAGTCCGGTGATGATCTCGCCATCCTCGCCGATGCTGACGGCGCTGGGGGTGAGCAGATGGCCCAGCCGGTTGGGCACCAGCACCGCCTGTCCATCGCGCCAGACCGCCGCGACACTGTTCGTCGTGCCGAGGTCGATACCGATAATCATGCATTCCCCCCGGATCGATTCTGCGGCAAGTTTAACGGGCGCACTGGCGCTGTGAAGCGGCTAGTGTTCAGATGCTTAGGGGCGAATCGGGGGGAGGCGCTTGAATGAACCGCTGGTGGCTGGTTGCCGGTGCTTTGGTGTTGATGCCGGTCAGTGCGCAGGCGATGACCGTCGAGGAATTCCTGGTCAAGGCACGCGCGCTCAAGGCCAAGGGGCCGTTCGCGCTCTTCTCGTCCGACCTTCCGCCGGTGAAGGCGGAGATCAAGGCGGTCGCGACCAGCTATCGCGCCGATCTGCGCGCCGACAAGGCCGCCGGCCGCCCGCCGCATAGCTGTCCCCCGCCGGAGGGCAGCGAAGCGGCGAAGATCAAACCCGCCGCCTTCCTCGCCGAACTTGAGAAGATCCCGCCGCATCAGCGATCGATGAGCATGAAGACCGCCTTCTACCTGATCATGAAGCGCCGCTGGCCCTGCCCGGCTTGACCCCAATGATCCGCGCCACACTCGCTGTCGCCTTTCTCGCGCTGCTGTCCGCCGCGAGCGATGCCGGCCCCGAAATCCGCACCGGCGATGTCGACCGGTTCTACGCGCTCTATGACGCGACCGGCGGCAAGCCCGACGTGACGCGGATTCAGCGCGACTATCTCGACCATGCGAGCGACGGTTTCGTGGCGTTCATCAAGATGCGCCGGATCACCGCCGACCGGATCGCCGCGATGCTTGCCGACCAGCCCGACCTTTACGTGAAGGCACGCGGCTGCGCCGCACAGCTTCCCGCGATCCGCAGCCGCCTGACCACCAGCCTCGGCAAGATGCGTACCCTCTATCCCAATGCCCGGTTGCCCCCGGTGACGCTGGCGATCGGCCGCGGCAGGCCGGTGGGAACCGCCAATGCCGACGGGGTGATGATCGGACTTGAGGCGCTGTGCGCCGCCGATTTCATGGTCGCCGATCCGCAGGACCGGTTCGTGCATGTCATCGCGCACGAATATGTCCATGTGCAGCAGGCCGCCGCGGGATCGGATGACGAGAAGGGCACGACCGTGCTCAAGGCGTCGCTGCTCGAGGGTGGCGCCGAGTTCATCGGCGAGCTGATGTCCGGCGCGGTGAGCTACCAGCATCTGGCGCGCATCACCCGCAAGCGCGAGGCCGCGTTCGAGGCCGGGTTCCTCGACGATATCGACAAGCCGGCCCAGGATTCGCGCTGGCTCTATAACGGACGCGGCACGGCGGACTGGCCGGGCGATCTGGGCTATTGGGTCGGCTATCGCATCGCCAAGGCCTATTACGCCCGCGCCAAGGACAAACGCGCGGCGGTGCGCGACCTCATCGAACTGCGCGATCCCAAGGCGATCCTCGCCGCAAGCGGCTGGAAGCCCGGGATCAAGCTCCCCTAGCCGGTCAATCCCAGGCCGAGCAGCAGCAGCAGGAAGATCGGCAGGATCAACGTGATGAAGATGAGCAGGATGAAGGTACGCAGCAGCGCCCCCCATCTGCCCAGGCGATAGGCGCCCTTCAGCTGGAAGAAAATATGGACCGGCGGAATCACCAACGCCGCCGTCGCAATGGCGTCCATGGCCAGGCCCAGTCCACCCGCGATCGTCAGCACGATCGACAGCAGCGACATGAATGACAGCGAATAGGTCACGAACACCGCGTGGTCGTAGCCCTTGTAGCGCCGCCTCCAGAAGAACAGCAGCCACACGAACGGGATCGACAGCGGGATCAGCGCCCAGCTGAATTTATAGCTGTTGGTCTGGAGCTTGTAGAGCGCAAGGCCCGGATTCTGGTTGGCCTTCTCGATCCCCTTGTCGAGCCGCTTCCAGCCAGTCTTGAAGTTGAGTCCCTGGCCGCTCGCCCGGCTGACCGATAACGGTACCCGTTCCAGCTCGTCGAGCTCGCGCTCGAGCCCGGCGATGCGCTTGTCGAGCTTCTGCGCGCGTTCGCTGCCCGGCTCCGCGCGCGCGCGCGCCTCCTTCGAATCGGCGATCGCGCTTTCGGTATTTTGCCGGGCGAAGCGCAGCCCCTGTTCGATCTGCGAGGCGGTACCGATCTGAGTGGGCGCGGAAATGCCCATGATCTGGAGCACCGCGAACATCATGAAGACCGAGAACAGGAACATCGCCATCGGCGAGACGAACCGCGCGCGCTCGCCATGGATGTAACGACGCGTCAGCTCGCCCGGGCGCAGGCAGAGCATCGGCAGCGTGTTCCACAGCTTGCCCTCGAAATGGACGACGCCGTGCAGGATCTCGTGCCAGATCGCGCCGATGGTTCGGTGGACATGCCCCGTCTGTCCGCAGTGGTGGCAATAGGGACCGGTCAGCGTGGTGCCGCAGTTGAGGCAGATGCCCCCATGACCCCCATGCCCGGCCTCGCCACGATGACTCTCGACGGCGCGGCCCAGCAGTGCCCCGCTCACGACTTCCCCGGCTGCGTCGAATTCCCCCATGAAAGCCCACCTAACAAAGTGCGAAAGCAGAGGCGATAGGGACTTTCGCCGCGACCCGTGATAGCCGCGACCGCATGGACATGATCGCCGAGACCTCGCCCACCGCCCTCATCGCCGAGCTGGGCGTCCGCGCCCGCGCCGCCGCCGGGGTGCTCGCGGGGCTGCCGGCGCCACGCAAGGCACAGGGCCTGCGCGCCGCCGCCGCCGCGATCCGCGCCGATGCGGACGCGATCCTCGCGGCGAACGCCAAGGATGTCGCAGCGGGCGAAGCGAATGGTCTTTCGGGCGCGCTGCTCGACCGGCTGCGGCTCGATCCCGCCAGGCTCGAGGGCGCGGCGTCGGGAGTCGAGGCGGTGGCCGCGCTGACCGATCCGGTCGGCGAGACCATCAGCACCAGCGAGCGTCCCAACGGCCTCCTGCTCAGCCGCGTGCGCGTGCCGATCGGGGTGATCGGGATCGTCTATGAAAGCCGTCCCAACGTCACCGCCGATGCGGCGGCGCTGTGCGTGATGAGCGGCAATGCCGCGATCCTGCGCGGCGGGTCGGAAGCGGTGCACAGCAATCGCGCGATCCACGCCGCCTTCGCCCGCGGCCTTGCCGATGCGGGACTGCCCGAAGACGCCGTCCAGCTCGTCCCCACCACCGATCGTGCGGCGGTGGGCGCGATGCTCAAGGCCGACGGGGCGATCGACCTGGTCGTGCCGCGTGGCGGGAAGAGCCTGGTCGCGCGCGTTCAGGAAGAAGCGCGCGTCCCCGTGCTCGCGCATCTCGACGGGATCAACCATACCTATATCGACGGCGCCGCCGATCCGGACATGGCCCGTGCGCTGGCGATCAATGCCAAAATGCGCCGCACCGGTATCTGCGGCGCGACCGAGACCCTGCTGATCGACACCGGCTTCGCCGATCCCGCGCCGATCCTGTCGGCGCTCGCCGATACCGGCTGCGAGCTGCGCGGCGATGCGGATATCCGTGCCATCGAGCCGCGTGTCGTGGCCGCCAATGCCGAGGACTGGGACACCGAATATCTCGATTCGATCCTGTCGGTGAAGCGCGTCGACGGCGTTGCCGGCGCGATGGCGCATATCGCCGCGCACGGATCGCACCATACCGACGCGATCGTCACCGAGGACGCGGCCACCGCCGAACGATTCCTCAACGGCGTCGACAGCGCGATCGTGATGTGGAACGCCTCGACCCAGTTCGCCGATGGCGGCGAGTTCGGGCTGGGCGCGGAGATCGGCATCGCCACCGGCCGCCTGCATGCGCGCGGTCCGGTCGCGCTGGAGGGGCTGACGACCTATAAATGGGTGGTGCGCGGAACCGGCCAGATCCGGCCATGAATCGGACGGGCGCGAGGCTGGAACCCGGCCTGCGCGTTCCTATCTGACCCGCGTCCCTCTTCCCGAAAGGATCGCCCCATGCGCATGAAGCCGCTCGGCCGTACCGGCCTGTTCGTCTCCGAAATCTGCCTCGGCACCATGACCTTTGGCGGTCAGGGCGCGTTCGCCCGCATCGGCGACCTCGGCCAGGACGACGCCGACGCGCTGGTCAAGGCGGCGGTCGACGCCGGGGTCAATTTCATCGACACCGCCAATGTCTATTCGGAGGGGATGTCGGAAGGGATCACCGGCCAGGCGATCCGCAATCTCGGCCTCGATCGCGACGAGCTGGTGCTGGCGACGAAGGTGATGGGGCCGATGGGTCCCGGGCCCAATAATCGCGGCACCTCGCGCAAGCATATCGTCGCGCAGGCCCATGCCAGCCTCAAGCGGCTCGGCACCGACTATATCGATCTCTACCAGATCCATGGCTGGGACCCGGCAGTGCCGGTCGAGGAGACGGTCGAGGCATTGGATACGCTCGTCCGCGCGGGCGACGTCCGCTATGTCGGCGTCTCCAACTGGGCCGCGTGGCAGATCATGAAGGCGCTGGGCATCGCCGAACGGCGCCAGGCGGCGCGCTTCCAATCGGTCCAGGCCTATTACACGCTTGCCGGACGCGACATCGAACGCGAGATTGGCCCGATGATCGCTTCGGAGGGCCTGGGTCTGATGGTGTGGAGCCCGCTCGCGGGCGGCTATCTCTCGGGCAAGTATCGCGGCGGTGGCGAAGGCAGGCGCGCCGGCTTCGACTTCCCGCCGGTTAACATGGCACGCGGCGACACGGTGCTCGACGCGATGGAGCCGGTCGCGGCCGCGCACGGCGTGTCGGTGGCTCCGGTCGCGCTCGCCTGGCTGCTCCAGCGCCCCGAGGTGACCAGCATCATCGCTGGGGCCAAGCGGCCCGACCAGCTTGCCGACAACCTCGCCGCTGCGCAGTTGCGCCTCACCGAGAGCGAAATCGCCTCGCTCGACGCCGCGAGCACCTTGCCGCCCGAATATCCCGGCTGGATGATCACGCGCCAGGGCGAGTATCGCCGCGGCGGTCAGGCCGGCTTGCCACCGACGGACAGCGCACGCTGAAACGCATCGGCCTTCTTGGCGGGTCGTTCAACCCGGCGCACCGCGGACACCGGGCGATCTCGCTTCACGCCCTGCGCGCGCTGGAGCTGGACGAAGTGTGGTGGATGGTCTCGCCCGGCAATCCGCTAAAGGAGGCGAAGGGCATGGCCCCCTTCGCCGCCCGGATCGCTTCGGCGCGTGCGATGGCCAAGCACGCCCCGATCCGACCGACCGCGGTCGAGAAGCGGCTCAAGACCCGCTACACCGTCGATACGCTGACCAAGCTCCCCCGCCTCTACCCCAAGCATCGCTTCATCTGGCTGATGGGCGCCGACAATCTGGCCCAGTTCGATCAGTGGAAGGGTTGGCGGCGGATTGCGCAACAGGTTCCGATTGCGGTGATCGCTCGTCCGGGCTATGATCGTGACGCCCATGCAAGTCCTGCCATGGGCTGGCTGCGGCGCTTCGTGCGGCCCGCAGGCCAGGCGAAGAACTGGACGAAGTGGAGTTTGCCGGCACTGGTGCTGTTGCGCTTCCGCCCTGACACGACTTCGGCGACACGGCTTCGCGCCGCCGACCCCGCCTGGCACCGGCGCTATGCGCCGTCCCCACATCACCGCACGCGCGTCTCCGGACGCTAGGAGCAGACTTGAACGCCACGCCCCATGTTTCGCGTAGTCCCGAACCCAAGGGTTCCCTGAACGAGGCTGACGCGCTGCATAAGCTCGTCCTCACCTCGCTCGACGACGATCAGGCGGTGGAAACCGTCTCGATCCCGCTCGCGGGCAAGAGCAGCATCGCCGACTATATGGTCGTCGCCAGCGGCAAATCGACACGACAGGTCGCGTCGATGGCCCAGAAGCTCGCTGAGAAAATCAAGGCCGAGTTCGGCCGCAGCCCGCGGATCGAGGGGCTGCCGACCGCCGACTGGGTGCTGATCGACGCCGGCGACGTGATCGTCCATCTGTTCCGGCCCGAAGTGCGCACCTTCTACAATCTCGAGCGCATGTGGGCGTTCGGAGACACGCCGTCGCTCGGCAACGCCTGAGTTTCACTTAGTGCGCCGCACCAGCCCACTCGCCCACCCAGCCACCCATATCATGCTACCGCTGGGTGGCCGGGTGGGGGAGTGGGCTGGTGCCGTGACCCGAATCTAGGTCCGTGCTGCTGCATATCGTGGCGCGCGGGCGCATCGGGCGGGGGCCGGAGGCCGATCTTGTCGCGCGCTACATGAAGCGCGTGACCTGGCCCCACAAGATCACCGAGATGCCCGACACCGGCGGCAAGCTGCCCGACCTCGCGCCCGGCACGCGCCGGGTGATGCTCGACGAAAAGGGCGACAATTTGCCCTCGCGCGTGCTGGCGGAACGGCTTCAGGCGTGGCGCGACGACGGGGTGCGCGAGACCCGCTTCCTGATCGGCGCGGCGGACGGATTCGGCGACGCCGAGCGGGCCGAGGCCGACCTGCTGATCGCATTCGGCCGGGCGACCTGGCCCCATCTGATGGCGCGCGCGATGCTTGCCGAGCAATTGTGGCGCGCGACCAGCATCCTCACCAACCATCCCTATCACCGCGAAGGCTAGGATGCGCGGGACCCTGATCCCCGCTGCCGTCGCCTTGCTGGCGATCGCCGGGGTGAGCGCTTTGCCGGCACAGGCACCCGATCTTCCCGCCCAACAGGGGCAGCTCAAGGCGGCGAACCAGGCCGCCAGAACCGCCGAGGCGCGCGCGAAGCAGCTCCAGCGGGCCGCCGATGGCGAGCGCGACGAAACCCGGCGCGCCAAGCTGCGCGAGGCTGCGGTCGCGGCAAGCATCGCAGCGGCGGAGGCCCGGATCGTCGCGGCGCAGGCGCGCACCGCGATCGTCGACCGGTTGCTGGTCGAACAGCGTGTGCGGCTGGAGACGCAGCAGGGACCGATCGCGCGGTTGATCGCGGCGCTCCAATCACTCGCGCGGCGACCCGCAATGCTCGGCCTGCTCCAGCCGGGGTCGACCGCCGACATCGTCCATGTCCGCGCCGTACTGGGCAGCGTCGCCCCAGTGGTGCGCGAGCGCAGCGCGAGCGTGCGTGAAGAGATCGCCCGCACCCGCCGCCTGCGTGAAGGCGCCCAGATCGCCGCGCGCAGCCTGAGCGACGGGCGGGAGAAGCTCGAAACCGAGCGGCTTGCATTGCTCAAGATGGAGGCCGGGCACCGGCTGCGCGCGACCGGATACCGGCGCGACGCGATGATCGAATCGGACCGCGCGCTCGCGCTGGGCGAGCAGGCGCGCGACCTGGTCGAGCTGATGGACACGCTGGGCGCCGCGGCGCAGACGCGCGAGGCGCTGGAGGCGCTGCCCGGTCCGCTGCCCCGCCCGGGCGCGGAGAGCGAGGAATCAGCGGCCGCGTCTTCCCAGCCGGCATCGACCCGCCCGCCCCCCTTCCGGCTTCCGGTCGCCGGCAGCCTGGTCACCGGACTCGGCGAAATATCGGAGTCCGGGGTGCGCTCGCGCGGCCTCACGCTTTCGACCTGGGCGGGCGCGCAGGTCGTGGCACCGGCGGCGGGGCGCGTGATCTATGCCGGGCGGTTTCGCGGCTATGGCAATATCGTGATCCTCGATCACGGCGATGGCTGGTCTTCGCTGATCGCGGGGCTCGACCGGATGCTGGTCCGCGTCGGCGACGCGCCGGTTCAAGGCACCCCGCTTGGCCGGGCGCCGCCGGGCGAAGCGCCGCGCATCACGATCGAACTGCGCCGCAAGGGCCAGGCGGTCGATCTGGCGCAACTGCTGGATTGAGAGTCTTTTTCCAAGTTGCCGCACCAGCCCGCTCCCTGAAACCAAATTCGCCCCGTCCTTGCCGCTTTGCGGCCACGGCTTTCCGGTCTATCCTGTCACCAAGCATCGCTCAGGAAGTTCGCGTATGATCCGTCCCCTGCTTCAGGTCACCGCCGCCGTCGGCGCGCTGGCGCTTATTCCCGTCACCACCGGCGCCATGGCGAGCGTCGAGACGTCCAGCTATCGCGAGCTCGATACCTTCATGGACGTCTATGCGCGCGTGAAGGCCGGCTATGTCGACAAGGTCGACGACAAGACACTGATCAAGGGCGCGATCGAAGGAATGCTCGCCAGCCTCGATCCCCACAGCTCGTTCGCCGACGGGATCGACTACGACAATCTGCAGATCCAGACCCAGGGCAGCTATGGCGGCCTGGGCCTGTCGGTCACGATGGAGGATGGCGCGGTCAAGGTGATCACGCCGACCGAGGACACCCCCGCCTGGCGCGCCGGGATCAAGTCGGGCGATTTCATCACCCATATCGACGGCAAGCTCATCTATGGCGGCACGCTCGACGAAGCCGTCACCCAGATGCGCGGCGAACCGGGCAGCAAGATCGCCATCCGCATCGTCCGCCCCGGTCGCGACAAACCGCTCGAATTGACCCTGACGCGCGAGATCATCGTCCAGAAGGCGGTGAAGTGGGAGGTCAAGGACGGCATTGGCATCCTCAACATCAACACCTTCAGCGCCACCACCGCCGCCGACATGCGCGCGGGAATCGCGGGAATCGAAAAGCAGCTGGGCGGCAAGCCCAAGGGCTATGTGATCGATCTGCGCGCCAATGGCGGCGGCCTGCTCAGCCAGGCGATCGAGGTGACCGACGCCTTCCTCCAGCATGGCGAGATTGTCTCGCAGCGCGGACGCGACAAGGCGGACATCGAACGCTGGTATGCCAAGGCCGACGATCTGGCCCGCGGCCTGCCGCTGGTCGTGCTGGTCGATGCCGGCACCGCTTCGGCGTCGGAGATCGTCGCGGGTGCGCTCCAGGATCATCACCGCGCGCTGGTGCTGGGCGAACGCACCTTCGGCAAGGGGTCGGTCCAGTCGATCATCGATATGGGCCCACGCAGCGCGCTGCGCCTGACCACCGCCCGCTATTACACGCCGTCCGGCCATTCGGTGCAGGAAGGCGGGATCACCCCCGACATCGCCGTGCCGCAGCTCACCGATCCCGACTACAAGACCCGGCCGGTGCTGCGTGAGGCCGATCTGCGCCGCCACCTGCTCAACCAGGCCAAGGTCGACAATTCGGTGCTTGAGGAAGACACCAAGCCCGATCCGCGCTTCGCCGCGAGCGTCGATGATCTGAAGAAAAAGGGCATCGAGGACTTCCAGCTCCATTACGCGCTGGCGACCATCGCCCGCACCGCCGCGCCCGCGCGGATGGCCGGGGGCGCCGCGCCCAAGGCCGGCAACCGGCGCTGAGAGGCAGGAAGGTCATGACACCCCGCCGCACCGCGCAGGCGCTTGCCCTGCTGCTTCCCCTCGGCTTGATGGCCGGCGCGCTCTACAGCCAATATGTCGGCGGGCTGTTCCCGTGCGAGATGTGCATGTGGCAGCGCTGGCCGCACTACACCGCCATCGCGCTCGCCGCGCTGTCGTTCGCGACCAAGCCGTTCCGGGACGCCCTGGTCTGGCTGGCGACGCTGGCCATCGCGATCAGCGGCGGGATCGGCGCCTTCCATGCCGGGGTCGAGTATAAATGGTGGGAGGGCATCACCCAGTGCGCCACCCATTTCGGCGGCGGCAGCGCGCTTGAGGCGATCATGAACGCGCCCTTGGTGCGCTGTGACGTCGCGCCCTGGCATTTCCTCGGCATCTCGCTCGCAGGCTGGAATGCGATCCTTTCGCTCGGTGGCGCGTTGGTGATCGCGATACTGATGCTCAGGAAGCAACGCCGATGAACTGGAAGCCCGGCGACCGTCGCGACGCGATCGCGTCGATGATCCGCGTCGATCAGGCGGGCGAATATGGCGCCACGCGAATCTATGCCGGCCAGCTCGCGGTGATGGGCGACCGGCATGACATGGCGCGCGCGATTTCGGGCATGGCGAACCAGGAGGAGCGGCACCGCGCCTTTTTCGACGCGCTGATCGCGCAGCGCGGCGTGCGCCCGACCGCACTTCAGCCGATCTGGAACGTCGCGGGCTTCGCGCTGGGCGCGGCGACCGCGGCGATCGGTCCGGCGGCGGCGATGGCATGCACCGTCGCGGTCGAGACCGAGATCGACCTCCACTACCAGGAGCAGCTCGACGCGCTTGGTGACGGCGATCCGGTGCTGTCGGCGGCGGTTGCGGAGTTTCGCGCCGAGGAACTCGAGCATCGCGATTCGGCACTGGCGGCGGGGGCGGAGAACGCGCCGGCCTATCCCTTGCTCGCCGGCGCGATCCGGCTGGCATGCAAGGCTGCCATTGCGGTCTCGAAACGGATATAGGGGCGATAGGGGTACGGAGTTGACGATGACGAAGACGATCCTGCTGAGCCTTGTCCTTGCCGCCGCGCCGATGGCGACGCCGCTGCCCGCATTCGCCCAGAATGCGGCGCAGAACGGCGTGCTGGTGATCTATGGCGACGACAAATGCCCCACCAACGCCGATGGCGACGAGGTGGTGATCTGTGTCCGCCGCCCCGCCGAGGAGCGGTTCCGCATCCCCAAGGAGCTGCGCGGCCAGGACGTAACGCCGCAGAATCAGAGTTGGGCGGTGCGCCAGCAGGACGCGCTGAACACGGGCGGGACCGGTATCGGCAGCTGTTCGGCGGTCGGCGCCGGCGGCGGAATCGGTTGTTCGACCCGCGAGATCCAGGCCGGCAAGGCTGAGGCCGACGCCCGCAAGCGGGCCGAGAAGGTCCTGCCCGACTAGGATCCAATCCTATCGATCATCATCCTTGCATAGGCCGGAACCCTTCCGGCTGACGGAACAGGCAACGCCGCAACGTCAGCTCCAATGGGTCCCGCTCGTGCCGGGACAATGACATGACGGTGATGGGCTGCAATGAATTCGACGATGCGGGGAATCGGGTTGGGTGAAGCGCGCGGACACTGGCGCGTTCCGGCGTTGTTGTTCGCGCTGGTCTGGCTGTCCTGCACGTGGTTCGGCTCCTGGGCGTTCAATCCGAACAGCGCGACGCGGCTGCTCGCCGCCACCGCCATCGTCGAGCATGGCGATGCGCGGATCGACAATTTCACCGACATGACGATCGACAAGGCGCTGTTCGACGGCCATTTCTACATGGACAAGGCGCCGGGCATGACGCTGATGGCGTTGCCCTGGGTAGCGCTGACCAATCAGGTCACCGACCGTAGCTCGTTCGACATTCCCCATCGCATGTTCGATCCCGTCGCCGAACATTTCCTGGCGGTGCGAATGCGCGTCGCGATCGGCTTTACCAACGCCATCCTAACCGCATTGGCGGCGATCGCGCTGCTCCAGCTCGGCACCGGCATCACCCGTAGCCGCGCCGCGGGGCTGTTCGGCGCCGTCGGCTTCGCCTTCGGAACGACGATGTGGGGGTGGAGCACCACCTATTTCGGCCATGCGCCCACCACGGCGCTGATCGCCATCGCGCTATGGGCGGTCTGGCGTGGTACCGGCAAGGGAACGCATCCCGGCCGCTATGCGCTGATCGCGGGGCTCGCGCTCGGCTGGGCGGTGGTGATCGAGCATAGCGCGATCCTCACCGGCGCGCCGGTCGCGCTTTGGGCGCTATGGCGCATCCGCCGCTGGAAGGCCTCGGCCATCGCACGCACTCTCGCTTTCGCGCTCGGTGGCGGCATCATCGCCTCCATCCCGCTCTTCGCCTACAACATCGCCGTGTTCGGCCACCCCTTCCAGACCGGCTATTCGGGCGTGGTCGGGTTTGAGGGCATGCAACAAGGGCTGTTCGGCCTCACCTATCCGAAGCCCGACATCCTGTGGGAGATCCTCGGCGGCAAGCGGCGCGGCATGGTTTGGGTGGCGCCGGTGCTGGTGCTCGCGCCGTTCGGCATCTGGACATTGCTGCGCGATTCGAAGACCCGTGACATCGGCATCATGGTGGCGGCTGGCGCGATCGTCGCGTTCCTCTACCACGCGTCCTATGTCTATTGGGACGGCGGCAACTCGACCGGGCCGCGTCATGCGCTCCCCGCGGTCGCCTATCTCGCCATCGGCCTCGCCGCCTTCTGGGCGGGCGCGAGCCGCGTGGAGAAATGGCTCGGCGGCGGCTTCCTTGCCGCAAGTGTCGCGATCAACCTCGCCATCACCGCAGCGGAGGTTCAGGCGCCGCATTTCTACCCCGCCCCGGTGACCCAGCACATCATTCCCAAGTTCCTGAGCGGCGACATCCGCACCATCCCGAATGAATTCTGGGGCTGGTCGGCATGGACCGGCCTCGGCGTCTATCTGGCGCTCGCCGGATTGCTTTCGGCGTTGCTCGCGCTGGCGTGGATGCGGGAGCGACAAGTCCCTGAAACCGCTTGAGAATGATTCGCGGCTGAAACTTCGTTCGGTCTGACTGGTTGAAATGGCCAGAGGAGAGTTCCGATGGCCGACGACCGGATTTTCGCGGAGCTGAAGCGCGACCATGACCGACAGCGCAAGCTACTTGACGCGATTGGCGAGACCAGCGGCGACAGCGCGGAACGCCGCACCCTGTTCGAGGAACTGCGGCTGGAGCTTCAGGCGCACGCCGCCGCCGAGGAGGAGTCGCTCTACGCGACCATGCTCGCCAACCCCGATCTGCGCGACGACGCCCGCCATTCGGTGTCCGAGCACAAGGAGGTCGACGACATGCTGGGCGAGCTGGTCGAGATGGAAATGAGTTCGACCGGCTGGCTGACCCGCTTCAAGACGATGCGCCACCGCTATCTCCATCATATCGACGAGGAAGAGGAAGAGATGTTCCCCGCCGCGGCGAAGGATCTCGACTCCGCGACCAAGGACCGGCTCGCTACGGTGTTCGAGAAGCGTAAACCGAAGGAGCTGGCGCGCGCCGAGGATGAGCTGCCGGGCGACGCGCGCGAATAACTGACAGGCATGTTAGTGACTGGACGGACGCGACGGAGCGCGTAATCTGCCTCTCAAAACAGGGAGAGGCTCATGATCCGCACCGCCGCCGTTGCGCTGTTCGCCGTCGCGTCGTCCGCCGCGCTCGCCAAGACCATCGACGTCCCCGCTGGCCCCAATGCGCAGGAACGGCTGCAGGAAGCGCTGCTCGACGCCAAGCCCGGCGATGTCGTCCAGATCGGCGCGGGTCGGTTCGATCTGACCGACGGCCTCAGCCTCGACGTCGACAAGGTCACGGTGCGCGGCGCCGGGCCGGACAAGACCGTGCTGAGTTTCAAGGGCCAGCTCGGCGCGGGCGAAGGGCTGCTCGTCACCTCCGACGATGTCGTGCTGCGCGGCTTCGCGGTCGAGGACAGCAAGGGCGACGGGATCAAGTCCAAGGACGCCAACCGCATCGTCTACAAGGATATCCGCGTCGAATGGACCGGCGGGCCCAAGGCGACCAACGGCGCCTATGGCGTCTATCCCGTCTCCAGCCACACCATCCTGGTCGACGGCGTCACGGTGAAGGGCGCGTCCGACGCCGGTATCTATGTCGGCCAGTCCGAGCGCATCGTCGTGCGCAACTCGACCGTCTCGCAGAATGTCGCGGGGATCGAGATCGAGAACAGCAATCACGCCGACGTCCATGGCAACACCGCCACGGGCAATACCGGCGGCATCCTGGTGTTCGATCTGCCCAATCTCCCCCGCATGAACGGCGGCGGGGTGCGCGTGTTCGGCAACAAGGTGTTCGCCAACGACACGCCGAACTTCGCGCCCAAGGGCAATATCGTCGCGACCGTGCCCAAGGGTACCGGCGTGCTCGTGATGGCCAATGACGGCGTCCATGTCTTCGACAACGATCTGTCGGAACATGCCACCGCGAACGTGATGATCATCTCCTACCGATCGAAGTTCGAGGACGCGAAGTACAACCCCTATCCGCGCCGCATCATCGTCTCCGGCAACCGTCATGGCCGCGCCGGCTTCGCACCCGACGTGCCGGGCGGTGGATTCCTGACCGCGGCGTTTGGCGGAAGCGCGCCGCCGGTGTGGTGGGACGGCACCGGGACTGTCTCGGAACTGGGACTGCGTGTCGCCGATGCCGTGCCGGTGCTCGGCCTCGGCCTTGCGCTCGGCGCATCGACCGACACCGCCAAGCCGTCGAAGGTCGAGCTCAATGCCCCGGATGTCGCGCAACCCTCCCCGATCGTGCTGCCGCCCGAGATGGAGGCTGCGGCCAAGTGAAGCGGATCGGCGCGGCGCTGCTCGGGCTCGCGGTGCTGGGCTTCGCCGCTGCCGCGGCGCGCCCGTCGCCGCAGGTCAACGACGCCGCGATCGCCGCCGATGGCTATCCGGCGAAACTGTCCGACTATGGCTTCTTCGCCGATCTGGTGAAGCGGACTCCAGCCTCACGTGTCGTCGGCTACGACCTCGAGACCGCGCTCTTCTCAGACTATACGGTCAAGCAGCGCTTCATCTACGTGCCCGCCGGGGCGAAGGCGAAATACGATCCCGCCAAGGCGTTCGACTTCCCCGTCGGCAGCGCCCTCATCAAGACCTTCGGCTATGGTGAAGGGGCGGCGTTCCGGCCGATCGAGACGCGTCTACTGCTACGCCGCGCGGCGGGTTGGGTCGCGATCCCCTATGTCTGGAACGCCGAGGGTACCGATGCGGTGCTGAAGCGCGCGGGCACGCGGCTGGCGGTCAGCTTCACCGACCCCTCGGGCAAGCTGCGCCAGATCAGCTACGCCGTCCCCAACCAGAATCAGTGCAAGGATTGCCACGCCCTGTCCGGTCAGATCACCCCGATCGGCCCCAAGGCGCGCTACCTCAACCACAATGGTCAGCTCCAGAAGCTGGTCGCCGCCGGTGTGCTCGACCGCGTGCCCGCAAACGCCCCGCGCGTCGCGCGCTGGGACGACCCCAAGGCGCCACTCGATGCCCGCGCGCGCGCCTATCTCGAGATCAACTGCGCGCATTGCCACAATCCGGCGGGCGCGGCGTCCAATTCGGGCCTGTTCCTTGAGCTTGACCGCAAGGAAGCGGTGACGATCGGCATCGGAAAGCGACCGGTCGCGGCGGGGCGCGGCAGCGGCGGGCGCGAGTTCGCAATTCAACCCGGCAACGCCGACGCCTCGATCCTGATCTATCGCCTGCGCAGCACCGATCCCGGCATCGCCATGCCCGAACTGGGACGCGCGACCGCGCATGACGAAGGCATCGCCATGCTCTCGCAATGGATCGATTCGATGTCCGCGGCCCAAACCCAAAAGCGTTGAACATCACCAACTCGGGTGGCTGATGTTTTGACTTGGCAACTTATCCCGCACACGCTGCGTTTCAGCGAATATGTGCCTGGTGTTTCCCGATCCGCCCGTTGTGGCGAACCTTGCGCTCCCAGCGGCACGACAGCGGCCTGCCGCGTACAAATCGGACCGATGCGGCTGACGCCGGACTCCGCCGAGCTTCCCCATCGGGGCAATGCGACGGAAATACCGATCGCTCAGGTTCGCGCCGCCACCCGTCACCTCGCCGAACTGCAGACCAGTCTGCTTGCGCACGGCGTTCGCGTGTTCGGCGGGCGGATCGACCGGTTCATCATTTACACCCTCGCCGCACGCGTGACCGGCCTGTCAGATTCGGAAGCCGCAACGATGGTGCCGACGTCCGCCCACGCGCTCGCGGCCTCGCTCGGCCGGCCCTATGAAACGATCCGGCGGCACGTGAACGCGCTGATCGACGACGGACTCTGCGCCCGCCACGGTAACCGCATTCATGTCACCGCCGAAGGGCTACGCCGTCCCAGGATCGCGCATCTACTGCGCTGGTCCCACGATTGCTTCGTCCGCTTCGTCGAGAGCATGGCCGCTGCCGGCGAACCGTTGCCCCAGGCGCGAGGCATCACACATTATGAGATGGCAAATGGCGTGCGCACAGCGGTCGACCTTATGCTCGCGGTACTCCAGACCAATCGCGAGCGCCACGCAAGCTGGCTCGACCTTATCCTGTTTTCCACCGTGGTTGCCGCCAACTGCCGCAATCACCGCGGCAGCGACGCGCTAAGCCGAGCCGACAGGCCGGTTGCCTCGCGGACGGTGGCCCGGATGATCGGGGTGACGCCGGTCACCGCCCACCGACATCTGTCGGCGATGACCCAGATCGGCTCGTTGGTGCGGGAAAACGGCGGATTCAGGGTCAACGGCGCCTGGCTGGCGCACCCCACCGCCCAGGCCGTGACCGACGCCAGCGTCCAGAACATCCGCCGCCTGCTGGGCGGGCTGGCGGCGCAAGGCTTTCCGTTCGACGATCCCGCCCGGGCTTATCTTGCCGCGCGACCGCCACTCACGCCGATTCGCTAAGGCTTTGGCTGTTTAAGCTTCGCCAGCGCCGCGAACGGCCCGGCCTCCTCCTCGTTCAGCACCCCGGCCTCGCGCAACGCCGCCTCCGCACCCGGGCTGCGCGGGAACGGATCGAGCGCCAGCGCCAGCGTCTCCGCCGCCGCTTCACCCAGGTCGATCGCCCCGCCGCTGTAGAAGACGGTGTCGCAATCGCCTTCGCTCAGCTCGACCTCGTCGCCGCTTTCGCCGCCTTCGGGAACGAAGCGGATCGCGAAATCCTCTTCGATCTTCGCCGGAACCGCATCGCCGGTGATGCTGCACGGCTGAACCACCGCGCCTGACAAATGGCCGCGCGCGATGGTGCCTGCAGCGTCCGAGCGGATCGCGTAATCGGCAACGAGCTTATCGATCGCGATCAGCCCGAAACGGCGGGCCAGCGCGCCGCGCTCGTCCGCATCCGCCTCGACGCGCACGCTACGCTCACCCGCGCCGATCGTGTCGAGCCGCTGAGGCCGGGAAAATTCGGGAATCATGCCGTCAGGCGTCCCGCCATCAACGCGTCGAGCTCGACTCGCGCGAGCGTCGCGTGGAGCGCGCGCAGCTCGCCCGCGCTATGCGCCAGCGCCGCGGCGCCCGGATCCTCGGCGCGATAGAGGTTGCGCAGCAACGCCTCGTCGAGGGACTCGGTCCCCGTCACCAATGCGTCGCGATAGGCGCCCAGTCGTCCGCCGAGCAGGCCCATCATCTTGCCCATCCGCTTGCCGACCACGACGTCGCCGATGCCGATCTGGCGCAGCTGGCCGTCCATATCCTCGACGAAGCACTCGATCAGCCGTGCGATCGTCTCCGCCGCCGTCGGCTCCGCCTCCAGCCTCAGCAAGACCACCGCCAATACGCTCGCGATGGTGTCGAACCGGCCGTTGACCGTGTCGGGCACGCCGCCCGCTTCATACCAATGCGGCTCGCGTCCGCGCGCCACGACGGCCTGATACAGCGCCGCCGCGGGATTTTCCGCCTTGCGTCCGGCCAGCCGTTGCCACAATCCCATGTTCCTGTGCTCCACCCGCCCGCGCGACTTGTTTGCGCGAGCGCGGGCGCATATTGAGGCGAACGGCCCGCGATGCAATGCATAGCGCCCGTCCGTCATGGGCCTGCCCGCCCTGGGAGAGTGAGTTTGATGATTTCCGCCCGTGCCCTTCTTACCGCTGCTTGCGGCGCCGCCCTTCTGGGAACGGGCGCCTGCGCACCGCTTCGCGGCTATCAGGGCTATGTCGTCGACGCCGATCTGGTGAACTCGGTCCAGCCGGGCGTGGACAATCGCGAATCGGTGCTGGCGACGCTGGGCAAGCCGACGCTGACCAGCCAGTTCAACCAGGGTGAATGGTATTATGTCGGGCGCAACACCCGCAATTATGCCTTCAACAACCCCAAGCCGCGCGAACAGACCACGCTGCGTATCCGCTTCGATGCGCAGGGCAATGTCGTCGAGGTGACCCGCACCGGCGTGGAGCAGGTCGCGTCGATCAACCCATCGAACAAGAAGACCCCGACCTTGGGTCGCGAGCGCGGCTTCTTCGAGGATCTGTTCGGCAATATCGGAACCGTCGGTGCCCCTGGCGCCGGGGGACCGGGGCCGAGCGGCGGCCCGTAGGAGCCGTAAGCCTTTCATTTTGCTGACTGCCCCATTTTCGGGACGTTCAGTCAGGCGGCTCTAGACCCAGGATCACGCCGGATCGCTTCCGGTTTGAACCAAGGAGAGCTGTGATGAGAAAGAAGCTCATGATTTCGGCGCTGATCGCCGCCGTCGCCATGCCGGCGATGGCACCGATGACCGCCCATGCCCAGAGCCAGCGCGAGGTCCGCCGTGACCGCGAGCAGCTGCGCGAAGAGCAGCGCGAGCTGCGCCGTGCCGAACGCTATGGCGATCGCCGCGACGTGCGCCGCGAGCGCGACGATGTCCGCGATGCCCGCCGCGACCTGCGCGATTCGGTCCAGGACCGTAACCGCCGCTGGGGCAATGACGACTGGCGTGGCTGGCGCGACCGCAATCGCGGTACCTATTCGCGTGGCCAGTGGCGTGCGCCATTCCGCTATTACGGCTTCCGCGACGGCGCGCGCATCGGGCCGCAATATTATGGCAGCCGCTATTTCATCAGCGATCCGTGGCGTTATCGCCTGCCGCCGGCGGGCTACGGACAGCGTTGGGTGCGTCACTATGACGACGTCCTGCTGGTCGATACCCGGCGCGGCTATGTCGTCCGGGTGATCCGCAACTTCTTCTGGTAAGTTGCCACTTACAAAAATGGCCGCGCCGGCGAATACGCTGCCGGCGCGGCCTACTCGTATTCCGGTCCCGAAAGGGTAGGACCATTTGCCGCAACGCGCGGGAATCGCTTTGGTTCGATTCCCTGCGAAATTGCGGCCGCCGCCGAGGCACTTTTCCGGTTTCCGTGTCCCAGTGGCAACCGATCGACACGGTGGAAAAAGGCTCCGGAGCAGTATCCTGCCCGCTCAGCGCACCGTGAACAGCAACTGATCGACCACGCGCCCGCCAGGATCGACCAACCGCAGGCGATGCCGCCCCGGTCCGGCCAAAACCATCGGTCGCGCGTCCGCCGCACCCAGATCGCGGCCGTCCAGCTCGAGCCGGTGGCCCGTCACCTCACCCGACACAGTGATCGCCATCCGCTGCCGATCGACCGGGATATCGGGGTCGAGGGCATAGACGCTGCCCGACACCGGACTCACGATATGGGGACGGCGCGAGGCAGGCGGCGCGACCGCGATCTCGCTCATCCCCGTGCCCTTCAGGAAATATTCGCGGCGCGGCTGTTCCAGATTGCCGGTGAAGCGGATTTCGCGCGCCTCGATCCCCTCGGGCCGGGCAGGCGCGCGGCCCGGGGCCTGTGCATGGAGCGCCATCATCACATCGCGCCATACCGGCGCGGCTCCGCTGGTCCCCGACACCGCGCGCATCGGATCGCCCTCAAGGTTTCCTACCCATACAGCGACCGTGTAGCGGTCCGTGAAGCCGACACACCAATTGTCGCGCATCGCCTTCGACGTGCCCGTCTTCACGGCGGCCCAAAACGGCAAACGCAGCGCCGAATCCATGCCGAACGTGCCGGCGCGGGCATTGGGGTCGGCGAGCATGTCGGCGACCAGCCACGCCGCCTGCGGCGTCGTCGTCGCGCGATCCGGCTCGACCTTCGCGTCCTTGCGCACATGCAGCGGCGACCAGCGCCCGCCGCGCGCGAGGCTGCGGAACGCCGCCGCCTGCTCGACCAACGTCACCTCGGCCGAGCCGAGCGCAAGGCTGTAGCCATAATAGTCGCCGCTCTCGGTCAACCCGCGATAGCCGGTGTCCCAGAGGCGATCGCGGAACGGCTCCACCCCCGTCAGCAGCAAGGTGCGCACCGCGGGCACGTTGAGCGACCCCGCCAGCGCCGCGCGCGCGGTCACCGGCCCCTTGAAGGCGCGGTCGTAATTCTGCGGGACGTACAGCCCCGATGCGGTGTCGAGCTGAACCGGTGAATCGTCGAGAATCGAGGCGGGGGTCAGATACCCCTTCTCGAGTCCCAGGGCGTAGAGGAAGGGCTTGAGCGTCGATCCCGCCTGGCGATAGCTGTTGGCGCCATCGACCGACGGCGCGGTCGACGCGCCGCCGATTCCGCCGACCCAGGCGAGAATCTCGCCGGTCGCATTGTCCGCGACGATCACCGCGCCATCGCGCGCGCGCGTCCCGCCCAGTCCCTGCAACTGACGCCGCAGCGCGCGCATCGCCAGCCGCTGAATGCGCGCGTCGATCGTCGTCTCGACGCGCAGGCCGGGCTGGGTGAGCAGCCGGTTGGAGAGGTGCGGCGCAAGGCCAGGATCGAGCGCCAGGCTGCGCGCCGGGCCGAGCATCGAGGCAGCGGCGCCCGCAAAGCGTGAGCAATCGCTCTCTCGGGACAGGGCACAGGCGCGACGCGCGACCTCCGTCGTCCCCGCCGTGGGGTTGGGCAACAGCGCCGCGAGCAACAGCCCGTCGTCGCGGGTCAGCGCTTCAGGCGTCTTGCCGAACAGGCCGAGCGCGGCGGCGCCGATCCCCTGCGCCTCGCCGCGAAACCCCGCGAGATTGAGATAAGCTTCAAGGATATCATCCTTGCTCCATGTCCGCTCGATCGCCGCGCCCGCGCGCATCTGGCGCAGCTTGTCACGCAGGCCGCGCGATCCCGGCGCGGCAAGACCGGGCGACAGATAGGCCGCGACCTGCATCGACAGCGTCGAGGCGCCGCGCGCGCGTTTCCCCTCGATCCGGTCGCGGATCGATCCGGCGACCGACCACCAGTCGATCCCGTCATGATCGCGGAAGCGCTTGTCCTCCGCCGCGACCAGCGCCTCGACCGCCGCCGGCGCGATCTTGTCGAGTGGCACCCAGGCGAGGCGGCGTGCCTGGAAATCGACCCGCGCCGAATCGAGCAGCCGCCCGTCGCGATCGTAGAGCCACGCCTCGGACGGCCTCCACGCCGCGACGGTGGCGCCGTGGCCCGGCAGCAGCGGCGGTCGCGTCGCATAATCGGCGACGCCATAGATCGCGGCCAAGCCGAGGATCGCGGCGATGGCGATGCGGGGGCCGGTCCACCAGACGCGGTGGGTGGGGGCTTCGAGGCGTGCCCAGAGGGTGCGGGCGCGCTGCCAGAGGTTGGACACCCGGCTCATCCGTCACCCCGACCTTGTGCCCGGGTCCACCGAGAGGCCAGCGCGGAGCAAGAGGTTCCAGCGCGCCGCGTCGGGAGCCGTGGACCCCGGCACAAGGCCGGGGTGACGGTTATTGGGGACTTCCGAAAACCGCTCACGTCATCGCTGCGCGATCACCATCGGCTGGTTCGGCACCGCCGCGCGGATCTCGGGCGAGTACATCGCCTCGACCTTCGAAGGCGGCATCTGCATCCGGCCCGCGGCGTTGAGCCGCATGACGTACGTCACCGTATGCGTGCCGCGCGGCAGCCAGGCGAAATAGCCGCGCCAGGCGTCGCGCCCACGCTCGACATAGCTCGGCTGCGATCCCGACGTCTCGCCGCCCTCGGCCAGCATCTCGGACTGTCCGCCCAGCGATCCGATGACGGTCGCGCCCGCCGGGACCGGGTCGTTGATCACCACCCAGTTGCGGTCGGCGGTCGCCTCGACCGTCAGCGTCACGCGGATCACGTCGCCGCGCGTCAGCGTCCCCTGCGTCTTGGCCTGGACCACCTCGGTCTTGCGCGACAGCTTGTAGCCGGCGCTCAGCGGCTGGGTCAGCGGCACCGCCGCCTTGACCTGAACCATCGCCCAGGGCCCTGCCCCGCCCGACTGGCTCAGCGTCAGTGGCGCCTGCTGCGTGGGCAGCGCCATGACGAAGCTGCGCTGCGGATCGGGCAGCGGCCAGCTGCGCGTGACGCTCTGCCCGCCGAGCGATGCGGTGGTGATCCCCGCCACCGCGCTCGCCGGATAGACCTGGCCGAATTTCCGCGCGGCGATCACGCCCCATGCGTTGGCGGTGGTGGTGTCCCAATGGCCGCGCTGCTGACGGAAGGCGGCGCCAACCATCATCTTGGGTCCCTCGCCCGAGAAGGTCGGGCGACCCAATGTCGCGACCAGCGCGCGCAGCACCGATTCGTCGCCCGACGACATCATCCACCACGCGGTGTTGGCGCTGTCGGACAAATCGATGCGCGTGCCTTCATAGACCAGCCGGGTCTTGAGCACGCCTTCCGCCGCCGCGCGCAGCTGCGCGCCATTGGCGAGGCCGGGCACCTTGCCCAGCGCGGCGATGTAATCGGCCAGCGTCGAGGTCGGCATGTCCTGCGGGGTCATGCCGATCTGGCCGAGCATCGCGGCGGTGGCCGCACCCTGCCGCGCCAGCGCCGCGAATGCCGCGACCTTCTGCAGGCGGACATCGCCATAATCCTCGTGCCGCAGCCGCCCGTCGAGCACCGCCTTGAGCGCCTCGATCATCCGCCCACGCGGACCGTCGGGGATCGGCAGCCCCGCCTCGGCGGTGATCGACAGGATATAGCTGGTCAGCGCTTCCGACCCGCGCAGGCTGTCCGACGGGAAGTAGCGCAGCAGGCCATCGCTATCGAGATAGACCGGCATCTCGCCCGACAGGCGATTCCACTCGCCCATGTCGCCGAGCACGATCGCGCGCGAGGTGCGCTGCTCGAAACAGCCATAGGGATAGGCCGCCATATAGTCGCGCACGCCCTGAAGCGGCGGAGTCAGCGTATCGGTGAGCAGGATCGAGACGTTGCCGATCCCCGGCAACGCGCCCGCCGGCGGCTGAATCGCCACCGGCCCACCCTCGCCGACGCGAACCAGGGTCGCCGCCCAAGTCTCGACCGGCACCGCCGGCGCGATCTCTTGGGCGACGGTGATCGCGTCGCTGGCCTTGCCGCTTTCGTCCTTGGCGGTGACCTTCCACTGGAGCTTGTCGAAGCCCGCCGGTGCGGTGAGGTTCCACGCGATCGGTACCGCGCCGCCCGCCGGGATCTCGACCGTCAGGTCGCGGCCCTCGGCCACCTTGGGCGACAGCTCGACATGCGCGGTCACCTTCATCGGCTTGTCCGAGCCGTTGCGCAGCGTGAAGCCGGCCGAGAAGAAGTCGCCATTGCGCACCAAAGGCGGAATGCCGGCGAAGATCGACAGATCCTGTGCGCTGCGGATGCTGGTCTCGCCGGTGCCGAAGCTCTGGCCCTTGTCGCCCAGCGCGATCGCGACGAGCTTGAACGAGGTCAGCGCGTCGGAGAGCGGCACATCGACCTGCGCCTTGCCCTGTGCGTCGAGCGGCACCTTGCCGCGCCACAGCAACACCGGCTGGAAATTCTCGCGGTTGAGCGCCGAGAGATCGCCGCCGCCACCGCCGCCGGCCTCGACCGCCTTGCGGCCATAGTGACGCTTGCCGACCACCTGGGTCTGCGCGGTCGAGGTGAGGACCGAGATCGGCCGTTCGCCCATCATCGCACCCAGCACATCCCAGCTCTCGTTGGGAGCGAGCTGGAGCAGCGCCTCGTCCACCGCGACGAAGGCGACATCGGCGCTTGGCGCGACGCTGCCGTCGGGGTTGTTGACCTGAAGCGCGACCTTGGCGGTGTCGCGCGCGGCATAGCGTTCCTTATCGGCCTTGACCGCCACGTTCATGCGGTGGCCTTCCCAGCCGACCTTCACCTTGGCGATGCCGAGGCGGTAGCTCGGCTTGGCGAGATCGACCATCGCGGTCGGCGCCGCGCCCTCGCGCGAGAAGAACGGCAGGTTCCAGCGCCGGGCAAGGTCCGCCCACCAAAGTTTCCACCCGCCGATGCGCCCGCGCACCGCCATGACCGAAACGAACACGTCAGGGGCATAGACGCCCTGCATCGGCACCTCGACCACCGGATTGTCGCCCGACAGCTCGGTGACGAAGCTCGACATCACGCCTTCGCGCTCGACCGTCACCAGCGCCGTCGCCTTGCGGAACGGCATGCGCACCTGGAAGCGCGCGGTGTCGGTCGACTTATATTCCTGCTGCTCGGGGATGACGTCCATGCGGTCGCCATTGTCGCCGCCGAACCACCAGTCATCCTCGCCCGCCAGCCAGACGGAGGTCACGGCGCGCGCCGTGTTGCCGTTGGCGTCGGTGGTCGTCGCCACCGCATAGACCTCGCCCGACACGCCCGGATCGATCTGGCACTGTGCCAGTCCCAGCTCGTCGGTCGACGCCGAGCAGCTTGCGCTGATCTTGGTCGTCTTGGCGTTGTTCTCATAGGCGTAGAAGCCGCCGATCAGCCGCCGCCGCGCGGTGAGGATCTCGCGGCTGTACAGCGCGACCTGAACCTTCTGGCCCTTGATCGGCTTGCCGTCGGTGCCGAGCGCGACGAGGCGGAGGCGCAGGTCATCCTCCTTCATCAGCCAGCCGTCGGTCTTGATCCCGAGCTGGACGCCCGAGGCATAGATCGGCACGCGGCGCGACGCGGTCAGGATCTCGCCATTGGCGTCCTGATAATCCATCTCGACACGCATCTGGCTGTTGCCGTCGAGCGTCTGGGGAATATCGACGCTGGTGCGCACCGTCCCGTCGGCGCCCAGTGTCACCGGCAACGTCTGCATCGGCGGCAGCGTGACGGTGTCTTCCTCACCCTCGCCGTTCAATGGCTTGGTGCCCTCGGCGATCGCGCGCCCGCCAAAGGTATAGCCGTCATAGCCGGTGGGTGCCGAGATGCCGTCATAATAGCCGATGCGCAGCTCGACCGGCAGGTTCGACGCGCCCCCGCCGGAGAGATAGCCGACGAACAGGTCGAGCGGCAGGCTCTTGGGCTTGATCGCGGCCTCTTTCGGCCCCGCGACCGACGCCTTCATCGTCGGCAGCTTGTATTCGTCGACCTTGATCGACTGGCTGGTCCAGATCGTCTGCTCGGCGCCGTCCTTGCCGGGGCCGACGAACTGCAGATCATAGTCGCCCATCGGAGCGCCCTGCGGCACGTTCCACTGCGTCTCGCCGGTGCCGCTGGCATCGACGGTGACCGGCAACTCGAAGCTGGTGTCCGAGCCGCGATGGCTGAGCTTCAACTTGCCGGTAAAGCCGGCCGGGGTGATGAAGCCCTGCGCCACCGGGCGGCGCAGCACATGCTTCATGTTCACCACCTCGCCCTGGCGCACCAAGGCGCGATCGAAGATGGTGTGGACGATCTCGTTCGCGGCTTCATAGCCGTAGCGCAGGTCGAAATCGTACGGGCGGATGCCCTCGCCCCACGCGGTCAGCGTGAAGCTCATATCGTCGCCCTTGCGCGCCGAGACCATCAGCGGGTGCGAGCTGCTGTCGTCGCAATTGCCCCAGCTCTGCGGCTCGGGGATGCCCTGCTTGACCGTCAGACGCCCCATATCGTCGGTGGTGCCCTTGGCCAGCGCCGCGCCGGTGCAGCTGTCGGTGACCTGCACGGCGGCGCCGCTCACCGGCTTGCCGCTGTCGAGCGAGGTCACCCAGGCGAGCGAGCCCTCGCGGCCCCATTTGAAATGCACCGCCATGTTGGTGACGAGCGCGCCCGCCGCGACGTAGCGCGGGGCGTTGCGACCGAGCAAAGCCTGGCCGAGCTGGGGCGAGGACAGCTCGACGACATAGAATCCGGGCTTCTTGAGCGGGATTCCGACGACCTCGAACTCCTTGCCCTTGCCGGGTAGCGCGATCGGCTGGAGCGCCGTGCCGAGGCCCTGGGGCAGGATCGACTTGGCGCCGGTCTGGTTGATGCGGACCGTCTCCGTGCCACGCTTGACCTCATCGACCTCGTAATCGTCGGCCTTGTCGATGTTGCGCAGCCATTTGGCGATCACGCCGTCGGCGGCATCGACGCGCATATGCTGGCCGGTGACCGACAGGCCCTTGCCCTGAAGCGAGGCTTCGACGTTGCGCACGGTGACGGGCAGGATGCCGCCCTCCTGCGCTTCGATGATCCCGAACGGCGCGGCGAATTTCACCAGCGGCGGTGCTTCGTCGAAGCGGACCTCGAGCGGGAAGCGTTCGGCGTTCGCCAGCACACGGCCGCTCTCGTCCTTCACACCCGCGGGCAGGACGAGCTTGGCGGTGGTCGATGCCGGGAGCGGCGCCTTGAATTTGAGGTCGCTGACGGTGTTCGCCCGCTTGTCGTCGTCCGACAGTTCGGGCGCCAGCTTCTTGCCGTCGGGCAGCTCGATGCGGACCTGTTCGGCCAGTTCCTTGGGCACGCGTGCGCTGAAGCGCACCCACGCCTCCTGCACCGGCGAGCAGCCCGCCTGCGGGTTGACGCGCGAACATTCGAAGCGCGCGGTGAACGGCTTGCGCACGGTGAAGTCGAAGCGCTGCTCGGCCCCGGCGGTCTTGCCGCCGGCGCCCGCGATCGATGCGCCCCAGACGAGCGAGACGTCGCGCCCCGGGGGCAGCGGACGGCCGCATTTGACCGCGACGACGCTGGCCAGCGCCTTGGCGCGGTCGCCCGCATCCTCGGGCAGTTTCTCGGCGATCCCCGAATCGTTGAGGAAGCTGCGAACCTCCCAGCGCTCGGGGTTCAAATCCTTGATCAGCTTGCCGGGCAGCTCGGCGTCGAGCAGTTCGACCGGGATCTTCTCGCCCAGGCCCTCGACCGCGCAATAGGCACCCGCCGCGATCGACGCGCGCGTGGCGGGCATGTTGGTGCCGATCAGGAAGACCTGGTCCTCCTCGATTTCGCCGCCATAGCGGCTCGGCAGCATGCCCTTCACGGTCGGCCCGCCGGCATCGATCTTGAACGTGCGCGTTCCGGTGACCGCGTAGCCCGACAGGCCCTTCAGTTTCTCGTTGAGCTCGAACTCGCACACCGTCCCGCCGGGGAGCGGGGTCGCGAAGTCGTGGACGAAGGTCTGCTGGTCGACCCAGCGCCCCTCGCCGCCCACCGGGCAATTGACCTTGGCGGGGGAGGCCGCGCGCGGATCGCCCAGCGGCACCATCGGCGCGCTGAAGCGAAGCGTGAAGCGCTCGATCGCGCCATCGCCCATGCCGGGCGTCGCCAGCACCACCTGAGGGCTGGAATCCCCCCAGGCCGCGAGCGGCGTCAGCGCAAGAGCCAGAACCGCGGCTGCGCGTGCGAGGTGCTTCATGATCCTTCCCCTTGCAGGACGGCGCGAAACCTACCGCCCGCACCATGGCGAAGTCCAGTGACAGCTTTGAAAACGCGGCGATTTGAGTAACTGCCGCCCCGCACCCGGTGCAGCAATTCTGAAACGCGGCTTTGCCTTTTCTGACACATGAATCTGCGAAGGGCCCCCGAATAGCGACGTTCGGGGACAAGTCAGATGATCCGCAAGGCGATCCGGTCCAGCCTGCCGCTCCTGGCGCTGGCCAGCCTGTCGACCGCCGCCGCGCCGGACCCGTCCGACGAGCCGATCGAGCAGGCGCAACTGATCGGCGCACTCCAGCTCGATGGCGAGCTGTTCCACGTCCAGGGCCTCGAACTCGAGCGCACGCGCATCTGGGTCACCTCGGTCGACGAGGGGAGCCGCAAGGCCTGGCTCCACGCGTTCGACCGGCGCACCGGCCGCTTCCTGCGGCGCCTGGAGCTGACCGACGGCGCGCGCTACCACCCCGGCGGCATCTCGATCTCCGGCCGCTCGATCTGGGTCCCGGTCGCGGAGTACAAGCCGAACAGCTCCGCGACCCTGATCGAGGTCGATGCGGATAGCCTGAAAGTACGGCGGAAAATTCAGGTCGCCGACCATCTCGGTTTCGTCGCGGCATCGGGCGACACGCTGGTCGCGGGCAATTGGGACGGCCGGCTGCTCTATGTCTTCGACCTCAAGCGCAACGCCCCGCCACGCATCGTTCCCAACCCTTCCGCCACCCGCCATCAGGATATGAAGTTCGTCGGCGACCAGCTGGTCGCGGGCGGCGCGATCACGCCGTGGAACGGCGCGATCGACTGGATCGACTGGCCGTCGATGAAGGTCACGCGCACGCTGCGCGCCGGCGCCATCGGCCCGATCCGCCCGATCGGCCGCGGCGGCCCCTATACCGGCGAAGGCATGGCGATCGAGGGCCGCGACCTCTACCTCGTCCCCGAAGACGGCCCCAGCCGCATGTTCCACTTCCGGCTGGATGAGCAGGGCGGGGACGAGCCGGCCTGATCGAATTTCAGGCGATGCACCAGCGGCGGCTATTGGGTGGGCGTTTCGTTGCGGTAGGCCACTGCGTCCGCACCACACTGAGGACATGCGAAGATCAAGCGAGGTGGAATGTATGTCTGCCGAAACTCTTGAAACCACACTCCCGCCGATGCGGTGGCCGCCTCCACACGACGAAGATGCACCACTCTAAGGTCATCGCGAACAAGGAGATTATTGACGCGGGTCTGCACAGCCTCATTGCCGCCGTCTTCAACTTCAGCGTCGATCATCTCAGCGACAACTATCTCATCGACGGCCACGCTGGTCAGAGAAGTAAGCCCAGCAGTTACCATGTCGGTGTCACCGCTAAAGGTCAGATGGGGGGTTACATGACCGCTCCCTTCACATCGCAAAGAGGAGATGGTCCCTTCGATCCAGCGCGTCATGTCGCCAAGCTAACGAAGACACAGATGTCTGCAATGGGGGCGTTAGCGGTCTCGGCCTCTGTCATCCGGCCTTGTGCCGGGATGACGGCTGGATTGACGCGCTCGTAACCCGGCCAGCGCGGCCTTGAGCCCACCGGCACGAGCTCCCGCAACCGGCATCTACTGGCTTCCCTTCCCGCCCCACAATCTCCACAACCACCCCATGACCCTGCGCACCCTCTACCCCGAGATCACCCCCTATGCGTCGGGCATGCTCGACGTCGGGGATGGCCACAGCATCTATTACGAGCGCTCCGGTACGCCGGGCGCCAAGCCCGCCGTGTTCCTGCATGGCGGCCCGGGCGGGGGCATCGCGCCCACCCATCGCCGGCTGTTCGATCCCGCGCGCTACGACGTATTGCTGTTCGACCAGCGCGGCTGCGGGCGATCGACGCCGCACGCCAATCTCGACGCCAACACCACCTGGCACCTCGTCGCCGATATCGAACGGCTGCGCGAACTCGCCGGGGTCGAGCAATGGCTGGTGTTCGGCGGCTCCTGGGGCTCGACGCTCGCGCTTGCCTATGCCCAGACGCATGCCGAGCGGGTGAGCGAGCTGGTGCTGCGCGGCATCTACACCTGCACCAAACCGGAGCTGGACTGGTTCTACCAGTTCGGCGTGTCGGAGATGTTCCCCGACAAATATGAGCGCTTCGCCGCGCCGATCCCGGAGGCGGAGCGTGGCGACCTGCTGTCCGCCTATCACCGCCGCCTGACCACCGGCCCGCGCGAAGACCGGATCGCGGCGGCGCGCGCGTGGAGCGTGTTCGAGGGCGAGACGATCACCCTGCTCCCCGATCCGGCGCTGTCCGCGCATCATGACGCGGATGAGTTCGCGCTCGCCTTCGCCCGGATCGAGACGCATTATTTCGTCAACGGCTGCTGGCTCGAGCCCGGCCAGCTGCTGCGCGACGCGCACAAGCTGCACGGTATTCCCGGGACGATCGTGCATGGCCGCTACGACATGCCCTGTCCCGCGCGCTACGCCTGGCAACTGCACCAGGCCTGGCCCGAGGCGGATTTCCACCTGATCGAAGGGGCAGGCCACGCCTATTCGGAGCCGGGTATCCTCGACCAGCTGATCCGCGCGACCGACCGCTACGCGGCAGCGTAACGTCAGTCGTCCGGCTGGTCTTCGGCCGCGTCCGGGCGCCCCTTGAAGCCCTGCGCCACCACGAACCATTCGACCGATCCCTTGCGGCTCGACGGTGGCTTGGCGTGCTTCACGCTGGCGAAGGCGCGCTTCATCTCCGCGACGAACTTGCCGTCTCCGCCGCTCGCGAACACCTTGCTGACAAAGGTGCCGCCGGGCGCGAGGTTGTTGATCGCGAAGTCGAACGCCAGCTCGACCAGCCCCATCGTGCGCAGCGCGTCGGTCTGCGGGTGGCCGACGGTGTTGGCCGCCATGTCCGAAACGACGAGGTCGGGCGCGCCGCCCAGCGCCTCGATCAGCTTGCCGGGCGCGGCATCGTCCATGAAATCCATCTGGAAGATGGTGACGCCGTCGATCGGATCGACGGGCAGCAGGTCGATGCCCACCACCTCTGCCCTGGGACATTTGCGGCGCACGACCTGGCTCCACCCGCCGGGTGCGAGGCCAAGATCGACGACGCGCTTGGTGCCCTTGAGGAAGTCGAACTTCTCGTCCAGCTCGATCAGCTTGTAGGCCGCGCGGCTGCGATAGCCCTCGGCCTTGGCCTTCTTGACGTACGGGTCGTTGAGCTGGCGTTCGAGCCAGCGCACCGACTGGCTGGTCCGCCCGCGCCCGGTCCGAACGCGGGTGTGCCCGCGGGTGCCGCCCCTGCTCATTGCGCGCGGGCGCCCATCAGGCGGCGAAGGATGCCCTCGCGGATGCCGCGGTCGGCGATGCCGAGCCGCTGCGCGGGCCAGATGTCCATGATCGTCTCCAGAATCGCGCATCCCGCGACGACCAGATCGGCCCGCTCCGCGCCGATGCAGGGAATAGCCGAGCGCCCGGTCATGTCCAGCCCGGCGACGCGCTGGCTGACCGCGCGCATCGATGCGGCGGGGACGATCAGCCCGTCGATCGCCGAGCGGTCGTAGGAGGACAGCCCCAGATGCACGCTGGCGAGCGTCGTCACCGTCCCGCTGGTGCCGAGCAGCCGCGGGGTGCCGGTGATTTCAGGCAGCCGCGCGATGAACGGCGCGAACGCCTGCGCCACGCTGTCGCGCATCCGCGCATAGCTCGCCTCGCGCGCATCGGGATCGCGGTCGTCGGCGATGCCGCGCGCCTCGGTCAGCGAGACCACGCCCCAGGGCGCGCTGTGCCAGTCGAGGATGCGGGGTTGTTCATGGGTCGAATCGACCAGCACCAGCTCGGTGGATCCGCCACCGATGTCGAACACCAAAGCCGGGCCGTCGCCCGGTTCGAGCAGCGCGTGGCAGCCCAGCACCGCCAGCCGCGCCTCTTCCTCGGCGGTGATGATGTCGAGCACGATCCCCGTCTCGCGATAGACGCGCTGGATGAATTCGGGGCCGTTCGACGCCTGGCGGCACGCTTCGGTCGCGACCGATCGCGACAGCGCGACATGGCGGCGTTTCAGCTTGTCGGCGCAGATCTTGAGCGCGGCGATGGTCCGCTCGATCGCCGCGTCGGACAGCCGCCCGCTCGACGCCAGCCCCTCGCCCAGCCGGACGATTCGCGAAAAGGCGTCGACCACGGTGAACCCCGACCCTTGCGGGCGGGCGATCAGCAATCTGCAATTATTGGTGCCAAGGTCGAGCGCGGCATAGTGCCGCGCCTCTGGCCAGCGTGCCCGCCCCTGCTGGGGCGGAGACGGTCTTGAGGCCGGGCGGGCCGGTTTCGGAGCCGGCGGGCGCGGCATCCTGGCGGAGCCATCCCCCATCAAATCACTCACTTATGTTCTTCCGTCACGGCCGAAGCGGGCCGCCGGTGCTTGGGAACGAGGCTAGCGCAACGCCGGGGCATCGGCAAGGCGAGCGACCGGCGGTGCAAAACCGGCCTGAACCCCCTTGACCGGCCCGGTTTCTCCTCCTAATTGCCCCCGCCTGACTTCGGTCGGTGATGCCCGATCCTCTAATGGTAAGAGAGCGGACTCTGACTCCGTCAATCAAGGTTCGAGTCCTTGTCGGGCATCCAATTCTCTACAGCACGAGACCCTAGGCGCGCATACAGGCTTCGATCTGTTCCGCGGGAACGGCGTGCCAACGCCGGTTAGTGGTGTCCCGGGGGCTGGTATTGCCGCGGTGGATGGTCGCCACGAACTGGTCGCCCTGCGGGTTGACGACCAGGCGTTTGGAACGGCTGCTCCAGACAAAGGCGTTGTCTTCGCCGACGTTCAGGTCGGCAAACGGGCTCGAGCGCCAGTAATCGCGCCGGTAGCAGAGCGTGCCCCCTGCAACCCAAGGCTGCCTGCCGTCGTAAACGTAGCGCCAGCCGCGACGCGACTCGCGGTCGTAGAACAGGACGCGGTCTAGCCCGCAGATATCGGCCTGCTCCGACATGAGCGTCGTGACTTGCGAGCGCATCCATCGCTTCGAGCGCCAGTCGTCATCGTCCCAATGGACGACGACATCGCCGCGCGCCATCTCGACGGCAAGGTTGCGCTTGGCGCCGACCGAAAGCCTCGCCGCCGAGCGATAATAGCGGATCGCCGCATCGGATGGGACGAGGTCGGCGATGCTGTCCGTGCCATCATCGACGATGATCAGCTCGCGGTTGGGATAGTCTTGTTCCAGGAACTGCCGGATGGCTTCGGGAACGAAGGCGCGACGGTTCGCGGTGGGCAGGATGCAGCTGACGAGCATCGTTGGCTCGGTAGCTCGAAGCGGTCCGCTTTGCCTGACCGGCGCGGGTGAACCGGCCCATGCGTCCTGCACAGCCGCGAATCCGGCGGATGCCGGCACGATCCGGCATTCCGACGGAGTCAGGTCCAGACCGAACGGCAGTTGCCAGCTGTTCGATCCATGCCGGACATACACCATATGCTCGCGCCCCGGCTGGCGGTGCAGCCGTGCGCCACCATGCATCAGCGCGGCGAGGAAATGGCTGTCCTCGCGCATCGATGCGCGTGGATAGCCGCCGCTCCGCTCCCAATCGCGCTTGAGGAACATCAGCGTCCCGCCCGCCACATTCTCCGCGAACATCCGGGCGAACAGCGCGGGGTCGGCTTCCCAACACACCCCGGTCGCCGCATCGAAGAACAGAATGTCGTTCAGCGCCGTCACCTCGGCGCTTCCGTCCAGGATCGCCGCCGCTTGAACGCTCAACCGCGCGGGGCCGTACCAGTCGTCGTCATCCCACTGGGCGATGATGTCGCCGCGCGCGGCCGCGACCGCCTGGTTGCGCTTTGCCCCGATGCTGTTCTCCTGCGCGCGGAGGATCCGGATATCGTCGCCGCCGATCCCGGGCGGCAGATCGCCGTCGCGATCATGGACGATGATCAGCTCGCGGTCGGGATAGTCCTGGGCGCGGAAACAAGCGATTGCCCGCTCGACAAGGTCGGCGCGACCACGGGTCGGCATGATGCAGCTGATCATGGCCCGCTCCAGCCGCGCGGCACCCTGCGGCGCGCTGGCTGCGGCCGGCGGTTGCGACCAGGCGGCATCGAACGGGATTGGGGGGCTTTGGCTCTCACCACCCGACTCCGGCCAGTCCGGCTCCGGAGGACTGGCAGCCGGTGGCTGGTTCAGGGGCAGGATCGTCGCGCGATCCGACATGTCCGAGGGCGGCGAAGTCTCCATGCGCTCTCTCCTGGATCGCGCCATGCCCCCGCAAAGTACAGCGGCATCCGTTCCCGGCCGATCGTCGGTTACGGGATGTGCGAGCTTTTCAGGTCAATGACCAGCGGAAGAATATCCGCAACGACGTCAACCGCGTGACGCTGCCCCCGCGACCCGCACGCCTTCCTTAAAGGTATCGGTGACGGCGATATCGGCGAGGCGGGCGGGGTCGATCGTCAGGGGATTGTCCGAGAGAATCGTCAGATCGGCAAGCTTGCCCGGGACGAGCGCCCCCTTCCGGTCATCCTCGAAATGCTGCCAGGCCGCCCACAAGGTCATCGCCTTGAGCGCGACCTCGACGGGAACACGCTGATCGGCGCCAAGGATATCGCCCGATCGCGTGCGGCGCGTCACCGTCGCCGACAGCACCCGCATCGCATTCGGGTTGGCGACCGGTGCGTCGTGGTGCGAGGTGAAGCGCATGCCCCGCCGCAAGGCCCAGCCACAGGGCGAGATTGTCTCCGCCCGGCGCGGACCCAGCACCGAATCGCGATGCCAGTCTCCCCAGTAGAAGGTGTGCATCGGGAAGAAGGACGGCACGATGCCCAGCGCCTTCAACTGATCGACCTGATCCTCACGCGTCACCTGGCCGTGGATCAGCACCGGGCGGCGATCGGCGGCTCCGTGGCGACGTGTCGCCTCGCGCACCGCCGCGATGAGCAGGTCGACCGCTGCGTCGCCATTGGCATGTACCTGGATCTGCCAGCCGCGCGCGAAGGCAAGATCGATCGACTCCATCGCCTGCTTCTCGGTGATCGCGGGATAGCCGGCATAGGCCGCCGACCGACCCGCCGGCGGGACGTAATAGGGCTGTGACATCCAGGCGGTCTTGGCCTGCGGCGATCCGTCGATGGTGAGCTTGACCCCGCCGATACGGAAACGGCCGACATAGTTACGACGATAGATCGGCAATGCCATCGCGTCGGTCGATGTCAGGATGTCGGGAAAGGACAGCACGTCGATCGGTAGCCCGCCCTGCGCCGCGACCGATTCGATCAGGCGGCAGGTGTCGGTCGAAGAGCGCCCGTCCTGGCAGGTGGTGTAGCCGAAGCTGGCATAGAAGGCCGCCCCCTCCCGCAGCATTTCGCGGTTCGCCTGGGCATCCATGCGGGTGAACAGCACCCCCATCATCGCGAACAGCGCGGTTTCCTCGAGCACGCCATTCGGCTCGCGCGAACCGGCCTCGCGGCGATAGATGCCGCCATCGGGATCGGGTGTGTCGGCGGTGACGCGAGCCGCGGCGAGTGCGGGCGTGTTGACCACGCCCATATGGCTGGACTGGTGCAGGAACAGAATCGGCACGTCGCGCGAAATCGCGTCGAGTTCGGCCCGCGTCGGATGCCGCTGCTCCTTCAGCTGCGAATCGTCATAGCCGAAGCCGATCACCAGCTGGCTCTTGCGCACCAGCGCGTCATGGCGGGCCATCCAGTCGCGGGTGATCCGTTGGAGCGAGGGAATCGTGTCGCCCTCGCCATCGGGCGCGGGCAGCAGATTGGCGTAGCGCGCCTGCAGCCCGACCATCGAGACATGGCCGTGCGGATCGAAGAAACCGGGCAGCAAGGTCCGCCCCTGCAGGTCGAAGCGTCGCGCCCCGCGCCCCACAGCGGCATTGGCCGCGTCGAGCGAACCGGCCGCCACGATCAACCCGTTACGCACCGCGATCGCTTCCACGCCCGGCGTGGCATCCTCCATCGTCAGGATCGGGCCGCCATGGAAGACCGTCGCCTCCCCCACCCCCCGCGCCATCGCCCGGCCGCCAAACGCCAGCAGGCCTGCGGCGACTCCCCCCTGCTTGAGCACGCTGCGTCGATCGGTGGCTATCATGACGACTTCCCCTGTCAGTAGTTGACGATCAGATTGACGAACCCTCCCGTCCAGAACGGCGCATCGCGCGACGGCACGATCGAGTTGATCCCGGCACCCGGAACCGAAACGGAAATGCCCGCGGTCAGATAGATATTGGGCGTCACCACACGGCTGTATTCGAGGTAGAAATCGTCCGAGAGGTGCGCGCGCGTTACGCCCGTGATCGGGTTGGCGACGCCGTCCACAAACTCAAGGCGTGTCGCCTGTCCGAACTGGATCGGGCTGCCCAACTCGTTCGCGCTGATCCGCGCGGCCCGCGCGGTGATCGTATCGCGCTTGCCCGGCGCGATGCTGAACACGATCTGGTGCGCGTTCACGTTCGAGTTGATGAACACCATCGACGATTTGGAACCCGTCGACCACGCGCTGGGATTACCTTCATAGTAGAGCGGATCGAACCGCTCGAGCCGAGCGGTGGTGGGGTCGTCTCCGGAGAAGGTCTGGTAGACATAGGATATGCTCGGCCGCCAGCGATGGCCGGCGAACCTGTAGCCGACCTGTATCCGTCCGGCCCAGGCACGCAGATCGATCCGTTGGTTGCGCTCCAGCGCGAGATCGACCCCGAGCCAGGCATTGGCGAACGGACCGCTCGACGGCGCGATCCGGCCATAGGCGGTGAGAAACTGCAGGCCGTCGCGCGCGCCCTCGATGATCGACGGCACACCGATGCCGTTCGGCGGCGCCTTGGGATAGGGCGCGCCGGAACGCACCACCTTGCCCAGCGTCACTCCCGCGAAATTGCCGGATGCGCCATCGTAACGCAGGTCGAATCCGGCGACGCTGGTGTCGGTATCATTGTCGGGCGCCTCGTTGGGATCGAGGTAGAAGGCGGTGCCCGTGAATCCCGCCACGCGTCCATTTACCAGCCCGGCCACGCGCCACGCCCGTCGCGGTCCGAGCTTCAGCGCACCGCGCGAGAAACCGCTCGACCCGCCATTGGCAAGCAGCATGCCGGTCCCGGCCTTCCATTCGCGCGCGCCAAAGGAAAGGTCGACCTGCCCCGTCTTCGCCTCGCCTGATTGCAGGCCGAGATAGAGTTCCTCGACCGTGGTCTGGCCATTGTTGCCGGCATCGAACGCATCGGTGCCGACCGTGACCGAGGTGACGACCGACGCGCCACCATAGAGGGCGGCCTTGCCACCCGCCTGGCGGCGAAAGGTGATGCCGGGCTTCACATAGAATTCGAGCCAGCGCGCATCCGAATTGAAATCGGCATTCCCCGCCACGCTTTCGGCGAACTCCCAGAACAGATTGTCCTCGGCGACCAGATTGATCCCGGCCTCCACCTTCGCGCGAATTTCAGTATCATCGGTTTTTACGAGCAGGAAAGGGTCACTCGACTGAGCAAAAACAGGACCTGCCGCGAATACTGCCGCCCAAGAGGCAAGCAATCTGCAAAAGGAAAGTCCGAAATACACTGGCTCTACCCCATGGGTAACGCATAGCATCCTTGCCGCTTATCGAACAGGTCGGGGGTGAATTTTCTAGGTTTATTCAATATTAGTATAGCCGGATTGCTCGCCAACTACCCAAATTGGATGGAACAGGCTCCGATACGTTTGCCAAGCGCGGGCCTCGCCAATCATTCGAAGCGTACCTCAGGCTGGTACGACGCCTTCGCGCCAGCGACCAATCGCGCGAGGAAAACGGGATTCCGTCCGGCTTCGTCAGCGCTTGCAATGTTGGATTTGATTTGTTCATTGTTTGTTCCAGGCCCTCCGCCTGGAGTGACGAGGGAACAACATGGTCGCAACCAACACCTATTTCGATATCATCAGCCTCCGCGCATCGGATGTCGCCGACGCGACGGCATTCCTGGCGCAGGACGCGTCGGTGCCCAACGGCCTCTTCTATTGGACATTGGGAGACTTCACGGGACAGATCGACGACAGGAACATCATCAAGGCGGATAGTGTGGCGGTGAACGCCGGCGCATGGGTCCGGCAGGGCACGGCTTCGATCACGACATGCCAGACCGGCGCCAACGCCGTCCTTCGTAGCGCGCAGGACAAGATCCACGAGACCGTCAGCGTCACCGACTATGGCGCGGTGGGCAACGATGCAGTCGACGACACGGCCGCATTCCAGCAAGCCATCAACGCGGCCCGGGCGCTTGGGGCCAGCCTGTATGTTCCGTTCGGGACCTATCGGATCAGCTCGGCGCTCACGATCCCGTTCGATGCGGCCAAGCGCGGGATCAGGATCCATGGCGAAGCATCGGGCAATTATTACGGGGACGATCGGCAATCGACGATCCGCTACACCGGTTCGACGGGGCACCTTTGCTCGATCGTCGGAGATAACGCAGAAGGCACTGACGGCTCCCCGGCGCTGGTCCTCTTTGATGGCCTCCGGTTTTTAGGAAACAACGCAGCGGCTGGTGCGGTGCTGATCGAGCGTGCCTGGTATGTCGAGTTCGAGCGCTGCGCGTTCGCCCAGTGGAGCCACGCCGATGCGGCGGCCGTAACCTTCAAGGCGACAGGCGCGTCGGGGTTCGCGGGAGACAGCTCTCTGCGCGATTGCGTGTTCGCGAATTGCACCAGAAATCTTCTGCTGACCGGCGGCGGCGTGACCGGCGGACAAGTCAATTCCGTTCACCTGTTCAACTGCAAGGGCGTTGACCAGAAGCATGCGATCGAGGTGGATTTCGGCGGTTTCATCCCGTTCACTTCGGATATCATTGCAATCGCCTGTTCGTGGCAGGGATGCACGCATGAAGCGATCAAGTCGCAGGGCGTGGCGAATGCCTGGCTGATCGACGGCGGCTATATCGAGGAGGGCGACGACAAAAATAATACGCTGCCGGCATTCAGGTTTTCAGGCGCAAATAACCTCGGCATCACGATTCGAAATGTGTTCTCGCGCAAGCCAAAACTCGGGGCCGCGAACGCGCTGATCTATGCCGAAAACGTCAAAGGGCTGACCGTCATCGGCAATTCGTCCGGCTTCGGCGGCGCATCCGATCGCTACAGCGTTGACGTGGTCAACGGGAGCAATCTCGACGTCGAAGTGTTTCCCGTTACGGGCGCGTCGTCCTACCCGCTGCGGGTCAATAACTACGTCATCGCCTCGGGCCGGGTCAGCGAATTATGGGCGGCCGACATGCCCAGCGGCGGCCTGTTCAACGGGGTTTCGTCGGGTGACGGCTGGCCCGGCGGGACTGCGGCCAATCTTGTCGCAAAGCTCAGCAAGTCGAACGGAAAGGTTCGCATCAACTTCAAACAGACGATCACCACGAAGTCGCCGGCCGGCACGCTGACCCTGATCGGCCTGATTCCCTATCCGAATGACGGGGCCGATGTTCCGTTCCGGGTATCGATTACCGACGTAACGACGGACAAGCCCAAATTCTATGACGCCATCCTGCCGTCGGGTACCCCGTTCGCCACGGTCTACGACAGCAATGGCGATGTGCTCGACTATCAGACCGCGTTCAAGGTCGGCACCATCGTTCGCGCCGAGTTTGAATATGTTACGGCTGGCTAGCCGTCATCCTATCGAACAGGAAATAGACGCGTCCTAGTGATATGGGCGCCGCCGGATCACTCCGGCGGCGCCCCAATTCTCACTCCGACGGGAAGCCGCGGCGCTTGAACAGCGCCTTCACGTCGGGGTCGCGGCCGCGGAACGCCTTATAGGCTTCCTTGCGGTCGGTCTCGTTGCCCGTGGCGAGCAGGATGGTGCGGAACTTGTCGGCGACGGTCTTGTCCCAGACATTGCCCGTCTCGGTGAACGCCGCCCAGGTGTCGGCGTCCATCGTCTCCGACCACAGATAGCTGTAATAGCCCGCCGAATAGGCATCGGACGAGAACAGGTGATTGAACTGCGGCAGGCGGTGCCGCATCACGATCTCCTTGGGCATCTTGAGCTCGGCCAGCGTGGCGCGCTCGAACGCGTCGGGATCGATCACCGGCACCGTACGATCGTGCAGCTTCATGTCGACGATCGCCGACGAGAGATATTCGACCGTGCTGAAGCCCTGGTTGAAGGTGTCCGCCTTCTCGATCTTCGCGACCAGCGCCGCCGGGATCACCTCGCCGGTCTTGTAGTGCTTGGCGAAGCGGCTGAGCACGTCGGGCATGAGCAGCCAATTCTCGTTCACCTGGCTGGGATATTCGACGAAGTCGCGCGGCGTGCCGGCGAGGCCCGGATAATAGACGTTGCCGATCAGGCTGTGCAGCGCATGGCCGAATTCGTGGAACAAAGTCGTCGCGTCGTCGAGGCTGATCAGCGTCGGCTCGCCGCCGCCGCCCTTGGTGAAATTATTGTTGTTCGACGCCAGCACGATCTGGTCGCCCTTGATCCCCGAACGGGTGCGATAGGCGGTGGCCCAGGCGCCCGAGCGCTTTCCGGCGCGCGCGAAATTGTCGAGGTAGAAGACACCGACGGTCTTGCCCAGGCGCGTCACCTCGAACGTGCGAACATCGGGGTGGAAGACGGGAATCGTACCCGTATTTTCCTTGAACTGCAGATCGTAGAGGCGGCCCGCGGCGTAGAACATGGCGTTCACCATGTTGTTGAGCTCGAGATAGGGCTTCACCTCGCTCTCATCGAGGTCGTACTTCGCCTTGCGGACCTTCTCCGAATAATAGCGATAGTCCCAGCCCTCGATCGTGATCTTCGGCCCCTTGCCCGCCGCGGCTTCGGCGTCGGCGAGCGCCTGCATGTCGGCGACCTCCTCGATCGCGCGGGCGCGCGCGGCCGGCCACACCGACATCATCAGCTTCATCGCATTGGCGGGGGTTTCCGCCATCGTGTCGTCCATGCGGTAGTCGGCATGGGTCTTGAAGCCGAGCACCTTGGCGCGCTCCTGGCGCAGCTTCAGGATCGCGGCGATGCTGGCGTTGGTGTCGTTCGCGTCGCCATTGTCGCCGCGGTTGATATAGGCGTTGTAGACCTTCTCGCGCAGGTCGCGGCGCGTCGAGTACATCAGGAACGGCTGCATCGACGAGCGGGTGTTCTTGACCGCCCACTTGCCCGCCTGTCCGCGCGCCTTGGCCTCATCGGCAAGGCTCGCCTTGAAGCTGTCGGAAAGCCCGGCGAGGTCGGCTTCGCTGTCGAGGAAGATCGCGGTCTCCTCATCCGCCAGCACCTTGCGGCTGAAATCGGTGTAGAGCTTGGCCAGCTCGCCGTTGATGCGCTTGACCTCGGCCTTCTGCGCGGCGTCGAGCAGCGCGCCCGAGGTCACGTAACCGCGATAGCTGCGCTCGAGCAGGCGCAGCTGCTGGGGGTTGAGGCCCAGGGTCTGGCGCTTGTCGTACAGCGTCTTCACCCGCGCGAACATCTTGGGGTCGAGGCTCATCTCGGTGAAGAAGGCCGAGAGTTTGGGGCTCCACTCGGCGGCGATCTTCTGCACTTCGGGGCTGGCGAGGTTGCTGGTGTAGACGCCCCAGACCGGGAAGACGCGGGCCAGCGCGCTGGTGTTCTTCTCGGACGCCTCGATCGTGTTGGCAAAGGTGGGCGCGGCGGGATTGTCGCGGATCTTCGCGAATTCGACGCGCGCCTCGGCCATCCCCTTTTCAAAGGCGGGGCCGAACATCGCCGGCGTCACCTTGTCCCACTGGGGAACCCCGTCGAACGGGCCGGGCCATTTGTCGAGCATCGGCGCGGGATTGACCGGGGCGGCTTGGGCCGGAGCGTTCTGGGACATCGAGCTTGCCTGTACGTTGGTGGCGAAGAGCGAGGTGGTGGCGAGCAGGATCGCGCCAGTGACGGGCTTCATGGAATTCCCCTGAATTTAGGTGGGCATGGTGTGATAGCCGGATGATACGCGCCCCGGTGCCGTTGGCAAGCGGTTGACTCTGCCTACCAATGGAACAAAATAGGAACAACTTGTCCCGAGTCGGAGTCTAGAGGCAGATCATGGCCGATCCCGCCGTCATCAGCCAGTTGCGCGAAACCTTGCGCACCATCGAAGGGAGCGGCTTCCGCCGCCGCCCGGTGCTGCCGTTCGGGCTTGATCGGCTTGACGCGCGGCTCGCCGATGGCGGCCTGCGGCTCGATGCGCTGCACGAGGTGGCGGCGGCGACCCCCGACCCCGGGGACGATGCCGCCGCCACCCTGTTCACCGCCGGCATTGCCGCGCGCGCCTGGGGGCCGGTGCTGTGGGTGGTGCGGCGGCGCGACCTGTTCGCGCCGGGCCTCTATCAGGCCGGGCTGGCGCCCAAGCGCGTCCTCTATGCCGAGGCGGCGGACGACGACGAACTGCTCGCGATCATGGAGGAAGGGCTGCGGCATCGCGGGCTTGGCGCGGTGGTGGGCGAGGCGCGGCGCGTGGGCATGCCCGCGACGCGGCGGCTCCAGCTCGCGGCGGAGGGCGGGCGCACCATCGCGCTGCTGATGAAGCGGCACCCCCGCCAGGCCGGCGATCCGCTGGGTGCACCGTCGGCGGCGGTGACCCGCTGGCGGGTGGCATGTGCCCCGTCGGCGCCGCTGCCGGTGGAGGGCGTGGGCCGGGCGCGCTGGCAGCTCGCCCTTGCGCGGCAAAAAGGGGGCGATCCTTTCGATATTCTAGTGGAGGCATGCGATGAAACGGGTCGCTGCGCTCTACCTGCCCCAATGGCCGATCGAGCGGTTGTGGCGGGGAGAGGCGCATCCCGGCGCGCGGCCTGAAGTCGCGCCCGCTCCTCCTGCGGCACCCGCGGGCCGCCAGCCCGCGCGACATCAGGGCCATTGGCGGCCCGGCGCGCGCTGGGCCGGAGATGAGCGTACGGCGATGCCCGCGCTCGCTTGCCTTGAGGGCCGGGCACCGCGCCTGACCTCGATCCGCAACGGCAGCCGGATCGAAATCGCCGCCGCGTGCCCGCTGGCGCTGGCGCTGGGTCTGCGGCCCGGAATGGCGGTAACGCAGGCGCGCGCGCAGGTGCGCGGACTCGACATCCGCCCCGCCGACCCCGAGGGCGATCTTGCCGCGCTGCACCGCCTCGCCATTCTCGCCGCGCGACGCTGGTCGCCGCTGACGGCATTGTCGGGCACCGACGGACTGGTCCTCGACATCACCGGCACCGCGCATCTGTTCGGCGGCGAAGAGAGGATGGCGCACCGCGTCGTCCGCCTCCTCGCCCGCGCCGGCTTCACAGTCCACTTCGCGATCGCCGATACGGTGGGTGCGGCATGGGCATTGGTACGCCATGCCGGTGCATGCGTGACGATTTGTCCACCGAACGAGCAGGCGTCGGCGCTCGCCAACCTGCCCACCACCGCGTTACGGATCGATACGGCGGCGATCGAGCTGCTCAAGCGCTTGGGCGTCGATGACATCGGTCAGCTGTTGGCGATGCCGCGCGGTCCCCTGGTTCGCCGCTTCGGCGCGGTAAGCGCCTTACGGCTCGATCAGGCACTGGGCGCCATGCCCGAGCCGCTCGATCCGGTGATCCCGCCGGAGACGGTTGTCGTCCGCCAGCGCTTTGCCGAGCCGATCGCGACGGCCGAGGCGATCGAGCATTGGCTGGGCGAGCTGGTCCCGGTCCTCACAACCGCGCTCGAACGCGAGGGGCTGGGCGTTCGGGCGCTGGAATGCATCGCCGACCGGGTCGATGGCGTTCCCCAGTGCATCCGCATCGGCCTTGCCCGGCCAAGTCGCGATCCCGCGCACCTGCTCCGCCTGCTCAAGCGCCGGATCGAGGATGTCGAACCGGGATATGGCATCGACGCGATCGCCCTCCATGTCCGCCGCGCCGCGCCGCTGGGGCCCGAACCCGTGACCGAACGGCTCGACGAAGATGCGGCACCCGACATCGCCACGCTAGTCGATACGCTGGCAACGCGGATCGGCCTCAGGCGCATGTGGCGGATGCGCGCCGTGGAAAGCGACGTGCCCGAGCGCACGGCGGCGCCGATGGCGGTGCTCGACCCACCCAAGCGCGGTGGCTCGCGGCCCAGGATCGACGATGTCGGCCAACTCGACCGCAGTCCCGCGCTTCACCCCTGGCACCCCGAATGGCCCAAGCCCGCCCGGCTGCTCCACCGGCCCGAACGGCTCGACCATGTCATCGCCGAGCTACCCGATCATGCACCACGCCGCTTCACCTGGCGTGGTCAGATGCACCAGGTGATCTGCGCCGACGGGCCCGAGCGCATTCATGGCGAATGGTGGAGGCACAGCGCCGAAGCCGAACAAGTCCGCGATTACTTCCGTGTCGAGGACGAGGCCGGTCACCGCTACTGGCTGTTCCGCCGCGGCGATGGCGAGCGGACCGCGACCGGCGACTTGAGCTGGTATCTCCATGGGGTGTTCGGATGAGTTACGCCGAACTCCAGGTCACGACCCATTATTCATTCCTGCGCGGCGCCTCTTCGCCCGAGGATCTGTTCCGGCAGGCGGCACTGCTGGGCCTGCCCGCGCTCGGCATCGTCGACCGCAATTCGGTTGGCGGCGTCGTGCGCGCGCTGGTCGCGACCGAGCAGCTTGCGGCGCTCAGCGTCCCGATCCGGATGATCGCGGGGTGCCGGCTCGACCTGACCGACGGCAGCGCTGTGCTGGTCTGGCCCGAGGATCGTGCCGCCTGGTCACGGCTCACCAGCCTGCTCACGCGGGGCAAGGCGCGTGCCGATGCGCAGCGGGGCGAGAAGGGGCAATGTTTCCTGCATTGGGAAGATATCGTCGAAGCGGCGGAGGGACTGGTCGGTGCGCTGGTACCCGGCATCGCCGATCCGGGCGACCCGCAGGCGCTGCGCTGGATGGCGGATGTATTCGGGGATCGCGGCCATGTCTGCCTCACCCAGCATCGCCGACCGGGCGACGCGGCGCGACTGCACCAGCTCGATACCGCGGCCCGGCGCTTTGGGCTGACCCCGCTCGCGACCGGCGACGTGCTCTATGCGACGCCCGACCGGCGCCTGTTGCAGGACGTGGTCACCGCGATCCGCGAGAAGTGCACGATCGACGAACTCGGCTTTCGTCGTGAGCGCAGCGCCGACCGGCATCTCAAGTCGCCGCAGGACATGGCACGGCGTTTCCGCGAGCATCCCGAGGCACTGCGCGCATCGCTCGCGATCGCCGAGCGATGCACCTTCTCGCTGCGCGATCTTCAGCACCAATACCCCGAGGAATATGTCATTCCCGGCCGCACCGCGCAGGAAGCGCTGAGCACGCTCGCCTGGAACGGTCTGAGACAGCGGTTCGGCGGCACCCCGTCCGAAGCGCATCAGAAGCTGTTGAGGCACGAACTCGGGCTGGTCGAGCAGATGGGCTACGCGCCCTATTTCCTCACGGTCAATTCGATCGTGCAGTTTGCACTCAGCCAGCAGATCCTGTGCCAGGGACGTGGCAGCGCGGCCAATTCGGTGATCTGCTTCGCGCTCGGCGTCACCTCGATCGACCCGATCGAGCATCAGTTGCTGTTCGAGCGCTTCATCTCGACCGAACGCAAGGAGCCGCCCGACATCGATGTCGATTTCGAGCATGAGCGGCGCGAGGAGGTGATCCAGTGGATTTATGAGAGCTATGGTCACGACCATGCCGCGCTGACCGCGGTGGTCAGCCGGTTCCGGTCGCGCGGCGCTCTGCGCGAAGTCGGCAAGGTGATGGGCCTGCCCGAGGACCTGACCGCCGCGCTCTCAAGCCAGGTGTGGGGCTGGTCCAACGATGTCGACGACAAGCATGCCGACGCGCTCAACCTCGACCGCAACGACCCGCGCCTCGCTTTGACGCTTAAGCTGGCGCGCCAGCTGATCGGCACGCCGCGCCATTTGTCGCAGCACCCCGGCGGCTTCGTGCTGACCCGCGACAAACTCCACGACCTGATCCCGGTCGAGCCCGCCGCAATGGTCGACCGCCGCGTGGTCGAATGGGAGAAGCTCGACATCGAGGAACTAGGTTTCATGAAGGTCGATATCCTCGGCCTCGGCATGCTCGGTTGCATGCGGCGTACGTTCGACCTGCTCGCACAACACAAGGGAATCCATCTCACCCTCGCCGCGCCGCTGATGCAGAAGGACGACGGCCCCACTTTCGAAATGATCCGGCAGGCGGACACGCTGGGCGTGTTCCAGATCGAAAGCCGCGCGCAGATGTCGATGTTGCCGCGGATGAAGCCGGTCAATTTCTACGACATCGCGATCCAGGTCGCGATCGTCCGGCCCGGCCCAATCCAGGGCAACATGGTCCACCCCTATCTCAAGCGCCGGCAGAACCCCGATCTGGTCGACTATCCAACACCGAAGCTGAAGGCCGTGCTGAAAAAGACACTGGGCGTGCCGCTGTTCCAGGAACAGGCGATGCAGGTCGCGATCGTCGGCGCCGACTTCACCCCGACCGAAGCCGACCGCCTGCGCCGGGCAATGGCGACCTTCAAGTCGAGTGGTGACATCGGCGAATTCGGACCCAAGCTGATCGCCGGGATGCGCAAGAACGGCATCAGCCAGGAATTCGCCGAGCGGATGGTCGAGCAAATCAAGGGGTTCAGCAACTACGGTTTCCCTGAGAGCCATGCCGCCAGCTTCGCCAAGATCGCCTACGCTTCGTCCTGGATGAAATGCCATCATCCGGATGTGTTCTGCACCGCATTGCTCAACGCGCAGCCGATGGGTTTCTACGCGCCGGCACAGCTGATCCGTGACGCCCGCAATCATGGAGTCGAAGCGCGACCAGTATGCATCGTCGACAGCGACTGGGACACGCGCATCGTGCCAGAGGGGCCGAACATGCGCGAGCGGGATGCGCGCTTCTGCGGTACAGCCGAAGACTGGGCGGGGATGCAGCCGATCCGCCTGGGCATGCGGATCGTGCAGGGATTGTCGCAGGACGACGTCGCGGAAATCCTGAAAGCGCGGAGGCAGTCGCCTTTTACTTCAATCGAGGATGTCTGGCGCCGTTCGGGCGTGAAGCCCACCGCGCTGGAAAAGCTAGCGCGCGGCGACGCGTTCCAGGCGCTAGGCCTCAACCGGCGGCAGGCGCTGTGGGCGATCAAGGGACTGGGTCACAAGCCGCTCGACCTGTTCACCGCCGCCGATGCGCGCGAGGGGCAGACGGTTGCCGAAAGCGCCGAGCCGCACGTAGCGCTGGTGCCGCTCACTGCGGGGCGCGAGGTGGTGGAGGATTATCGCGCCACTCAGCTCTCGCTGCGCGCCCATCCACTGTCCTTTCTGCGCGATCGCCTTGCCGCACGGGGAATCACAAAGAGCGCGGACTTGATCCGCATGAAAGACGGTGCGCGCGTCGAGGTCGCCGGGCTGATCCTGGTGCGTCAGCGCCCCGGCACCGCCAGCGGGATCGTGTTCGTGACACTGGAGGACGAGACCGGCATCGCCAATGTTGTGCTGTGGGGCAACCGGTTCGAAGCCAACCGGCGCACGGTGATGTCGGCGACGATGCTCTCGATCCGTGGCCGCGTGCAACGCGAGGGGATTGTCATCCACGTCATCGCCGACACGATCACCGACCTGACCGGCATGCTGCGGGAGGTCGGCGACCTCGACCTGCCGCATGCCGCCATGCCCGGCGACGGCGCGACGCATGGCGGTACGATCGACCCACGAGACCGGCTGCTGCCGTGTCAACGCCCCGCCGACAGCTGGCCGCCGCGGCGCAGCCTCAAAGCGCCGGATCTGATTCCGGTGAAGTCGCGGGATTTCCACTAGGAGTAACAAACAATGATGATCCCCAGTGTTCAGGGCTTCCTGTCCCATCAGTCACGGCAGAATGATGATCAACTGCTCTATCTGATGCTGAAACCCACCCCGGAGCAGGCCGCGGCGATGGACCGCTTGCGAGCCCAATATGATCTCTCTCGCAGCTATGCCGTCGAGCGTTTCCACATCACGTTACTGCCATTCGGGGATATCCGAATGCGCTCACAAGACGATCTCATGTGCATATGTCATGCGATGGCATCGCTGCAGGCAGAGCCCTTCGATGTGACGCTCAACCGGATCAGCGGCAATGTACTCGTCGGCAACAGGATGCGAGCGCTACGCGACTTCCAGCGCGCGTTGCTGGCCCCGCTGAATGCCTTCGGGATCGACATCGACTATACATTCGAGCCGCATGCGTCGCTTACCTATCAATCCTGGAAACGGCGCAACATCCCCGTGCCTCCGATCAGCTGGCGCGCCGAGCAGTTCCTACTGATCGAAAGCGGCAACGGACGGCATGTTGAGCATGGCCGCTGGCCACTAATCGCGCGGCAGGGGGTGTTCGACTTCTGATCGCCTAGAAGCCCAGCCCCAGCTGAGGCATATCGCGGATGACGACGCCGTCCCTGACCTCAACCCCCTCGAGTCCGAGCATGCGCGCCTTGGACAGGGCGCCGCCCGGTGCCGAGAAGCCGCCAATCTTACCATTCGCGGCGGTCACGCGGTGACAGGGGATGATCAGCGGCACCGGGTTGGACGCCATCGCCTGTCCGACATCACGGGCGAATTCCGGACCCACCTCCAATGCCTTGGCGATCGTGCCATAAGTCGCCGTCTCGCCCCAGCCGAGCTGGCGCACGAGCCCATAGACGCGTTCGAAGAACGGCTCTTGCGCTCCTAGAGCGACGGGCACGCGCGCAAAGTCGACACGCTCCCCGGCAAAATAGCGCCGCGCGTCGCCGATCACGGCCTGCACGGATGCAGGGGGCACCGCCGCCTCCGCACTCGGCAAGCGCCGCAGCAACGACCGTTCCACCTCCCGCGCGGTGTCCGCCGGCAGCCGGAAGCTGTGGATGCCCTTCGCATTCCAGCCGATCGCGGCGAAGCCCGCCACGGTTTCGAACACGGTATAGCCGTCGGTCATGCCGTTGAGATCGGAACGCGGCCCGTCGTTCGCAACCTATCCCCCGACAGTCTGCTCGATCACCCCGAAGATCGGGTGGTGCCTGTCGTCTTCGGCCCAGATGCGGACCGTATCGCCGGCCTTGAGGAACGGGGTCACCGGCGCACCGCCGTTGATCGTCTCGACGGTGCGGACTTCGGCAAGGCACGAATAGCCGACGCCGCCTTCGGCGATGGGCTTGCCCGGGCCGCCATCGGCATCGCGATTGGAGACCGTGCCCGATCCGATGATCGTACCCGCGCCGAGCGCCCGCGTTTTGGCGGCGTGCGCGACCAGCGTGCCGAAGTCGAAGGTCATGTCCTCACCCGCTTCGGCGCGGCCGAAAGGCTTGCCGTTGAGATCGACCATCAGCTTGCGATGGAGCTTGCCGTCGCGCCACCAATCGCCGAGCATATCGGGGGTCACGAACACCGGCGAGAAGGCACTGGCCGGCTTGGACTGGAAGAAACCGAAGCCCTTGGCGAGCTCACCCGGGATCAGGTTGCGCAGGGACACGTCGTTGGTGAGGCCGACCAGCCGGATCGCGGCGAGCGCATCCTCACGGCTGGCGCCCTGCGGCACGTCGGCGGTGACGACCACTACTTCCGCCTCGAGGTCGCAGCCCCAGCTCTCATCTGCGAGCGGGATCGGGTCGCGTGGCCCGAGGAAGCCGTCGCTGCCGCCCTGATACATCAGCGGATCGTGCCAGAAGCTGTCGGGCATTTCCGCGCCGCGCGCCTGACGGACCAGCGCGACATGGTTCACATAGGCCGAACCGTCGGCCCATTGATAGGCGCGCGGCAGCGGCGCGGCGGCATCGCGCTCATGGAACCGCTCACGCGGGATCACTTCATGATCGAGATCGGTGGCGAGGTTGCGCAGATCGCCCTCGAGCCGGTCCCAATTGTCGAGCGCGGCCTGAAGCGTCGGTGCGATATGCCCGGCATCGGCATACCAGGCGAGGTCGTTGGAGACGACAACCAGCTTCCCATCGCGGCCGTGCTTGAGGCTTGCCAGTTTCATTCGTCTCTCCTCGTTTTACGCTCGTTCGATTCTTAGAGGCTCTTTTGAAATTCGCGAAGGCGCGAATTTCAAACAATACCGCCCTCCGCAACCTTTCCACAGATGCTCCGCGTCGCCGGATCCTTGGGCGGGCTGCGGACCGCGCCGAAGGCCCATTCCGGCGAACAGACACGCAACGCCCTTGACGCGAAGGCGCGGGAGGGCCATTGGCGCCCCGCATTTCCGAAAACCCTGGTCGCCGAGTCCTGTCGAAGGGCGACCCTGGGTCTGCCTGGCAGGCGGAGACGTGTATCCATGGCAAATGTCGCAGTGATCGGCGCCCAATGGGGCGATGAGGGCAAGGGCAAGATCGTCGACTGGCTCGCCAGCCGGGCCGATCTGGTCGTCCGTTTCCAGGGCGGGCACAATGCCGGCCACACGCTTGTCGTCGGCGAGAAGGTCTACAAGCTTTCGCTGCTCCCCTCCGGCCTGGTGCGCGGGACGCTGTCGGCGATCGGCAACGGTGTCGTGTTCGACCCGTGGCATTTCCGCGACGAGATCGCCCGCCTGCGCGAGCAGGGCGTCGAGATCACGCCCGGAACGCTTCAGGTCGCAGAGACCGCGCCGCTGATCCTGCCCATCCATCGCGATCTCGACGCCCTGCGCGAGGACGCGTCGGGCGCGGGCAAGATCGGCACCACCCGCCGTGGCATCGGCCCGGCGTACGAAGATAAGGTCGGGCGCCGCGCGATCCGCGTGTGCGACCTGGCTCATCTCGACGATCTCGACGCGCAGCTCGATCGCCTGTGCGCGCATCACGACGCGCTGCGCGCCGGCTTCGGCGAGCCGCCGATCGATCGCGCGCGCCTGCTCGAAGAACTGCGCGAGATCGCGCCGTCGGTCCTGCCCTATGCCGCGCCGGTGTGGCTGACGCTCAAGAACGCCAAGGAAGCGGGCAAGCGCATCCTGTTCGAGGGCGCGCAGGGCGTGCTGCTCGACGTCGATCACGGCACCTATCCGTTCGTCACCTCGTCCAACACGGTGAGCGGCGCCGCCGCCTCCGGCTCGGGCCTTGGGCCGGGGTCGGTCGGCTTCGTGCTGGGCATCGTCAAGGCCTACACGACGCGCGTCGGTTCGGGCCCGTTCCCGAGCGAGCAGGATAACGAAGTCGGTGAGCTGCTCGGCACGCGCGGGCGCGAGTTTGGTGTGGTCACCGGGCGCAAGCGCCGCTGCGGCTGGTTCGACGCCGTGCTCGTGCGCCAGTCGGTCGCGGTGAGCGGTGTCACCGGCATCGCGCTGACCAAGCTCGACATCCTCGACGGGATGGAGAATTTGCGCATCTGCATCGGCTACAAGGTCGGCGACAAGCATTACGACTATCTGCCGCCTAGTCCGCAGGATCAGGCTCGCGCCGAAGCGGTGTATGAAGAGTTCGAAGGCTGGAGCGAATCGACCGCGGGCGCGCGTAGCTGGGCACAGCTGCCGGCGCAGGCGATCAAATATATCCGCCGGATCGAGGAACTGATCGGCTGCCCGGTTGCGCTGGTTTCGACCAGCCCGGAGCGTGAGGACACAATCCTGGTCCGCGATCCCTTCGCGGACTGATCCCGACGCAATCGACGTCCCGGGCGCAGCCGGATTGCTGCGCCCGAAACGACGAGAATCACCTTAGTAGAAGGTCGAATTCGGCTCCGGCGCCGTTTCGGTGCCGTTGTTGGTCGGATCGCTACTCGGCTCGACATCGGTCGTGTTCGACTGAGTCTCGGGTGCCGTGGTGTCGGGTGCGGGCGTGGCCTGGTTCGCAACCTCGTTCTGCGCCGGCGGCTCGGTCTGGCCCGGGGCGATATGGGCGAGTGCGGCGGTGGAACCGCACAGAAGAAGAAGGCTGGCGAGCGTCTTATGGCGCATGGGATACTCCTGTTTACGTGGCACAGGAGAAACGCGGCGGCGCGGATCAGGTCCCGAAGACGCGCTTCGCCCTGTCGCCGCTGAATCCCGTTCCGTCCGCGGAACGCACCGCGGGCGGGACGAAGCGATTGATCGGGATCGGGAAAATCAGCCGATCTGGGCGCGATGCAGCAATTTCTGGTCGGCGAGCACCAGGGCCATCATCGCCTCGACCACCGGAACGCCGCGGATACCGACGCACGGATCGTGCCGGCCCTTGGTGCGGATTTGCGTCGCGTCGCCTTCCCTGGTGATGGTTTCCACGGGCGTCAGGATCGAGCTGGTCGGCTTGAACGCCACCCGGACGCGCACCGGCTGGCCAGTCGCGATACCGCCGGCGATCCCGCCCGCATGGTTGGCGAGGAACACCGGCGCGCCGTCATTGCCCGGCCGCATCGGATCGGCATTGGCCTCTCCGCTCAGCGCCGCCGCCGCGAAGCCGTCGCCGATTTCGACACCCTTGACCGCGTTGATGCTCATCATCGCCGCGGCGAGTTCGCTGTCGAGCTTGGCGTAGAGCGGCGCCCCCCAGCCAGCGGGCACGCCGGTCGCCTCGCACGCGATCACGGCACCGATCGACGAGCCTGCCTTGCGCGCGTCGTCGACCAGCCTTTCCCAGCGTCGCGCGGCGTCGGGATCGGGGCAGAAAAAGGGGTTGTTGCTGATTTCCGCTGCATCGAACTTCGCATAGTCGATCGCGTCGCCACCGATCGCCTCGACCCAGGCAAGGATCGACACGTCAGGGATCACCGCGCGTGCCACCGCACCCGCCGCGACCCGGCTCGCGGTCTCGCGCGCCGAGGAGCGCCCGCCGCCGCGATAATCGCGAAAGCCGTATTTGGCGTCATAGGCATAGTCGGCATGGCCCGGGCGATAGGCCTGGGCGACTTCGGAGTAATCCTTCGAGCGCTGGTCGACATTCTCGATCATCAGGCTGATCGGGGTGCCGGTGGTCTTCCCCTCGAACACGCCTGAGAGGATGCGGACCTGATCCGGCTCCTGCCGCTGGGTGGTGAAGCGCGACTGGCCCGGACGGCGCTTGTCGAGGAAAGGCTGGATATCGGCTTCGGACAGCGCCAGCCCCGGTGGGCAGCCGTCGACCACCGCGCCGATCGCGGGACCATGGCTCTCCCCCCAGGTGGTGAAGCGGAAGACGCGGCCGAAGGTGTTGAAGCTCATGGCGCCATCTCCTTGCCCATGTCGCCGCGATTTGAAAGCAAGAAGGATCGACGGTCCGCCATAGCGCGCAGCGCGACGGCCCCGTCAGCCATCCTGCCCCAGCGCCGCGAATGCCGTCGCGTGGTTCGCCTCCCCACGCACGCCACACGGAACCTTCCCGTCCTGCAAGGCCAGCGCCATCAGATACTCGCCAGCATAGGGCGAAGCGAAGCCGCGCGCGAGATCGGCCGCATAGCCGAACCGGCCATAATAGGCAGGGTCGCCAAGCACGAAGCTGATCAGATAGCCGGCATCTGCAAGGTGCTGGTGCCCGGCGGCGATCAGCGCCTCCGCCACGCCCTGGCGGCGATAGGCCGCCTCGACCGCGACCGGCGCCAGCGCCACCGCGGCGAGCGGCTGGTCGTTCACATGGACATCCATGCGGCTGAACGCGACCATGCCCGCGAGCGCACCGGTCTCCTCGTCATCCGCGACCAGGGTCAGCACCATATCGCCGTCGATGCACAGCCGCTGGACCAGCAGCGCCTCGTCCGGCGCCGGGAAGCTGCGGCGCAGCAACGCGTCGATCGCCGCGACATCGCCGCCGGTCGCCGGGCGGATCGCAATCGTCATCAGACCAAAGCGATGTCCGGGGCGTCCTCGGCCTTCATGCCGACGACGTGATAGCCGGCGTCGACATGATGAGTCTCGCCGGTGGTGCCGCTCGACAGGTCGGACAGGAAGTAGAGGCCCGCGCCGCCGACATCCTCGATCGTGACATTGCGCTTGAGTGGCGCGTTGAGCTCGTTCCACTTCAGGATCAGGCGGAAGTCGCCGATGCCCGATGCCGCGAGCGTCTTGATCGGCCCGGCGCTGATCGCGTTGACGCGGATATTCTGCCCGCCGAGATCGACCGCGAGATACTGGACGCTGGTCTCCAGCGCCGCCTTGGCCACGCCCATCACGTTATAGTGCGGAATTACCTTCTCCGCGCCATAATAGCTGAGCGTCAGCAGGGAGCCGCCATCGGGCATCATCGCCTGCGCGCGCTTCGCCACCGCTACGAACGAATAGACGCTGATGTTCATCGTCATCAGGAAATTGTCGAGGCTGGTGTCGACATAGCCGCCGCGCAACTCGTTCTTGTCGGAGAAGCCGATCGCATGGACGACGAAGTCGATCGTCGGCCAGCGCGCGGCGAGCGTCTCGAACGCGGTGTCGAGCGCGGCCATGTCACTCACATCGCAGTCGATCAGGAAATCGCTGCCCAGCTCTTCCGCCAGCGGGCGCACACGCTTCTCCAGCGCTTCGCCCTGATAGCTGAACGCCAGTTCCGCGCCATGCTCGCGCAGCTTCTTCGCAATCCCCCAGGCGAGCGAGCGATCATTGGCTAGGCCCATGATGAGCCCGCGCTTGCCCTGCATCAATCCGGTCACGTCTTACCCTCCGGTCTTTCTTGCGGTCCCTGTAACCCGTTCTCTGGCGTTTCCGCCAGCGCGGCGTTGAGCTCGGCGCCGATAACGACGCCGAAGCCGATCAGAAAGAAAAAGATCAGCGCCACCATCACCCCGGCCAGGCTGCCATAGGTCAGGCCATAGCCGCCAAATGCGCCGATCACATGCGGCAGCGCCGCGGTGCACGCGATCCACCACACCGTCACGAACAGCGGCCCCGGCCATTTGGGGCATTTCGACTGGCGGTAACGTATCGGCGTGAGCGTGTAGAAGAGAATGTAGAGCGCGCCGTACAATGCGATCGCGGGCGCGATCTTGGTCACCGAGATGATGCGCTGCGCATCGGAAGCGAACGGGATCACGCGCCAGATGAACTGTTCGGCACCGATCAGCAGCACCTGGAAGCTGAACGCCATCATCGCCAGGATCACCGATCCGATCACCATCCCGATCGCGCCGAGTTTCAGCCGCCAGAAGGGCGTGCCCGACTGAACGCCATAGGCCTGGCGCAGAATAGCACGGACGGTCTCGATGAAGCCCGATGTGGTCCACAACCCCACCAGCGCACCCAGCCACAATAGCGACCCCGACCGCGCCTCCAGCACCTCGAGGATCGCGGGGCGGAGCAGCGCACCGACCTCGGGCGGAAGGGTCTGGAGGAACGCCCCCACCGCCTGAAGCCCGTCGCCGGTCCGCCCGACCAGTCGGGCGATCGCGGTCGCGACGATGAAGAAGGGAAAGAGCGTGACGAGGCTGAGGTAAGCGAGGTTGCCGGCATGGGTGAAACCGTCGGTATAGGCGCCGACCACCACACGCTTGATCACCTCAACCACCCGGTCGGTGACGCCCAGATCCGCCAGATGCCTGTGAAACCCGCGACGGCGGGCTTCAGGCGATTCGGGGGAGATGGGCTCGCTCACCGGCGCTCAGACGCCCAGTCGTGCGCGCGGATTTTCCTCCACGCCCCACTCGGCGACGAAGGCGGCGAGCTTGGCATCGTGCGCCGGAATCTCGATCATCAGCGACACCAGCAGGTCGCCGCGCGCACTTTTGCCGTGGAAGCCACGCCCCTTGAGGCGCAGCGTCTTGCCCGAGCTCGATCCGGCGGGAACCTTGAGGTTCACCGCGCCCTCAGGCGTCGGCACGCGCACCGCCGCTCCCTCGACCGCTTCCTTGAGCGTGATCGGCAAATCGAGACGGATATGGTCGCCGTCGCGGGTATAGAAACGGTGCGGCTCGATCTCGATCGTCACGATCGCGTCGCCATTGCCGCCAGGCCCAGCATCGCCCTTACCGCCCAGCCGCATCTGCGTGCCCGTCTCGACCCCCTTGGGGAGCTTCAAGTCGATCGTCGCGCCATCGCGCAGCTGGATGCGCTGAGGCTTCAGCGCTGCCGCATCCTCGAACGGCACGCGTAAACGATAGGCGACGTTCGCGCCCTTGGCCGGCGGCGGGCGGCGACCGAAGCCGCTCGAAAAGCCGCCGCCCTGACCGCCAGCGCGGCCGCCGAACAATCCTTCGAAGATATCGCCGATATCGGGGTCGCCACCGCCGCCGCCAAAGTCGAACCCACCGCCGCCGGGACGGAAGCCGCCCTGGGGGCCGCCGCGCGCGCCGGCGAACCCGGCGCCGAACGGCGAGGTCGGGTTGCCGTCGCCGTCGATCTCGCCACGGTCGAAGCGTGCGCGCTTGTCCTTGTCACTCAGCAGCTCATAGGCCTGGGCCACCGTGCCGAATTTCTCGGCGGCCTTGGGATTGTCGCGGTTGCGGTCGGGATGCAGCTCCTTGGCGAGCTTGCGATAGGCCTTCTTGATCTCGTCCTCGCTGGCCCCGCGCGAGACTCCCAGGGTTGCGTAAGGATCGGCCACTAATAGTCCCCGTTTCGTCTTCTTCTTGAGCGTATTACCCCGCTACATCGGCTTCCGACGCGCCGGTTGCAAGTGACGCGGCGTCATCCAGCGGCTCGACATCGACCGAAACCCGCATGTCCTGCGCGCCATAGCCCAGAATGATGCCATCGATCGGCGCGATATCGGCATAGTCGCGCCCAATCGCGATGATGACGTGATCGCTCGCCATCCAGATGCCGTTGGTGGGATCGAACCCGACCCAGCCGCGCTCAGGGCCGCACCACAGCAAAACCCAGGCATGTGTCGCGTCCGCCCCCACCAGCCGGGGCTGTCCGGGCGGCGGAAGCGTGCGCAAATAACCCGAGGCATAGGCGGCAGGCAGCCCGGCGGCGCGCAGGCCGGAGATCATGATCTGCGCGAAATCCTGGCACACGCCGCCGCGCTTCACGAACGCCTCATGCGGCGGGGTGTCGACCAGCGTCGCGGCGGGGTCGAACTCGAACTCCGCCTGGATACGCCGCGCCAACGCGATCCCCGCTTCCAGCGCGCCGCGACCCGGATCGAGATCCTGCGCGCACCAGGCGGCAATATCTGGGTCGAGCGGGATCCGCGACGAAGGAAAGAGATAGGATGCGGGACTTGCAGGACCCGCGTCGCGACTTTCACGAGCCAGCGCAGCAACCTGCGCCAACGTCGGATCACCCGTCGCGGGCTGAGGCACGGGGCGATCGACAGTGATGCGGCACCGGCTTTCGATCGTCAGGCTGTTCGCTGCCTGGTCGATCACCAGCCGCACGACATTGGCAAGGCCAGCCTCAGCCCGCGCCGGCGCGGTACGCCCCCCCGGCTCCACGCTGAGGGTGTAGTCGTGCAGCTGCTGGCCGGACCACTGGATCGGCTTGAGCCGCAAATTGCAGCGCGCGAAGCCCACGGGCTCGGCATAGTCGAAGCGGGTGACATGGCGGATCGCGTAAAGCATCAGGCGAGAACAAGGCCGGCGGCGCGGAGCGGTTCGGCCCCCTGCAGGAAATAGCGGCGCGCGATCGCGTCAGAGAGCGATGCGAGCCGATTGCCGATCTCGATCAGCTTCGCTTCGTCCAGATCCGACGCCTGGGTGATCGAGACGATCGCGGAGAGCGCCGCCGCCTGTGCCTGTTGCGGCTCCGCCAGCCCGTCGTCCGACAGTACCGGAAGCTTCTCGAGATGATCGGCGATCGCCGAAACCTGATAGGCAATGCCCCGCGGATTGCCCGGGTCGAGCGCGACGAGATCGAGCACCGGCACCCGCGCTATCCCCGTCAGGTAACGCTGGCGATAGCTGATCTGGCTGTCGGCAAGGTCGAGAAGGGTGGAAAGGTCGTCGCTGGTCGCCTGCGGCTGACCGAAGGCGTGGATCGCCCGGATCGCCGCCATCGCCCGCTCCACCCGGCGGCCCATGTCGTGGAAGCGCCACGCATCGGTACGACCGAGATGCTCGGCGCCCAGCCCGGCGAGCGCATAGTAACGCCGCTGCGCCGAACCCGCCCGGTCGAGCGCACCGCCCTTCATCGGAAAGGGCGCGTCGAGCAGACGGATCATGTCCGCCGACAGTCGGTCGCGGCTGATCGCACCGATCCCGCGCGCCTGACGGTTGATCGCGCGCACGCTGAACCAGCCGTCGCTCGCGTCCATAGCCGCGCGCGCGAAATGGCTGAGGTCGGCACGGTTGAGGCTGGATGGCGCGGGTGCCGCCCCCGCATGCACGACGATGTCCACGAGCTGCCGCACCGTCTCCACCGACAGCGCCGCCCCGGTATCGGCGCTGATCGAATGACCGAGCAGCGACCGAATCACGCCCAGCAGCGCTTCGCCGCGCTCCAGATAGCGGCCGAGCCAGAAGAGATTATCGGCGACGCGGCTCGGCAACGTCCCGGGATTGCGGCGCAGCTGGGTCGTGTCGTCGGAGGCCAGCAGCGTGACCGGAGCCACCGGTTCAGGGCCATGGATCACCACGTCCGCCGACCAGCTGCCTTCGCCCATCACCGCAGCGCGCTCATCGGCATGTTCGCCGATCTGCGCGAAACCGCCCGGCAGAACGCTCCACCCGCCATCGGGCCGCCGCGCCGCGAACACGCGCAGCGTAAACGGACGCGCGGCCAATCCGTTGTCGCCCACCACCGGCATGGTCGAAAGCCGCACCACCTCACGCCCGACATAGTCTTGCGGCCGCCGCTCGAAATCGGCGAGCAATGCGGCACGCTGCGCAGTGGTCAGATCGGAGCCCAGCACCGCCGTGCCGTCTGCCAGCACATTGGTGGCGACGCCGAATGCCGGCGCGATCAGCATATTGTCGAGATCACCCGCCACCTCGGCACGCTCGCGTTCCTGCCCGCACCACCAGGTCGCGATATTGGCAAGCTTCAATTGCTCACCGGTCAACCGGGTGCACAGTCGCGGCAGGAAAGCAGCAAAGGCGGGCGCCTCGAGCATCCCGGCACCGGGCGAGTTGGTCACCACCACTTCGTCCGCCGCCATCGCATCGACCAGCCCCGCCACGCCGACCCCCGAATGCGAATCGAAGGCGAGCGGGTCGATCATCCGCGGATCGATCCGGTGCCACAGCGCATCGACCCGCTTGAGGCCGGCGATCGTGCGCAAATAGACGCGGTCGTCGAGCACCGCGAGATCGCCGCCCTCGACCAGCGGAAAGCCCAGATAGCGCGCGAGATGCGCCTGCTCGGCATAGCTGGGCGTGAAGCGGCCAGGGGTGAGCAGCACGATTCGCGGCTCCGCACGGCGGCAGCGCGCGGACAATCCATCGCGGAACGCGGCGAAGAATGGCGCCTGCCGCTCGATATTGAGCCGAGTCTGCAACCCGCCCAGCATCCGCGACATGGCGAGGCGGTTCTCGAGCGCATAACCCGCCCCCACCGGCGCGCGCAGCTGGTCCGCCAGCACGCGCCACTCACCCGCCGGACCGCGGCACAGATCGACCGCGACGAAGTTGAGATGATAGCCGCCCGGTGGAGTCAGTCCCATCATCGGGCGCAGGAAATTGGGGCTGCCCGTCACCAGCGCGGCAGGGATGTTTCCGTTCGCGATCAGCCTTTGCTCGCCATAGCAATCGGCCAGCACCGCCTCGAGCAGGTCGGCGCGCTGGGCGACCCCGGTGGCGATCCCATCCCATTCGGCACGCGCGATCAGCAGCGGCACCGGCGACAGGGGCCAGGGCCGCTCCTCCCCCTCGCCCGCGATACGGAAACCGGTGCCGATATCCTCCGCATGGCGCTGGGCGCGCTCGCGCGCGCTGACCAGGTCGTCACCGGATCGCCCCGCCAGTTCCTCGAACAGCGCGTTCCAGGCGGGGTCGTCGCGGCCGGCGGCATAGAACATGTCGGTGGCGGGGGTCGCGGCGCGATAGTCCGCCATCCAGCGCGCGGCGATCGTCGCCGCATCCCCCGCGGATGTCGTCGCAGCGCTAGCCAAATCCACCGCCCCTTTCCGCCGCGCGTTGTGAAGCCAATGATATCGCGGCGCAACAAAGATCGGCTTGGCCGGATCACATGCCGGATGACGGCGCGAAAAGCTTTGCTACAACCCTGAAATGAACCCGCAATTCGCTCCGCTCGACTGGCTGGTGGTCGGTCTGTACGTCGCCGTGCTGCTGATCGGTGGCTGGCTGTTCTCGCGCTTCAAGGCGGATGACGCGCGGGACTATTTCCTCGCCGGACGGACGGTGCCAGCCTGGCTCGCGGCGGTATCGGTCCTTTCCGCGACCCAATCGGCGGCCACGTTCCTGGGCGCGCCGGACCAGGGCTATCGCGGCGACTATAGCTATCTCGGCGCAGTGATCGCGCCGGTGCTGGCCGCCTTCTTCGTCGCACATCTGCTGATCCCGCGCTTCTACGCGATGCGCGCGACGACCGTTTACGAACTTCTGGAAGCACGGTTCGACGCGCGCGCCAAACATTGGGCCGGGGGCATGTTCCTGATCGGCCGGGTATTGGCGGGCGGCGCGCGCGTCTATCTGGCAGCGATCGCCATCGCGATGGTCGCGTTCGGCAGCATCGATGCGCAGGCGATCATCCTGTCGGCCGCCGCGGTGATGCTGGTCAGCTTCCTCTTCACTTTCCATGGCGGCCTCAAGTCGGTGATCTGGAACGACCTCATCCAGTTCGTGATCTACACCGGGTCGGCGGTCGCGGTGTTGATCTTCCTGCGTCTGTCGATCCCCGCCACCAACGGCGAGCTGATCGATGCACTGCGCATGACGCCCGAGGGGGTCAACAAGTTGCGGTTGCTCGACTTTTCGACCGACCTGTCGAAGCCCTTCACGGTGCTGGCGATCTTCACCGGGCTGTTCCTGCTCAACGTCGCCAATGCGGGACTGGACCAGGACACGACCCAACGGCTGCTCGCCAGCCCCGACGCGAAGACCGGCGCACGCGGCCTCATTTATTCGCAGCTCGCCAGCATCCCGCTGATCGCGATGTTCGTCACGATCGGCCTGTTGCTCCATGTATTCTACAACCGCCCCGACCTGATGGGTGCCGACAATCAGGCTGCAACCAGCTTCGCGGGCGAGAAGATCACCGTCTTCGTCCACTATATCCTGACACAGGTGCCGCCGGGGCTGCGCGGCCTTGTCACGATCGGCGTGACGGCCGCGGCGGTCGCGACTACCAACTCGGCGCTCAACGCCATGTCCTCGGTGATGATCAGCGACTTCTACAAGCCGTGGCGCGAGCGGCGCGGGGGCGCCGGCGCCAAGCATTATGTCCATGCCGGCCGCTGGGGAATGGCGATCGTCGGCGTCGCCATGTTCGCGATGGCGGTGCTGAGCTTCTACTGGCAACGCTACACGGACATGCCCCTGCTCGAATTCGCGTTGCAGGTGATGGTGTTCGCCTATGCCGGGCTGCTCGGTGTCTATTTCGTCGCTGTATTCACGAATCGCGGCAACAGCGCGTCGGTGATCGCAGGCCTCGGCGCAGGGTTTGTCACGGTGCTACTGCTTCAGCCCTTCATTGCCGGTCCAACCGGACTCGCCTTTCCGTATCAGCTCTGCATCGGGACACTCGTCTCCGCGATCGTCACCGCGATTCCGCGTGTCAGGGGTACTTGACATATGTCACGTATCCATGACATATAGTCAGCTATCGACGACATATCGTCACGGATAACTGACACGGAAATGCAGAACAGGCTGCGAGTACTGCGCGCCGAACGCAATTGGAGCCAGGCGGAGCTTGGCGGCCATCTGGGCGTGTCGCGGCAGGCGGTGAACGCGATCGAGACGGGGAAGTACGATCCCTCGCTCCCGCTCGCCTTCCGCATCGCGCGGCTGTTCGGCCTGACCATCGAGGAGATTTTCGAGGATGGAGACGGTGATGCGGCCTGAATCGCGCGGTATCGTCGCCGCGAAGACGCGTGCGCGGCGGCTTCAGCTGATCATCGTCGCGCTGATGGGCGCCGGGGCTGTGATCGGCTTCTTCTCCGCGATGTTCGAGGTCGATGGCGGCGCATTCATGGAAGGCATCCCGGCCGGCTGGGCGATCGCCGCGTCGGCGATCCTGATCGGCGCGCTCGGCTATGGCGGCTGGCGCTACCATCTCGCCACCGACGAACTCGACCGGCGCGACCATCAATGGGCATCGGTGGCGGCGCTCAACTTCTACATCGGTGGCTATGCCGGCTGGTATCTGTGGTGGCGCGGCGGGCTGGTACCCGAACCGCAGCACCAGACGATCTTCGTCGCGACGATGGCCGCGATGCTGCTGGCCTATGGCTACAAGAAACTGCGGCCCTGACGACCCGTTCAATCCGAATCAACTGGAGGCAAGAATGACCCATATGCTCTTGCGCGCGGGTTCCGCGCTCGCGCTGCTTTTCGCCGCGCCCAACGCCATCGCGCAGCAGGCCGCGCCGGCGCCCGCGGTCGAGACCAAGGACGCCGATCCCGCTCTGTGGGTGGTGAAGGACCACGACACCACCATCTATCTCTTCGGAACGATCCACATCCTGCGGCCCGGCCTGTCCTGGTTCGACGAGGCGGTGAAGAAGGCGTTCGACGAGAGCGGCGAGCTGGTCACCGAGATCGGCGTGATGCCCGATCCGGCGGCGGCCCAGCCCCTGGTCATGAAGTACGGCTTCAACGCGACCGGCCCGGCACTGACCGAGCGTTTGCCGTCCGACAAGCGCGAGGCGTTCACCAAGGCGGTCGCCGGCCTTGGCCTGCCACAGGCAGCGGTCGATCGCTTCGATCCGTGGCTGGCAGCGGTCCAGATGTCGATGCTGTCGGTGATGCGACTTGGTTACGACCCCAAGAGCGGGGTCGAGGAAGCGCTCCACACCGCGGCGAAAGCGGCGAACAAGCCGATCTCCGGCCTCGAGACGATGGAGCAGCAGTTCAGCTTCTTCGATTCGCTGTCCGAGGAGTCGCAGATCGCGTTCCTGATCGAGACGGTCGAGAAGCTGCCCGAAGCCGGGCCGATGCTGGACAAGATGGTCGTCGAATGGGGCGCCGGCGATGCCGACGGACTCGCCGCACTGATGAACGAAGGCCTCAAGTCCGCGCCGCAAGTGGGCAAGGTTCTGCTCGCCGACCGCAATGCACGCTGGGCCGAATGGATTCAGACACGGCTCGACAAGCCGGGCACGGTCTTCGTCGCGGTCGGCGCGGGGCATCTGGCCGGTAGCGAGAGCGTTCAGACCTATCTCGCCAAGCGCAAGATCAAGGCGACGCGGATCAATTATTGATCGCAACGCCGCCGTGGCCGGAGGGTGGGGCTGCCCCTCAGCCTTCGGTCACGGCACCCTTGCTCATTCAGAAGAGCAACGGCTCTCGCTCGGGCCGCGCGATGCGGCCATGTCCGCGGCGACGCTCCAGCTCGATCTGCGCGGTGTAACGGATGTCGGGATCGCGATCCTGGAGGAAGGCATCGAGCGAATCGTCGTCGATCTCGCTCCATTCCTTGCCGCGATCCGGGCCATAGCGGACGCGTGGAAGCAGACCGGGCAGCTTCGACCATTCAATCAGCTGCGCAACACTCACCGTATTGAGCATGTCACGCAGGTGGTGCGCCGTCACATAAGCATCGGGGAAGGCGCGATGCGCGGGCAGGCCGCGCTCGTGCTCCAGCCCCTCGGGCATGCGATAATAGCGCAGGAACTGGTTGGAAAAACCGGGGCTGTCGGTCCACAGACGCAAGGCGCATTTATAGGTGCAGATCCAGTCCGCCCCACGTGTCAGCGCCGGGGTGCAGAACTGCTCCTCGAAGCTGGCGCGATGCGCCGCCAAGGCCACCCGGCGCGGCCAAGGGTCGAGGATCGGGCGCGCGACATCGTGCCACCAGGGCGCATCGGCCACATCCTCGTCGCGGATATGGTGGATCGCCATGGTGAGCGGCGGAATCGGGCGGCCGGGATTGACCATTCGGCTGCCGCCCTCACCCTGGAGCTCCCAACGCCCGTCGGCACCGAGCGCGACGTCCTGCCAGCCGATTTCGCATACGGCATGCGCCGGCGGCTTATCGCCGGTGGTCTCAAGGTCGATGACGCGGATGATCTGGGGCGGAGGGGCCATGGCGCCTAAGTGCGCGGTGGCGCGTCGAAAAGCGAGTCGAAACGCGGATCAGACACGCGGGATTTCGGCGGTGACGAAGGGTGAGATCACCGTCCAGCCAAGCGTGGCATAGAGCGCGCGGCCATCGTCGGTGGCAACAAGCAGTTCGGTCGCGGCGTGGTCCGCCCGCGTCTCGCGCAACGCCGCCATCACCACGCGGCCCAGCCCCCGGCGGCGATGATCCGGTTCGGTGATGATCCGATCATAGACGAACACACTCGCCGCCTCGGCCGCCGTGCCGCTGGCGGCAAGCTCGCCGTCCGGCGCCAGGATCGTGACGCGGCTGCCGCGCGCATCGCGATCAAGCTGCAGCCTGTAGCCCGCGGACAAGGCGGCCGGCGGCGACGGAGCCTGCGGTCCCCGCATGACGTAGCCGGGCTCATCCTGGAGTCGCCAACGCGGAGGAAGCGCGGCAAGCAACTCTTCGCCCGTGCCGCACAGTTTGAGGAAATGGCCCGGCGTGTCGAGCATCTGCCCAAGTTCGAAAAGCCCCTCATCGGGCCGGGTGAACGCCCAGCGACGGATTTCCACCTCGCCCGCGGTATCGACCCGAAAGCCGCCGCGATCCGCCACCGGCGCCGGCAGCCCGCGCGCGATCGAGCGCGCGGCGAGCCAGCCGAACAACAGGGCGTCGTTCAATGTACCGGCTTCAGTGCGCGGCCTGGGGCCCGCGCTGAAGGCCGCTCGCCTCCAACTGCGCATCGATCTGCGCGAGCAGGCGGTCGAGCGCCTCCTGGCTGCGGGCTTCGGCGCGCGCCACCAGCACGTCCTGCGTGTTCGACGCCCGCAGCAGCCACCAGCCATCGGGCGTGTTGACTCGCGCACCATCGGTGTCGTTGACATCGGCGCCAGCCGCCTTGAGTCGCTCCAGCACCTCGTCGATCACCGCGAACTTGCGGCTCTCATCGACCTGAAAGCGCATTTCCGGCGTGTTGACGAAAGCCGGCATGTTGCCGCGAATCTCGGTCAGCGACTTGCCGTTCAGATGGACGGCGTTGATCAGCTGCACCGCTGCATATTGCGCGTCGTCAAAGCCGTAATAATCCTGCGCGAAAAAGATATGGCCGCTCATCTCGCCGGCGAGCGGTGAGTGAGTCTCCTTCATCTTCATCTTCACGAGACTATGGCCGGTCTTCCACATCACCGGCTCGCCGCCGAGCTCCGCGACGCGGTCGAACAGCATCTGCGACGCCTTAACGTCCGCGATGATCGTCGCTCCCGGTGCCTTCTTCAGGACAGGTTCGGCCAGAATGGACAGAAGCTGATCGCCCCAGATCACACGGCCTTCGCCGTCAATCGCACCAATCCGGTCGCCGTCGCCGTCGAAAGCCAGTCCGAAATCGAGGTTCTTCTCCGCGACCAGCCGCCGCAGGTCCGCCAGATTCTTCTCTTCGGTGGGATCGGGGTGATGGTTCGGAAAATTGCCGTCCACATCGGTGAAGAGCGTGTGATGCTCACCTGGCAGGAGCTTGACCAGCTTCTCGATCACCGGGCCGGCGACGCCGTTGCCGCAGTCCCAACCAATGCGGAAGGTGCCGCCCGCATAACCCGCGAACAGGCGGCCGACATAGTCGTCGAGGATATCGGCGTCGGTGACGGTACCTTGACCCGCTTCCCAGTCGCCCGCGGCGGCAAGCTTGCCGATTTCCTGAATATCCTGGCCGAAAAACGGTCGATGCTGAAACACCATCTTGAAGCCGTTGTAATCGCCGGGATTGTGGCTGCCGGTTATCTGGATGCCGCCATCCACCTCTAGGATCGCCTCGGCATAATAGAGCATCGGCGTCGGTCCCATGCCGACCCGCACCACGTCGCAACCTGACGTGGTCAGCCCGTCGATCAGCGCGGCCTCCAGCGCCGGCGAGGAAACACGGCCGTCGCGACCCACCGCGACGCGATGTCCGCCCGCGCGGCGCAGCAGCGTCGCGAAGCCGCGCCCGATCGCGCGCGCGTCCTCGACCCCCAGCGTCTTTCCAACGATACCGCGAATGTCATACTCGCGAAGCGAGGTCGGGTCGAAACGATGCGTCACAAGTGCCTCCGGATGATTCGGTAACCGCCCAATTCGCGAGCGGCATGGAAAGTTCAATCGCCAGTCTTTGGGAGCAGCCGGTCGCGCGCCGCGTTCACCTGCCGCGTCAGCTCAGGCGAGCCGCCACGGTCGGGATGGACACTGGCGATCAGCTTGCGATGCGCGGCGCGTATTTCCTCCGGTCCGGCGTCGGGCCCAACGCCCAGTACGGCGCGGGCGTCGGCTTCGGGTCCGGTCGGTGCCGGCGGAACGGGCGCAGGCTTGGGCGTACCAGGCAGCGGCCGTCCCCAGCCATGCCACATCCGCCAGCCAAGCCAGCCGACGGCGATCGCGGTGAGGAGCTTCCAGATCACCGTCGCGCGCTCAAGCGAAGACCGGGATGGTGCCGGCGGTTTCGGGCAATGCCAGCCCCGCCATCATCTCGCGCAGTTCCTGCCGCGCGGCGACATGCGCCAGGCCCATCTGCCCAAACTCGCGCGCATCGAGCATCGTCAGCCCCTTCGGAAACAGCTCGCGATAGATGACGCGTTCGGACAGGCCCGGGATGACGCGGAAGCCGACGCGCTTGGCGAGCTGGTCGATCGCCTCCGATACGCGCTTCATGTTGCGCGCCTCGATATGCTGCATCCGATTGCGCAGGACGACCCAGTCGATCGTCGCGCCGTCCGCTTTGGCGCGGCGCTTGCGCGAATCCCAGATCAGCTCCGAATAGAAGCTTGGCCGCACCACCTTGAACGTGTCGGGATCGACATGGCCGATCAGGTCGAAATCGACGAAGCTGTCGTTCATCGGCGTCACCAGCGTATCGGCGTTGGTGATCGCGATGCGGCCGAACTTGTCGTCGCGGCCGGGCGTGTCGATGATCAGGAAGTCGCTGTCGGCTCCCAGCCGCTCCAGCGACTCCGAGAACAGATCGTCGCTTTCGCCATCATGCGTCTCGTAGCGCGGCATCGGCAGCTCGCGGCCGCTGCGCTTGATCGATTCGCCGCGATTGTCGAGATACCGACCCAAGGTCCGCTGGCGGTGATCGAGGTCGAGACAGCTGACCCGCGCGCCCCGCGCCGCCAGCGCGATCGCGGTGTGGACAGCGGTGGTGGACTTGCCCGTCCCGCCCTTCTCGTTGGCGAAGACGATCACATGCAACGGGTTCGACGCTTCGCCCACCAATGAACTTCCTTGATTGATCCCTGGGCCTCCCCCCCATAGAAGGCCGCGCTTCCCGTCCATATCCAAGGCCTCATTCGCGTGCAAACCGTCCGTCAGCTCCCCGAACTTCGTAATGCCATTTCGGGAATCCGTGCTGCCGGCGAACGGATCGCGTTCGTGCCGACGATGGGCGCGCTGCACGCCGGGCATATGGCGCTGGTGGCCGAAGCGAAACTGGCGGCGGATCGCGTGATCGTCTCGATCTTCGTCAACCCCAAGCAGTTCGGCCCGAACGAGGATCTCGCCAAATATCCGCGCAAGGAACAGGTCGATTCACGCCTGCTCAGCGATGCGGGAGTGGATCTGCTGTGGCTGCCCCCGGTCGAGGTCATGTATCCCGAGGACCATTCGACCCATATCAGCGTTGCCGGTGTCAGTGAGCCGCTCGATGGCGCGTCACGCCCCGGCCATTTCAATGGCGTCGCGACGGTCGTCGCCAAGCTGTTCAACCAGGTGAAGCCAGACATCGCGCTGTTCGGCGAGAAGGATTTCCAGCAGCTTGCCGTGATCCGTCGAATGGTCGCCGATCTCGATTTCGATGTCGAGGTGCGCGGCATACCCACCCAGCGCGACGATGACGGCCTCGCCCTCTCCTCGCGCAACGTCTATCTGATGCCCGAGGATCGTGCCGCCGCCGTGGCGCTTCCGCGAGCGCTCGGCGTCGCAGCCAAGGCGATCGAGAAGGGCGAGGATGCGGACACCGCGCTCGCCACCGCCCGAGCGTCGCTCGAAGCGGCCGGGTTCGAGGTCGACTATGTCGAGCTGGCCGACGCCGAGACGCTCGGCACGTCGGTCGCGGGCAAGCCGCGCCGTCTGCTCGCCGCCGCCCGCATCGGCGGCACGCGACTGATCGACAACATCCCCGTCGAGGCTAGCTGAACCAGCCTCAGGAACACCGTTAACGCTTTGGTTACCATGACTGCCGCAGGCTGCGTCCCATGAGGATACAGATTAAAAGTGGGGCAATGTCATGGGCAATAGTCTTAAGAGCGCACAGTTCCTGATCGATAGCCGGCTGGCCGATGCGGCGCGCGGAAGCGCCGACGCGGCCTATGAACTCGGCATGGTCTATTCGAGCGGCGCGTCGGGCTACGACGTCGACCTGATCGAAGCGCATAAATGGTTCAATATCGCCGCGCTCAAGGGCAGCGCGCACGCGCCGTACATGCGGGCAGAAGTGGCCGAAGACATGAGCGCGCGCGAGATCATCGAAGCGCAGAAGCTGGCGCGAGCCTGGCTTCAGATGACCACGTTGCGCGCGGCCTGATCCATCAGCTCAACCGACGGGGCTGATCGCCAGCTCCATATCGATCCGGTGCATCCCGGGTCCCCAGCCATCCGGCAGATGGCACAGCTCGCGCGCACCGAAGCGCGCGAAGAACGGCGCCGAATGCTGGCTCGCCGCGATGTCGAGAGCCGCGGCGCCACGAGCACTTGCATCCGCCATCGCGGCCAGCATCATCGCGCGCCCGATACCCACGCCTTGCGATGCGGGATCGATCAGGATCCAGTTGAGATGCGCCCGCCCCGGCAGGCCAGGCGCAACCCCGAACGCGCCGCTGATGACACCGTCCGTCACGCACACGCGATACGACGACACCCGATCCAGATACGCCGTATAGTCCGCGCGCTCTCCAGGCGCGAAGAAGCGCGGGCAATTGGCGTCGAACAAGGCGAGACAGGCTTCCGCATCCCCCGGAAGGTAGCTGCGGAAGTCCGGTGTCATGCCTTCGCGGCCACTTTCTTGGCAGGGGCCTTCTTTGCGGGAGCCTTCTTCGCAACAGACTTCTTGGCTGGCGCCTTGCGGCCCTTCTTCTTGGCCGGCCCCGCCGCTGCCTTGGCGTCGATCAGTTGCACCGCTTCCTCGAGCGTCAGCGTTGCCTGATCGACCGACTTGGGCAGAGTCGCATTGGTCGAGCCGTCGGTGAGATAGGGACCGAAGCGCCCCTCCATCAGCTTGATCTCGGCGCCCGACTCGGGATGTGCGCCGAAGACCTTCAACGGCTCGCGGCTGGCGCCGCGCGCCCGGCCGCCACCCGCAGCCGCCTCGGCCAGCTTGACCACCGCGGCGTTCATGCCCGTCTCGAACACGTCCGCCGTCGACGACAGCCGCGCGTACTTGCCGTCATGCGCGAGATAGGGGCCATAGCGCCCGATCGACGCCGTGATCGGCTTGCCGCTTTCGGGATGGTCACCGATCGTGCGCGGCAGGTTGAGCAGCCTCACCGCCCAGTCGAGGTCGAACTCGGGAATGTCCTTGGGGATCGAGGCGCGTGCCGCCTCCTTGCCTTCGCCGCGCTGGATATACGGCCCGAACCGGCCCGAACGGCGCGAAATATCCTCGCCCGTCACCGGGTCCTGCCCGATCACCTCCGGCCCGGTGTCGCCGCCATCCGCACTGCCCGGCTGACCGAAGCGGCGGGTGAACTTGCACTCGGGATAGTTGGAGCAAGCAACGAACGCGCCGAACTTGCCGCCGCGCAGTGCCAGCCGTCCCTCGCCGCAGGACGGGCAGAGGCGCGGATCGCTGCCATCGCCCTTGTCGGGGAAGAGATACGGTTCGAGGAACTGGTCGAGCGCCTCGGTCACCTCGCTCGGCTTGCGCTCCATCACCTCGTCGGTGCGCGGACGGAAATCCTTCCAGAACGCTTCGAGCACCGCCTGCCACCCGGCACGGCCGCCCGACACGTCGTCCAGCTCTTCCTCAAGCCCGGCGGTGAAGTCGTAATTGACGTATTTCTCGAAGAAGCGCTCCAGGAAGGCGGTCAGCAGGCGGCCCGTTTCCTCGGCGAAAAAGCGGTTCTTCTCGACCCGTACATAGGCGCGGTCCTTCAGCACCTGAATGATCGAAGCATAGGTCGAGGGGCGGCCGATGCCGAGCTCTTCCATCCGCTTGACCAGCGAAGCTTCGGAGAAGCGCGGCGGCGGCTGGGTGAAATGCTGCTCGGCATCCACACCCTTCTTGGCAGGAGTATCGCCCTGGCGGATCACGGGGAGGCGGCGTGAATCCTCGTCGCCCTCGTCATCCCGCCCCTCTTCGTAGAGCGCCAGATAACCTGGGAAGATCACCACCTGACCGGTGGCGCGCAGTGCATCCTGCCCGGTCGGCTCCTCCAGCTCGACCGTCGTGCGCTCCATGCGTGCCGACGACATCTGGCTCGCCAGCGCACGCTTCCAGATCAGCTCATAGAGCCTGGCGTGGTCGCCCCCACCCGCCTTGTCGCGGCTGAAATCAGTCGGTCGGATCGCCTCGTGCGCTTCCTGCGCGTTCTTGGCCTTGGTCTGGTACTGGCGTGGCTTGTCGGGGATGTAGCTCGCCTGATAGCGGCCGACGATCGCTTTGCGCGCGGCGTCGATGGCACTGCCGTCCATCTGCACGCCGTCGGTTCGCATATAGGTGATCGCACCATCCTCGTAGAGGCCTTGTGCGATCCGCATCGTATGGCTCGCCGAGAAGCCGAGTTTCCGCGCGGCCTCCTGCTGCAGGGTCGAGGTCGTGAAGGGCGGCGGTGGGTTACGCATCGCCGGCTTGGTCTCGACGCTGGCGACGGTGAAGCGACCCTGCTCGACCGCGGCCTTGGCACGGCTCGCGGTGCCCTCGTCGCCGATCGACAGGCGGTCGAGCTTCTTGCCCTCGAACCGGACGAGCCGCGCGTCGAACGCGGTGCCGTCATGTTCGAGATGCGCGGTGACGCTCCAATATTCCTGTGCCTTGAAGATTTCGATCTCGCGCTCGCGCTCGACGATCAGGCGCAGTGCGACCGACTGGACGCGGCCGGCCGACTTGGCGCCCGGCAGCTTGCGCCACAGCACCGGCGAGAGGGTGAAGCCGACGAGGTAGTCGAGCGCGCGGCGGGCGCGGTAGGCATCGATCAGGTCGGTATCGAGCTGGCGCGGCGCCGCCATCGCCGCGAGGATCGCCGGCTTGGTGATCGCGTTGAAGGTGACGCGCTCGACCTCCTTGGGCAGCGCCTTCTTCTTTGCCAACAGCTCCTGCACATGCCAGCTGATCGCCTCTCCCTCACGGTCAGGGTCGGTGGCCAGGATCAGGCGGTCAGCCTTCTTGGCCTCGTCGGTGATCGCCTTGAGCTGCTTCGCCTTGTCGGCATAGGTCTCCCAGTCCATCGCGAAGCCGTCGTCGGGCTTCACCGATCCGTCCTTGGGCGGCAGGTCGCGGACATGGCCGTAGGAAGCGAGGACGCGATAGTCCTTGCCCAGATACTTCTCGATGGTTTTCGCCTTGGCGGGCGATTCGACGATGACCAGCTGCATGGGGTTCCGATTTGAGGCTTCGCGTATACGCGCGAGGATGGTGAGGTGCGGCGGGCGGCGTCAAGCCGCTTGCTTGGGTAACATGCACATGCCATCGGCGCGGTGCATGGATCATCCCCGCCAACCGGGAGGCGCGGCGCGCATTCCACTTGCCGATCGCAGCATCCTGATCCCGCTCGGGCTGGCGGTGGTCCTGTACCTGGTCCTGATCACCGATATCGGCTTCCTGCTGCCGCCGAGCGTGGCCGAGCGCGACTTCATCCTGAACAGCATGCTCGACCATTTGCTCCGCGGCCGGATGGACGTGGACCCGACGATCGTCGGGCAGGAAGGATTCACGCGCAACGGCCACGTCTATGCCTATTGGGGCGTGCTCCCGGCCCTGCTTCGCCTGCCCTTCACCTGGATTCCCGGCTGGCAGCAGATCAACTTCACGCCCTGGTATTGCGCCGCGGCGGTCACGCTGGGGCTATGGGCCAAGCTGTGGACCGTACGGCTCGTCGCCACCGAATGTCCTGAGCTTCCCCGCTGGCTGATCCGTACGACGGTCGTGGCGCTCGTCCTGTCGGGCGCACAGATCGCGTTCCTGCGCGCCAGCATCTACCAGGAAGTCTGCTTCTGGGCGGCGACCTTTGCCGCATTGTTCGTCGCGGGAGCAATGCATGGCCTGTTGCGCGGTTTTACGCGGACCACGCTGACCGTGATGGCAATCGCCTGCGCCGCCGCCCTGCTCACGCGCGTGTCGGTCGCCGTGGGGCTGTTCGCCGCGTTCGGAATGCTTGCGCTGCTGCACCTCTGGAGGTCCCGGCGCGACCTGGCCGGCTATGCGCGCAGCCATGCGGCGGCCGCGGCCATCCTGCTCATCGCCGTGGTCGCGACCGCGTTGATCAACCAGGCCCGCTGGGGCGATCCGTTCACCTTCGCGGATTACAGCCTGTACAATTTCAACACCGCTTATCCGGACCGGCTCGACCGCACCGTCCACTATGGCCTGTTCAACATCGAGCGCCTGCCATTTGGCCTCGTCTATTATTTCCTGCCCTTCTGGGCGGTGACCGGCGCCGATGGGCAATTGCTGCTGTCCGACATGCGCGACCGGCTGATCGACGCGGTGGAGCTTCCGCCGAGCAGCTTCTTCCTGACCGATCCGCTGCTGCTGACGCTGGCCGTCCTGGGCGTTGCCGCGCTTGTCGCGCGGCGCGCGCGGCAATGGCCGTTTCGCGCCGAAGCCATGCTCATTCTGCTGGGTCTCGCCGCCGCGCCGTTGCTCATGCTGACCGCGATCAGCATGAATTTCCGCTATCGCATGGACTTCTACGCGTTGATCGAGTTCGCCGCCTTTCTCGGCCTCGTCGCTTTGGCGCGCGCGCAATGGGTCCACACCGCACGGCGCTGGATGATCGGCGCCACCCTGGTCGGTATCCTCGGCTCGATCGTCACGATGCTGCTGTACAAACTCGGCGATTTCGGTCCGGCCCAGCTCCTCCTGCGCGACGGGCTCACGGAATATTATGCGGCGCTGCTCCGCTGATCGAAAGACTCCGTGCGAGGGCCATACCCGGCTTCTTAACCCATTCTGGTTATTCGATAGTGGGATTCCTTCGTTAGGCGAGTCGGAATGCTGTCGTTCGAGGATCTCCTGCACGACCACAGCGCCATCTTTGCGGTGGTCCGGGACCTTGTGCGCGACATCGAAAACGACGCCGGCTCCGACACGCTTTCCGCCAACCTGAAACAGCTCGATGCGCTGCTCACTCCGCACCTCGCGATCGAGGACGAACAGATCTACCCGCTGCTGCTCGCCAGCGACGATGCCGGCCAGCGGATCATGGCGGAGGAGGCGATCTACGCCTTCGCCTCGGTCGCGAGCGACTGGAACGCCTTCGTCGCGGCATGGGGCGAACCGGCAATCGCCGCCGACCGCATGCGCTTCGTAACGGACCTTCAGGCGCTGCTCGGTACGCTTCAACGGCGCGTGAAGGCGGAAAATGAGGTTCTCTACCCCATGGCCCTGCGCGCTGCGCATATCCGGCTGCGCGCCGCCTGATGGGCCGCAGCCCTAGGCGAAAATCTCCTCGAACTCCCGTTCGCGGCTGGCAAACCCCTGATAGACGGCGACGCTCAGCATCCAGGTCATCACCAGGGTGAGGTTGAGCAGGATGTTCGCGACCGTCACGGCCGCCAGCTGCTCGAGAAACGCGTCGACCTCCCAGAGATAGGCGAGGATCGCGCCCAGCATGGGAATAAGAGTAAGAAGATAGGCGGCCCCGATCGCCTTCCAATGATCCCCGGTCCGCCGCCACGCCTCACCCAGCGCGTCATTGGTATGCAGTCGCTCGACGCCAAGGACGAGCGGAATGGCCGGCATCCATCGGAGGCTGAGCAGAATGCCGGGAACGATCAGGAGTATCAAGCCGAGCACGATTCCAAGTCCCGACACGATCGAGACGCCACAATAGGATACGGCAGCACCGGATAAATTCGTTGCCAGCAACCCTTCACGCGCCAGCGCCAGCCGGACGATCCAGTACTGGATGATCATCGAGACGATATTGAGCGGCAGGCTCAACCACGAATCCGGAAAATAATGATCCCAGGTCGTACCCAGCCCCGCCAGAACCAGGATCGCGATCGCCACCGGGATCGCATTGTCGCGCAGCAGGGTGAACATCCGCTCGATGATCCGCCCCGCCTGCATCGCCCGCTCGTCCATCGCGCTCCCTTCAGCCCCAACTCACACGCCCGCCCGCGTGCCGTTCCAGCCGCCCACCCAGCTCGAGTTCGAGCAGCACCAGCTGAACCATCGCGGCGGGAACGCCGGCCTGCCGGATCAGCTCGTCGACGGGCACAGGCACCGGACCCAGCAGCCCTTCGATCCGCCGCCGGTCCGCATCGCCGGGCTCGACCGCGGGTTCGCTGTCATAGCCGCTGACCGGCGCGCGCACCGCCCGCAGGTCGATCGGACGGATCGCCTCCAATATGTCCTCGACGCTTTGCACCAGGGTCGCGCCCTCGCGGATCAGCAAATTGCACCCCTGGGCACGCGGATCGAGCGGCGAGCCGGGCACCGCCAACACCTCACGCCCCGCCTCGGCGGCGATGCGCGCGGTGATCAGCGATCCGGAACGCGGCGCAGCCTCGACCACCACCGTCCCTTGCGCCAGGCCGGCGATGATGCGGTTGCGCGATGGAAAGTGGCGCGCGAGCGGTTCGGCGCCCGGCGGTTGCTCGGCGACCAACAGCCCCTCGACCGCGACCCGCTCCTGCAGCTCGCGATTCTCGGGCGGAAAAGCGATGTCGATCCCGCTCGCGATCACCCCCACGGTACCGCCGGCGATCGATCCGTGATGGGCCGCGGTATCGATCCCCCGCGCCAATCCCGAAACCACGGTCGCGCCCCCCTCCACCAACCCCTGGGCCAGCTGCCGGGCAAAGCGGCAGGCTGCGGCGGAGGCATTGCGCGCGCCGACCATCGCGACACAGGGCCGGCGGCTCAGCGCCACGTCGCCCCGAACGATCAGCGCGGGCGGCGCGTTTTCCAGTTCGGCGAGCAACGGCGGATAGTCCGCATCGCCAAGGAACAGATACCGCGCGCCAAGCTTCGCTACCGCCGCGATCTCACGCCGCGCAAATCCGACATCCGCGATCGCGGGCGCGGCACCACCGCCGCGCATCGCCAGCGCCGGGAGCGCGTCGAGCGCTGCGTCGGCACTCCCGAAGCGGGCAATCAGCTGGCGGTAGGCAACGGGGCCGATACGCGGCGAGCGGATCAGCCGGAGACGGGCGAGATCAGTCTCGCCTTCACCCATTCTTTCGGCCGATGCGCGGCTCCGTACCGGCCAGCAACCGCTGGATATTCTCACGATGCTTCCACAGCACCACCAGCGCCAGGCCAAGCAGCAGCGGCACGATATCGGTCCGGCCGAAATATGCGGCGCTCGCTGGTGCGCTGACCGCCGCGAGCATCCCCGCGACCGAGGAAATGCGCAGCCCCGCCAACAGCCCCAGCCACACCACGGCATAGACCAGCCCCGACGGCCAGTGGAGCGCGAGAACGATACCCATCAGCGTCGCGACGCCCTTGCCCCCCCGAAATTTGAGCCAGACCGGATAGCAATGGCCGAAGAACGCGCCCGCCGCAGCGAGCACGCCACTGCCCGGCCACAGCGCGTCGGCGATCCACACCGCCGCTGCGCCCTTGAGCAGGTCGAGCAGCAGGGTCGCCGCGGCCAGGCCCTTGCGGCCGGTGCGCAGCACGTTGGTCGCCCCGATATTGCCCGATCCGATCGTACGCAGATCGCCCGCACCCGCGGCCCGCGTCAGCAGCACGCCGAACGGGATCGAGCCGAGCAGATAGCCCAGCAGCAGCGCCAATGTCGGCGTTTGCCAGAGAATTTCAGTGGTCAGCGTGCGTCCCCTTGCTTGCGCCAAAGCTAGGTCCTTCGATAAGCGGGCGCAACAACCTCGAGTCAGGCGAACCCGCGATATGGCCGATACCCGGCCCCTTCTCTTCTTCGATTCGGGCGTGGGCGGCCTGTCGGTGCTGGCCCCGGCCCGCGCACTGCTGCCGCATGCGCCATTGATCTATGCCGCCGACAGCGCCGGCTTTCCCTACGGAACCAAGAGCGAGGAAGAGATCGCGGCACGCGTGCCCGCGCTGCTGGGCCGCCTTGCCGAGCGCTACCGGCCACGACTGATCGTGATCGCGTGCAACACCGCATCGACGATCGCGCTCACCCATGTCCGCGCCGCACTCGACATTCCGATCGTCGGCACGGTCCCGGCGATCAAGCCCGCCGCCGCGCTTTCAAAGACACGGGTGATCGGCGTGCTGGGCACCGAAGCGACGGTGCGCCAGCCCTATGTCGATGACCTTGCCGCCCGGTTCGCGGCGGATTGCACGGTGATCCGGCATGGCAGCGCCGAGCTGGTCCAGTTGGCCGAAGCGAAGCTGCATGGCGCGACCCCCGATCCGGCTCGGTTCCGCGCGGTCCTCGACGGGCTGTTCGGACAGCCCGAGGGCGATCGCATCGATGTGATCGTCAACGCCTGTACCCATTTCCCGCTGGTCGAGGCCGAACTTGCCGCCGCCGCGCCGCATCCGGTTGCCTTTGTCGATGGCGGCCCCGGTATCGCCCGGCGCATCGCCCATCTGACCGACGGACAGGGTTGGCCGGAGGTTCCGCCACCCGGAATCGCCGTGTTCACCCGGCTCGACGATCACGCGCGAATGCTCGCGCCGGGGTTGGCGAGCTATGGCCTCGAGCGAATCGAGGCGCTTTGACGGCTTGGGTGGCCGTATGTCATCAGGACATTCACCTCCGTCGGATCCAGTCGCGGATCAGCCGGACGGCGGCATCATCGCCCGTACGCGTTCTGCGTAGCGCGCGGCCAGGTCGAGATGCGCGCGACGCGCGGTCCGGTCCTGCGCGCGCTCGGCACAGTCGCGCTCGTCGCGCTCGCGTTTCCTGAAATAGGCGTAGTCGTTGCGTTCCATGTCCGTCCCCCTCGCTTCGGGTGGGAGTGCGATGGCCCTGAGCCGTGGAAACGCTCGGAGTCCCGATTCCACGCTATGGTCATCATAGCATGGAGTCGCGGTTCCATGGTGATATCTTCACGGCATGAGGCATTCATCGAGTCTCGCCCAGGTACAGGATGCGCGCGATCCAATCGCTCGATCAGGCTTATGGAAACAATCCCTCTCCACTACGCTAGCGTTCGGCGAACGAAACCGTTATCGGGGCCGGCCATGAGCACCGACACGACTCCGCGCGCCGTGGATTATTCGCGCGTCTTCACCCAGGCGATCGACCGGCTGCATGCCGAGGGGCGCTATCGGGTGTTCATCGACATCCTGCGCAACAAGGGCATGTTCCCCAATGCGCGCTGCTTCCACGGGCACAACGGACCGAAGCCGATCACCGTCTGGTGCTCGAACGACTATCTCGCGATGGGGCAGCACCCCAAGGTGATCGCGGCGATGGAGGAAGCGCTCCACGACGTCGGCGCCGGCTCGGGCGGCACGCGCAACATCGGCGGCAACACCCATTACCATGTCGATCTGGAAGGCGAGCTGGCCGACCTGCACGGCAAGCAGGGCGCGCTGCTGTTCACCAGCGGCTATGTCTCGAACGAGGCGACGCTGTCGACCCTCGCCAAGGTGCTGCCCGGCTGCATCATCTATTCGGACGAGCTCAATCACGCGTCGATGATCGCGGGCATCCGCAATTCGGGCTGTGAGAAGCGCGTGTGGCGTCACAACGACATCGCGCATCTTGAGGAGCTGCTGGCGGCGGACGACCCCAGCGCGCCCAAGCTGATCGCGTTCGAGAGCGTCTATTCGATGGACGGTGACGTCGCGCCGATCCACGCGATCTGCGACCTGGCCGACAAGTATAATGCGCTCACCTATCTGGACGAGGTCCATGCCGTCGGCATGTACGGCGCGCGCGGCGGCGGCATCTCCGAACGCGACGACGCGGCATCGCGGCTGACGATCATCGAAGGGACGCTGGGCAAGGCGTTCGGCGTCATGGGCGGCTATATCGCCGCGGACCAGACGATCATCGACGTGATCCGCAGCTATGCGCCGGGGTTCATCTTCACGACCTCGCTCTCGCCGGTGCTGGTCGCGGGTGCGCTCGCATCGGTGCGCCACCTCAAACAGTCGAGCGAGGAGCGCGACGGGCAGCACGCCGCCGCCGCCAAGCTTAAGGCGATGATGTCCGATGCCGGGCTGCCCGTGCTGGAAACCTCCACGCATATCGTACCGCTGATGGTGGGCGATCCGGTCAAGGCCAAGCGGGTCAGCGACATCCTGCTCGCCGAATACGGCGTGTACGTCCAGCCGATCAACTACCCGACCGTGCCGCGCGGCACCGAACGGCTGCGCTTCACCCCGGGTCCGGCGCATGATGAGGCGATGATGCGCGAGCTGACCGCCGCGCTGGTCGAGATCTGGGAGCGGCTGGAAATGCGCGCCGCCGCCTGATCGACGGATACGATCACTCAGGCCATATCTTCGCGTTACAGATCGATTTCCCGGTGCATTAGATGGACGGTTCCAACGATTGAGGAACCGTCCAATGCCCCGCGATCTCAAGAAAACGCTGACCTATCTCGCGGTCCACCTCACCGTTGGCTTCACAGTCGCCTACACCATCACCGGCTCCCCGACCCTGGCCGGCGGAATCGCGCTGATCGAACCGTGCATCAACGCCGTCGCCTTCTTCTTCCACGAAAAGGCATGGAAACGCGCCGAGCGAAAAGCGGCGATCGATCCGTTCGTCCGTTTCGCGGTGGCGGACGGCTGAACTAACGATCGAGCAGATCGTCGGTGACTTCCATGAGCAGCATCGGTTCACGCGCGGCATCAGCAATGGCATCGACGAAAGCGGCGCGGGTCTCTGGCCCGTCATAGGCCATCCGGGCGTCGAACGCCGCCTGCCATGTCGCGCGATCGGGCCATTCGGCGACGCCGATGAAACGCCCCTGATCGTCACGATGAAGCCTTGACCCGAGCGAGCCGTATCTCGCCTGGATGAGTTCGGTGCCGCGACGCCAGGCGGCACGGAACTGATCTTCCTTCCCCGGATGCACCTTCCACCAATAGGCCGCGACGAACATCGCCCCTCTCCTTCGGCGATCAAGCGCTCAAACATCGCGAAGGTTGCGCAGACGGCGCGTCGGACGCAGGATAGACACCGGTTACCAAAAGGAGAGTCCCATGCGTTCCACCGCCCCCCTTCTTGCGCTCGTCACCCTGGTGGCCGCCTGCTCCCCAGCTGCGGAAAATGCCAATGGCGGCACCGCAGACAATGGCGTGCTGTCCGATGGACCCTTGACCGAGATCAGCAATGTCGCGGCGGCAGACCTGCCCGAGGGACTTTCGGCGCTGGTCGAAACGACGGTGTCCGGGACCACGATCGTCAAGGTCGAGCGCAAGGAACGCGATGGACGCATCTATTACGACGTCGAAGGCACGAAGCCGGATGGCAGCGAGGTCGAGATCGACGTCCTCCAAGGTGCCGACGGCAAGCTGACCGCCGTGGAGGTGCAGCGCGATATCGGCTGGGCCAGCGCTCCTGCCGAAGTGCGCGCCGCCGCCGCCGCGAAGAAGGACGCGTTCGCGCCCGAACGCGTGATCGAAAGCCGGCAGGTCGAAGGCGGCGAGACGATCTACGAGCTATTCGCCCCCGGGAAACCCAAGGAACCGGCGATGGAAGTCCGCTGGCAGAACGGCAAGGCGGAAGTCCTGGGCGAACGCTGGGCGCACTGACGCGTCAGCGGCTGAGGCGCAACCGAAGCCAGCTGCCCGCCGCCCACCAGGCGAGCGCCCAGAGCAACCCGAAGCTCCATCCGGCGAGCACGTCGCTGGGCCAATGGACGCCCAGATAGACCCGGCTCACCCCGATCGCGGTGACGAGCAGCGCGGTTGCGCCGAACACGAACCCGCGCGCCGCGCGGTGCGGGATCACCTGGATGCTGACCAGTGCGATCGTGAGATAGATGATCGCACTGTTGGCGGCATGGCCGCTGGGAAAGCTCGCCGACGACACCTCGACCAGATGGTCGACCAATGTCGGCCGCTCGCGCCCCACCAGGCTCTTGGCGAGCGCGACCGCGATCGAACCCGTGACCGTCCCGCCAAGGACCAGCGCGGCGGCGAGCAGGTGACGACTCGCGGCAAGGAAACCAACCGTCAGCACGACGGCAAGGGTCAACACCGTCTCGCCACCCAGGGCGGTGACATCGACCATCGCCTGCTTCAGCCAGAGCGGCCCTGCGGGAAGCGCCGGATGCCCGTCCTGCCGGAACGCCAGCATGATCGCGCTGTCGAACGCGAACCGGTCGCCGCGCGCTATGGTGCGGCCAAGAATCGTGAGGATGAGCACCGCCCCGGCCAGCGCCGCCATGGCGATGAACACGAACGGCGGATGCCGGGCATCGGGCGCGGACTGGTCCGGAGTGACCGACGCGTCAGCGATCGTGGCGAGCGTACGCGGCGCGGTCATGCGGGCGCGAAGAACATGAGATACACGAGGCGTCCATCCTCTGGCCCAGTACCGAAGCCCGCCCCGCTGTTGTGGAACATCCATGGGCTGAACAGGATCAGCCGGTTGAAGCGCATCGGCGCGGCGAAGCTCTTCTCCCATGCCGAAGGCTTGAGCGTGTCGCGGTTGATGACGTCCGCAACCAGCGCGTCGCCGGTCGGGTAACCCGCCGAAACCATGCCGTCGAGCGTCGCCGGCACGCGCTCCAGCCCGGTCCGGCGATGGCGGTAGAAATCGGTGCCGCCCCGGCAATGTTCGGGAAGGCTGAGATAGAGGATTCCCGAATAGGCGGCCGGATCGCAATGCACACCGCTGGCGCCGCGATCGTTGCGAAGGGTGAGGCGGCAATGGCCGTGAAGCGTGCCCGGCGCCCCCACCAGCGGCTTGCCCGCCACGCGCGATACCGCCTCATCAAGGCCGGGGAGCGGCAGCGGTCGCGCGGAAGTGACGCCGGGAAAGTTCGCACCAGCATCCTTGGCAGCCGCGTCATAGCCGAGTGCCAGCGCCTGCCGCCGCATCTCGAGCGGGTTGGCGAGGAAATCGTCGATTATCGCGAAGGATGGGGTCATGGCGCGGGTCTGGCAAAGCCACGTGTCGCGGGCAAGGGCGCGCCGATCACTTCCCGCGCGGCTTCTGATACCAGAGCGCGTTGACGATGATCCAGCGGTCCCCGAATTTGCCGAGGTGGAAATAGTCCACGAACCAGGGCGTTTCGGCCCGCGCCACCGCGGCGTTACCCGCGACGTCGAGCACGCTGCACGACCGGTTCCATTGCGCTTTCGGGGTCTTGAGCGCGCCCTGCCGGGTCAACTCGACCAGTTCCTCCCGGCTCATCCGGCGCAGTCCAAGCCGTTCGTCGGGGGTGTCACCGAGGACGCGGCGCTTGGCGAGATCGGGATGAAGCGCGCGGGAAACTCGCGCCGGATCGCCCTCAAGTTGGCCATCGACATAATCGAAGCAGGTCGCCTCGATCGCGGTCCGCGTGGCGGGATCGATCACCGCCTGCGACGCGGTGACGCCGACAAGAAGGGCAAGGGCAAGGCTCATCGACGTCTCCAGGGTGAGTTTGCAATCTGATCCGCGAACCAATCAGAGGCGGGCGTTAGTGCGGATGCTTGTGATCCGGCGTGGGCGTCGCGGACGGCGCGGGGAAAGCGGAACCGGCATACCGGACGCAGGGACAAGCAACGCGAACGACGCGTCGGAGGCAAGCAGGGCGAAAACGCATAGGCGGGCCTTTCGGTGCTGGCATCTCGCGGTCCTAGCATGGCCTATAGCGGAAGCTATGCCCGCTATCAGATTGACCGCACCGGTGTGTTACTCCATTAATACGGACGGCAAAAGGGGGCGGCATGGCGGCATCGACGGGATTCAGGGGTATCTGCACCTCGGCCATGCTGGTCTGTGTCGCAAGCATTCCCGGGCAAGCCAGCGCCGCGCAGCCCAAGGCATGCGGACTGGTGCAAGGTGCGAAGGCCGGCGCGGTGCTGCACGTCCCGTTTCAGGTGGTCGACGGCCGTATCTATGTCGAGGCGCGCGTGAACGGAGCGGGGCCGTTCCGCTTCGCGGTCGATACCGGTGCGAGTGGCATGGGCCGCGCCGACGCCAGCCTGGTTACCCAGCTGCGCCTGCCGGTCGAGGGATCCGGAACTACGTCGGACGGCGTGGCGACCTCACGCGTCGACATGACGCGGTTCACGTCGCTCGAGCTGGGCGGCCTGGTGCGCCGTGACCTTCAGGTCATCACCCGCGACTATGGCAGCAGACTTTCGCCCGACGCGAAGTTCGCGGGGATCATCGGACGAGACTATTTCGGCGACGGGTTGCTGGTGATCGACTATCCCGCCCGCATGCTGACCTTCACGCGCGGCACGGGGCTGACCCGCGGCACGGCGGACGTGCTGGGCTATGAACGGCCGTTCCGCGTGCCGATCACGATCGGCGGGGTTGCCGCCGAAGCCAATCTCGACACCGGCGCCAACGTCACCTTCGTGCTGCCCAAGCCGCTGTTCGACCGCGTTTCGGGCGGACCGGTGACCGCGGCGGGCGGCGGACAGCTGACCAACACGACCGTCGATACCGGCCGGGCAACGGTGCGCGGGCCGTTCCGTATCGGCAACGCCAGCCTTTCCGATGTCGAGGTGCGCGTCTCCGACCGCTATCCCGAATTGCTCGCCGGTGCGCACGCCCTCCAGCATTTCGCGATCCTGATCGACCAAAGATCGAAGAGCATCGCGCTGTGCCCGGCAAAGACGGGCAAACGCTGAGCCCGGATCAGGCGGCGTTGGGGTGGCCGGAGGCGAATTCGATCAGGTCCCAGCGATTGCCGTAGAGATCGAGGAACACCGCGACCTTGCCATAGTCATATTGCGCGGGCGGGCGCGCCCATTCGACCCCGGCGGCGGAATAGGCGGCATGGTCGCGATCGAAATCGTCCGTGGCGAGGAACAGGAAGACACGCCCGCCTGCCTGATCGCCGATAAACCGCTCCTGCTCAGCGCTCGAGGCGCGCGCGAGGAGGATGGTTGCCGCCTGTCCCCGCGCGCCGGGCGGACGGATCGTCACCCAGCGCTTGTCCTGTTCAGGCTGGTAACTGTCCTCGACCAGCTCGAAACCGAGCTTGCCGACATAGAAGGCCAGCGCCTCGTCATAGTCGCGGACGACAAGCGCGATATGGACGAGATGGGGCACCGACTATTTCGACTTCTTCGCGATCACCCTGATCTCCGCCAACCCCTTGTCGGGAACCAGCCGGTCGACATCGATCGCGGTCCAGGCCGGATAGGGTGCGGTGACATAGCGCGCCTTGACCTTGACGAAGGCGTCGAGCTGGGTGGCGATGTCGGTGTGATAGGTGGTCATCTCGATTACATCGTCCCAGCTCGACCCGGACCGCTTCAGGATATCGGCGATCTGCGCGAACGCACGATCATAGGCGACCGACTGATCGGTGGTGTTCCACAGACCGGCGACCACGCCCGAAAGGTAGACGGTGTCGCCATGCATCACCGCCTCCGCGAACCCCCATTGCTGATGCGCGGCGTCGCGGCCGGGCGGAGGCATGAGAACCTGTGCCGGATCGCGGGCCGCCGCCGGCGTGGCAAAGGCGGCCACGAGCGCAAGTGCGGCGATATGCTTCATCCTGATGCTCCTCATCCCTCACTCCTTCAGCGCATAGACGCGCCCGTCGAGCGCGCCGACATAGACCACTCCGCCCGCGATCGCGGGCGAGCCCATCACACCGCCCGTGACATAGCCTTGAGTCGGGAGCGGCGTGAAGCGCCACTTCTCACGCCCCGTGGCGGCGTCGATCGCGTGGAAGCCGTGCGTCAGCGTCACGCCTTCGAAATAATAGGGATAGCCGCTGATCGCACCGGTATAGAGCGTACCATTGGCGATTACCGGCGTCGCCCAGGTCCAGCCGCCAGTCTTGAATTGCCATAGCTCACGCCCCGTATCAGGCGCGACAGCGGAGAGCTTGAGCGAGTCCGAGCTGCCGACATAGAGGACACCGGCGGCGGCGATCGCCGAGGATTCGACCCAGGAGCCGTCGGTATAGGCGTGATGCCACGCCTCCTTCCCTGTTTCCACATCATAAGCGATCAGCTTCGCGCTGCGGCTGCCCACCACCACGCGCCCCTGATCGACCACCGGGGTCGACTGGACCACGCCGCCGGTATCAGCTCGCCAAAGCAGCTTCTGTGTCTTCAGATCGACCGCGTAGAGATGATCGTCCCAGCTGCCGAAATAGACCCGGCCGCCATCGATGACGGGATTGCCGCGGATCGCGTCGCCGGTGCCCAGGGTCCATGCGAGCTTACCGGTCGCGGCATCGACGACGAACAGCGCGCCGCTGAGCGAGCCGACATAGACCTTGCCTTCATGCACCACCGGCGAGGACTGGAGGAAATCGAAATAGGGATTGTCGGGCGAAGGCGGGCGGCGGTGAAGATCGCGCGCCTTGAGGTCGAAGCGCCAGAGCTGCCGCCCCGTGGCGCGGTTGACCGCGTAGAGGAAACCGTCGTCACTGGGTGCGAAGACGCGGTCGCCCGCAACCGCCGGCTGGGCGCGGACCTTGCCGCCGGTGGGGAACGACCATTTGAGCTTCCGGCTGGCGGTGTCGAGCGCGTAGAGCCGGTGATCGTCGCTCCCGAAATAAAGGGTACCCGAATCATGGGTGAGCGAGCCCCAGATCTGTCCGCCGGAACGGAATTCCCAGAGCTTGCTTCCGGGAGCGGCGTGCGCGGTCGCGCCGACGCCGCACAACATCAATACCAATAACAGTACCAATCTGATCACACACCCCTCCTATTTTCTTTGAGCTACGTGTTCCAGACGAATGCGGAGACGTCAATTGGTCCTAATTTGGATTGATCACTACTCACGCTATTTGCGCGCTGTCGCCTGTCCAGCTTGCCTGTCATGGTGATATAGTTCACCAAGGCACCCTGTTCGTCAGCAAGAGGGGGCTCTCCATGACAAACCGCACCGCATTGATGCTGCTGCTCGCCACGGCGGCGATTGCTCCGACCGTGCAAGCGCAGAGCGCGGATTCCGCCGATCTGGTCGTCTCCAACGTAACGGTGATCGATCCCGAAACGCGCAGGATCAGCCCGGGACAGGAGATCGTGATCGACGATGGCCGCATCGTCTCGGTCCGCAAGACGCCGAAACGCGCGACACCCGCCAAGGCGGTGATCGACGGCACCGGCAAGTTCGCGATCCCCGGCCTGATGGACATGCACGCGCACACCAACCTCAAGCCGCTGCACCGCTCCACGCTGGCGCTGATGCACGCCAACGGCATCACCGGAGCGCGCGACATGGCGAGCGATTGCCATGGCGAGAAGGGCATCGCGATGTGCATCGGCGAGATGCGCAAGGCCGCCGCCGCGATCGATGCGGGGACGCTGACCGGACCGCGGCTGCTGGCGCTTTCGACGATGAAGATCCAGTCGGGCGGCGGTCCCAAGGACCCGGCCGACCCGCGCGCGCGCTTCTTTCCGCAGAACCCGGAGCAGACCGCGGCGCTGATCCCGGTGCTGATCGCGCGCAAGCCCGACATCATCAAGATGGGCGATGTCATCGACACCGCTTCCTACAAGCTGCTGCTGGCGGCCGCGCGCGCCAACCGGATCGAGGTGAGCGGCCACATCCCGGCGCAGCTGAGCGTGAAGCAGGCCGCCGAGCTGGGCCAGCGGTCGATCGAGCATGCCCGCGACCTGCCGATCGACTGTTCGACCTACGGCGCCAGCTATCGCGCGGCGATGGCGCAGCCGGGCGACACCCGCCCGTCCCCCACCGATCGCGTGAAGAAGGCGGTGGAGACGCAGGACGCGGCGCTCTGCGCGGGGCAGATCGCGGCGATGGTGCGGCACGGGACCTATTACGTCCCGACCCATCTGACCCGGCTGATGGACTATCGCGCATCGGACCCCGCCTTCCGCAACGATCCGCGACTCGCCTGGATCGGGGCGCAGCAGCGGCAGATGTGGGACCGCGACCTCGACCGCTACGCCGCCGCCACGCCCGAGCAGGTCGCGGCGTTCGGCCAGTTCTTCCGCATCGGCCTGACGCTGACCGGGCAGGCGCACAAGGCGGGGGTCAAGGTCATGGCCGGGACCGACGCCAACGACACGATGGTGTTTCCGGGCTTCAGCCTGCACGACGAGCTGGGGCTGCTGGTCGAGGCCGGGCTGTCGCCGATGGACGCACTGCGCGCCGCGACCACCATTCCGGCCGAGTATCTGCATCGCACGCGCGACCTGGGCGGGCTGGCCAAGGGCAAGCTCGCCGATATCGTCCTGCTCGACGCCGATCCGGTCGCGGCGATCGGCAACACCAAGCGCATCGCCTATGTCATCCAGGGCGGCCGGGTGTCGGACCGCGCGGCGCTGGACAGGACCCTGGCGGAGACGCGGGCGCCCGAACCGGCGAAGTGAGCGCGGCGGATCGTTGCATCCGCCACCTTATCGCTTGCATTCGCCAAGGGGATTTTGTCTCGTCCAGCCAAGGCCGCACGATGCGGATGGGGGAAGCCATGTTCAACGATCTGCCCGATATCCTGTTGCGCCATCGCCGATGGGTGGGGCTGGCCGCGATCCTGCTCGCCGCCGCGACCTGGACCATCGACCTGACCGGCGTGGTTTATGCCTGCCCCTATTGCCGGGTTCAGCGCACGGCGATCGGTCTGCTTGGCCTCCTTCTGCTGCTGCCCAATCCGGGACATTGGCTGATCCGGTACGTGTCGGCGGTGTTCGCGGTGTTCGGCCTGAGCGTCGGCGGGGCCCAACATTTCATGGGCTGGAAGAAGATCATGGCCGGCACCTTCACCTGGGGCCAGCAATGGTATGTCAACGCCTGGGTGCTGTCGGGCGCGGCGCTGTTCATCATCACCGGACTGCTCCTGCTGATCTGGCGCTGGAAGCCGGTCGAGGTGGTGGCGGAGACCGCGCCGTCGGAACCCTGATCGCCCGCCGCGGCGGTTGACGAAGTTGACATGAAACCCATGTTTTCCGGCTGAAACGACGGGTTCGCGACCGCAAGGCGACCGCTTCGCGACTGCCGCGCGACACCCGGGCGACGGTGACGCGACACGCACGCGACACTGGCGCGACACCGACAGGACAGGGTCGCGACGCGAGGTGACGGGTTTCGACGCATCGTGACCGGAACGCGCCGCATCGGCGTCACCGGGGCGACACCGGCGCGACAGGCGCGGGACGGGGACGCGCCCCTTCGGACGGGGCGAGCGGATCGGGGATGAAGGGATCGGCGAGGCGCGCGGCATGCAGCCGCAGCGCGTGACCCCAGGCCAGATCGAACGGCGTGCCGGGCAGGCGCTGGCGCAGCGCATGCGCGCTCGACCGCGACATGCCGGCGGCACGCGCCGCGCGGGCGATGCTGCCGGTTTCGAGCAAAGCGGCGAGGAAGATGCGCTGGCGGGCAGGCGTCCAATGCGCACGGAGTGGCGAGCCGGAGGGCGACGTGGTGTGGGGCGTCGCGGCCGGGGGCGAAGCGGTGGGATGCTGGTCCATCCGACAGGATGGAGCAGAAAGCGCGCGTGTAGGAAAATGATTTGTGCGGCGGTGGCGGGCGGGGCTGGCTAGCCGCGCAACGCCCAGCGGCCATGTTCGACATGGGTGGTCTTGCCGACCACGCTTTCCATCAGAATGATCTCATCCACCGTCCACCCGATCGGCGGCATCTTCTGCGCGCGCAGCCGGTCGCCGGCATAGTTGATCGTGACATGCGGCTCGGGCGTGGTGCCGAGCGTGAAGGGGGCATCGTGCGCGATCAGGTGGTGGACGAGTTGTCGCTGGAAGGCGCGCGCCTGGGTGAGCGGATCGCGGGTGCGCAGGGTGACGGCCTTGCGGTTCTCGATCCGGTCGAAGCTGAGCGGAAAGGCCGGGCCGTCGAAACTGTCGAGCGCGGCGATGGTGCGCGGAAGCCAGTCGGGCGGGGCATAATGGAGATCGAACAACGACACGAGCGTGACGTGGAGCAGATGCGGGCCGCGCGCGGGATCGTTGCGCGGGAGCGCGGTGATCAGGGCCTGCTGCGCCGGTGGGGGCTTGGCCATGATGTAGAGGGGGTTACGGGCGCGCATGGGGTGAGTGTAGCATGGTCCGATCAGGTCTCGGACTCGTCCTGCTCAACCGTCTTGTTCACGCCCTTCCCGCGCGTCACCGCGAGCGTCTGGATGCGAGCTCGCGCCTTCGCCTTGTAGAAAAGTCCGACCTTGGATGCCGCGTCGTTCCACGTAAAGGTGAACATGTCGGGTATGCCATGCACCGCGGAACCGTCCCCAAAGGAGATATCGATCCCAGCTCCCCTGAGAATGTCGTCGCACTGCGCGACAAGCCTGCGCCCGTTGATACTGACTTTCGATGAAAATCCATGACGGGTCACGCATGATCTGAATATCAACTGAGGCGCTACCAATCCCTGCTTATTCTTGAGCAACCCATATTTGTCTCTTGGTTTACCCAGCTCCTTGTTGAGCAAGGATGCTGCGAGATGAATCAGCGTGTCATGATCGACGCCCCGATCATCAATCGTCCTCTTGGACATGCTGTAGTTGATGATCTTGATCAGAATGGCTGCGAACAGATTATCGGCGCGCATAACGGCCTTGGACAGTTTCGATTCCAGAACAGGGCCGAAATCGATCTTGTCCCCAAATTGCTCCAGCACATCCGACCAAAGCGACCCGGAAACCAGCTCGCGCCGGAGCTTTCTGAGGCCCCCGCATTTCTCGGCAAGCATATGCAGATATTCGAGCCGGATCGTGCCATCCGCATAGGACAGGGTCTTGGCCCACCCTCGCAGCGTATCGGCGCGTGCACCGTCGACAATGAAGGCCGCGACCCCCTCTCGAAACAGCATCGAATAGAGCGCATGGTCGGATCGGCTGGGCGGACGGCTCACTATGCGTTGGGCGACCAGAAACTCCGCGAAGGATCGGTGACCAAAATAGAAGACGTCGCCGGATTTCTTCTCGAGCAATGATCCGGTCAGGTACTCGCGAACTCGCGCCTCCGGTTCCATCGAATCACCGCCAGGGATCTTATCCATAAGCTCCACCGGCAGATCGCCCGCCTGAAAGGAGGTCGATCCGCCCTTGGCCGTCCATAGCCAGAGCGCAATCTCACGAATGAACTCGAGCCTGTTCTTTGCGCTGATATCCTTTCTGGCGCTCTTCTCGGTCTCTCTGTCCACGAGCGTCTCGAAGAACGCCTCATATAGCTGCCAGCGGGTAACCCCCGTGCCGAACCTGCCGAGGTCGAAACCCGGATCCGCCCCAAGATCAGTCAGAATCTTGGCGTGAACCGGCTTTCCAAACGTTTCCTTCGCCAGATCCGCCAATGCGTTTACCCGGCTCACACGCATTTCAATGTCGGATTCCTCCAATCTCGAATATCGAGACGAATCCCTTTGCGATCGTGAAATATAGCGCCTTACGAAATCAGCGCGCTCATCCGGTGTGAAATCCTGAAGGTCGTACTCGCGGAATTCCGGCCAATCCGCGATCTGTCGCCAAACCGTTCCGGAACGCTTCTTGCCGCGCAAGATATGGCTATGCTCATCCTGTGACAGGAAGGCACTTGGCCTGCCCAAAAGCACGATCCGGGCCCCATCGACGATAAGCTTGTTTATTTCCTGCGCCTGATATCGAAAATCGGCCCATGTCATGGCGTGCTTCATTTCATCAAAGCCATCCAGAACGATGAGCAAGCGCCCTCTTTCATTGGCTCTGAGGAACTGCAGAAAATTGAAGCCGTTGTTGGGAAATTCCGAGGAGAACATCGACCCCAATATGCCATCTATACTTGCAGAGCGGGAGAACGCACCAAGCTTCACCAGAACCGGCCTGCGAGCACCGGCGTCTTTCAGTGCGGTTACCGCCTGATGCGCGACAATGCGTCGCGCAAGGCTCGTCTTTCCTGCGCCGTAACCTCCGAGAATGGCAATCGGTGTGCTGTCGGTACCAACAATCCAGTCCTGAATCGTGTCAAAGACGTCGAAGCTCTTGGAGAGTGTCTTGCGCTGCTGCTTGCCTTCCAGATACGCGACCGGAGAGGCCCTTGCAGGAACATAATATTCCGAGAGGCCCCCTTCTGAAAAAATTCCGGAAAGGTGACGAATATAGTCGGACAATCCGAGAATGGTATTCTCAAGCTCCCAGATCGTGAGATGCGATACATATGTCAGCTCATCCGATACATAGGCATCCGCATCGGCCGTAAGCCCGGATCTGGTGACGATTATAAGCTCCGCAGGCCTGTTCTTCTCGATCAGACCCATATAGTCAGCCCAGATATCCCTCACCTGAGCTCGCGTGAGCGGGGATTCATAGTCTTTTGCTTCTACGAAAAGGCGCCGGCGTTTCTTGAGGTCGATATACTCGAAGTATATGTCGACCTTCTTTCCTGCTTTGCGCGCCTCTGTTCTAGGCTCGCCATAGCGCGCGCTGAGTAGATTCGCGGCCGCATCTCTCAGACCGTCACCTGGACGAGGATGCGGATTCGCCAAATCTTGAACCGTCATGCCCCCTCCGAACGGTACCTGGTTCGTCTTCCCGCCAAGTAGTTCTTAGCAGAAGGGGAAAGGTTGCAAATAGCCAACCCGCGTCGGTCAGAATGTGCGCGTGCCGACCCTGCAAGAGCACTCTACCAGACCTCCACCACCGTCTCATACTCGCCGCCCGCGCGCTGGCTGTGCCAGGCCTTGAAGCGGATGCGGGTGGGGATGATGCTGTCGCCCTTATAGTCGGGCACGATGCGCATCTGGTCGATCGCCCCTTCCTCCACGTCCCTTTCGAGCACGCTGATCAGCAGCGAGCGGGCCTCGGCCGCTTCGGGGGTGACGTAGACGATATTGTGCCGATCCTTCGCCGGGCCGCCGAGTTCGGTGGGGAAGAGGTGGATCTTCACCAGCCCGCCTTCGCGGACGAGGCGGTTGGCGGCGGCCTTGGTGGTGACGGTGGTGAAATCGGGGGCGGCGGGTGCGGCATCCCTCTCCTGCGCCATCGCCGCGGACATGAGGATCAGCGCGCCCAGCGCGAGCAGCATGCCGGCGAGCGCCAGCCCCAATCGTCCCCACCGCATCGCCATTCCTCCCCCAAATGCGGGAAGGCTAACGGCCTTCGCATCGAGAATGGCGGCAAGCCGGTCCGTTTCGGAGATGACTCCCCGGCGCGCTCAATTCTGCGGGAGCGGCGGCGTGCCCTTATCGCGCGACCGCGCCTCGGCAATGGTCGCGAGCGCCGCGTCGCGGCGGGCCGGGGACTTGGGATCGGCACGCCATTCGGTGCAGGCATTGGCAGCCGCCTCATAGCCGGCCGCCTGATATTTGCGGATTTCCCAGCGGCGAGCCTGAGCCTGTTTCTGCTCGGGGGTGTCGTTGGCGTCGCAAGGCATCGGGTGGCCGCTGCCGTCGCCGCAATCCATCGGCCCCTCGTTCATCGCGGCCAGCACCAGAAGCGTATGGAGTTTCGCCGCCCGCTCGCATTCGGCCTTCAGCGTATCGCCCGCGAGCAGGATGCCGGGAGTTGCGACGACAAGGGCCAGGGCAAACAGGGGCATCGATCCTCCACGGGCAAGCTATGCCCGTGGAGGATCGAGGGTTGCCCGGCGCCGGTCAAGCCGGTGCCGCGTCAATCGTGTTCGCGGTCGCCCTGGCCCATGTACAGCTCGCGGCCGGTCTCGTGGTAGAGCTTCGACATCGCGGCCATGCCGGCTTCGGCTTCCTCGGCGGCGACGAAGGTTTCGACCGGGGCATTCTGCTTGGCGGCGAATTCGCGCACTTCGGCGGTGATCTTCATCGAGCAGAATTTGGGGCCGCACATCGAGCAGAAATGCGCGGTCTTAGCGCCCTCCGCGGGCAGGGTCTGGTCGTGATACTTTTCGGCCGTGTCGGGATCGAGCGACAGGTTGAACTGGTCGCGCCAGCGGAATTCGAAGCGGGCGCGTGACAGCGCGTCGTCGCGCATCTTGGCAGCCGGGTGGCCCTTGGCGAGATCGGCGGCGTGGGCGGCGAGCTTGTAGGTCACCACGCCGACCTTGACGTCGTCGCGGTCGGGGAGACCCAAATGCTCCTTGGGCGTGACGTAGCAGAGCATCGCCGTGCCGTACCAGCCGATCATCGCGGCGCCGATGCCGCTGGTGATATGGTCATAGCCCGGCGCGATGTCGGTGGTGAGCGGCCCCAAGGTGTAGAAGGGCGCCTCGCCGCAGGCCTGCAGCTGCTTGTCCATATTCTCCTTGATCTTGTGCATCGGGACATGGCCCGGCCCTTCGATCATCACCTGGACGTCCTGTTCCCAGGCGCGCTTGGTCAGTTCGCCCAGCGTGTAGAGCTCGGCGAACTGCGCCTCGTCATTGGCGTCGGCGATCGAGCCGGGGCGCAGGCCGTCGCCGAGCGAATAGGCGATGTCATAGGCTTTGCAGATCTCGGTGATCTCGTCGAAATGCTCGTAGAGGAAGCTCTCGCGGTGGTGGCTGAGGCACCATTTCGCCATGATCGAGCCGCCGCGGCTGACGATGCCGGTGACGCGCTTGGCGGTGAGCGGGATATAGGGCAGGCGCACGCCGGCGTGGATCGTGAAATAGTCGACGCCCTGCTCGGCCTGCTCGATCAGCGTGTCGCGGAATATCTCCCAGGTCAGGTCCTCGGCGATGCCGCCGACCTTTTCGAGCGCCTGGTAGATCGGCACGGTGCCGACGGGGACGGGCGAGTTGCGCAGGATCCATTCGCGGGTGTCGTGGATGTTGCGGCCGGTCGACAGGTCCATGATCGTGTCGGCGCCCCAGCGGATCGCCCACACCATCTTGTCGACTTCCTGGGCGACGTCGGAGGCGACCGCGGAGTTGCCGATATTGGCGTTGATCTTGACCAGGAAGTTGCGGCCGATCGCCATCGGCTCGGATTCGGGGTGGTTGATGTTGTTGGGGATGATCGCGCGGCCGCGGGCGACCTCGTCGCGGACGAATTCGGGGGTGACATAGTCGGGGATCGAGGCGCCCCAGTCCTGGCCGTCGCGGACATACTCCTTGAGCATCTCCCGGCCGAGATTCTCGCGGGTGGCGACATATTCCATCTCGGGCGTGATGATGCCGCGGCGGGCATAGTACATCTGGCTGACATTGGCGCCGGGCTTGGCGCGGAGGACGCGCTTGCGGACATTGGGGAAGGGCTGGACACCGCCCGAGCGGTCGGGGCCGAGCTGGCCGTTATCCTCGGGGCGGACCTCGCGCTGGTCGACTTCCTCGACATCACCGCGATTGCGGATCCAGTCGCGGCGCAGCTCGGGCAGGCCGGCCATGATGTCGATCCGGGCTTCCGGGTCGGTGTAGGGGCCGGAGCAGTCATAGACGCGCAGCGGCGGCTCGCCCGAGGACGGCTCGAGATGAATCTCGCGCATCGCGACGCCGAGCGGGCCGACATGGATCTTCTTGCTGCCGCGGATCGGGCCGGTGGTGACCTTCAGCTCGGTGCGGGCGGGGATATCGGCCATTCGTCATGCTCCTCAGGCGGGAGCATACGGTTTTCGGGTGAAAGCCGCCCACTCCCTACGCCGGTGTCAACCGGATCAGGTTCAGCGGGTCGGTGGCTCCTGCCACCCTCTCAAGCGCGGATCGGCGCTCCCCCGGGGATGGGCGGACATTAGGGGCCGGGGCGGGAAAGGTCCAGCGGGCGATTTGCCCGTGGACAGGCCGGCCGCAGCGAGTCCTAATGGCCGCAACTGGAGGGGTCACATGATGCAGATGATCGAGATGCGCCGGGTTGGTCTGATGCTGGCGACCGCGCTGGCCTGGCTGCTTTGGCCGGCGCAGGCACACGCACAGGCCTTTCCGTGCAGCGGCGGCAGCAACGGCGCCGGCCCCGGCGAGCGGATGGTGGGCATGTCGCCGGGCGGCCCCACCAATCCATCCTTCCCGCTGTGCGTGCGCGACGATAGCGGCGGCTCCGCGCCGTCGGCACCCAGCGGGCCGGTCAACAGCTATGCCGCGCTCGCCTGGCATGCCGATGCCGCCGACGTTTGGGTCGACGGCAACTACGTCAGCGGCAACAACATCGCCGAGCGCGGCGCGCTCGACGCATGCAACCGGGTGATGGGCGGCGGTTGCGCGTCCCCGGGCACCTGGTCGAATTCGTCGATGGCGATCATCCGCGACCGGGGCGGCGACCTGTTCAAGGGGTGGCTCGGCGACGGCGGCGCGGAACGCGACAAGGTGCTGGCCGAATGCTCGGCCAAGCAATTGCTGCCGTGCGAGGTGATCGCGACGATCCGGTCGAGCACCAACCGGCGCTCGCCCGGTGCCTCGGCGCGCAAGCTCTATGCGGTTTCGGCCTGGGTCGCCGGCACCGACGGCTATGACGGGAAGCTCTATATCGTGAGCGGCCATCGCAACCTCGCCGCGGCGACGGACGCCGCGATCAAGGCGTGCACCGATGCCACGTCACGCAAATGCGAAACCAATGCGTGGAGCGGAAACGGGTTCATCCAGGCCTATCAGATGGATGGCGGCGATGGCGGCGCCACCGCCGAAACATCGGCGCAGCGCGCGAAGGACGCGGCGCGAGTCAATTGCAGGAAGCGCAACAGCAAGTCGTGCACGCTCGAAGCGCAGTTCGACAGCCGCAAGCCGGGGCTGTTCGTGCATGATTTCCGCAAGGCCAAGGCGCCCTAGGCCAAAGCAACATCTTCGCTCAGAAGGTCAGCGCCAGCCCCGCGCCGCCGGTCCATTGGTTTCGCGATCCGGCGATGCTGACGAGCGGGCTGTCGGCGAAGTCGCCGAGGATCCTGGAGTAGCTGAAGCCCGTGACCAGCGCGAGGCCCTTGGTCAGATCCCCGGTCAGCGCGACGGTGAACATGCCGCCCATGGCGACGTTCTTCTGTCCGCCCCTGGGCATGAAGACCGGAAGGCCGCTGGCGACGCTGCCCGAAGGGGTTACGCCGAAATAGGTGCGGGCATAGTCGTCGTCCGCGAATTCCGAGGTGGCGAACAGGCCGACCAGGGTCTTGGTGCTGAGCGGCGTCATATAGTTGATCGTGGGGGTCCAGACGCCGCCCTTGTGGACGCCCGTCACGTCGTGACGATAGCTCAAGGTGACCGAGAGCTTGTCAAAGTCGCTGGTGATCACGCCGGTCCGGCCGATCCCGATATAGCCGCCCAGTTCGAGCGCGGTATCGACCTTGCCCAGCGCCCTGACCCGGGCATCCTCGACCGCGCTGAGCTTCACGCGGTTGAGGTTGAGAACCGCGACCGGCCCCAGCTGGAAGTCCCAGCCCGGGCCGGTGGCGTTGGGAACGAGGTCGAGGCTGACGCGGTTGGCGAGCAGCGTGATGCTCATCCCGGCGATCGTGCCCTGAACCGCCGGAATCGGCGACCAGGTGTGATCGTTCGACCCTTCATAATCGGGGAAATAGGCGACGCCCGCACCGATCGACAGCCGTGCCTTGCCCTCTTCGGCGGCTTGCGCGACCGCCGGAGGCGCGGCGTCGGCCTGACCCTCACCGGTTTGCCGCGCGCCGTCCGCATCCTGAGCGAAAGCGGGAACGGTGGCCAGCGAGGTGGCCGCCAAGAGCGGAGCGAGCAAGGCGATACGCATAAAGGGAGCTTCCCGGAACTGTTTCAGGAAAGCAACGCCGCATCGTACAAATGGATGCAAAACAAGTTATTACAGAAGGTAACGCATCCGAACCGATTGCGGCGCGCCGGTATCGCCGACCGCGAAACGCGCCGCGTCGAATTTGGGCGGGCCGAAGCCGATCGCGGGGTTGCGGCTGAACCCGAACCCCTCGCGCGGGATGCCCATCAGCGTGTCGAGCCTGGCATTGCCATTTTCGTCATGGATGATCGCGGCGGCATAATTGCCCGGCGCCAGCCCCTCGAACTTCACGACAGTCTGGGTCGCGGGCACCGAGCGGGTCACCGCCTGCGCGTCGTTCTTGCAATCGGGGAAGCTTTGCGCTCGGGCGGTAAGGCAGATGCGCAGCACGCCCTTTTGCGAGCGCAGCTTCTGAACGTCGATCTCGAGACTAGCCGTCGGCGACGCGGCCGGCAGAAGCGGCACGGCCAGCGCGAGTATGGCCGCGCGCGAAATCGCCGAGCCCCTTGTCCGTGCCGCAGAACCGATCCCAGACCCGGAAATAGAGGCCATAATTGCACCCATAATGTTCATGGTGCCGCTGATGATGGCTGGCCGTGATCAGCCATGCCCCCAAAGGCCCCCGCCACATCGCACGGGGGAAGAGTTCCCACCCCATGTGATTGGTCACACCCATAACCGTCATGATCCCCAGCACAACGCCCAAAGCGGCGACATGAATGGGGATCAGGAAGACCAGCGCCGGGATCACCACCGCGCCGGTCAGCGCCTCGATCGGGTGGAAACTCATCGCCGCCCAGGCCGTCGGAGGCCGGCTGGCGTGGTGGACGGCGTGCGCGACGCGGAACAACGCCGGGCGATGCATCCAGCGATGCGTCCAGTAGAACCATGTATCGTGCGCCACGAGATAGAGCAGCACCGAGAGCGGGAGGTACCAGAGCGGAAAGACCGAGACGTCGGTGTAGATCCGCGTCCAGCCGCGATTCTGCCAGCCCCAGGCGACGATCCCCGCGGGCACGCCATAGATGGCGGCGCTGGCGAGGCTCCAGCCGATCTCCCGCCGCATCTGCGCGTCGAGGCCGCGATAGAGGCCGGGGTGCCGCAGCCGCGTCGCCCAGGCGAATGCCCCCGAAACGATCAGATAGCGCACCCCGACGATCAGCGTCATCGCGAGCGCGGAGAGGAGGACGGCGGCCAGCACGCCCCGATCCTACAACAATCCCCCCGCCGCCTGCCATGTCTTGATCGCCTCGACCGGCCAGACGAGCATCAGGACGTTGAGGGTGAGATTGTCGCGGATCAGCAACAGGGTCATCGCCTCGAACGCCAGCGCGAGCGCGATGGTCACGCGCACCGGCAGCTTCGCCGCGAGCCAGAAGCCCGCCGCCATCCAGCCGATATCGGCGATCGAATTGAGGATCGAATCGCCCGAATAGCCGAACGCCATCGTCGCCTCGCGATAGCGGTCGATGATCATCGGGGAATTCTCGAGCAGCTCCCACCCGCCCTCAAGTCCGACCGCCAGCGGCAATGCCCAGCGGCGGGCGGGGCCGCGCAGCACGAGATGCGCGAGGCCATAGAAGAGGAAGCCGTGGATGATGTGGCTGAACGTGTACCAGTCGGCGATGTGCTGGCTGTTCTCACTCGAATGGACCACGCCATGCCACAGCTTGATGCTGCCGCATTCGCAGATCGGCGGGCGATCCATCAGGAACAGCGTCACCGCGAACGCGATCACCAGATCGATCGCGAGGAACAGCGTGAACAGCGTCGGCAGCTGCGTGCCGCGCGCGGCGCGAGTGGTTTGAATGCCGATGCCCCCCATCGCGGATGGCTATGCCATGCGCCGATGCTGGCGACTAGATGCTCGCCTGGAGAAGCACCCAGCCGTCACCCCGGCCTTGTGTCGGGATCCACCGGGCGGCAGGCGACGGACAAGAGGCTGAAGGGTCTCCGGTTCGGATGCGTGGACCCCGGCACAAGGCCGGGGTGACGGTCGAGGCGCGGTTCAGGCCGGGGCGATCAGGTCGATACAGTCCTTGGCGGCGCGGTCGAGCTCGGCGCGCGACGCACCGGCACGGGCACGGACGCTCAGGGAATGGATCATCGCGGTGACCACCCGGGCCTGGACCTCGGGCGCGGTGCCGCCCGCCTGACGCAGCAGACGTTCGACCTGGACGTCCTCCATCGTCAGGAAATCGGCGATCCGCGCGCGCACATCGGAATCGATCACCGATTCGGTCGCGGCGGTGCTGATGAACAGGCATCCGGCAGGGCCGTCGTCGCCGGTGAGGAAGCCGTCGATCACCGCGCCGAGCATGGTTTCGAGCATCCCACGCACCGGCAGATCCGCCTCGCCCAACCGAACAAAGCCGCGTTCGGCCCGGGCGTGCGTGCGATCGAGCGCGGCGAGGTAGAGCGCCTTCTTGTCGCCGAACGCCGAATAGAGGCTGGGTCGGTTGAGCCGGGTCGCCGCCGCAAGTTCGTCGAGCGAGGTGCCCGAATAGCCGCCCGCGCGAAACCGCTCGGCCGCGGCCTTCAGCGCCGTGTCGGGATCGAACGCGCGGGGCCGGCCTCGTCTTTTCGCTTCATCGGGCCTTTTTGTACTATCTTGCATAAAATTCCTTGACCGACTCGATATTCATGCGAGACAGTACAAAAATCAACCCCAGGGAGTCGTGCCATGAAGCTTTACTTCACCCCTTTCGCCTGTTCGCTCGCCTCACGCATCGCGGTCGAGGAAGCGGGACTCGACGCCGATTTCGTCCAGGTGCTGCCCGGCCGGAAGCTCCCCGATGGCGGCGATTTCCTCGACATCAGCCCGATGGGCTATGTCCCGGCGCTGGAGACCAAGAGCGGCATCACGCTGACCGAGGGGCCGGCGGTGCTGCAATATCTCGCCGACAATGCCGAGGAGGGCGTGCTCGCCCCGGCGCTGTTCAGCGAGGAACGCTACCGGATGCAGCTGTGGCTGAATTTCGTGAGCACCGAGGTGCACAAGGCGGTGTTCGCGCCACTGTTCGCCAAGGAATCGAGCGATGCCGACAAGCAGGCCGCACTTGGCCGGGTCGCCAAGCCGTTCAAGGTCCTGTCGGAGCATCTAGTGGATCGCGCGCATCTGGGCGCGACCTTCACCGTTGCCGACGCCTATCTGTTGAGCGTGCTCAACTGGTGCGAGACCGCGGGCGTCGACATCGCCGCGTGGCCGGTGCTGCTCGGCTATCGCACCCAATTGCGCAAGCGCCCGTCGGTGGCCCGCGCGATGGCCGCGGAAATGCCGCTGCTCAAGGCCGCCTGATCGCAAGCCGCCGCCTAGCGGGGTTGCGGGTGCTGCCCCTGCCCCGTAAGCGGCGGCGATGCCAGCCATCCACCATTGTGACCTTGCCATTGTCGGCGGCGGGCTTGCCGGCGGGCTCATCGCCCTCGCCCTGCGCAAGCAACGTCCCGACCTCAACCTGCGCATCATCGAGGGTGGCGAGCGACTGGGCGGCGATCACCTGTGGTCCTTCTTCGCCAGCGACATCGCGGCCGCCGATCGCTGGCTGGTCGCGCCGCTGATTTCCTATGGCTGGGCGAGCTATGACGCGGCCTTTCCGGAGCATGCCCGCACGCTGAAGGCGCCCTATTACTCGATCGAGTCCGAGCGGTTCGACCGGGTGGTGCGCGCCGCCTGTCCCGAGGGCGCTGTCATGAGCGGGCGCAAGGTGCTGGGCGCCAGCGCGCGCGCGGTGGTGCTGGCCGATGGCGACCGGGTCGAGGCGGGCGGGGTGATCGATTGCCGGGGACCGGGCGACCTCTCCAAGCTCGACCTGGGCTGGCAGAAGTTCCTGGGCCAGGAGCTGGCGCTGGCCGAGCCGCACGATCTGAAGCGCCCGATCGTGATGGACGCGACGGTCGCGCAGCTCGACGGCTATCGCTTCGTCTATGCGCTGCCCTTCTCACCGACGCGGCTGTTCGTCGAGGATACCTATTACAGCGATACGCCGGAGATCGATGCCGACATACTGCGCCAGCGGATCGACGCCTGGACGCGCGCGCGCAACATCGCCGTCGAGGCGGTGCCGCGCGAGGAAACCGGCGTGTTGCCGGTCGCGATGGGCGGGGATTTCGAGGAATATTGGCGGTCGGGCGGCAATCGCGTCGCCAAGGGCGGGATGCGCGCCGGACTGTTCCACCCGGTCACCGGCTATTCGCTGCCCGATGCGGTGCGACTGGCGCGGCTGGTCGCCGATGCGACCAATCTCGACGGCACCGCGCTGCACGAGCTGACCTATGGCCATGCCCGGCGCCAGTGGCAGAAGCGCGGATTCTACCGCATCCTCTCCGCCATGTTGTTCCGCGCCGCCGAGCCGGAAGCGCGTTATCGTATCCTCGAACGCTTCTATCGACTGGACGCGGGGCTGATCGCACGCTTCTATGCGGGCCAGTCGAGCCTGCTGGATCGCGCACGGGTGCTGGCGGGCAAACCGCCGGTGCCGATCGGACGCGCCTGGCAGGCGATCAGGGGAACCATGTGAAGCGGGCAGTCGTCATCGGTGCGGGGTTCGGCGGGTTGGCGCTCGCGATCCGGCTGCAATCCGCGGGGGTCGATACCGTGCTGGTCGAGGCGCGGGACAAGCCCGGCGGCCGCGCTTACTATTGGGAGAAGGACGGCTTCACCTTCGACGCCGGGCCGACCGTGATCACCGCGCCCGAGGCGCTGGAGGAATTGTGGGCATTGTCGGGCCATCGCATGGCCGACGACGTCACGCTGGCACCGGTCAACCCCTTCTACCGCCTCAACTGGGTCGACGGGACCAGCTTCGACTACACCAATGACGATGCGGTGCTGACCAGCGAGATCGCCAAGCTCGATCCCGCCGACATCGCCGGATATCGCCGCTTCCTCGACTATTCGGCGGGGGTGTACCGCGAGGGCTATGAGAAGCTCGGCCATGTGGCGTTTCTCGACTTCAGATCGATGATCAAGGCGGCGCCCCATCTGGCGAAATACCAGGCGTGGCGCAGCGTCTATTCGATGGTGTCGTCGTTCGTGAAGAACGAAAAGCTGCGCCAGGCGCTGTCGTTCCACACGCTGCTGGTCGGCGGCAATCCGATGACGACCAGCGCCATCTATGCGCTGATCCACAAGCTTGAGCGCGACAGCGGGGTATGGTGCGCGATCGGCGGCACCAACCGGCTGGTCGCGGGGATGGTGCGGCTGTTCGAGCGGCTGGGCGGGGTGCTGAGGCTCGGCGATCCGGTGGCGGAGATCGAGACGCTGGGCGAGCGCGCGACAGCGGTGGTGACGAAGAGCGGCGAGCGGTTCGAGGCCGATGCGATCGCGAGCAACGCCGACCTGATCCACAGCTATCGCGACCTGCTCAAAACCTCACGCAGCGCGCAGCGCACCGCGGCGCGGCTCGAGAAGAAGCGCTTCTCGCCCTCATTGTTCCTCGTCCATTTCGGGATCAAGGGCACCTGGCCGGGCATCCCGCACCACATGATCCTGTTCGGCCCGCGCTATAAGGGCCTGCTCGAGGACATTTACGACCATGGCGTGCTGAGCCAGGACTTCTCGCTCTATCTCCACCACCCGACCGTGACCGATCCCAGCCTGGCGCCGGAGGGCCATTCGACCTTCTACGCGCTCGCGCCGGTGCCGCATCTCGGCAAGTTCCCGGTCGACTGGAGCGATATCGCCCCGGTGCTGGAGAAGCGTATCCTCGACGAGGTCGGGCGGCGGCTGATCCCCGACATCCATGAGCGGATCGTCACCAAGTTCAGCTACGCGCCCAGCGATTTCCGCGACGATCTTGGCGCGCATCTGGGCAGCGCGTTCAGCCTGGAGCCGACCCTGTCGCAGAGCGCCTATTTCCGTGCGCACAACCGCGACCCATCGATCGACAACCTCTATTTCGTCGGCGCCGGCACGCATCCGGGCGCGGGCATTCCCGGCGTGGTCGGTAGCGCGAAAGCCACCGCCACGCTCATGCTGGAGCAACCATGATTCCCCTGAAGCGTCTCGCCATTTATTGCGGCTCGGCCACGCCGAGCGACCCCGTCTATGTCGAGAATGCCCGCTTCGTCGGCCGCACCCTGGCCGAGCGCGGGATCGGCGTGGTCTATGGCGGCGGGCGGCTGGGGCTGATGGGCGCGGTGGCGGACGCGGCGCTGGAGGCGGGCGGCGAGGTGATCGGCGTGATCCCGCAGGCGCTGGTCGATGCCGAGGTGGCGCATCGCGGCTGCACCGAGCTGCACATCGTCCGCACGATGCACGAGCGCAAACAGGCCTTCACCGACATTTCGGACGGCTTCATCACCTTGCCCGGCGGCACCGGGACGATGGATGAGCTGTGGGAAGCGATGAGCTGGGCGCAGATCGGCTATCACGCCAAGCCGGTGGGCCTGCTCAACACCGCCAACTTCTATGACGGGCTGATCGCGTTCGTGAAGACGATGGGGGAAGTCGGGTTTCTGCGGCCGCAGCACCAGGGGCTGCTGATCATCGACGATCAACTCGACGGTCTGCTGGACAAGATGGCCGCGCACGTCCCCGCGACGACGATCGGTCAGATCGGCAGCAAGGACCTGTGAGCCCGCCCAGCCGCGCCCTGGTGGTCGCGGCGGCGCAGGACAGTATCGCGCGCGGATCGCGCAGCTTCGCGATGGCGAGCCAGATCTTCGATCCGGCGACGCGCGAGCGGGCCTGGCTGCTCTACGCCTGGTGCCGTGCGTGCGATGATCTCGCGGATGGACAGGAGCTGGGGCACGATGCCAAGCCGGTCACCGACCCGGCGGCGCGGCTGGCACAGATCCGCAACCTGACCGGCACGGCGCTGGCGGGGGAAGCGACGGGGGATCCGGCGTTCGACGCGCTAGGGATCGTCGCGCGGGAAATCGACCTGCCGCACCGCTTCGTCCACGACCTGATCGAGGGGTTCGCGCTCGACGCAAAGGGGTGGTTCCCGCGCAGCGAGGACGATCTGCTGCGCTATTGCTACCATGTCGCGGGCGCGGTCGGGTGCATGATGGCGGTGGTGATGGGGGTCGATCCCAGGGACGAGGCGACGCTCGACCGCGCCTGTGATCTCGGCATCGCGTTCCAGCTCGCCAACATCGCGCGCGATATCGAGGCCGACGACCGCATCGGCCGCTGCTATCTGCCCGTCGACTGGCTGGTCGAGATGGATATCCCGCCGGGCCAGCACATGAAGCCGCCCTTCCGGCCGCGGCTTGTCGTCATCGCGAAATGGCTGGGAGACATGGCCGAATCCTATGGCGCGAGCGCGCGACACGGGACCCCAGCGCTCGGCTTCCGCTCCGCCTGGGCGGTGCTGGCGGCGACCGGAATCTATGGCGGCATCGCGCGCGAAGTGGTGGCTCGCGGCGGGCATGCCTGGGACCATCGCGCCGCGACCAGCAACTGGCAGAAGCTCGGCTGGCTGGCGCGCGCGTTGCCGCAAGCCGCTTTCCGCGCCCGCCTCTATCCCCCAGCTCCACGTCCGGCGGACCTTTGGCTTCGGCCGCGTTAACCGCGTTCGGCGACGGCCCGGAAATGGGAACGACGCATAACGGGGATCGGTATGACCGCGTTATCGCTTAACCTCTCCCGCGCGCTCGCGAAGGGCCGTGCAGCCCCCGCCCCGCCCGCGAGCCGCGCGGATCTTTTGCTCACCCTGCTGCGCAAACGCGCCGCCGCGCACAATGCCGGCGCGGAGGAGCTTGAAGCGCTGTTGCGCGATCAGATCCTGTGGGCGCTGCCCATCGTACGCTGCTGAACCCTCAGGCGGGCCAAACCGACAGCCGTGAGCCGATACACCCGCCTGACAGGGGCGCCGCCACCGCTGCGATCTGCATCCAGAGCGGATGCGGGATCACGAACAGGGTCGCCACCCCGAAGGCGATGCCGATCGCGACGACGATCCAGCCCGCGCTCGGCCAGCGCGCGATCCGGTTCGCCACCCAGGCTCCGGCCAGCGCGCCCAGGAACCACGCGACCACCACCGCGACCTTTGCCGGCAGCGGAATCTGACTCATCAGCCCGGCAAGCTGGGCGGGATCGGCAGGGTTCAGGCCGGGCGGCGGCGGCCAGATACTGTGGCCGATCGCTTCGGCGATCCACACGACCGCGATCAACGCGGCGAGGCCTGCCAGAATCCCGAGGAACTTTCGCATCGCGCTCTCCCCTGTCGGGGAGGGAGATTATCACGGAACGCGCAAAAACCCCTAACCGCGCGGCACCCGCGTTTCGGTGCGCGCCATCTGCTCGCCACGGCGCTGGCACGCGGCAACGATTACCGGGAAGGACAGATCGGCGTGGCGGGGGAGTACCTGCGTCATCGCGGCCTGGCAGTGCGCCGCGCTCTCATACCGGACCGGCTCGACCCGCGCCTCGCGACATTGCGACTGATCGTCGCCGCAGCCAAGGATCGCCATTACGTAGAAAACGGGTTCCATCGTCTCGCTCCTCGCCATCATAACGGATGGCGGTGGAGCTTTGTTGCATCCGGGGCCTGGCAGCCCCAGATTGGCGCCCATGCCGCCACAGACCGCTTCCACCGGCGGCGAACGCCCGTTGTTCGCCACGCTCCGACGCTTCCTCCCCTATCTCTGGCCCGTCGGAATGCCGGGATTGAAGGCGCGCATCATCGGCGCGCTGCTGCTGGTGCTGCTGTCCAAGGTGGTCCAGGTCTATGGCGCGGCCTATGCGCTCAAGGCTGCGGTCGACAGCATGGCGCTGAACGACCGCGGCGTGGTGACCTTCGTCATCCTGATGGTCATCGGTTATGCCGCCGCGCGGCTGTTCACCACATTGTTCGACAATCTGCGCAACGCGGTGTTCGAGAAGGTCGGGCAGGACGCGACGCGGCGGCTCGCCATCGTCACCTTCCGCCACCTCCACCAGCTGTCGTTGCGCTTCCACCTCGAGCGCCGCACAGGTGCCGTCACCAAGGTGGTCGAACGCGGCACCAAGAGCATCGATTCGATGCTTTACTTCCTGCTCTTCAACATCGCCCCGACGATCCTGGAACTCGCGCTGGTGCTGCAGATCTTCGGCAGCAAGTTCGGCTGGTGGCTGGTCGCGTCGACCATGGCGATGGTCATCATCTACATCGCCTTCACGCGCTGGATTACCGACTGGCGCTCCAAGCTGCGCGAGCAGATGAACGACCTCGACACCGGCGCGGTCGCGCACGCAGTGGATTCGCTGCTGAATTTCGAGACGGTGAAATATTTCAACGCCGAGAAGCGCGAGGCCGACCGCTATTCGGCTGCCGTCGACGCCTATGCCAAGGCGGCGGTGAAGAGCGAGAACTCGCTCGCCTGGCTCAACATGGGCCAGTCGCTGATCACCAATGTGATGCTGGGCGCTGGGATGGCGGTGGTCGCCTGGGGCTGGTCCTCGGGCGACTTCACCGCGGGCGACGTCGTGTTCGTCTCGACACTGCTGAGCCAGCTGTTCCGTCCGCTCGACATGCTCGGCTGGGTCTATCGCACGATCCGCCAGGGCGTGATCGACATGGGCGCGATGTTCGACCTGATCGATACCGATGCCGAGGTGAAGGATGCGCCCGGCGCCGCCGCGCTGCAGGTGTCACGGGGCGAGGTGCGGTTCGAGGATGTGCATTTCGGCTATGATGCCGAGCGCGACATCCTGAAGGGCATCGATCTGGTCATCGCGCCGGGCCAGACGGTCGCCGTGGTCGGGCCATCGGGTGCGGGCAAGTCGACGCTCGCACGCATCCTCTATCGCTTCTACGACCTTACCGGCGGGCGGGTGACGATCGACGGACAGGATATCAGCCAGGTGACGCAGGCATCCTTGCGCGCCGCGATCGGCATCGTCCCGCAGGACACGGTGCTGTTCAACGACACGGTCGGCTACAACATCGCCTATGGCCGCGAAGGCGCCACGCCCGAGCAGGTCGCGGCGGCGGCACGCGGCGCGGCGATCGCCGGGTTCATCGAGAGCATGCCGAGCGGCTACGACACGCGTGTCGGGGAGCGCGGGCTGAAGCTGTCCGGGGGAGAGAAGCAGCGCGTCGCGATCGCGCGCACGTTGCTCAAGGATCCGCCGATCCTGATCCTGGACGAGGCGACCAGCGCGCTGGATTCGCGGACGGAGGCGGAGATTCTCGACACGCTGGAGGCGATCGAGCGCGGACGGACCACGATCGTGATCGCGCATCGGCTATCGACGGTGGTCAATGCCGACCGCATCGTGGTGCTGGAGGCCGGGCGTATCGCCGAGCAGGGCACGCATGCCCAGCTGCTGGAACTGCGCGGCGTCTATGCCGAGATGTGGGCGCGCCAGCAGGCCGAGCGCGAGGCGGTGGCCGACGCGGCGGAGTAAGAACGTAGCCCTCCCCTTTAGGGAAGGGGCTTGGATCAACCGAACTCGACCGCCTCGAACCGTACCGGGCGACCATGCGCGGCATTGGCGAGCTGGCCGTCCCACATCACCTGACGCCCGCGAATGATCGTGCCGATCGGCTTGCCGGTGAGCTGGTCCCCGGTGAACGGCGACCAGCCGCAGCGCGAGGCGAGCCAGCTTTCCTCGACGGTCCACTGCTTCTTCAAATCGACCACGGTGAAGTCCGCGTCATAGCCGGCGGCGATCCGGCCCTTGCCCACCAGCCCGAACACGCGTTGCGGCCCGGCGCTGGTGAGATCGATCAGTCGCGCGAGCGTCGTGCGCCCCTTGGCGACATGGTCGAGCAGCAGCGGCAGCAGCGTCTGCACCCCGGGCATGCCGCTGGGTGAGGACGGATAGGGCTTGGCCTTCTCCTCGATCGTGTGCGGGGCGTGGTCGGAGCCGAGCACATCGGGCACGCCCTGGTTGAGCCAGTGCCACAGCCCGTCGCGATGCGCGGCCGAACGGATCGGCGGGTTCATCTGGGCATAGGTACCAAGACGCGGATAGGCGTCCTCGCCCGCCAGCGTCAGATGCTGGGGCGTCACCTCGCACGTCGCGATGTCCTTATGCTGGCCGAGCAGCTCCAGCTCGGCGGGGGTGGTGACGTGGAGGACGTGGATGCGGCGCCGCGCCTCGCGCGCGAGTTTCAGGATCCGGCGCGTGGCCATGATCGCGCTTTCGTCGTCGCGCCACACCGGGTGCGAGGACGGATCGCCGGCGACGCGCTCGCCCTCGCGATCGTTCATGCGGAATTCGTCCTCGGCATGGATCGCGACGCGGCGATGGCCCGAAGCGAGCACGCGCGCGAGATTGGCGTCGTCCGACACCAGCAGATCGCCGGTCGAGGCGCCCATGAAGATCTTGACCCCGGCGGTGCCCGGCATCCGCTCGAGCTCGGCCAGGTCGGCGGCGTTGTTGTTGGTCGCGCCGACATAGAAGGCGTGGTCGCACCACATCCGGTCCTTGGCGCGCGCGAGCTTGTCGTTCACCGCGTCGGCGGTGTCGGTGTTGGGCTTGGTGTTCGGCATCTCGAACACCGCGGTCACCCCGCCCAGCACCGCGGCGCGGCTGCCGGATTCAAGGTCTTCCTTGGCCTCGAGCCCCGGCTCGCGGAAATGGACCTGGCTGTCGATCACGCCGGGCAGGATATCGAGGCCGGTACAGTCGATCGTCTCGCCGGCGTCGCCGGTGGCACCGATCGCGACGATCTTGCCGTCGCGCACGCCGATATCGACCTGGGCGGGGCCGCCGGGCAGGTGCACCGTGCCGCCGGTGAGCTTGAGATCGAAGGTCGCCATATCAGCCTCTTTTGCAGTCGCTTCCGGCGTCCTACCTGTTCGGCATGACAGAGACCAGCCAAGTTCGGGCCACCCTGCTCGCCGATCGTGCCCTCATTCGCGTTTCCGGGGAGGATGTGCGCGGCTTCCTGCAAGGGCTTGTAACGCAGGATCTCAACGCCGTGGCGCCCGATGCGCCGCAATGGGCTGGGTTGCTCACCGCGCAGGGCAAGGCACTCTTCGACTTCATCCTGTGGGATGACGGGGAAGCGATCCTGATCGATTGCGAGATGGAACAGCGCGAAGCGCTGATCCGGCGACTGTCGATCTATCGCCTGCGCCGGCCGATCGTGATCGAAGCGGCCGAAGGTGGCGTCCACTGGTCGGCCGATGCCGGGACGGGTTTCGCCGATCCGCGCCTCGCGGCGCTTGGCTATCGCTGGTTGGGAGAAGCGGGCGGCGAGGCCGCGATAGGCTGGCTCGAACATCGCCTGTGCCTTGGCGTGACCGAAGGCATCGCCGAACTCGGCCAGGACAAGACGCTCTGGCTCGAATGCAACGCGATCGAGCTCAACGGTGTGAGCTTCGGCAAGGGGTGCTATGTCGGCCAGGAGAATACCGCGCGGATGAACTGGCGCGCCAAGATCAACCGCCGCCTCGTCGTTGCGCCGCTGGGCGAGATGGGTGACCGCACTCGAGCGGCCTATCCCGACCTTGGCCTGATGGTCGAGCATCGGCGGGTCGAAGCACTGGGCGATGCGTTGATGCCAGACTGGCTGGCGGCGGCGCTTAGCGCGGAGCGCTAACGGATCTACTCCGGTCAGCCAGCAACTTCGGCGATCAGGCTATCCACCGTTTCGCTCGACAGCACAGGCGAGGTCAGAACGACCGAGGTCGCGACCTGCCGCGCTGGCACCTTCCAATAGGTTTCGAGAAGTGGGGCGATATCGCGCTCGCTCACGCGCGCGAAGCCATGCCGCTCATAGAAGCGGATCGCCCAGTCCGCCGCCGCCCATGTGCCGATCAGGATCGGCCGTTCGACGTCGTCGCAAAAGTATCGGAGCAGCGTTGAACCGATGCCGTGCCCCTGCCACTCGGGCAGGACATAGGCGTGACGGATGAGATCGACATTGTGCCGGCGCTGCACGCCCATCACCCCGATCAGCCGCCCGTGCGCGACGCAACCACTGAACATCACGCCATCGCTGAGTTCGGACAGCAACGCATCGCTCGACATATAGGGGTCGTGCCAGCGATCGGCCGGAATCACGCCACGATACGCCTCCGCTGCGGCGTTGATGATCGCGAGCGTTTCAGCGAGGTCGGCCAGATCACACCGCCGGATCACCACCTCTGTCGGTGTCTGGTCCTTCTTCCTCATCGTCTCAGCCCTCCGCTTCGCGCCGGTGCCGGGCTAGCGCGAATCCAAGGGCGCTTTCTTGAACGAAATTGCACGGCGTCGATGGGCCTGGGCATAGGCGCCCGGCGTGAAGCCATAACGGACAACGAAACTGCGGTGCATGTGGCTCTGATCGGCAAAGCCAGCCTCTGCAGCCGCGTCCGCCAACGTCGAGCCATCGCGGATTGATCTTCGAACGGCATCAAGGCGGCGTTGCACCACATAGCTGTGGGGGGTGAGTCCGGTCAGCCGCGAGAAGGCCCGCAACGTCTGGTAGCGGCTGAGACCGGCCAAGGCCGCGAGATCGGCCAGGGCGTGTGGGTCGGACGGTTTGTCATCGATCCGTTCGCGAACCTGCGCCAACCGATGTGGAATATTGGCGATCGGTGTCAGACCGATGCCCAACAGATGCCCAAAGAGCGACAGCAGCCGCTCTTCAAACGCTTCCTTCTCCTCGTCGCGCGCGATCGCCTGCCGGATCTCGACAAAGAGCCGGGCGAGGCGTGAATCGTCCACGACGGGCGCATGCAGCTCGCGTAGCGTACACTGCCCCTCTTCAAGATCGCTGATGGCGGCACCGACAGCGGCCTGCGAAAAGTAGAGCATCGACCAGGAGCGCGCGTTGCCCAGCGGAACGCCGTCGTGCAACTCGCCGGGGTTCACGGTGATGAGATTACCCTTGACCGCTTCCACCAGCCCGCGCCCGCTCCATGATCGCTGCGCGCCATGCGTGACCAACCCGACGCCGTACTCATCATGCGCGTGACGCGCGAACGAACGCCCCGAACACGCATCGACGGCGATGATCGCGCCGTCGCGAAAAGACCGGACGTGAAAGGTTTCGTGTTTCATTCGCCGCGCATCATGCGCGTCCGTCGCTGCGGTGCAATTCAAACCTCCGCGACGATCAGATCCCTGACCAAAGCAGGCCAGCCGGAAGCTCGAAGCCCGCATAGTCGACCTGCAGCACACGGCGAGTCCCGGGATTCAGTGCCGCTTCGGACGCATGCAGGATCGGCGTCGCATACACCCAGATGTCTGCCGCGCGCGCGGTGCAGACATGAACGCCGCACCGGGCAACGACAGCGTCGATCGCCTCCTCGCGGACGAGTCCGAAGCGATGTGATCCGGGCGCGATCAGCAAGGGCGCATTCTCTGCGGATACGTCGTCGAGATGAATGCGGATCGTCACCATCCGCTCGAGCAGGTCGAAGGGCGGCGCGACATGCAGCAGACCGGACTTGACCGTCCACGGACCAAAGCCGGGCACATCCCGACGTTCGCGCACGCAGATGGTACGATCCTGATGCCAGGCCAGCGACCAATTGGTTGCCGGGTTCTTGTCGAACAATATTGCGCGCACCGGGCGAGCTGCCGCGCCCGCGAAAGGCGCGATCAGCGTGCCGATCGCGCCGACTGGATCGAGCAATGTATTCAGTTCGGAAACGCCCCACAGCCGCAGGCCCGGTCGATCGCGGGCAAGCGGCACAATCGCGCGTTCGATCTCTCCCAGCACGAGCCGAGCCGCGCCGTCGAGCCGCTCCGCGCCATCAGCCGCAAAGCACATGGCATCGCCAGAAACCGAGTCGGTTTCGTGCACGGAGGGAGAGATCGGCATCGGCTCAGCTTGGCCGCCCTGTCCTGCTTTCTCAAGACGGGGGCCGTCGCGATCACCAGCTGTTACGGCCGTCGACCTGCTCGATCTTCACCGTCGAAATATCGAAATCGTCGATCAAACGAATGTTGATCGCGGCGATGCGGGTGGAAGGGAAGCTGTTCGGATCGCCGTTCTTCGGCGTCCCATCCGCATTGTACACCGATGCCCAATCCGGTGAATCGCCCCAGCTGCTGCTCCCGCACTGGCCGCAGAAATGGTGCTGGTTCATGCCACCGCTCGCGGAATAGATCTTGTCCGCTTCACCCGACAGGATCGTGATCGCGTCGGGCGGAAAATAGCTCCAGATCGCCCCGGTCTTGAAGCAATAGGTGCAGTTGCACTGCTTCGCTTCGGTCGGCGGATGCGGCAACGCGATCTTGGTGGCGCCGCAATGGCAGGTGGCGGTCAGGGTCATCGATGGTCGCTCCGTGGGGATTCGATGACGATGCTACATCAGGGGAATGTCAGGAAGTGGCAGCAGTCGATGACTGCCGGCAGAATCCTTGACCAACCGGAACCACGGACCTTGGCGTAACTTGCGCACAAAGAAAAAGGGAGGCTGGTTGCCCAGCCTCCCCAATTCTTGTCGATCCGCGGAGCGGACCGCGCGGCTTACATGCCCGAACCCGGACCGTAAGTGATTTCCACGCGGCGGTTCTGCAGCTCGCGGACGCCATCGGCGGTCTCGACGCGCGGACGGCTTTCGCCGAACGCTTCCGTGCTGATCGTGCCGTCGGCGATGCCGCGACCGGTCAGATACCCCTTCACGGAGTCCGCACGGCGCTGCGACAGACCGACGTTGTAGCTCGCCGAACCCGAACGGTCGGCGTGGCCCGCCAGCATGACCTGCGCGTTACCGCAGTTCTGGTATGCCGAGATCGCATTGTCGAGAATGCCGGCAGCCTCAGGCGTGATGTCCGACTTATCCCACTCGAAGAACACGATGTACGGTCCAGGAGTGCAAGGGGTCGGCGGCGGCGGCGGCGGCGGCGGCGGCGGCGGCGGAGGCGGCACCTCGACCGGCGGCGGCGGCGGCGGCGGCGGCGGAGCTGCCGGTTCGCCGAAGTTGAAGGTCACGCCACCCAGGATGCTGTGCGAACGGAAGCGACCGTCGAACTGACGGCCGGTCACGTCGACCAGCTTGACGTTGTCGGCGTTGAAGAAGCGATACTTCAGCGTCACGTCGATGTTGTCGCTGATCGGCTGACGCAGACCGGCGAGAACCTGCCACGCGAACACGGTGTCCGAATCGTCGAGGAACGAACCGCGAGTGTTCAGACCATAATCGGCCTTGACGCGCGACACGCCCGCGCCACCACCGATGAAGCCCTGCACGCCATCGTCATCACCGAAATCGAGCAGGCCGTTGACCATGAAGCTCAGCGCCGACGACGAGCCGCCAGCATAGTCATAGTTGCCAGCCGGCGCGTTCACCAGCGCATTGGCCGCATTGTAGGCCGGCGTGGTCAGGGTCGAACGATAGGCATCGACGCCTGCACGACGATAGCTGACGTCCGCCTCGATGCGGAACGCACCGAGATCGTAGCCGATGACGCCGCCGACGTCCCAGCCATAGTTGTGGTCGACGGTGCCAGCAGCGGTCGCCGCGCCGATGTCGAAACTGATATCTTCGACGATCATCGCGCCGCCTTCGACGCCCACATACCACGCGTTGTCGCGGGCGAGGGCGGGCGTTGCGAGCGCGGTCGAAGCGAGTGCCAGTGTTACGGCAAGCTTCCGCATCATAAATCCCCTTTCTTGGTTGCCACTTCGGACAGCGCTAACTTCCTACCGTGCGGAAAGTTTCCGCGCAAGCGAACAAAATCAGGGGACTGTTGCCGGAACGTCACAGTCAGAGCGGGTCGATCAGGCCGTGACTTCGGAGCGCTCCAAGGATCGCCTCGATCGCCGTCCGTCCCTCGACATCCACCACAACGCCACCGTCGGGATCCTCGATCGCCGGCTCGCGCGGACCCACCACCGGCTCGCCGTCAATCTCGAGCCGCGTCGCAGTCAGCCGTCCGTTTCGCCACGCCCCCGCCGTAAAGCGCGCGCCCACCGCGTCGGCCGAAACCCACGCGGTCATGCCCTCGCGCGGTGCGATGAAACGCCACCCGCCCGCGGTCCAGACCGCCAGCGTCCGGGCCGCGCCCGCCCATTCTCCCGTGGGCGATTCGCCAACGATCCAGCATTGCCCCACCGCCGGGGCGGCCGGTGGCGCGTTGCCTCCCATCGCTTCGACGCAAGGCTGCATCAGCGCGTCCGCTATCGTCAGCGCTTCGTTGTGAAACAGTTCCTTCTGCGCCTGGCCGGGATACAGCAGGGGCAGCGCGAATCGCGCGGTTACGCTCATGGTCGTTGCTCCAATTCTAAAGGGTCAGCAAGGCGGGCGGCGACAGGCCGTGATCGCCGATTTGGCGAACCTCGATTCGCACCGGTCCGGCAAGACCGGCCGGCAGCGGCCGTTCGGTCACGGTCACCATATCCACCAGTTCGTCGCTCGCTGCGGGGATGATCCGCACGCGATACCGCTCGGCCTCTTCGCCCATCGGTACCTCGATTCCGTCCTGCCAACGCCAGCCGGTGCGGCTGCGCCGCGTCCAGTGAATCCGCGCATCTCCGCCCGCTGAGGTCTCGATTCGCAGGTGAACTGGAGCGGGCGGAAGGATCGACGCGCCACTAAGGTGGGCCTCGACCTCCACGCCATCGCCATCGGCGGGCGCGGTCCCCAGGATCGCCACGGTTGCGCCAATTCCCGCCACCCCGTCGCGTGTCGCGAGTGTCATGGGGTCAATCAGAACGAACCGGTCCCCCGCCACCGCCGTGCCGGCCGCCGCCTCCGTGCCGCGACGCCCGCGCCACAGTTGAGACAAGCGCCAACGATTGCTCCCCAGCGCTTCAGCCTCTCCGAACTGAAGCAGCTCGCCGCCAACCAGTGCCAGATTCGCGCCCGCATCGAGCCCCGCATCGTCCGCATCCGCCAGCATCATCTTGTCATGCGCCAGCGCGACGATGATCGCGTTGCGACGATCGACAATTGTGCAGTCGGCAGCCCCGCCCGGATCCTCGACGGTTCCGGCAGCCGCCGACGCGGCCGTAACGCCTGCAGGTTCCCAACGCGCGCCGCCATCGATGCTCACCGCAAGAGCCGCCAGCCGCCAGCCGGCACCGGTGCCGCACGCGGCGATCGACAGGCGCGGCGCGGCCAGGGCGCCTTCGCCCAGATGCGGTAGCTCGAACGCATGCAGGATTGTCGTCCCCGCCACGTCATCGGGCGCAGGCAGCACGCGTCCCGGCGTTGCTCGGGCGGGGAGCGGCGCCGATGCGATTCGCACCAGTTCCAACTTCACGGCCATCGTCTCCAGGTTCCAGTCGACGACGCGCCACTGTCCCGGCTCTCCGGCGATCCGAACGCGTGCGCCCAGCGCGTTCCACCCGGCCCGCACCATCCGTCGCTCCCGCTGCTGATCGGCTCGGGCTAGCGCGGCTTCGGCAAGCTGCTTGGCCGCTTCGGCGGCAAGCGCGGCGGGCAGTTCGATTATCGAGTCCCGATATCCCGCGCCCGGCCGCGTCGCGGTCTGTACCCCGGCCTGATAGTCGCGGGCCGGATCATAATGGCTCAACGTCACCCGTCGCGGCGTCCGGTCCGCGGTCGCAATCGCGCGATCGCCCGCCAGCCCCGTTCCCGCGCCGATATCCACAACCTCAACCGCGTCGCCGGTCCCGCGCAGCAGCTTCACGCCGCCGGCCAAGGTCGGCCAAGCCCCCAGAGCATCGGCAAGCGGTTCGATCACGCCGCGCTGCGATCCGCCATAGGCGGAAAAGCCATTGATCGGCACCAGTGCATCGCCACCGGAAACCCGCCCGCCCGAAACGGCGTCGACAATCGCCTCCGCCGCCACCGGCCCCGCGTCGGCGATCACCTCGAACGACAGTGAACCGCTCGAACTGCGCGGGCGCCAGCGCGCTGCCGTCGCCTGGGTCATAGACCAGCGCCCCGGACGGTCGCGCGGCATTGTCGAGCAGCGCCTTGTTCCAGCGCGTCGCCGCGTTGTGGATCGCCACCGCGCCGCTCGCCGCGCCCAGACACCCCAGCCCATAGTGATCGTCGACCGGACTGAACGCCTTCAGGTGGATCAGCTGCGACTGGCCCGCCGCATCCTCCGCCGCGATCCGGCTCACGCTCCCACCGACCCGATAGCGATAGGCGGCGGGCCAGCCGCCCGCGTCGGTCTCCACCGACACCCGCTCGGGCCGCAGGGCGAACAGCTCCGCCACCCCGCCGGCGCCATCGCCCAGGATCTGCACGAACGCGTTGCCGTGCAGCAGCAGTTGCGCCGCCAGCGTCGCGATCAGTTCCTGCCCCTGCGACCGCCCCTTCACCAGCGCCAGCAGCGCCGGGGCCGACGCTTCAAGCGGCGCGTCGGTCACGCCCTCGACGATGATCTTCACCGCGCGCTGCGCCACCGGGTTGGCGCAATAGCCCTCGCGCACCTGCGCCTCATAGCTTTGCGGCCATTCGCCCAGAACGCCCGCCGCGCCATGCGCACGCGTCAACACCGGACGCGACGCATCGCGCCCGGACTTCCGTCCGAACCAGTTCATGAAGATGTCTCCTGTGGTCGCCTCGCGGCGCTTGAGCGGCGCCAACCGGCACCGCATCCGCGTCAGCGGATCAAACTAGCGTCTTCCAAACCAGATCACGTGCCGCGGTCCCTTGCCGTTCTGGCGCGCGCGCACCGCCACTTCCTCGACGGCAAATCCAACCTCGCCCATCCGCCGCGCGAATTTCGGGTCCGGCCCCGCCGACCACACCGCCAGCACCCCGCCGGGCTTCAGCGCCGCCCGCGCCGCGCGCAGTCCGTCGAACGTATAGAGCCGGTCGTTCGCCAGCCGCGTCAGCCCGTCCGGCCCATTGTCGACGTCGAGCAGGATCGCGTCATAGGCGCCCCGCCCACGCGCGATCGCCGCGCCGACATCGCCCATCACCACCTCGGTGCGCGGATCGTCGAGGCATCCGGCGGCGAGCTCGGCCATCGGCCCGCGCGCCCAGTCGATGATCTTGGGCACCAGCTCGGCGACCACCGCCTTGCCCCCCGGGCCCATCAGCGCCAGCGCCTTGCGCAGCGTGAAGCCCATCCCGTACCCGCCGATCAGCACCGTCGCCGAAGCCGGCGCCGCCAGCCGCGCCAGCGTCATCTCCGCCAGCGCCTCTTCCGATCCGCTCATCCGGCTCGACATCAGCTCGTTGCGATCGAGCACGATCATGAAATCGTCGCCGCGCCGGAACAGCCGCAGCGGATCGCCGCCCGGCACCTCGGCCACATCGATCAGCTCGCGCGGGGTCATGGGTTCGTCCTCATCCCCGCCTCATAGCCCGCTTGCCGGACAGGGCCAGCGAAAGCCGCTCGCGCGTCAGCGTTCGCCAGGCAGGGTCTGCGCCCATTCGGCAAGGTCGGCGAGCGCGATCGCGGTCGAGAATTCGATGCCCACCCGGTCGCCCTTCATCCAGCGGACCCGGCCCGACAGCGCGTCCAGCCCCTCGACCGCCAGCTCGACCGCGGCGTCCGTCTCCATCGGCAGGTCGCTCTGGACCTTCGCCCCCTTCTGCGACAGGTCGATCAGGTCGACGACATGCCACATCGCCCCGACGCGCAGCCGCGCCCGGCGCTCGACCATCAGCCGGGGTCCGCGCGGCGTCTCGCGCTCGACGGGCAGGTGGTTCAGGTTGAGATAGTCGGCGACATCGATCGCCGCGTCGAAGGCGACGCCGGCATTGCGGTCCTTGACCCAGCAGATCTTGCCCGTGACCGGCTCACACCCCTTGGGCTCGACCCGCACCACGGTCCCCAGCGCGAACGGCGCATAGGTCTCCAGCATCAGCCCGCCCGCGCCGATGTTGCGGATCAGGCATAGATGCTGCGTGCCGTTCTCGACCACCACCCGCGCCACGCGGAACAATGTGGTGAACCGCGTACCAGAGCGTTGGTCGGGTATGGCGTTCCAGTCCGGCGCATCCGCGGAACCACGCACGAGCAATCTCCCGCGAGCAATCGATTACCGAAACAGGGAAAATGCTCGCCACCCCCATCCCGGCCCCACCCCTTCCTCATGCCTTTCCAGGGCTAACCAAAATTTGCGAAACATGATTAATATACACAGCATGTATGCGCTGCCTCTCGGCAGCGCATACAGAATAGAGACCGATTTGGTTCTACTCCCGCCTACGACACCGTCGGTGTCGCCGGACGGCGTCCCGGCCTTGTGAGCGCCAAGACTTGGCTGTTGCTAGTGTCCGATCAACCCATGTCCGGTGTCGCTGTGCAGGTCATCGATTAGAGCCTTCAGCCGCTGCGCCAGCTCGGAAAGTGTCACCGTGCCGGGATCGAAGCTGGCGCGCGAGGAGGCCCCTGTCGGTGGAGTCCAGCCAGTCCGACGCGCTTCCAGAACCTGCTCGGTCCCCACGTGATAGGTGCCATTGACGGAGAGCTCCCCATAGAATCGCGTTGCCTGGCCTGAAGCCAGCGAATTTTCATTCAGCACGATGTTCCTGGTTGCCGAAGCGCCGAAGAATGCCCGATGGTTTCCGTTTGGCGGGTCGAAGTAATTACCGGATTCGGTACATGCGAATGCTCCACCCGTATAGGTGATGCCGGTGGTCATCGACTCGAAACGGCATCCGCTGATCAATGTCGCGTGCCCGGAGTTGTAAATACCAGTTCCGCCATTGCTTTCAAAGGTCGTGTTTTCAATACGGATATTCTGGCAATTGTCGCCGATATAAACGCCAGTATTCCCTGAGCCCGGCTGGATGCGACAATCAGTCACGGTGTTGCTGTTACATCCACCTGCTGCGGTAAGTGAGTCATTGAACACGATGCCAGCTGCTAGATTGCCCATGTAGCAGCGATCAAAACTGTTGTAATAAGGCGATGAGCCTGTGCCCCCCGCTCCGAAGAAACAGATGGTTTTTGCGGCCGTGCCGTTCACCCAAACATCGACGAACTTCGAGAATGACATCGCGCTGAAGTCGACAACGCGCCTTTCAAAGGTCGTGTGCGATTCGCACAGTATCAAAGCGCGCGTCAGAGAGAAGTAATTAATTGCGGTTGCTCCAGCGGCGTGCCGAAACACCTCGATATCGCCGTCCGCCAAGATGGTCAGGTTACGGATTTCGAGAAACCTGCTTTGGTTCGGAATATTCAATGGCGCCGTGATGCGATACGTCTTTCCATTCCCGTCGAGAACTTCCCAGGACGGGTTTGCGTCTATCAGAGCCTGCATTTCGATAGTATCATCCCGAACGCCGTTGCCGGCAGCTCCGTAGTCGGTAAAGATTTTCATTGAACTTCCTTCTATAGAAGATAGATGACCATGATTATATAATTCCGCGCCATATCGTATGATCAAAATTTTGGCATCAGTCCCTGTAGTCGATGTATGCAGTGTTACTTGATCGAAATATGCTACTGAACTGCATCCACAACTTCTATGATACAAGTTATCTATTCGGCAGCTTTTGGCGTGACGCTACCTTCATGAATTGCACCTATTTTTATTATTATTGTATCATTACTGCGATAGGAACGACGGCTTTCGACCTGGTAACCAGCGTACCTCCGATATGACGCCGATATCGATCCGCTCGCGGCGGTCCGGTTCACCTCACCCCAGCCCGCGCACCTTCACCGCGCGCTTGCGTCCCAGCATCAGTTCGGTCAGCGCCCAGACCAGCGCATCCGCCCGGTCGGGCGATCGCCCCGGCCCTTCATAGCTGCCGCCCATCGACAGGCCGCACAGCTCGTCCTCCAGCGCGGGGAAGCGCCCGGCATGCTTGACCCGCCCGGCCTCGTACAAAGCCGCCACCGGTTCAGCGCGCGCGACCTTGCCGTGGCTGGCATGGACCAGCTTCAGCGGCAGTGTGACATCGGCCGCGCGCAGCACGCTGCGCACCATGTCGCCGCCCTGGTTCTTCTCGGCCACGACCTTGTCGGCGCCATGCTTCGCCGCGCATGCGGCGACCGCGCGCGCCCAGCCCTCGGGGGACAATCCCTTCACGCTGGCGTCGGCGATGACATGGCCGATATCGGCGGCATCCAGCGCCACCGCGACGATCCCGCACGCGTCGCCCTCCGCGCTGGCCGGGGGATCGACCGCCACCACCACTCGCACCACGTCTTTGGGCTTCTTTCCTCGGCACGCCTCGATCATCGCACGCGGCCACAGCGCGCCCGCCACCTCGTCGATCAGCTCGCCATCCAGCTCCTGCCGGCCGAGCCGCGTGCCGCCATATTCGGCCTCCATCGCCTCGATGAAGCTCGCGGGCAGGTTGGGATTGTCCCGTGTCCGCCCACGCGTCTCGACCGTGCCGGGCAATGCCATCACCCGCCGCATCAGCCGGGTCGGTCGCGGCGTCGTCGTCACCAGCACGCGCATATCCTCGCCCGCGCGCAGCCCCAGCATCAGATTGTCCCACACCGTCTCGCCATGCCGCCACTTGCCGAGCTCGTCGCACCAGGCGGCGTGGTGCTCGGGGCCGCGCAGCCGCTCGGGCGCTTCCGCCGAATAGACGAACCCCTTGGCGCCGGACGCGAACTCCACCTCACCCACACTCGGGCGCCAGTGCACCCGCTCACCGTCATGCGCGATCGCGATCAGCCCGCTCGGGCCTTCGATCATCACCTTGGCGACGTCGTCCCCACTCGCGCCGACCAGCGCGATGCGCCCATCCTTGTTGCGCCGCGCCCAGTCGCTCACCCATTCGGCGCCCGCGCGCGTCTTGCCGAAACCGCGCCCGGCCCGGATCAGCCACACCCGCCAGTCGCCCGGCGGCGCCATCTGCCCGCCATGCGCCCAGGCATCCCATCGCTCGCGCAGCTCGATCTGCTGCATCCGGGTGATGCGCGACAGCACCCGGTTCCGGTCCACCGTTCTCAGCAGCGCCAGCCGCTCGGTCGCGTTCTGCGGAATCGGTTCGCCCGCTTCCTCCTCGCTCACGATCTCCGGCCGCTTCCGCGCAGCCTGCGCTCAAGCGCGTCGAGCTGCTTGGTGAGCGCCGCGTCGGTCTCTTCCGGAGTCGGGCGGGGGCCGCGCTTGGTCACCGGCTTGCCGTCCACGGTCTGGCGATGCTTGGTCAGCAGCGCCATCGCCAGCTGCAGCCCGCCGGCGGTGACCAGGTCCGGCGCCGCGGCATCCCCCGCCGCCTCGACCGCCTCGCCGATATCGATCGCATTCACCCCGATCAGCGCATGTTCCAGCAGCGCGATCTCCAGCCGCTCATAGCCCAGTCCCAGCGCCTCGGCCCATAGATCGCCGAACGCCGGGTCACGCTTGCGCAGCTGATACACGCCGCTCGGCGTCATCCCGGCCGCCGCAGCCGCTGTCTTGACGTTGCACGTCCCGGCCAGCGTCGCCAGGAACAGCTCGCGCTTGGCCTTGGTCCACCCGGTGGCCGCCACGTGCCGTTTCTGGATCGGGCGCCGGTATCCTGGCTCCAACTTCTCCGTCATGATCCGCTCCTGCAAAACAGAAACGGGCCGGATGCGCCCCGGCCCGATCGAAACGCCCAAGGCGAACGGGCCGGCAGCGCGCCATGGCGCGCCAGCCCGTTCGCTGCGAATCCGGCGATGCGCCCCAGAGCCGCCCGCTCCCGCATCCGCCCGACTCGCAATTCTTCAGCGTTCTTGTTTTGTACCTAAACAGCGTGACGATGTCAAGCACATTTTACCCATTTGGTTCGTTGTGGTCGAGGATCCTGGTTCCCCCGCGCTTTCCGCCACCGGGCAGGATACTTCGGCGGCTGGCACAAGCCGCCGCCTCTTGCTTGCACGCTAAACACGCGGTTCAACGACCGTTCACATGCCCAGCAACAGCATGCGATGGGCATAATAGGGGGTATCGCATCGTGAAGCCTTCGATCCGACCACTGCTCGCTCCGGACCCGCCAGCCGCGCGGTCGACCGGAACACGCTGATCCGTGCAAATGGCGAGCAATGCCGCCTCAATTCGCTGGTCCAGCTTCCCGGCAATCCGCCGGCGACGGAACGGGACCGCGAAGCGCACCCTCCCCGTTCAGGCGGGCTGAAACCACGCAGTACCGCACCCAGAAGCTGTCGCTCTAGCGATCGGCGGTCCGCGCCCCGGCCGGACCGCTAGCCGCGCACCGCCGCCCAGGCCGCGATCTCGTCCTCGCGCCGCCGGGTGACGGTCAGTTCGCCCAGCACGCCGGTCGCCGGGTCGATCTCGATCTCGGCATCCCATTCGAACGTCGCGTTGCCCGCGATCGTCACCGCGTCGCCGCCTTCGGGACCTTCGGCGCGGGTGCGGACGCGGCCCCCGGGATTGTGGACGGTGATCCATTCGCCGAACGGGATGCGGCCGGTCAGCCCGGCGACATGCGTCGCCGCGCCCATCGCGGTGCCGCACGCGTTGGTCAGGCCGACGCCGCGCTCATAGGTATGGACGAACAGGCCGTCGGGGCGCCGCTCGACGAAGCTCACATTGGCGCGGTCGGCCAGCAGCGCCGGGCCCGCTTCGCACCAGTCGCCCAGCGCGGTCAGCTCGGCGACGTCGATCGCGTCGACAAAGGTGATGAGGTGCGGGTTGGGCATGGCGACCGCGGTGAAGGCGCGCTCGCTCGGCAGGCCGGGCACGCGGGCCTCGATCGCCGGCGCGGCGACATGGATCCCGGCCGCGACCGGGTCGGTCGATGCCGGGCCGACGGTGGTGCGTACGGTATAGACGCCCGGCGCCAGCTCGGGGTCGTGCGCGACCTGCGCGTCGCTGGTCTTCAGCCTGACCGCCGCCGCTTCGATCCCCAGCGCCTCGAACCCCGCGCGCGCGGTGCAGCGCAGGCCGTTGAGGCAGGTCTCGGGGATCGATCCGTCGGCATTGACCACCATCTGTGCGAATGCCGCGCCGCCATTGGCTTCGCCCAGCAGCAACAGCCCGTCGGCCCCGACCGGGCCGGCGCGGTCGCACAGCGTGCGGGCGACGCGTCCCCACTCGGCGTCGGTCAGCCGGAGCGTCCGGGCATCGAACAGGGCGAAGTCGTTCCCCGACCCGTGGCATTTGGTGAAGGTCAGCCGCATGGTTCCGCATCTAGGCGCACTGGCGCGACGCGCAACCGCAGATCGGCTTGGCCCACATATAGCGGGGCTGGCGCCACCGCGTTTCTGCTGCGACAAGCGGGGGGATGGAGGGCATCCTTTTCCTTGCGATCGTGGTGCTCGGCATTGTCGCCGCGGCGCAGGGCCAGCGGCTGAAACGGCTCGCCCGCCGGATCGAACGGTTGGAGCGCGATCCCGTAGCGGTCCTTCGCGAACCCGTGGCGGCACCGCTCGCCCGGCCGGAACCGGAGCCTGCACCCGCTCCCGAGCCTGCCGTCGTCGCACCGCAGCCGAAGCCGGAACCCGCACGGGGTCCTGGCCTGGAATCACTCATCGGCGCGCGGCTTCCAGTCTGGATCGGCGCCATCGCGCTCGTCGCCGCGGGCTTCTTCCTCGTCCGCTACTCCATCGAAATCGGCCTCCTCACCCCCTCCGTCCGCACAAGCATGGCCGCCTTGTTCGCCGTGCTGCTGGTGGGGAGCAGCGAAGCAGCGCGACGCCTGCCTGCAACGCGGGAGGATCCGCGGATCGCCCAGGCGCTGGCCGGTGCCGGTATTGCCAGCGCCTATGGTACGCTCTACGTCGCCGCCGCGCTCTACCATCTGATCGCACCGCTTCCCGCCTTCACACTGATGGTTGCCGTCACCGGGCTCGGCCTCGGGCTGGCATTGCGCCACGGCCCGCCAACCGCTGTTCTCGCACTCGCCGGCGGGTTTCTCGCTCCCCTGGTCGCAGGCTATGACGCTGCAGGAATTGGCGCGCTACTGATCTACCTCGCGCTGTTCACCACGGCGCTGTTCGGCCTGGCGGTTCATCGCGGCTGGGCATGGCTCGCGATCGCGGCCACAACCCTCGGCTTCGCATGGATCAGCTTCTTGCTTTTCGCACTCGGGGCGAGCGAACTCAGCGCGCCCGCAGCATTCGTCGTACTGCTCGCGATCGGTGCCTGCCTCGCCTTCCCCCGCGCCGGAATTGCATCGCCCTGGCTTCGCCTCGCGCCACTGGTTGCCGGGCTTGTCCAACTCCTTTTGTTTGCCCCTGCGCTCGACTTTTCGGCACTCGCCTGGGCACTCTATCTGACCCTCGCCGCGGCGGCGCTGGCTCTTGCTTGGCGCGACAACGCCTATCTGCCGGGCGCACTGGCGGCGCTGACGCTCACCCTCCTTCTGCTCACAATCGGTCTCGCCCAACCGCAAATGGGCACCGGCTGGGCCGCCGCGATCGCTGCGGCCTTCCTCTTTGCGGTACCGGGCCTGACATTGCTTCACCGCGCGCGCATTTGGGCTGTCGTCGCCCTAGGCGGCATCGCGGGTCCGCTGCTGCTTGCCAACGCAATAGATCCGGCCCGTATTGTCGAGTGGCAATGGGCCGCGCTCGAGCTTCCCGCAGCCGCCCTTGCCGGCTGGGTAAGCTGGCGCCGTCGCCAGGCGACCGGCCAGCGTGATCCCGGCCTGATCGGTGGCGCGAGCTTGGCTGCGATCCTTGCCGGCACCGCACTGGGCCAGCTGACAGGTGCCGACTGGATCGCGATCCCCTTCGCAGTCATCGCACTGGCACTTGGCTGGTGGGCACGCCGCACAGGCGACCCCCAGATGCGAACGCTTCCCATCCTAGCGCTTGCCGCGATCCTGATCGCCGGAATCATGCCGCTCGCAGACTACATTACGTTGATCGCCGGCTCCGCCAGCGGTGCGCATCTGCCCTATCTCGAACTTCCCGACCTGACCGAAGCGCTACGCCATTTGCTGCCGGCGCTCGTCGCCGCCATCTTGCTTCTTGTCGACCCTGAGCAGTTCGGTCGCCTCCGCCCGGCGATCCTCGCTGGCGCCATCGCACTTGGGCTGATGCTGCTCTACCACCTCGCCAAGCTACCGCTCGCCATCGCCGACGAAGCTCGCTTCGCCGACTGGGGTTTCATCGAGCGCGCCGTCATCACCCAGGCATTGCTTGCCGGCGGCTGGTTGAGCGTCCGCCGCGCGCGCCTTCCCGCACTCGGCCTCACCCTGTTCGGTCTTGGCCTGGCCCGTATCATCTGGTTCGATCTGCTGCTGCTCAACCCCGCCCTTGTCGCGCAGCATGTGGGGGGCATCCCACTCCTCAATGCCGCGCTCTTCCATTTCGGGCTTGCCGCCGTCTGGACGTGGAGCTTCGCGCGTCAGCCCATCTGGCGATATCTCGGCATCGGCTTGACCTTCATATCGCTCGTCGCGGCGGTACGTGAGGCCGCACACGGCACACTCCTCACCGGTCCCGTCACCACAAGTGAGAATTACGGCTACTCCGCCGCATTCCTGTTGCTTGCGCTTGCCTGGCTCACGCTGGGGATCCGTAGCGGTGCACGCGACCTGCGCCTGGCCGGCCTCGCTCTGCTCACCCTCGTCACGTTCAAGGTCTTCCTGATCGACGCCGCCGCCCTGGACGGGTTGCTCCGCATCCTCTCTTTCCTCGGGCTTGGTATCGCGCTGATCGGCATCGGCTGGGCGTATAGCCGATTCCTCGGCACCACGCCCAAGCCCGCTTCCCCCGCGTCCGGACCCACGAGTCACGCCAACCCATAGTGACTCGCGACCCGATCGAGCGCGAGCGTCAGGACCAGGCGCCCCGCGCGCACCGGCCAGCCCAGCGCCTTCTCCGCCACCGGCACCGTTTCGCCGGCACAGATCACCCGCCATAATATGTCGGCCAGCCCCGGCCCCGCTGCCGCCACCGCCGCGTCGAATCGCCGCTTTGCGGCGATCTGCGCGATCGTGGGGTCCAGCCCGCCATGCGGCATTCCGCCACGGCGAGCGGCGGGTGCCGCATCCCAGCGCATCGTTACGCGCGGGCCGAGTGCCGCCATTTCATAGTCCTCGCGCAGCCGCTCCCCCGCCTCGAACTGCCGACCATCCACCAGGCCCCGGGCGCGCAGCCAGCCCAAAGGTGATTCGGCAAGGTTCACGGTTACCCGCCGCCCGGTCTTGCGTGCCGGCGCGTTGCGGATCACAAACCCATCCTCGATCGACCGTTCTGCCAGCTCGCGCATCCGCCTCTCCCAAATTGCCGAATCATGCTTGCCATATCGTCACGCTTGTAGGAAAGTGTTTTTACCATATTGGTTATCTGGAAGGCGCCATGATTACAGCCATTCGTGAAGTCCGCCGTGCCAAGGGCCTGACTCTGGAAGAGGTGGCGCTGCGCTGCGTGCCCCCCACAACGGCCCAGACCATCGGTCGGCTCGAAACCGGCACGCGCACCGTCTCGGTGGCCTGGCTCAATCGTATCGCCGGGGCGCTGGCCGTCGATACGGCTGATCTCGTGCGCCTTCCCGATCGGCCCGATATCCCCGTCGCCGCCACACTCGATGCCGCCGGCGCACAGGCGTTACGCCGTCCAGCGACCGTCACCCCGCCGCATGCCGAGGCGGATCTGGTCGCCGTCACCGTCAGCGGCGGCATCGGCGATTATCGGGCGGGAGATGCCATCTGGTGCCGTCGCCTCGCCCCGGACGCCTTTGCCTCGGCACTGAACCGCGACGTGCTGATCCCGCGTCCGGCCGGGCGCTTTCTGTTCGGCCGGCTGATCGCCTATGAAGGGGAAGGTGGCCGTCTCAACATCCTGCCGCTGGGTCCCGGCGCGCGGCAACAGGTGGTGGCGGATCCGCCCTGGATCGCCTGCGCCGTCCAGCTTGTTCGCCAACTCTAGCAAGCGCTTGCGAAGCGCGCCGCACAGGCGCATGCTCTCTCCTGTTCCTGTAGGGGAGGGATGCAGCATGAAACTTCTTGCCGGTCTCGGGGGGCTGATGCTTGTGGCGTCACCTGCGCTTGCCGAGGATTGGGACTTCATTCTTACCAACGCGTCGGGCAAGCCCATCAAGACGATTGAGCTCGCGCCCGCGGGCACCACGGACTGGAAACCCCAGACCGTCGATGCGGAAACCAAGCCCGAGTCGATGATCAAGGTGAATGCGCGAACCACAGTCCGGTTCGACAAGGCGGAAAAACAGTGCCGCTACGACATCAAGGCGACGTTCGAGGACACGACGACGCAGGTGTGGGCCGCCATCAATGTCTGCGACAACAGCTACATCACGCTGAAGCTCGCCAACGGCAAGGCGTCGTTCACCGTCAACTGAGCCGGTCTGGAATGGTGGGCGCTGACGGGCTCGAACCGCCGACCCTCTCGGTGTAAACGAGATGCTCTACCAACTGAGCTAAGCGCCCGGCGCATGGCCGTTGGCGCTCCGATAGGCGGGTTCCGCGCGCAGGTAAACCGGGTAGAGATGATTTCGCGCGCCCGCGAAATCGGCTAGCGGACATGGCATGACCGTCGTCACCCGTTTCGCCCCCAGCCCCACCGGCCGCCTTCATGTCGGCAATATCCGCACCGCGCTCCACAACTGGATGTGGGCACGCAAGAGCGGCGGCCGCTTCCTGCTGCGCATCGACGACACCGATGGCGAGCGGTCCCGTGAGGAGCACGTCATCTCGATCCGCGACGATTTGTCGTGGCTCGGCCTCGTCCCCGATGGCGAGGAACGTCAGTCGCAGCGTTTCGATCTTTATGAGCGCCGCTTCGCCGAACTGGCTGCGGCCGGCCGGGTCTATCCGGCCTATGAGACTCAGCAGGAACTGGATCTCAAGCGCAAGATCCTGCTCGGCCGCGGTCTGCCACCGGTCTATGATCGCGCCGCGCTCACGCTCACCGAAGCCGATCGCACCCGGCTCGAAGATGAAGGCGTCCACCCGCACTGGCGCTTCCGTCTCGATCATTCGGCGCCGATCGAATGGCATGACCTGATCCGCGGACCCCAGCGTTTCGATCCGGCGACAATGAGCGATCCGGTCGTGCGCCGCGCCGACGGCTCGTGGCTCTACCTGCTCCCTTCGGTGATCGACGACATCGACATGGGCATCACCCATGTCGTGCGGGGTGAGGATCATGTCTCGAACACCGCCGCGCAGCTGCAGATGTTCGACGCGCTCGCCGCCACGCCGCCCGCCTTCGCGCACGAAGCGCTCCTGACCGGATCGGAGGGCAAGCTCTCCAAACGCCTCGGTTCGCTCGGCGCCGATCATTTTCGCGAGACGGGAATCGAGCCGAAAGCGATCGTCGCCTTGCTCGCCCGGCTCGGCACCAGCGATCCGGTCGAGCCGCAGACGGATATCGCGCCGCTACTTGCCAGCTTCGATTTCGCCCGCTTCGGCCGTGCGCCCGCGCGCTTCGACGAAGCCGAACTCGCCCAGCTTAACGCACGCATCCTGCATCAGCTCGACTATGACGCGGTCGCGCCGCGCCTGCCGCTCGGCATGGACGCGGCCGGGTGGGGCGCGATCCGTCCCAATCTCGCGACCCTCGCCGAAGCCGCCGACTGGTGGCAGGTGGTCGAGGGACCGGTCATCGCAACAGCCGATCCGGAAGACACCGCATTCCTGGCCCAGGCCGCACAGGTCGCCGCGAGCCTCGACTGGTCGCAAGACCCGTGGCACGCCCTCACCGCCGCGCTCAAGGACGCCACGGGGCGCAAGGGCAAGCCATTGTTCCTCCCGCTCCGCCGTGCGCTCACCGGGCGCGATTCGGGGCCGGACATGGCCGCCTTGCTCCCGCTGATCGGTCGCGATCGCGCCATCGCCCGGCTCCGCGCCTAGCAATCGCCCTCAACGGGTTAGTCGTGCGGGCCCTTTGTCCATGATACATAATCACCTTGACCCTGAAATGTTATGATATATCCTTGTATCGACTCGACCAGGACAGGCCGAGGACAAGGAGAGCAGCCATGTATGCCAATCGGTATCACTCCACCGCGTCGCGCCCGGCCGGGGCCGGCGGCGCGCTCCTGATCAGCGGAGCAATGATCCTCGGACTCTATTTTGCCGGCCCGAAGATCGTCCCGGGCGATTTGCTTGATCCGCCGATCAAGACAAAGAACATCCCGATCGACAAGCCGGTACCGCCCGATCCCAAGCCCAAGCCCAAAACCGATCAGCGCAAGGCGGTCACGACTCCGTTGCCGCACACGCCGGACCCGATTGTCGATCTCAACACCGACACCAGCGGCATCACCGGCACCCATGTAATCACCCCGGTCACGCCGCCCCCCCCTGGCCCCATCGGCCCGATCGGCGGCGGCACCGTTGTCGATCCTCCACGCCCGCCGGTGATGGTCGCCCCCTCGGTCGATCCGCGCTTCGCCGATGCGCTCCAGCCGCCCTATCCGCCCGCGGAGATTCGCAATGGGACCGAAGGGAATGTCACCGCCCGCGTACTGATCGGCACCGATGGTCGGGTAAAGGCGATCGACATCGTCAAGAGCCCCAGCGATCGCCTGTCCGAAGCGACGCGCAAACACGCGCTCGCCCGCTGGCGCTTCAAACCGGCGACGCGTGACGGCGTGCCGGTCGAGGGATGGAAGACGATGACGCTGCGTTTCCAGATCGTGGAATAAGCAGGACTGGTCCCGGCCGCGCGGCACGCCTATCTTGCGCACCATGTTCTTTCTTCGGCGCAACAAGCATGTCTCGTCGGTCGGGCCGCTTCAGGACCTGCGCGCGGTCCTGCGCATCCGTCACGGCTATCAGTTCTGGTTCCTGCTCGCCTCGTTCGCGACCACTGCCCTGATCCTCACCGGCTTCTATCTCGATTCCTATTTCGAGCGCCCGTACAAGCGCGAGATCATCTACGTTCAGAACTGGCGCGCCGACCGCACGCTGGATGAAATCATCGCCCAGCAAAAGGTCGACGAGGAAGCCCGGCTCAAGCGCGAGGCCGAAGCCAAGGTCAAGGCCGAGAAGAAGCGCCTCGAATACAAGAAGGTCGACGATCAGCTGAAATCCTGGGGCCTGTGACCGCATGCCCCCCGTGAAAGATTTTCGCTGGATGGACGCCGCGCTGACGCTGGCGTCGCGCGGCCAGGGCATCACCGCGCCCAACCCCAGCGTCGGCTGCGTGATCGTCGGCGATGGTCATGTCGTCGGTCGCGGCTGGACCCAGCCCGGCGGGCGTCCCCATGCCGAGGCGATGGCGCTCGAAGAAGCCGGTAGCGCCGCTCGCGGTGCTACCGCCTATGTTACGCTCGAACCCTGTGCCCATGAATCCGCGCGCGGTCCCGCCTGTACCGATCTGCTGATCGCGGCAGGGGTCGCCCGCGTCGTCATCGCCTTGCGCGATCCCGACCCCCGCACCGACGGCAAGGGCATAGCCCGACTTGGCGAAGCGGGGATCGAGGTCGCGACCGGCGTGCGCGACGCCGAGGCGCGCAGCGCCATCGCCGGCTTCCTGACGCGCCGGTTCAAGGGGCGGCCCTATGTCACGCTCAAGCTCGCCACCTCGCTCGACGGCTGCATCGCGCTTGGCAACGGCGAAAGCCGCTGGATCACCGGGCCGGAGGCGCGGGCGCACTCGCATCTCGAACGTGCCCGGCATGAGGCGATCCTGATCGGCCGCGGCACGCTGGAAAGCGATTCTCCGAAACTGAACGTGCGCCTGCCCGGCCTCGAATCCCGCGCGCCACGCCGCGTGCTCCTGTCCGCGCGCACCGCCGACGACTGGCATATGATCTCCCAGCCATCGGCCATCGCGACGCTTGTCGGGGTCGATTATCTGATGATCGAGGGTGGCGCGATGACCGCCGCCACCTTCCTGCGCGCCGATCTGGTCGATCGCCTGCTGCTCTACCGCGCGCCGGTACTGCTCGGGGGCAAACCGGGCATCGGCGATCTCGGCCTCACCGAACTTGCCGGCGCGCATGGCAGCTGGCGCCTCACCGATACGCGGATGCTTGGCAGCGACCGGCTCGAGGTCTACGAGCGCGCCAGCAATCGGGATTCAGAATAACGGTATGTTCACGGGAATCGTCACCGATATCGGCACCATCGAAAGCGCCGAGGACCGCGGCGATCTGCGCGTGCGGATCGCCACCGCCTATGACACCGCCACGGTCGATCTCGGCGCGTCGATCGCCTGCTCGGGCGTCTGCCTCACCGTGGTCGACAAGGCGCCGGGCTGGTTCGCTGTCGACGTCTCGCACGAGACCGTCTCGCGCACAGCCGACCAATGGGCGCGGGGCCACCGCCTCAACCTCGAGCGCGCGCTGAAGCTCGGCGAGGAACTGGGCGGCCACATCGTCACCGGCCATGTCGACGGCACTGGCGCCGTGCTCGACATCACCCCCGACGGCGACTCGCGGCGGATCACCTTCTCGGTCCCGGTCGCGCTCGCGCCGTTCATCGCCGCCAAGGGATCGATCACGATCGACGGCGTCTCGCTCACCGTGAACACCGTGACGGACCAGAGCGACCGCAGCGCCCAGTTCACCGTCAACCTCATTCCGCATACCCAGGCCGTCACCACCCTCGGCGCGCTCGCGCAGGGTCAGGCCGTCAACCTCGAGATCGACGTGCTCGCGCGCTATCTCCAACGCATGGAGGCCCATCGTGGCCCAGCCCGGTAAGAACCCTGAAATCGCGCGCCTGCGCCACGCCTTCCTCTCCTCGCCCGAGGAAATCATCGACGAGGCGCGCAACGGCCGCATGTTCATCCTGGTCGATGACGAGGATCGCGAGAATGAGGGCGATCTCGTCATCCCCGCCCAGATGGCGACCCCCGACGCGATCAACTTCATGGCCAAGCACGGCCGGGGCCTGATCTGCCTCGCCATGACCAAGGAGCGGACCGATCAGCTCGGGCTCGAGCCGATGGCGCGGCGCAACGGCACCCGCATGGGCACCGCCTTCACCGTGTCGATCGAGGCGAAGGAGGGCGTCACGACCGGCATCTCCGCCGCCGACCGCGCACGTACCGTCGCCGTCGCGATCGACGCGGGCAACGGCGCCGCCGACCTCGTCTCGCCCGGACATGTCTTCCCGCTGGTCGCACGTGAGGGCGGAGTGCTCGTCCGCGCCGGTCATACCGAGGCCGCGGTCGACGTCGCCCGCCTCGCCGGCCTCAATCCCTCGGGCGTGATCTGTGAGGTGATGAAGGACGACGGGACGATGGCCCGGCTCGACGACCTCGTCTCCTTCGCCCAGCTCCACAATCTCAAGATCGGCACGATCCGCGACCTGATCGCCTATCGCCACCGCTACGACCATCTGGTCGAGCGCCGGGCGGAGACGAGCTTCACCAGCCGCTGGGGCGGCGACTGGCGCGTCATCACCTTCTGGAACAAGGCCGCCGGCACCGAACAGGTCGCGCTGCTCAAGGGCCGCGTCAACGCCGACAAGCCGACCCTGGTTCGCATGCACGTGCTCTCGCCCTTCGGCGACCTGTTCGGCGAGGAAGGCGCGCGCGGCAAGCTGCTCGAGCGATCGATGGAGATCATCGGCGAGGAAGGCGCGGGCGTGATCGTCGTCATCAACCGGCCGCGCGCCGATGCCTTCACCATGGCGGTCGAGCGCAAGGCAGGCCTCCGTACCGAGGCGGACATGGAGGAACTGCGCGACTATGGCGTCGGCGCGATGATCCTCACCGAACTCGGCGTCGAGGAAATGATCCTCCTCACCAACACCCACCACACGCTGGTCGGCCTTGACGGCTACGGCCTGTCGATCGTCGGCGAACGCCCGATCGATCTCGGAGGAAATGCCTGATGGCCAAGGTTCTGCTCGTCGAAGCCCGCTTCTACGATCATCTCAACGACATGCTCCTCGCCGGCGCCCGCGCCGCGGTCGAGGCGGCGGGGCACAGCCACGAGACGATCACCGTCCCCGGCGCGCTTGAAGTGCCCGGCGCGATCGCGATGGCGGCCGAGACCGGCCGCTACGACGCCTATGTCGCGCTCGGCGTCGTCATCCGCGGCGAGACCTATCATTTCGAGATCGTCTCGAACGAGAGCGCGCGTGGCGTGATGGCGCTGACGATGGACGGTATCCCCATCGGCAACGGCATCCTGACGACCGAGAACGAAGCGCAGGCGATCGCCCGCGCCGATCCCAAGCACCTCAACAAGGGCGGCGGCGCGGCCGAGGCGGCGCTGGCGATGCTCGCATTGCGCGAAAAGCTCGGCTGACGATCCGGCGATGAACGGGCCGATCCTTTTCACCGAACGCCTGATTTTGCGGCGTCCCCAGGCATCGGATCTCGACGCCTGGGCCGCCTTCAACGCGGATGCGGAGACCATGCGCTTCCTCGGCGGTCCGATCGCGCGCAGCATGGCGTGGCGCCAGCTATGCGCGATGTCGGGTGCATGGGACATCGCCGGCTTCGCGATGTTCTCGGTGATCGAGCGTGCAACCGGCAAATGGGTCGGTCGCCTGGGGCCGTGGCAGCCCGACGGCTGGCCGGGAACCGAGGTCGGTTGGGGCGTCGCCCCCGAATTCGCGGGCAAGGGTTATGCCTATGAAGGCTCGGCCGCGGCGATGGACTATGCCGTCGATGTGCTTGGCTGGACCACGATCATCCACACGATCAACCCCGACAATCTGGGCTCGATCCGGCTCGCCCAGCGGCTTGGCTCGTACAATATGGGTCCAGCGCAGCTCCCCGCGCCCTATCTCGACGAGCGCGTCGACGCCTGGGGTCAGACGGCTGACGAATGGCGGGCACGACGCGCGGATCCGGGGCGCGCGACGAAATGACCGACGCGCCGCCCAGCCGCTACAAGGTGGTTGAGCGAGGGCGACGGCTGATCGTGATCGATACCCGCACGGGCCAGCCCGCGACGCGGGAGGTGAAGCCGGCCCCGTCGTCCCGGACGCCGATGCCGGTTTCCGCGCCGATCGAAACGACACAGCCCCGCACCATCGACGACCGCAGCGGCGCGGCGATCCTGCGCACCACGCGGCTCTACGACCTGAAAGGGCCGCGCGAAATCGTCATGAACCAGGGGTTTTCCGATCGCCTTGGCCGCGCGATCGGCGGCTGGCTGATCGCCTTCTTCGTGTTCGCGGTGGTCGCGACCCTGTTCTTCCCCTGGCTCTGGCTGCTGCCCATTGCCGCGCTATTCCAACCCAAGGTCCACGCGGCCTTCCGAAAATGGATGACCGCGCGGCTGGACGAGGCCGATCAGGCTGCTTCCTGAACCTCAGGGTCCCCAAGTGCGGGATAGTCGGTATAGCCTTCGCCGCCCCGCCCATACCAACCCTTGACGTCGCCTTCGTTGAGTGGCGCCCCCAGCCTTAGCCTCTCGGTCAGGTCCGGATTGGCGATATAGGCGCGCCCGAAACTCACCGCGTCCGCCACGCCGCTGTCGATCGCCGCCTGCGCCGCCTCCCGTGTGAAATAGTCGGAATTGACGATCAGCGGCCGGTCGAAGACCTGACGGATCGCCGGGCTCAGTCGCGGCACATCCGTCTTGCCATGGCTACCGTCGGGACCCGGTTCGCGCAGTTCCAGAAAGGCGATCCCGATCTCGCTCAATCGCTTCGCCGCGGGTACGAACACCGACCGCGGATCGCTGTCGTCGACGCCCTGCGTCGGGCCGTTGGGCGACAGGCGCACGCCGGTCCGATCGGCGCCGGCGACGGACACCACCCGCTCGGCAACCTCGCTCAACAGGCGGATGCGATTCTCGACGCTTCCGCCATAGCGATCGGTCCGGAAATTGGCGTTGTCGCGCAGGAACTGGTCGATCAGATAGCCGTTCGCGGCATGGACCTGGACCCCGTCGAACCCGGCCTTGAGCGCATTCTCGGCCGCCCGAGCATAGTCGTCGAGGATGCCGGGAATTTCCTCGGTCCCCAGTGCCCGCGCCCATTCATAGATCTGGCGGCCCTCATAGGTATGGACCGTCCCCGGGGTGATCGTCGCCGAAGACGATACCGGCTGCTCGCCGGTCACGGAGCTGTGGACCTGACGCCCCATATGCCACAATTGCGCGACGATCCGCCCGCCCGCCTGGTGGACCGCGTCGGTCACCGGCCTCCAGCCCGCGACCTGCGCGTCGGTCCACAGGCCCGGCGCGAACGGCCAGCCCAGTCCCTGACGGCTGATCCCCGTGCCTTCGGAGATGATCAGGCCGGCGCCTGCACGCTGTGCATAATGCTCCGCGATCACCGCTGTCGGTACCGCCTCGAACGTCGCGCGGCCGCGCGTCAGCGGCGCCATCAGAATGCGGTTGGGCGCCTGGATCGCGCCAAAAGCGATCGGATCGAACAAACTCGGCATGGGGAATTTCCTCCCGATGGGTTGCAATATGCATGAGGTAAGGCGCTAAGGGCGCGATGCACGACTCCGCCCCCTCAAGAAAAGTTGCACTGCAGCAAAGCGGAGCTGCGCTGCCCTTCGCCGCGCTGCTGCTGGGCAATATGGCGCTCGCCTTCGGGCCGTGGTTCGTGCGCGCCGCCGATGTCGGCCCGGTCGCCGCCGGCTTCTGGCGGCTGGCGCTGGGCGTGCCCTTCCTGTTCGCGATCGTGCTGGCGGTGGAGGGCAATCCGCTCCGCCATGCCAAGGGGTTGGGCCTGACCCTGTTCTTCGCGGGTATCGCCTTCGCCGCCGATTTGGCGTCCTGGCATGTCGGTATCCTGCACACCACGCTCGCCAATGCGACATTGTTCGGCAATTCGGCGACCTTGATGTTCCCGATCTGGGGTTTCCTGATCGCGCGCGCCTGGCCGAACCGGCAACAGGGGATCGCGCTTGCGCTCGCCGCGGCCGGCGCCGTGCTGCTGCTCGGCCGTTCGTACAGTCTGTCGCCGCAGAACATGCTCGGCGACCTCCTCTGCCTGCTCGCAGGCGCGCTCTACACTGTCTACTTCATCCTCATGACCCGCGCCCGCGGGGCGATGACGCCGCTGTCGGCGCTCGCATTGTCGAGTGCCGTGGGCGCGCTCCCGCTGCTGCTGTTCGCCGTTGCACTCGGCGAGCAGATCTGGCCGCACAATTGGGGCGTGCTGGTCGGTCTCGCCCTTGCCAGCCAGGTCTTCGGACAGGGTCTGCTGATCTACGCGCTCGGTCATTTGTCGCCGCTGGTCGTCGGCATCGCCCTGCTCTCGCAGCCGGTCATTGCCGGGACGATCGGCTGGGTCGTCTATGGCGAGCGGCTGGGCGTACCCGATTTCATCGGCGCGGTCCTGGTGGCAATCGCCTTAGTGCTGGTCCGACGTGGATCGACACCGCCAGGGCAGGTTGCAACGAGCGAACAGGAGGCTAAATCTTGAGCATGGTTGCTGTCGCAGACATGACGCTGGACGAGTTGCGCATCGCACTCGCGCCGCACCTTGCTCCCAACGCCGCATTCGACGGGTGGACGGCGAAAGCGGTTGAGGCCGCTGCCGACGCGATCGGCGCCGACCATGACGTCGCGCGGCTCGCCGTGCCGGGCAGCGCGGTCGACATGATCGACCTGTGGTTCGCCGGGATCGACCGGCGGATGGCACAGGCGCTGCCGCCGGAAACGCTCGGGGCAATAAAGATCCGCGCAAAGATCACTGCGCTGGTCGAAGCGCGGCTCGACGCGCTCGCACCCGATCGCGAAGCGCTGCGCCGCGCCGTCGCGATCCTGGCGATGCCCCAGAATGCCACGCGCGCCGCGAAGCTCGGCTGGCGTTCGGCCGACACGATGTGGCAGCTCGCGGGCGACACGGCCACCGACTATAACCACTATACCAAGCGTGCGATGCTCGCAGGCATCTATGCCGCGACGATCGCGGTGTTCCTGAACGACGAAAGCGAAGGCCAGGCCGAAACCCGCGCCTTCCTCGCCCGCCGGATCGAAAACATCATGCAGTTCGAAAAGGCCAAGGCGAAGCTGGCGGGGCGCAAGGACCATCGTTTCAGCATGTCGCGCTTCATCGGCCGACTGCGCTACAACGCACGGTGACGGCGCGGTTGCCCGAGAAGTATTTCATGCATAGTCTCACCACTTCGGACAAGAAGGGGGACGTCCATGAAAATCGTGGCCATCATCGTCAATTTCTTCATTCCCGGAATCGGCAGCCTGATCATCGGCAAGGTTGGCACCGGCATTGCGCAGCTTCTGATTTATGGACTCGGCGTGTTGTTCACGCTGACCGTAATCGGCGTGATCATTGGTGGACCGATGATGCTGGCCGCGTGGATCTGGGGTCTGATCACGGCGGCAACCTATGAGGAGCAGCCGGCACAGGCCATCCCCGGTAACGAGCCGCCTGCAATCTAAGCGCGGGACCGGCGCCGCCATACCCCCGGACGGGCAGCGATGAACCCGCTGCCCTATCCGGCACTTTACGCCAGTCATAGCGGCATCTGGATCGCGACCGACGAAGGCACACGCAGCGTCGGGCGGGGGGAAGCCACACGCATTGCCGCCGACACGCCGGTCATCCTGCTCAACGCGCCGCTGGCCGCGCAGCGGCTCGGCTATGCCGAGTTGTCGGGGCTCGACCTGCTCGAACTCTTCGCCTTTCTCTGCCCCGCACGTTTCATGGTCCCGACTCCGCGCGGCGTCGCGCGTACGCTCGATCTGCCCGAACCCGGCGATGACTCGACGGTCGCCGCGTTCCTGCGCGATGCGACCCGCGCGATGCTCGCCATCACCGACAGCGACTGGCCCGAGCGCGAGGGCGCGTGGCACGCCGCCCAGTCGCTCGCGCGCCTGCGCTGGAGCTGGGCACCCGCGCTCGCGTCGCGGCTTGGCCGTCCCGAAAAACCCGAACGATGGCTGTTCTCGCGCCTGCCCGAATGGACCGAGCAACCGCCGCGCACGCCGCCGCGCACCATCTCGCTCGAGCCGGACGAGGTGCGCGGACGCTTGGCCGAACTCACCGGCAACGGCGCCGAGGAACGCGAGGGCCAGCGCCTGTACGCAGAGGCGGCGGCAAGCGCCTTTACCCCGCGCACCATGCGTGATTCGCCCAATTTGGTGCTGGCAGAGGCGGGCACGGGCATCGGCAAGACCCTGGGCTATCTCGCTCCCGCCTCGCTCTGGGCGGCCAAGGCGGAGGGTCCTGTCTGGGTCTCGACCTTCACCAAAGCCTTGCAGCGCCAGCTCGGTCATGAGGGCGAGCGGCTGTTCGCCGATCCCGAGGTCCGCAAGCGTCGCATCGTCACACGCAAGGGGCGCGAGAACTACCTCTGCCTGCTCAACCTCGAGGACGCACTCCAGGGCGGGTTCGCGGGCCGCGCGGCGATCCTTGCCCAGCTGGTGGCGCGCTGGGCGGCCTATAGCGCCGATGGCGACATGATCGGCGGCGACCTGCCCGGCTGGCTGCCCGCCCTATTCCGGCGCAACGGATCGACCGCCTTGACCGACCGGCGCGGCGAGTGCGTCTATGCTGGCTGCCCGCACTACCGGAAATGCTTCATCGAGCGTGCGGCGCGAGCCAGCGCGGACGCCGATATCGTCATCGCCAACCACGCGCTCGTGATGGTCAATGCCGCGCGCGGGCGCGAGACCGCGACCCGACCCACCCGCTATGTCTTCGATGAAGGCCACCACCTGTTCGATGCCGCCGACGCCATGTTCGGCGTGGCTCTGTCGGGTCAGGAGACGATCGAGCTGCGCCGCTGGGTTACCGGTCCCGAATCGGGTTCGCGCGGCCGCCGTCGCGGCCTAGCCGCGCGCCTATCCGACGTGGCGAGCTATGACGATGCCGGCGCGCAGGCGATCGCCGAGGCGGTCGATGCCGCGCGCGCGCTCCCGTCGGACGGCTGGCTCCAGCGGCTCGTGGAGGGCCAGCCCTTCGGCGCGATCGAACAGCTTCTCGCGGCGGTGCGCGGCCTCACCTATGCACGCGACGCCAATGGCGCGGGCGAGGCCGGCTATGGCATCGAGACCGAACTGGCCGAGCCGGATGCGACGTTGATCGACGCCGTCGGCCCCGCCGCCGCTGCGCTCGAACGACTGCTGCGCCCCATGATGGCACTCGGCCGGCGTCTCGAAGCCGTGCTCGACGAGGCCCCCGACTGGATGGACGGGCAGGCGCGCGCGCGGATCGAGGGCGCGATCGCCTCGCTCGGCTGGCGTGCCGAAACGGTCGCCGCCTGGCTTGCGCTGATCGCCCGCATCGGCGGCCCCGCCACCGAGGATTTCGTCGATTGGCTCGCGGTCGAGCGGATCGAAGGCCGTGAGATCGATATCGGACTGCATCGCCGCTGGCTCGATCCGTCCAAGCCCTTTGCGGAAACGGTGCTCAAGCCCGCACACGGCGCGCTCATCACCTCCGCCACCTTGCGGGCGGGCGGGGATTGGGAGGTGGCGGAAGCGCGCAGTGGGGCGCAGCATTTGCTGCACCCGGCGGTGCGGTTCGAGGCCCCATCGCCCTTCGATTATGCCAATCGTTCCGAAGTGCTGATCGTCACCGACATCAAACGGGGTGACACCGCCGCGCTCGCGGGCGCCTATGGCCGGCTGATCGTCGCGGCGCAGGGCGGCACATTGGGCCTGTTCACCGCGATCCGGCGGCTGCGCGCGGTCCATGCCCGTATCGCCGACCGGCTCGCGCGGGAGGGACTCCCGCTCTATGCGCAGCATGTCGACCCGATCGACACCGGGACCCTGGTCGACATCTTCCGCGACGATCCCCGCGCCTCACTGATCGGCACCGACGCGCTGCGCGACGGGGTCGATGTGCCCGGCCATTCGCTACGGCTGGTGGTAATGGAGGGCGTGCCCTGGCCCAAGCCGAGCGTGTTGCACGGCGCGCGACGGCTGGCGGGGGGCGGAAGCGCCTATGACGATCGTATCGTCCGCGCGCGGCTGGCGCAGGCGTTCGGACGACTGATCCGGCGTGCTGACGACGCGGGTGCCTTCGTGCTGCTGTCCGCGGCGATGCCCTCGCGGCTGCTCGGCGCCTTTCCGTCGGGCACCCCGATCTCGCGGATCACGCTCGACGAGGCCGTGCAGCGCGTCGAACGGCTTTCATCTGTCGCGCCGCTGGGGCAGAAGGCGCCCGCGATCGTCCCCCGGGAGGCCTGATGAAGACGTTGACGTTGCTGCGCCACGCAAAATCGAGCTGGGACGATCCCGTCGCGCGCGATTTCGACCGACCGCTCAACGGCAAGGGGCAACGCGCGGGGCTGGCGATGGGCCGGTATCTGCGCGGCGAAGGGCTGACGTTTGATCATGTCGTCGCCTCACCCGCAGTCCGCATTGTCGAGACCGTCGAACAGATAGAAGCCGGCTATGGCTGCGACCTTGCGCCCGCTTGGGACCGGCGGCTCTACCTCGCCTCGGCTGGGAGCTTACTCGATATTGTCCATGAACTGCCCGCACCAGCACAGACCGCCCTGCTGATCGGTCACAACCCGGGCCTGGAGGATCTCATCCTGATGCTAACCCCGGACCGTACCGGGAACACGCTACGCGATTCGGTCGAGGAAAAGTTTCCGACTGCCGCACTGGCGGAGATACGCTTCGATGTCGCCGACTGGTCCGCGATCAGCGCCGACAGCGGAACGCTGCTCCGCTTCATCCGCCCCCGCGACCTCGATCCCGCGCTTGGACCCGATAGCGACTGACCGCTAGGATTCGTCGTCCTTCAACGCCCCCGCCAGCGCATCGCGCACGTCAGTCAGTGTCCCGGCTAAAGGCTTTCGCCCGGACGCCCGTTCACCCGCGAGCAGTTGCTGGACGCCGCGGATCGTATAGCCTTCCTTGCCGAGCAGCGTATCGATGCGGCGGACCAGCGCGACATCTTCGGGGCGGTAATAGCGGCGCCCGCCGGCGCGCTGGAGTGGGCGGAGCTGCGTAAAGCGCGTCTCCCAGTACCTTAATATATGCTGGGGACGCCCGATTTCCTGTGCAAGCTCGCCGATCGTCCGGAAGGCGCCTGGCTTTTTGTCCATCGCGCCCTTCTCCGGACTGATGCTCATTTCATCCCCCGTTTACGATCCGGTCGCGCAGCATCTGGCTGGCGCGGAACGTCAGTACCCGACGGGGCGCAATCGGCACTTCGACACCGGTCTTGGGGTTGCGACCAACGCGCTCGCCCTTGTCGCGCAGGATGAAGCTGCCAAAGCCGGAAATCTTCACATTCTCGCCCTCGGCGAGCGCTTCGCACATATGGCGCAGGATCTGTTCGACCAGCCGCGAAGCGTCGGCACGCGACAGTCCGACTTCGCGATGCAGTGCGTCGGCAAGATCGGCTCTCGTCAGCGTCGCAGCGGTGGCCATCGAAAACTCTCCAACTCCGGCAACGTCACTCTAACACACGGATATCATGGCGCAACCGTCGTGACGCCGCCGCCTGAAGCGCTGTGTCAGAACCGGACGACCGACGCGCCCCAAGTAAAACCGCCGCCCATCGCTTCCAGAACCAGCAGATCGCCCCGCTTGATCCGCCCGTCGCGCACTGCCGCGTCGAGCGCGAGCGGCACCGAAGCCGCCGAGGTGTTGGCATGCTGATCGACCGTGACGATCACCTTTTCAGGCGCCAGGCCCAGCTTCTTGGCGGTCGCGTCAAGGATCCGGGCATTGGCCTGATGCGGCACCACCCAATCGACATCCGTTGGATCGAGCCCCGCCGCGGCCAAGCTTTCGCCCATCACGCTGGCAAGGTTCGTCACCGCGTGACGAAATACTTCCTTGCCCTTCATGCGCAACTTGCCGACGGTGCCGGTGGTCGACGGGCCGCCGTCGACATAGAGCAGTTGATTGTGCCGTCCATCGGCATGCAGCTTGGTGGCAAGGACGCCGCGTCCGCTCGCAGCCTCGGTTTCCTGCGCCTCAAGCACGATCGCGCCCGCGCCATCACCGAACAGCACGCAGGTCGCCCGGTCTTCCCAGTCGAGGATACGGCTGAACGTCTCGGCACCGATCACCAGCGCCTTGTGAGCACTGCCCGCGCGGATCATGCTTTCCGCGACCTGCAGCGCATAAAGGAAGCCCGAACAGACCGCAGCGACATCGAACGCGACGCAATCATTGATGCCGAGTGCCGCCTGCACCTTGGTGGCACTGGCGGGAAAGGTCTGGTCGGGCGTCGCGGTGGCCAGCACGATCAGGTCGATCGCCGTCGCATCGACGCCGGCGGCGGCCAGCGCAGCCTTGGCGGCATCGGTCGCAAGCGTCGACGTGGTCTCGCCTTCGGCGGCGATATGGCGGAACCGGATTCCGGTCCGCTCGACGATCCACTCGTCGCTCGTATCCACCTGCTCCGCCAATTCGGCATTCGACACCCGGCGCGGCGGCAGGGCCGATCCGGTTCCGGTAATCACGGCGCGACGCACCAACTCACTCATGCAGCTTGGGCCTCGAAATTACCCAGATCCTCAGCGATCCGTCGTGTGAGATCGTCACGCACCATCTTCGCCGCAACCCCGATCGCAGTGTCCACGCCCAGTTCGTTGGCGCTGCCATGGCTCTTCACGACGATGCCGTTGAGGCCCAGGAACACCGCACCATTATGGTTGTTGGGATCGAGATGGTGGCGCAGTAGCTCGGTAGCCGGGCGCGAGATCAGGAAGCCGATCTTGGAACGGATCGAGCTCGAAAAGGCGCGGCGGAGCAAGTCGGCGACGAAGCGCGCGGTGCCTTCGACGGTCTTGAGCGCGATATTGCCGGCAAAGCCGTCGCAGACGATGACATCGACATTGCCGCGCGACAGGGCATTGCCCTCGATGAAGCCGGTGAAGCTCAACGGCAGGTGAGTCGCGGCCCGAAGCTGCTGCGCTGCATCACGAATGATGTCAGTGCCCTTGAGTTCCTCGGTGCCGATATTGAGCAGCGCGACGCGCGGCGCCTTGAGGTCCAGCACAGTGCGCGCATAGGCGGCACCCATCACCGCGAACTGGACGAGATTGCGGCTATCGACCTCGGTATTGGCACCCAGGTCCAGCATCACCACGTCGTTGGCGCCCAAGGTCGGCATCCGCGCGGCAAGCGCGGGCCGGTCGATCCCCGGCATTGTGCGCAACGCAAGCTTCGACATCGCCATCAGGGCGCCGGTATTGCCCGACGACACGGCGGCGGCGGCCTCGCCCCGCTTCACCAGATCGATCGCGACACCCATCGACGTCACCTTGGCCCGACGAATCGCCTGGCTCGGCTTCTCGTCAGCGGTGACGATTTCAGGCGCGTGGACGATCTCTGACGCGGCGGTGAGGTTGGGGTGCGACTTCAGGCCCTCGCGAATCGCGGCCTCGTCGCCTACCAACAGGAAGCGCATTCCCTCGAACCGGTGCCGCGCGCGCGCGACTCCGGCGAGCATAACCGCCAGCCCCTCGTCGCCGCCCATCGCATCGACAGCGATCCGCGCGCTTGAGGTCATGGCTGACGGCCCCCGTTCTTCGAGTTCAGCCCTCGACCGAGACGATCTCGCGGCCGTTGTAATGGCCGCAGGCGCCGCAAAGCACGTGCGGACGCTTGAGTTCACCGCAGTTCGAGCATTCCTGGAACGCTTCGACCTTCAGCGCGTCATGCGACCGGCGCATACCACGGCGGCTCGGCGAAACTTTTCTCTTGGGGACGGCCATTTCGGCAACCTTCTTGAATTCGTGTCGTCAAAAACTGGATCGCGATACGCCCGGCACGGCGTTCGGGCAAGCGCCGAGGTTCCGGCACTCGCCGGACCGCCGGTCAGGCCTGTCGCAAAGCGAGCGAGCGCCTATACCGATTTCCGTCCAAGTTGCAAGGCAGCGCGCGGCGTGGCAGCGAGTGACGATTAGATAGGGGGAAGCTGGAACCGATGGACGCAATCATTCTGCCCGTAGCGCTGGCCACGACTGCTGCATGTGCAATCCTCAACCTCTGGCTTGCCATGCGGGTTGGAATGGTGCGACGGGCTGAGAAGATCTCGATCGGCGATGGCGGCAGTGAACGGCTCACCGCACGGATGCGCGCGCAGCTCAATTTCGCCGAATATGCGCCGATCGTGCTGATCCTGATCGCGCTGATAGAGCTGGCGGTGGGAACCGTCGACTGGCTCTGGGGCGTCGCGGCCCTGTTCGTCGTCGCGCGAATCCTTCACCCCTTCGGCATGGACGGATGGAAGCCGGGCCGTGCGATCGGCATCATCCTCACCTTCCTGATTCTCGCGGGCCTCGCGCTCTACGCGGCGAGCATCCCTTATTTCGGCGTCGGCGAGAGCGAGACGATCGAGCTGATTCAGGCGGGCTAGTCGCCCAGCCACGCACGCAGCAGCGTGTGAGCGATCGCATAGGGCGGCGGCGCGCCGAATCGCGCGTCGGGCCGCCCGTCGAGCGCCGCGCGCACTTCATCGCGCGTCACCCAAATCGCGTCCTCAAGCTCGTCCGTGTCGAGGGTGAGCGAATCGCCCTGCGCCTGCGCGATGCAGGCGATCATCAGCGACGAGGGGAAGGGCCAGGGCTGGCTGGCAACGTAGCGAACATCGCGCACAGCGACGCCGGCCTCCTCCAGCGTCTCGCGCGCCACGGCCTCCTCGATCGATTCGCCGACCTCGACGAACCCGGCGAGCGCCGAATAGCGGCCTGCGGGCCACGCCGCCTGACGGCCGAGCAGCGCGCGGCCGTGATGCTCGGCGAGCATGATCACCACCGGATCGGTGCGTGGGAAATGCTCGGCGGCACAGGAAGGGCAGCGCCGGGCCCAGCCGGCACGGAAGATTTCGGTAGCGCCACGACAAGCGGGGCAGAAGCCGTTGCGCTGGTGCCAGTCGACCAAACTGCGCGCGCAGGCATAGAGACCGGCCTGATCGGCGGGCATCAGCCCCAGCATCCGGAACAGCGCCGGCGAGCGTGTCACGCCGTGCCGCTCCCCCATCGCCAGCGGCACGAAATGCGGCTTGCCGCCGATATAGCCGAGGAACAGCGGCTCGGCCCCCTCGGGCAGATCGGCGAGGCTGGTCCAGACCAACCGCCCCTCGCCGTCGATCTCCGGCTCAAGCCCGTCGAGCTTGAGCAGCCGCGCGCGCCAGTCGGCAAGCGCCGCCGCCAGCGCCTGAGGATCATTGCGTTCGCGGTCGGCGCGATCGAGTAGCGCACCGGTAAATCCCACATCTGCGCGCATCAGCGTGCGACGTCCGAATAGACCGCTTTGACCGCATCCGCGCGCAACGGCCATTTGTCGCTGGGGAAGTAATTGACCATCACGGTCGCCCGCACCTTGTTCGCCGGATCGACCCAGGCGATCGTGCCCGCCGCACCGCCCCAGCCATAAGTGCCCTTGCCCGGCCCGCCCGGCACGCCTTCGAGATAGACCGAGCCACCGGCGCCGAAGCCCATTTTCGGCGCGGTATCGCCGCCGCTGCCGCCGGGCGCGCGTTCGAACACCACACCCGCCGGCAGAAGGTTCGACATGGCGAGGCGCACCGTTTCGGGCTTCATCACGCGGGCGCCGTCGAGCGTGCCCTGGTTCACCAGCATGTGGAGAAAGCGGTCGTAATCGCGCACCGACATCACCAGCCCCGCGCCGCCATAGGGAAAGGACGGCGGCGCGGCATAGGCCGAACCCTTGGCCGGATCGAGCGGGATGCGATTGTCGCCCGCCCACAGATAGTTAGTCGCGAATCGGCCGATCTCGCTTTGCGGCACGCTCCAATAGCTCGATTTCATCGCGAGTGGGTCGAACAGCCGCGTCTGCACGAAGCGTTCGAACGGCATTCCACCCGCGACCTCGACGACACGCGCGAGCACGTCGAGGCCGATCGAATAGCTCCACTTGGTCCCCGGATCGGCGATCAGCGGCAGGGTCGCGACGCGATCGGCGAATTCCTTGAGCGAAGTCGGGCGGGTCTTGCGTGCCTCGACCTCGACCGCGGCGCTGATCGCGCCCGGCGTGATGCCGAGCCGCTCATATTCCTTGAGCAACGGCCCCTTGGTGACGATCGTGTAGCCAAGGCCCGCGGTGTGGGTGAGCAGATGCCGGACCGTGACCGGTCGCGCCGCGGGACGGCTGGCGAGGCTGTTCGCGGGATCGGTCAGTACCTTCATCGACTTGAAGCCGGGGATGAAGTCGCTGACCGGCTGGTCGAGCCTGAGCTTGCCGTCCTCGACCAGCATCATCGCGGCAATGCCGGTGATCGGCTTGGTCATCGAATAGACGCGCCACAGCGAATCGGCGCTTGCCTTCGCCGCGCCCGCATCGTCCGCGATCGATCCGGCCGCAGCCAGAAACGGCGGGTGGTCGCCCTTGGCATAGGCAATGGCGATGCCCGGCGCCTTCCGGTCGACGACATAGGCACGGGCAAGCGCGAGCGCCGCTTCCGGCCCGACGGCGTCCGCCACCGGCGCCGAGGTGACAGCCTGTGCGAAGGCCCCCGTAACCGCCGTGATCGCAAGCGCGGCAGCGCCGCCGGCCAGCCAGAAACGCTTCATTCGCTCCTCCCGATCGCTTTCACCGCCTTGGTGAACAGGGTCGGCAACCCCGCCGAGTCGAGATCGGCGATCGGCCACCATTCGCCGTCAGCGACGCCTATGTGGCTGCCGATCGTTGCAGTCGCAAGCGCGGCGACCAGTTCGAAATGGGTGAAGACGTGCCGCACCGTGGCGTTGCGCAGAATCCAGTCGGCAGCGAGCGGTGCACCGATGAGGGCGGGCGGCGTGTCGACCCAGGGGCCGGTGGGAAGCGCGCGCATCCCGCCGAGCAACCCCTTGTCCGGGCGGCGGACGAGCAGCACCTGCCCGTCCCGCTCGATCCAGAAAAAAGTGGCATGGCGCACCGGTCGCGCCTGCTTCTTCGTCTTGACCGGGAAAGCCTCGGGCGTGCCCATCGCCCGCGCATCGCACGGACCGGAAAGCGGGCAGAGCAGGCATTTGGGCGAGCGCGGCGTGCAGATCGTCGCGCCCAGATCCATCATCGCCTGCGCGAAATCCCCGGCCCGCGCGTCCGGCGTGATCGAATCGGTGAGGTCGCGGATGCGCGGCTTCGCGCCCGGCAACGGATCCCCCACCGCGAACAGCCGCGCGACCACACGCTCGACATTGCCGTCGACCACCACCGCGCGCTGGCCGAAAGCGATCGCCGCGACTGCGGCGGCGGTATAGGCCCCGAAGCCGGGAAGCATGCGCAGTTCGGCTTCGGATGTCGGAAGGCGTCCCCCATGTTCCCGGGCAACGGCGCGCGCCGCGGCAAGCAGGTTACGGGCACGGGCATAATAGCCGAGCCCGGCCCAGGCGCTCATCAGATCGGCGTCCTCGACCGCCGCCAGGCTCGCAAAATCGGGCCAGCGCGCGGTGAATTTCTCGAAATAGGGGATGACCGTCGCGACCTGGGTCTGCTGGAGCATCACTTCCGACAGCCACACCCGATAGGGGTCAGGCGCCGGGCTGCCCGGCGGCGCGCGCCACGGCAACACGCGGGCATTGCCATCATACCAGCGCAGCAGCGGCCCGGCGACGTGCCGAGGGGCCTGTTCATCGATGTCGCGAGAAGGATTGGCGGGCACGCCCCGGCTATGGCATGGACTGGCCCGATGAGTAAGTCGCGCGCCACCACCGACGAACCCAAGCGCAGCAACCGCATCCGCCAGGTGGCGGATCTGGTGCCCGATGTCGGCCGTGTCGCCTTCCGCAAGTTCGGTTTTGTCCAGAGCGCTGTGGTGCGCCGCTGGAGCGAGATCGTCGGCGAACGCTACGCCGGTGTCTCCGCCCCCGAATCGATCCGCTTTCCGCGCGGCGAGCGTTCGAACGGCGTGCTCAACCTAGTCGTTCAGGGCGCGCATGCACCGATGATGATGCACATCGCGCCCGAGATCATGGAACGGGTCAACCGCTTCTTCGGCTATCCCGCCGTCGCCCGCGTCGCGATCCGACAGGGCGAGGTCGTCCGTCCCCCGGCACCCGCGCCGAAGCCCGAACCCGCCCCGCTTCCCGTCGAAATGGGCGAGAGCCTGCGCGGCATCGCCGATCCGGAATTGCGCGCGGTGCTCGAAGGACTCGCCGCCGGGGTGGCCATGCCTGTTCTTAAGCTTGGAAAGATCGATTGATGCGCCTGCTGCATGTGACCCTTGCCGTGATCGCCACGCCCTTGCTGACCGTCGGCGCATCCGCGCAACAGGCGAAGCCGGCGCCCAAGGCTGCTCCTAAGTCCACGGACTGGCGCACGCATGTCGTGCAGACAACCTCAGGCGCGACCCTGACCGGCAACCCGGCCGCCAAGGTCAAACTGGTCGAATATCTGAGCTATACCTGCTCGCACTGCGCGCATTTCATCGCGGAATCGAAGGTGCCGCTCTATGACGACCTGATCCGTCGGGGCCAGGTGCGCATCGAGTTCCGTCACGCCGTGCGCGACCCGCTCGACATGGCCGCCGCGCTGCTGGCGCGCTGCACCGGCCCCAAGGGATTCGGCGCCGCCACCCAGGCGATCTTTGCCGAGCAGGAGACGTGGTTCGAACAAGGTCGAACCTGGTGGCAGGCCAACGCCGCCTCACTCCAGTCGCAGCCCGAACTCGCCCGGATCAAGGCCGCCGCGAACGGATCGGGGCTGTCGGCGCTGATGCAGAAGCGCGGCATGACCACCGCGACGATCGACCGCTGCTTCGCGGCGACGGGCGACATGGACAAGCTGACCGCGATGGCGAAGGCCGCGTGGGAAACGATCAAGGGCACGCCCAGCTTCACCGTCAACGGCAAGCCCGTCACCGGTAGCGACTGGGCGACGCTTCAACCCGAATTGCGTGCCGCCGGCGCGCGCTGATTTCGAACGGAGAGAAAGACACATGCGTATTGCGATTGGCCTGGCTGCCGCGATCACTCTGGCGGGCTGCGGCGGCGGCGAGACCGGCAACACCACCACGCCCGCCGCGCCGGTGGCTGGCGCCAGCGCGCCGGCGGGCACCCAGTGGGTCGACAAGGTCGAGAAGACCGCCGAGGGCGGTTTCCGCATGGGCAACCCCGACGCGCCGATCAAGCTGATCGAATATGGATCGCGCACCTGCGGCCATTGCGCGGCGTTCGCGACCACCGGGATGGAGCCGCTCAAGGCCTATATCGCGGCAGGCAAGGTCAGCTTCGAGTTCCGCGACTTCCTGCTCAACCAGATCGATCTGGGCGCGGCGCTGCTCGGCCAGTGCGCCGGCCCGGGCCCGTTCTTCGCGATCATGGACCAGATGTACGAGCAGCAGCACACCATCCTGCAGAACGCGCCGAAGCAGGATGACCCCTTCTACAAGCAGGTCGAAGCGATGCCGCCCGCGCAGCGCGTCGCCGCGACGGCGGAGCGGTTCGGCTATCTCGCCTTTGTCCAGCAGCGCGGCGTTTCCGAGGCGCAGGCGAAGCAGTGCCTGGCCGACCAGGGCGCGGTCGACGCTCTGGTGAAGAGCAACGAGACGGCAGCCAAGGAGTATAACATCCCGGGCACGCCGACCTTCATTCTCAACGGCAAGGTGCTGGAGAATACCGGCACCTGGCCGCAGGTCGAAGCGGCGTTGAAGGCCGCCGGGGCCTGACGCACACGCCCGGCGGGGCCGGATAAGGGGGAGTTGGCCATGCGGATTGCGATGATGCTGGTGATGGCGGGGGCGCTGTCGGCATGCGGCGGCGGTGACGCCGCCAATGTCACCGCACCCGCCGGTTCGGTCGCGGGCGTCGCACCCGCGGCCGGCCAGGACTGGTCGCTGACCGTCGCCCAGACCCCCGAAAACGGCTATCGCATGGGGAACCCCAACGCCCAGCTGAAGCTGGTCGAATATGGGTCACGGCTCTGCCCCGGCTGCCAGCGTTTCTATGCCGACGGCAACACGCCGCTGGTCGAGAATTACGTGAAGACCGGGAAGGTTTCGTACGAGTTCCGGGACTTTCCGGTGCACGGCGCGGTCGACATCCCATCGATCCTGCTTGGCCATTGCGTCGCCAAGGAAGCCTATTTCCCGATCCTCGACCAGATGTTCGAAAACCAGCCCGCGTTCCTCGAGAAACAGTCGAAGCTGTCACAGGAACGCTATGGTCAGTTGCAGCGCGATCCCGTCGCGCTCGCCGGCTGGCTCGCCACCGAAATGGGCTATCTCGACTTCGTCCAGCAACGCGGCGTGCCCGAGGCGAAAGCGAAGCAATGCCTGTCCGATCGCGCCGCCATCGACAAGATCGCCGCCGACGCGAAGGCCGCGACGGATCAGGGCGTGGGCGGAACCCCGACCTTCTTCCTCAACGGTACCAGACTTGAAGCGGGCGACTGGCGCGGCGTCGAGGCGGCGCTGAAACAAGCGGGCGCCTGACGATGGACCGGGCGGGGGGAGCGTAAACCCAAGGTGCAGATCAAGCGGCTTCGCCTGACCGGCTTCAAGAGCTTCGTCGATCCCGCCGACCTGCGCATCGAACCCGGGCTGACGGGGATCGTCGGGCCGAACGGGTGCGGCAAGTCCAATTTGCTCGAAGCGCTGCGCTGGACGATGGGCGAGAACAGCGCCAAGTCGATGCGCGGCGCCGGGATGGAGGATGTGATCTTCGCGGGCACCGCGACCCGCCCACAGCGCGATTTCGCCGAGGTCTCGATCCTGGCCGAACAGGCCGGCGACGACGGAGAGCTTGAGGTCGTCCGCCGGATCGAGCGCGGCGCGGGATCGGCCTATCGCATCAACGGCCGCGATGTGCGCGCCAAGGACGTGGCGCTGCTGTTCGCCGATTCGGCGACCGGCGCCCACTCCCCCGCGCTGGTGAGCCAGGGACGCATCGGCGCGATCATCATGGCCAAGCCGGGCGAGCGACGGCAGATGCTGGAGGAGGCTGCTGGCATCTCTGGCCTGCATGTCCGGCGCAAGGATGCCGAGCAGAAACTCCGCGCGACCGAGGCGAACCTCACCCGGCTGGACGAGGTGATCGGCGACCAGGAAGCACGTGCCACGGCGCTGAAGCGCCAGGCGCGGCAGGCCGAACGCTATCGCGAGCTCTCCGACAAGATCCGCACCGCGGAGGGGCGGATGATCTTCGCGCGCTGGCGTGAGGCGGCGAGCGCGGCGGACGCGGCGAAGAAGGAGGCGGCCGGGGCCGAAGCGCTGGTCGCCGAGCGGACCCAGGCGCAGGAGAATGCGCTGGCTGCGCAGCGCGAGGTGGCCGACCGGCTGGCCAGCGCGCGCGGCGCAGCGCTGGCGGTGCGCGACCGGGCGAGCGAGGCAATGCACGCGCTGGCGGGGCTACGCGGCGAGCGGGCGAGCGTCGAGCGGCGGATCGCCGAGCTGGCCGACAGCTCCGCCCGGCTGGAGGCCGACAAGGGACGCGAAGGGGCGCTGGCGCATGACGCCGCCGATGCGCTGGCGCGGCTGGAGGACGAGGCCAAGGCGCTGCAGAATCGCATTTCGGACGCGGAGGGACGGATGCCGTCGCTCGAGTCCGCGCTGGCGAGAGCGGAGGGAGAATCGCGCGACGCCGAAGTTGGTTTGGCGCAGGCGCTTTCCGCTCAGGCAAGTGAAACGGCCGAAGCGCGCGTCGCCGATGCCGCGTTCACCTCCGCGAGGGGAAGAGTGGAACGCGCGGAACGCGACGTTTCCCGGGTCGCCGCCGAGTTGAGCGCCTTGGGCGACCCCGCCCCGCTCAAGGAGGCGCGGACCAAAGCGGCGGACGACAAGGCTAGGGCCGAGCGTCAGGCGGAGACCGCGCGCACCGGGCTGGCCCGTGCCGACGCGACCGAGCGCAGCGCGGTCGAGGCGCGGACGCGCGCGCAATCGGCGCGGGCCGAAGCGCATGCCGAACTGGCACAGCTCGACAGCGAGGCGGCGGCGCTGACCAAGGCGACGCGGCCGAGCGGCAAGGACCGGCTGCTCGACCGGCTCAAGGTCGATCCGGGCTATGAACGCGCGCTCGCCGCGGCATTGGGCGACGATCTGGAGGCGGGCCTCGATCCCGCCGACGAACGCCATTGGGCGGGGGCCGAGGCGCTAAAGGGCGATCCGGGCGCGGCATCGGGGACCACGCCGCTGGCTCGGCACGTCGAGGCGCCCGCTTTGCTCGCCCGGCGGCTGGCGCAGGTGCTGGTGGCGGAAAGCGACGACGGCCAGCCATTGGCAGTCGGGCAGCGGCTGGTAACGCTGGGAGGCGTGCTGCGGCGCTGGGACGGCTATGTCGCGAAGAGCGGCGGCGCGGCGGCGGCCGAGCGGCTCGAGCGCGTCAACCGGCTGCGCGCGATCGAGAAGGCGCGGCCCGCGGCGGTCCGCGCGGTCGATGCCGCCGACGCCGAACTGGCGCGGATCGATAGCGACATCGCCGAGGCGCGGCGCGCGGCGGCGGAATGCAAGCGCCTGCTCGACCATAGCGAGACGGCGGCGCGCGAGGCGGCAAGGGCAGAGGACCGCGCGGCGGCGGCGCTGGAACGGCTCGATGGCCAGCGCGCCGACCTTGAGGCGCGGCGCGCGCGGACGGCGGCCGAGCTGGAAGAGGCGAATGGCGAGCTCAAGCGGGCCGAGACGGCGCGCGCGGCGCTGCCCGACGGGAGCGCGACGCGCGCGAAGGTGGCGGCGCTGACCGCCGAGGCCGAGGCGCGGCGCAACGCGGCGGCCAATGCGCGGGCGGAGCGCGGCAATCTGGAACGCGAGATGGCGGCGGCGCGCGAACGGCTGGCGGCATCGGTGGCCGAAAGCAAGAGCTGGAAAGCGCGGGCCGGGGAGGCGGCGAAGCGAATTGCCGAGATGGACGCGCGCGCCATCGAACTGGCGGAGGCCGCCGAGACGATCAAGGACAAGCCTGGGCAACTCGACGAAGCGATTCTGCGCGCCGAGAAGGCCAATGACGAAACGCGGATCGAGAGCGCGGCGGCACAGCTTGCCGAACGCGAAGCGGAAGGCGCTCTGCGCGATACCGAGGGCGCGGTGCGCGCGGCGGGCGAGGCGCTGGCGCAGGCGCGCGAGGGCCGGGCCGGCGCGGTGGCGCGGCACGAGAATCAGGAGATGCGTCGCGTCGAGATGGGGCGGCTGTCGGGCGAGCGTTTCGAATGCCCGCCACCGCTGCTGCCCGAGCGTGCCGGGTTCGCCGAGGAGACGGTGCGTGGGCCGCAGGACGAATCCTCCGCCCACGACCGGCTGATCGCCGAGCGCGAGCGCATCGGACCGGTCAACCTGGTGGCCGAGACCGAACTGGCCGAACTGACCGCCAGCGCGCAAGCGAGCGCCAAGGAGCGCGACGAGCTGATTCAGGCGGTGCACCGCCTGCGCGGGAGCATCGGCACGCTCAACCGCGAAGGACGCCAGCGGCTGCTCGCGGCGTTCGAAGCGGTCGACCAGCATTTCCGACGGCTGTTCACGACGCTGTTCAACGGCGGACAGGCGCATCTGGAGCTGGTCGATTCGGACGATCCGCTGGAGGCGGGGCTGGAGATCATGGCGCAGCCGCCGGGCAAGAAGCTCCAGTCGTTGACCTTGCTGTCGGGCGGCGAGCAGGCGCTGACCGCGGTGGCGCTGATCTTCGCCCTGTTCCTGACCAACCCGGCGCCGATCTGCGTACTCGACGAAGTCGATGCGCCGCTGGATGACGCCAATATCGAGCGCTTCTGCGACCTGCTCGACGCGATGACGCAGCAGACCGCGACCCGCTATCTGATCGTCACCCACAATGCCGCGACGATGAGCCGGATGCACCGCTTGTTCGGCGTGACGATGGTCGAGCGCGGCGTGAGCCGGCTGGTATCGGTCGATCTGGGCGGAGCGGAGTCGCTGCTGGCGGCCGAGTGAGGAACTGTTGATGGAGCGCAACGTCATTCCCGCGCAGGCGGGAATCCATTCTGGCTGACGGCGCGGCGCTTTTGAGAATGCAGGAGGAATGGATCCCCGCCTGCGCGGGGATGACGATTCAATCTGTGGTTGATCTGCTTAGAATGGGCGTTCGAGTAGGAGAGGCGTTGCCATGAGACTGCTTCTGACAACCTTGTCAGCGTTCGCGCTGGCGGCACCGGCGGCGGCGCAGGTGCGGGCGCTGGACGATGGCGTCGAGGTGACGCGCGGTGAGATGGCAGTGCGGGTGACGGCGCTGTCCGCATCGGTGCTGCGCGTGCGGATGGCGCGCGACGGCAAGTGGCCCGAGGATGCGAGCTGGGCGGTGCCCGCCGCGGTCCGGGCACGAACGGCAAAAGTGATCGCGCGCGCCGACGGCTTCGACACCGATGCGCTGACGGTGAAGGTCGATCCGACGACGCTGCGCCTGACAGTGCATGAGCGCGGCGGACGGCTGGTGGTGGCCGATGCCGCCGATCCGGTGATGCGCGCCGACGGCAGCTTCGAGCTGAGCCAGAAGATGCCCGTGGGCGAGCGGTATTTCGGCCTGGGCGACAAGACCGGGCCGTTCGACCGGCGCGGGGCGAGCTATGTCCACTGGAACACCGACACGTTCGGCTATGGCCGCGAGACCGACCCGACCTACAAATCGATCCCCTTCTATGTCACCACCGGCGGCGGGTTCGGCAGCTACGGCCTGTTCCTCGACAATTCGACGCGCAGCTGGTTCGATTTCGGGCACCGCAACGATGGCGAGCTGAGGATCGGCGCGCCGGGCGGGCCGGTCGATTATTATGTGATCGCCGGCCCGATGCTGTCGGAAGTGGTCCAGCGCTATCACGGGCTGACCGGCAAGGCGCCGCTGATCGCGCCCTGGGGGCTGGGCTATCAGCAGTCGCGCTACAGCTACATGTCCGACACCGAGGTGCGCGAGCTGGCGGCCCGGCTGCGCAAGGAGCGCATTCCCACCGACGTGATCTGGCTCGACATCGATTTCCAGGACCGCAACCGGCCGTTCACGACCAATCCCAAGACCTTTCCCGATCTGCCCAAGCTGGCGCGCGACCTGAAGGCCGACGGGATCGGGCTGGTGGCGATCACCGATCTGCACATCGCCCATGCGCCGAGCCAGGGCTATGCGCCGTTCGACAGCGGCGCCGCCGGCAACCACTTCGTTCGCACCGCCAAGGGCCGGACCTATGTCGCGCCGGTATGGCCGGGGGATTCGCTGTTCCCCGATTTTACGCGGGATGCGTCGCGCGACTGGTGGGGCGGGCTGTACAAGGACTTCGTCAGCGCCGGCATCGCCGGCTTCTGGAACGACATGAACGAGCCGGCGATCTTCGAGACGCCGAGCAAGACCATGCCGCTCGACAATGTCCACCGCATCGAGGGCGACGGCTTCGCGCCGCGCGAGGCGAGCCATGCCGAAGTGCACAATGTCTATGGCATGCAGAACAGCCGGGCGACGTTCGAGGGGCTGGAAAAGCTCGATCCCGGCGCACGCCCGTTCGTGATGACCCGCGCGACCTATGCCGGGGGGCAGCGCTACGCCGTCACCTGGACCGGGGACAACAACGCGACCTGGGATCATCTCAAACTTTCGGTCCAACAGCTGGTCAATCTGGGCCTCTCCGGTTTCTCGTACAGTGCCGCCGATATCGGCGGGTTCACCGGCGGGCCCAGCCCCGATCTGCTGACACGCTGGATCCAGATCGGCGCCTTCACCCCGGTGATGCGCGTCCATGCCGCGGTGAATACGCCGCGCAGCGAACCCTGGGTCGATGGGCCCGAGCATCTGGCTTTGCGGCGAACGGCGATCGAGGAACGCTATCGCCTGTTCCCCTATCTCTACGCCGTCGCCGAACTACAGGCACGGTCGGGCGACCCGATCATGCGTCCGGTATTCTACAACTATGACAGTTCGGGCTGCGATTCGCCGATGAGCTTTACCCTGGGCCGCGACCTGATGATCGCCGCGTCGCCCAAGCCCGAATCGCCGCAAGCCTATGACGTGTGCCTGCCCAAGGGCGGCTGGTATGATTACTGGACCGGGCGTTCGGTGGTGGCCGTGGCGGGCAAGACCGCCGATAGCGTGACCGAGACGCCGCGGATCGACCGGCTGCCGGTGTTCGTTCGCGCCGGCGCGATCATCCCGCGCCAGCCGCTGGTGCAAAGCCTGAGTGAGACGCCCAAGGGCGCATTGGAACTGCTGGTCTATCCCGGCGACGATTGTCACGGCACGATCTATTTCGACGACGGCAAGGCGCGGGCGATCGAGCGCGGTGCCTATCTGCGCCAGAGCTTTCGCTGCTCGACGACGCCGACCGGGTTGCGGATCGATCTCGACCCGCGTTCGGGCAAGCTCAAGCCATGGTGGAGCGAGATCGCGATGACCGTGCATGCGGTTTCGGACATTGGCACGGTGCGCTTCGGACGGCGGAAGATCGCGGCGGAAATGGACGAAAGCGCCGACCGCGTCCGCTTCACGCTGCCCGATTCGGCCAAGGCGGCGACCATCACCGTGGCGGGACCGTGACCCCTGATCGCCCCTCGCGGGCGCGCCTGACCCTGTTCGCTTTCGGGGACTTCGCGTTCAACCTCTACTGGCAGAGCGCGATGCTCTTCCTGCTATTCTATTATACCGATGCGCTGGGCCTTCCGGTCACGGCGGCGGCGGCGATCTTCATGGCGGCGTCGGTGTGGGATGGGGTCGCCAATTTCGCGGCGGGGCTGCTCGCCGACCGGCGCGAACCCAAGGGCGGACTCGGGCGGCTGGTGGCGATCGGCGGCGTGCCGCTCGGGTTGGGCTTCGTGCTCGCCTACCTCCCGCCGGTCGTGCCGGGATGGTGGGGAATGGTTGGCGTGTTCGCGGGACATATCGCGTTCCGCACCGCTTATGCCTTTATCAACCTGCCCTATCTGGCGATGAGCGCGCGGGTGAGCGCGGACAGCAACGATCGCGCCTATGTCGCGGGAATGCGGATGCTGTCGGGCACGCTGGCGGCGGTGGTGGTGGCGCTGGGGACGGTGCCGCTGGGCGGCATGTTGCTGGGGACCAAAGCGGCGGCGGACGCCTATCTGGGCGCGGCATTGCTGTTCGCGGTGGCGGGCGCGGCGATCCTGGCCTGGGTCGGCGCCACCTATCGCGAGGCGGACGTACCCGAGCGACGGGAACCGGTGCCGGTTTGGACCGCGCTCAAGGCGATCGCGGGGAACAAGGCCTTCGTGACGCTCAACCTGGCGATGGTGGCGATGATCATCGCGGTGACGATCCTCAACAAATCGGTGCTCTATTATTTCAAATACTTCCTCGGCGACGAGAGCGGGGGACAACTCGCGCTGGCGTCGATGAGCGTGGTGAGTGCGGTGTCGGTCCCCTTGTGGATGCTGCTCCAGCGGCGGCTGGGGACGCGTGCTCTATGGTTCCTGGCGGCGGCTGGGGCGATGACCGGGCTGTCGCTGTTCGCACTGTTCGATATCCACCGCGCCGGGGTGATGCAGGCCTATCTGATGGCGATGCAGGCGATGATCGTCGGCCTCAACTTCGTTTTCTGGGCGATGCTGCCCAACACGATCGAATATGGCGAGCAGCGCACGGGGCTGCGCGTCGAGGGCGCGGTATTCGGGATGGCGGCACTGCTGCAGCGCGTGGCGATCGGAATCGCGACGGCGATCATCGGGCTGGGCTTCGAGCGCGCGGGCTATATCGCCAATGTCGGCCAGAGCCCGGCGACGCTGACCGCGATGCGGCTGACGATCGCGCTGGTGCCTTTGGGCTTCCTGGCGCTGTCATGCCTGTTGATGGCGATGAACCCGCTTGGCCGCGGGGAGCATGCGCGGATCGTGAAGGATCTACGGAGATAGATTTGGGCGGCACCAGCCCGCTCCCCCACCCGGCCACCCATAACATACGATGCCGTTGGGTGGCCGGGTGGGGGAGCGGGCTGGTGCCGCCATTCAGCGAAGCTGAATTACCCCAAGAGCACAAACATGATCCGGCACCGCCCCGGGGAGGGAGGGGGAGCGGTGCCGGACCCCCGGCCACACCAAGAAGACTTGGGGCCGGGAAGACGTAACGATCAGGCGGCGGTGAGGGTGAAGGTCGAACGGACCCCCTGCGCCTGAGCCGAGGGCGCGATCCACACGTCGAACAGGCCCGGCTCGACCGTGGGCTTGAGATCCCGGCCGATGAATTCGAGCTGCGGCCGCTTGATCACGAAGCGCACCGTTTCCGAAGCCCCCGGGGCGAGCGCGACCTTGCGGAACGCCTTGAGCTCACGAACCGGGCGGGTGATGCTGGCGGTGCGATCGCGGATGTAGAGCTGGACCACCTCCTCCGCCGCGCGGGTGCCGCGGTTGGTGATCGTGGCGGTGAAGACGATCTCGCCGTTCCACGCCAGGCTGCCCTTGTCCGGGGTCAGACCCGAATATTCGATCTTGCCGTAGGTCAGGCCGTGACCGAACGGATAGAGCGCCGAGTTCGGGATCGAGCGATAATGGGTCTTATACTCCTCAAGCTTGTCGTCGCTCGGGTTCGGGCGGCCGGTCGGCTTGTGCGCGTAATAATAAGGCTGCTGGCCCGGCTCGCGCGGGAAGCTGATCGGCAGACGGCCCGAGGGGCTGTAGTCGCCGAACAGCACGTCGGCGATCGCGTTGCCGCTTTCCGAGCCGAGGAACCAGGTGACGAGGATCGCGGGCGCGTTCTTGACCGCGCCTTCGAACGCCAGCGCACGGCCGTTCTTGAGCACGACGATCACCGGCTTGCCGGTCGCGGCGACGGCTTCGGCCAGCGCCTGCTGTGGCGCGGGGACGGTGATGCTGGTGCGCGACTGCGCCTCGCCCGACATGCGCTCGCTCTCACCGATCGCGAGCAGGACGACGTCGGCGTTGCGGGCGGCAGCGACCGCGGCTTCGATCCCGCCGGGAAGCGGGGCCTCGACCTGCGACCCCTCGACCACGGTGATCTGGGCGGTCTTGCCGAGCGCGTTGCGCACGCCGGTCTCGAGGTCGATGGCGAGCTTGTTGTCGCCATAGACGCACCACGGGCCGTTGAGGTCGTGCTGGCCGGCGGCGAACGGACCGATGATCGCGATCTTCTGACCGCCCTTGCGCAGCGGAAGGATGTCGCCTTCGTTCTTGAGCAGGACGACCGACTTCTTCGCCATCTCGCGCGAGAGTGCCAGCGTCGCCTTGTTACGGCTGCGCGCGGCTTCGCGCTTCTCGTCGATACGGCGGAAGGGATCCTCGAACAGGCCGAGCTTGGCCTTGATCGCCAGCACCTTGCGCACCGAATCGTCGAGCAGCGCCATCGGCACTTCGCCCTTTTCGACGAGGTCGGGCAGGTGATCGCGATAGAAGCCGCTGGTCATGCTCATATCGACCCCGGCAAGAAAGGCGATCTTGGTCGCCTCACGCGCGTCGGCGGCGAAGCCGTGGTCGATCATCTCCATGTCGCCGGTGTAATCGGAGACGACGAAGCCCTGATATTTCCACTCGTCGCGCAGCACGGTGCGCATCAGCCATTCATTGCCGTTCGACGGCACGCCCGAAATCTCGTTGAACGAGGCCATCGCCGACAGCGCGCCGGCGTCGAACGCGGACTGGAAGGGCGGGAAGTAGATCTCGCGCAGCGTGCGCTCCGACACGTCGACGGTGTTGTAATCGAGCCCCGCCTCCGCCGCGCCATAGGCGGCGAAATGCTTGGCGCAGGCCATCATCGTGTCGATCGCCTTGAGGCTGGCGCCCTGGAAGCCCTTCACGCGGGCGGCGGCAAAGAGGTTGCCGAGATGCACGTCCTCGCCCGCGCCCTCCATGGTGCGGCCCCAGCGCTGGTCGCGCGAAATGTCGACCATCGGCGCGAAGGTCCAGTCGATGCCGGCCGCGGCGGCTTCATAGGATGCGGCGGCGGCGGTCTTCTGCGCCAGCGCCGGCTCGAAGCTCGCGGCCTCGCCGACCGGGACCGGGAAGATGGTACGGTGGCCGTGGATGATGTCGGCGGCGAAGATCATCGGAATCTTGAGGCGCGACTCCTTCATCGCCGCGGTCTGCATGATCCGGCACATATGCGTGCCGCTGCCGTTGAACACGCCGGTGATCATGCCCTTGCGGACTTCCTCGACCTGCTGCTCGAAATTGGCGTTCGAGCCGCTGGCCGGGTTGATCACGGTGCTGCCACCCCAGGCCGAGGCCATCAGGCTGAGCTGCCCCGCCTTCTCGGCGAGCGTCATCTTCGCGATCAGCGCGTCGATGAAGGGCGGAACCTCGACAGTCGCCGCCTGGCTCATCAATGCGCGGGCCGGGCTGTGGAGCCACGCCGCGATCGCACCTGCGCCCATCAGCGCCGCGCGGCGGGAAATCCGGTTGTCGAGCATTGTCTGTCCTCTCCTGAACGCATCGCGCCTCGGCGCGTGGTAAATGCTGGTTGAATGCCGTCCCCTGTTCGAAGCCCGCTTTAGGGGTTGTCGCGGCAAACCGTAACCGGTTACATGACGTCGAAACTTGGAATTTGCAATCGCGAATGATCCGCCCGAATACGTAATCATTTCGGGAGTGAGGGGATAGATGGCCGAGGCGACGATCCGCGATGTGGCACGGCGGGCGCAGGTATCGATCGCATCGGTATCGCGCGCGCTGAATGGCCTGGGCAATGTCCGGCAGGAGACACGCGAGCGCGTCATCGAAGCCGCGGCCGAGCTGGGATATGTCCCGCATGCCGGCGCGCGTAGCCTCAGCCTTGCCCGTGCGCACGCCGTGGGCGTGGTACTGCCCGATCTGCACGGCGAATTCTTCAGCGAGTTCGTACGCGGGATGGACCGTGAGGCGAGCAGGCGCGGCTATGTGCTGCTGCTGTCCAACATCCATGACGAAAGCGAACAGGCGGCCAATGCGCTGCGCGCGATGCGCGGGCGCGTCGACGGGCTGATCGTGATGGCACCGCACCTTTCAGCCGAAATGCTCCAGTCGGCACTGCCGCCGACCCTGCCCTCGCTGTTCATCAACGGGCCCGAAGAGATCGATGACCGGCCGACGGTGCGGCTCGACAATGTCGGGGCGATGGAAGCGATGGTCGCGCATCTGACGGCGGGCGGCCGCAAGCGGATCGTCCACATCGCCGGACCTGAGGGCAATGTCGATGCGCGCGAGCGCGTCGAGGGCTATCGCGCGGCGTTGGCGCGTCATGCGCCGGGAGTCGAGCCGATCGTCCTGGCGGGCGACTTTTCGGAGGAAGCGGGCGAGGCTGCGGCGCGGACGATCATCGACAACGCGATACCGTGCGACGCGGTGTTCGCGGCCAACGACATGATGGCGATCGGCTGCCTTCAGGCGCTGCAGGGCTCGGGAATCGATGTCCCCGGCGAAATTGCGGTCGCCGGCTTCGACGATGTGCCGCTCGCCCGCTACCTCCGTCTGACTACAGTGCGTGTACGGATCGCGGAGATGGGCGCGCGCGCGATTCTGCGGCTGATCGACATCCTTGAAGGCGGCCCGGCGGATGAGCGAGCCGAACGCCATGGCGCCGAGCTGGTGGTGCGCGGCACCACTGCGGCGCGCGAATGAATCCCGGTAGTTGCTGGAGTGAATTGTAAGATGCGTATTCCGATCACCCGCCGAACCCTGCTCGCCGCGCCGGCGCTCGGCGCCGCCGCGCTGACCCCCGCCTGCGCGCGGCCGCTGCTGGCCGAACCGGCCAAGCCCGCGCTGCCCGGCTGGTATGCCGATCTGGAGAAGCGCACCTTCGACTTCTTCTGGCAGACCGCCAACCGCAAGAACGGGCTGGTGCCTGACCGCTGGCCGAGCAAGTCATTCTGCTCGATCGCGTCGGTCGGCTATGCGCTGACCGCCTATCCGGTCGGAGTCGAGCGCGGCTGGGTGTCGCGCACCGACGCGGCCGAGCTGACGCGCACTACGCTGCGCTTCTTCTGGAACGCGCCGCAAGGACCGGAGCCGAGCGGTACCGCCGGCCACAAGGGCTTCTTCTACCACTTCATCGACATGGAGACCGGGCACCGGTTCCGCACCAACGAACTGTCGAGCGTCGACACCACATTGCTGTTCATGGGCATCCTGTTCGCGGCCGAATATTTCAACGCCGACAACGCTGTCGAGGCCGAGATCCGCAAGCTTGCGCACGACATCTATGCCCGCGCCGACTGGAACTTCTTCCGCAGCGACGGGCGCGCGCCGATTTCGATGGGCTGGCACCCCGAGAGCGGCCTGATCCCGGCGAGCTGGCAGGGCTATAATGAGGGGATGTGCGTCTACATCCTCGCGCTCGCCTCACCGACGTATCCGGTGCCGGCGAACAGCTGGGACGTGTGGACAGCGAAATACGACCATTGCTGGCGCGGCCAGGGCGACACCCGTCACCTCGCCTTCGCGCCGATGTTCGGTCACCACTACAGCCATGTCTGGGTCGATTTCCGTGGAATCCACGACAAGCCGATGCGCGAGGCGGGACTCGACTATTTCGAGAACAGCCGTCGCGCCACCTATGCCCAGCGCGCCTATGCCATCGCCAATCCGATGGGCTGGACGGGCTATTCCAAGGATATCTGGGGCCTGACCGCCTGCGACGGGCCGGGCGGATATGACCTTCCCTTCAAGGGCCGGACCGCGAATTTTCGCGCCTACTCCGCACGTGGGCCGTTGGGTCAGCCCGACGAGTATGACGACGGCACGATCGCACCGACTGCGGCGCTGGGATCGCTGCCCTTCGCACCAGAAATCGTGATTCCCGCCGCAAACGCGCTGCGTAAGTGGCCGGGCCTGTACAGCCAATATGGCTTCCTGGATTCGTTCAACCCGAGCTTCACCTGGACCGACAAGCGGCTCGCCAATGGCCGGATCAACGGCAAGAGCGGCTGGATCGACACCGACTATATCGGCATCGACCAGGGACCGATCCTGTTACAGGCGGCGAACTATCGCAGCGATTTCGTGTGGAAGGTGATGCGCGGATCGAAGGTGGTGCGGCGCGGGCTGGAGGCCGCCGGATTCGCCGGCGGTTGGCTGGCAGGATAGGCCCTGATCGAGGCTGGACCTGCCCTACCCGTCACCCCGGCCTTGCGCCGGGGTCCACCGAGAGGCGATGGTTGGAAACGAGGTTCCAGCGCAGTCCTCGGGGCGGGGGGGACCCCAGCACAGGGCCGGGGTGACGGTTTAGGGGCGGGTTGGGCGACCGGAACCTCAGCGGATCCGTACCGGTTTGCTGCGCTTGGACACCCCGGTTTCGTTGAACGCCTCGACCGCGGCATAATAGCCGACGCCGAGGTTGAGCGCGCGGATATCGAGCTTGGCATCCGCGCCGAGATCATCGGCGAAGACCTGATAGGTCAGCGTCAGCCGGTCGGGCCGTACGCCCCACATCACATTATAGCCGACGGCGCCGGGCACCTTGCGCCAGGTCACGCGGGCATTACGTTCGTCCTTGTCGCGGATCGCCGCGACGCCGCCCGGAACCGTGGGCGCGGCGCCGTCGGCGTTGCCGAACACGCGCAGATCGTTGATCGCGAGATGGGCGCCGCCGATATGGCCGTGGACGTAACGGACATAGCGGATTTTTGCGGGTGTCTTGAGCTCGAGATAGGCATTGGGGCGGTCGCGGCGCGGGCCTTCGGTCTGCGCGATCTTCGACCAGCTCTTGCCGTCCGTAGACCCCTCCACGTGGAATTCGGTATAGATGTCGGGCGCGTCGGCGAAGCGACCCGCCTTGTAATCGGCGAAATTGACCTGGATCGCACGCACGGCCTTGGCCGCACCGAGGTCCATCGTCAGCGTCTCGCCCGGCTGTTTGCTTCCCGCGACCCAGAAGGTCCGGGGATTCTCGTCCGCGGCGCGGCTCGCGACAAACTCGCCGAGCGTCGAGGAAGCGGTCAGCGGCTTGCGGTAAGAGAGCAGCATCCAGCCGGTGAACAGCGATTCGATGTCGTCGACCTTCCCCTCCGGCGCCCAATGCGGGAAGTCGCCGAAACGCGACGAGGACCACATCTGCCCGTCCGCCTCGAACCGCGTCGGGAACAGGTTGATGCGGCGTTCGAAGGTCCAGTTGGCGCCGAGCCACGGCGTGCCGGTGTTCCACCAATTGCCGTGATTGTCCTCGAAGGTGGAGCCGTGCCCGGCACCCTCGACGAAACCCCCGGGCTTGTAGGCGACCGGGTTCCACGGGGCGTAGGTCCATGGCCCGAGCGGCGACTTGGACGTGTAAGTGCCGTTGGCATAGGCGTTATACTCGGTGCCCGGCGCACCGTACTGGAGATAATAGGTGCCGCCGACCTTGGTCATCCAGGCGCCCTCCATGAAGGGGGCGATGGGCGTACCGTCGGGAAGGCCGCCGCTATGGTCCTGTCCAAACCGCTCCCAGCCATGCTGGTCGGGATGGAGTTTGAACATCTCCTTCGCCGGGCCCTTGTAGATGAGCTTGCCGTCCCTGAACTCAATCTCGAGCCCGTAGAGCGGGAAGACGTTGGACGAGTTCCAGTAGAGATACCATTTGCCGTCATCGTCGAGGAACAGCGCGGGGTCCCACGGGCCGGGCGGGATCTCACCGGGTTTCATCTTCTCCTCTTCGCCCGGACGCACCTGTCCCGGGAGGCGCGGCATGCGGCGCACGAAATAGTCGAGCTTACCGGTCTCGGGCGCGTCGGAGACATAGATCGCGCCCGGCTCCATCATCGAGGGCATGAGATAGAGCCGCTCGCCGTCCGACCATGCGGCGGGCGCGACGAAGCTGTTGTGCTGCCAGCGGCTCGGCGTGATGAAGGTCCAGTCGGCGAGATTGGTCGATCGCCAGTATCCGTCGGCGAGTGTCTGGAAGAGATAATAGGCGCCCTTGTGCCGCACGATCACCGGATCGGCGCCGGTGCGGTACGAGATGCCCTCGTTCACCTGCTCGAAATTGTAACGGTAATCGATGTCGATCGGGTTGGCGTAGGTGCGCTTGCCCGGCTGAGCTCCCGAGCTGCCTGCGCTCGTGGCGGTCAGCGCTGCGAGCGCGATCGTCAGAGCAGCGGCGGTCTTGAGCATCGGAAACCTCACTGGATGCGGATGAAGAGATTGGCGGTGAGCCGGCCCTGGCGCGGGTCGGCGCTGAATTTCATGGTGTCCGGGATGATCCCCGAATGGAGCATGGCGCCGCGATAGATGACAAGCCGGTCGGGCGCCGCGTCGATCCGGCCGATCTGGTCGAAATGCGCGTTGCTGTTGCTGGTATAGCCGACAAGGCCGGCGCCTTCGGCGCGGGCAGCGGCGACGAAGGCATCGCGATTGGCTTCGTCCACCAGCTCGATCCCGGTCGAGCGCTGGCGGTAGAAGGCCGTCCCAGTGCCGGGCGTATCGGCGAGATAGTGGATCAGCGCGATGTCGCGGGAGTCCGCGGAGTCGAAATGCGGCGCGCGCTGGGCCGGCTGGAGTGCCTCGGGCGCGGTGGTGACAATCGAGAAGCTCGCCTCGACCAGCGTAAAGCTGTCGGCATCGAACCCGCCGCCGATGAAGGAGGCTGCGGCTTCGAGGAGGGAGCAGACATAGGCATAGGCCGGCGCATCGGCTTCCGTCACGATGCGGCGCAGGCCGGGATAATAGGTCCGGCTCACAGGAAATGGCGCAAGCGCCGCCGCGATCGCGATCGCCGCGCCGGGATCGCCGGTGATCCCGTCGATGGTGACGACCGGTTGCCGGCTGTGGCCGAAACGGTGCAGTTCGGGCTTCACCCTATTCCTCCCCGCCCGACAGAAACTGGGGGAGGCGGCATCAGCCCCCTCCCCGGAACGCCCCGATCCGAAGATCAGAACTTGTACTTGAGGCCCGCCTGGAAGCTGCGCGCATTGCCAACCGTACCATTCTCCTCAAACGTCGGGTTCAGGCCGCTGCCCGCCCCCCAGGCCGAATAGTTGCGGTTCACCGTGTCGAACACGTTGAACGCCGCGAAGCTGGCCTCGAGGTCGTGGCCCCACGGCATCTTGAAGTTCTTGGCGATGCGTAGGTCGAGGTTGGAGTAGGCGAAGGTCTCCTTGGGGAAGAACACACCGCCCATATTGCCGTAGCAGCAGGCGCCGTCGGGCTGGTTGGGCAAGCCGAAGATGACGTTGCCGAAGGCCGGACCCGAGCTCAGTGTCAGCGTGCCAGACAGCACCGTGTCGAACGGGCCGCGAACAATGCCGGTGCCGACGAAGCGGTATTTTTCCACCCCTTGCACCCAGCCCCAGCCATAGGCGTCCACCGACGCGCCGTTATAGAACTCGTCGTTGTTGGCGAGTTCCTGCGCCACGTTGGTGCGGGCGAACTGCACCGTGACCGCGGCGGAGAAGCCCCAGCGCGAATTGGCCACGAACGGCTTTTCCGCAGTCAGGTAGATCGCATTGTAGACCGCTTTACCGCTGTTATCGCCGATGTTGAGCTTGCCGTTGAACCCGGCCAGATCACCCTGCTTGGCGGCGCATGCCGCATAGTCGGTGTCCGGGAAATTGTCCTGGATCCAGGCGTTGCCGCCATTGGTGCAGCCGATCACGTTACCGGCGCCGTCACGCTGCAGGACCCGGCTGTACCAGCCATTCGAGAAGCGGTTGCCGCGCACGAAACGGAAGACATTGTGGCTGCGGATGTGCGAATAGGTGAGCGAGGTCTGGATCTCGCCGAACCGCTTGCGGACGCCGATGTTGAACTGGTCCGAATAGGGCAGCTTGGTGTTGTTGTTGAGCAGCCAGATATCGCCGCCCACGCCCAGCCCGGCAGCGGCGGTACGCAGCGTATCGACATTGCGATAGGCGGGATTCCACACCAGCGTCCCGCGCGGGAGTACGCCGCCGTTGCCGGCCCGCAGCGTCGCGCAGTTGGCGATGCCGCCCGTGCCGCCTTCGGTACAGAAGTCGGCCTGGACGACGCGCTCGTGCCGGTTCTTGATCGTTTCGATGCCCGAGGTGATGAACAGCGGGCGATCAAAATAGCGGCCTGCACCGGCGAAGAAGACCAGATCACGATCGCCGTTCACGTCGTAGCTGATGCCGATGCGCGGCTGGAACGCCCCCCAGAACGGGTCGCGATTCTTGCCGGTCGAGATATAGTCCTCGGCATTGATCCCGGCCGCTTTCCAACCCGGATAGGCCCGCAATGCCGTTGCGACATCCGCAGGTGTTACGAAATTCTCGTTCTTGGCATTGGTCTCGAAATCCCAACGCAAACCGAGATTGAAGGTCCAGTGATCGTCGAGCGCCCAGTCATCCTGCACGAACAGACCAATCTGAGTGTTGTTCGCGCGGCCCGGCTCGAATTCCTTGACGTTGATGCGCGCGCCATAAGGTGTCGAACTATCAAAGCCGGTATAGCCGGCGGCGTTGAAGAAATAGCCGCCGTTGCTGCGGTTGTCCTCAAGCCGCTCATATTTGTTGAACGCGATCTTGGCGCCCGCCTTGATCGTGTGCGCGCCGCCAAAGAATGTGATGTTGTTCTTGATCGTCCACGATTTCTGCGAGTCGTTCTGCTCGAAACTGCCGGCGCCGAGGGCAGCGACGGTGCCATAATCGGGCCCGGCTGAGAGGATGATCTCAGGCCCCGCGCTTCCGCGCCGCGCGCCGTTTTCGACCGTGCTGTACGACAGGAAGAGTTCGTTGAGCCAGCTGTCTCCGCGGTGGCTCCAGTCGAGCTGGAAATTCTTGACCTTGTTGTTGATCGGCCCGCCATGGCTCGGCACCGACGTACCGCCGACGCCGCCGATATTGGATTCATCGCGAATGAATGCCGAGAGGTTGACCGTATCCTGCGCCGAGGCGAACCAGGTCAGCTTGCCGAAGTAGAGCTTCTGGCTGAAGTCGAGCCCGTAGCTGCCATTATATTGCGAGATCAGGTTGGCCGGCACCGGCGACTTCAGCTCGACATTGCCCGACGGCTTGGTCTTGTCGGTCGCTTCGAACGCACCGTAGAAATGCAGCACATCCTTGATGATCGGGCCGCCGAGGTCGGCGCCATATTGCCAGCGACCGTAATCGGGCTTGGGATTGGTGCCGTTGGGATTGTTGGCCTTGCCCGGCCTGTCGAAATAGGGGCGGCCGAAGAATGCCTTGGGCTGCCATTCGCCAAACAGCGTACCGTGCAGCTCCTGACCGCCGGTCTTGGTCACGGCGGTGATGATCGCCGACCCGGCCTGCTCATACTCCGCCTTGAAGTTCTGGGTGTTGACCGCGAACTCCTGAATCGCGAGCTGCGGGAAGGGGTTGCCTTCGGAGAAATTCTGCCCCGACAGACCGCCATGGTTGATCGGGTTCTTCATGCTGAGCCCGTCGATGAACACATTGGTCTGATCCGGGCTGACCGCGCCCGCCTGCACCTGCCGGTTGCTGCCCGAAGGCGACACGGTGACGCCGGGCGCCAGCGCGGCGAAGTTCAGGAAGTTGCGGTCGTTCTGCGGAAGATTTTCGATCTGCTGAGGCGAGACGTTCGTAGTGATCGTCGCCGTTCTAACCTCGTTGCGGCCGCGCCGCCCGGTAACGATCACCTCCTGACCGGCAGGGGCCGCAGCCGATGGCGGAGCGATATCGTAGACGACGGTCTGACCGACCGGAACCACAACAGCCTCCGCCTCGACGCCGGGCGCCTCGACGCGATAGGTGCCCGGACGTAGACCCGGCACGAAATAGTTGCCGCTCGCGTCAACCGTCGCCGTAACCGTTCGACCGGTGCTGCTATCCGTGATGGTGACTGTCGTGCCCGCCGACGCGCCTTCGACATGACCGCGTAAGGCGGAGGTGGTCTGTGCAAAGGCGGAAGTGCTGACCATCAGTGCGGCGGCAAAGGCGCCCGCCGAAACGCCGCGGACAAGTTGCGAACGCTTGCTACGGAAATCCGTCATCAATCTGCTCCCCTAAACACCGGCTCGATCGATAGTGTAACCGGTTACAGTGCCGTTGGAGCTTTTAACATCTCCTGACCCTGGCTAGAGAAGCGACAAATGACTACGTTGTCAATTGCGTTTGTCGATATGACTGACCACAATGGGTAGGCTGGTCCGAATGCGCGGCATTCGGACCGTTTCCAGCCTTTACTCCCACCAATAGGGCAAACGCTTCGCCGTCCCCGTCTCGACTTCATTCATCGTCTTGGCGTCGTAGAGACGGCCGCCCAGCATCACGCGGCTGATCTTGTCGCTATTGCGAATATCAGCGGTGGGATCGGCATCGAGCACGACGAGATCGGCCAGTTTTCCAACCTCGATCGAGCCGATGTCCTTGGCAAAGCCCAAAGATTTGGCGGAATCGATCGTTCCAGCACGCAGCGCCTCCACAGGAGTCATCCCGCCGCGTACGAACGACCACAGCTCCCAGTGCGAGCCGATACCGGCCTGTTGCCCGTGCGCGCCGATCGCGACCAGACGGCCCGTCTTGGCGATCTTGTGTGCCTCACGCGCATTGTCGTCGTCGACGAAATTGTCCTCGGGCGCCTTGGTGATGCGCATCGTGTCCGAGCGCAGTCGCGCGGGCGGGGTGTGGACCAGCAGCGGATTCTTCCACACATCGGTCGCCTGACGCCAATAGGGATCGCCGGCGAGACCGCCATAGCTGACCACCAGGGTTGGCGTATAGTTGGTGTCCGACTGGCCGAACATCTGCAGCACATCCTTGTAGAAGATGTCCGCGGGAATGTTGTGCTCCAGCGTCGAATTGCCGTCGGCGATCAGGTTCATGTCCATGCCGAACAGCGAACCGCCCTCGGCCACGACCTGCATATTCTCGGCACGCGCCGCCGCGACGACCATCTGGCGCTGCTCACGGCGCGGCTGGTTGTAGTTCTTCACCGAATGGCCGCCCTGCGCCTTCAGACGGCGGACATGGGCCAGCGCGTCCTCATAGCTGTCGATCTGCGCATAGACATCGGCATTCTTGGCGCCATAGACGATCTCGCCGGTCGAGAAGATGCGTGGGCCCAGGATACGGCCCGCGCGCTGCATCTGCTGCGCGGCGAAGACCAGGCTCGCCTGGCTCGACGGATCGTGAATCGTCGTGGTGCCGAGCGCGAGGTTCTGGATCAACGACCAGTTCTGCTGCGGCACCAGATCGTCGGTGCCATAGGGGCCGTGCGCGTGCGCATCGACCAGACCCGGGATGATCGTCTTGCCGGTGACATCGATCGTCTTGGTGCCCGCCGGGAGCTGAATCGCGGCAGTAGGCGCGACCTGGACGATGCGGTCGCCCTCGATCACGATCGTCGCATTGTCGATGATCCCGCCGTCAGCGCCCGCCATGGTGACGACCCGTGCGCCAGTGAGCGCGACGCGGCCCGAAGGCTTCGCCGCCCTGACCTCCATCGCGAGCGAGGTGGTGCGCGGGGTTACGTTCGGCTTGGTGCCCGGCGCGGTGGCGAAGAAGCTGGCGCGATCGGCGGTGTAGAGCGTCGGCCCCATGCTCCAGTGAAGGCGCGATCCATCACCCGACCATTGGATGTAATCGGCACCATCGGTGCTGACGCGCACGACGGGGAGCGCATCGGCCTTGGGGCCGACCGAGACTTCCTGGCCGCCCGGCATCAGCGGCATCGCGAACACCTGATAATTCTGGCGGAAAGCGATGCTCTTGCCGTCGGGGGCGACGATATAGTCGTTGGCGAGCTCGCCGCTGGCATGGACGCGCTTGCCCTCGCCATTGAGGTCGGTCGAGACCAGCTCAAGCTTGTTTTCGCCCGGGCTGGTCATGAAGATGCGGTCACTCGACGCGCCGAACTGCGGCCGCGACATGCCGCGCGCGACCAGCTCGGGCGCGCCGCCCACCGCCGCGACGCGATAGACACCGGGATCGTTCGACCAGCCGGGTGCGGTGAGATTACCGCCGGCCGCCTTCTCGAACACGATCGTCCGGCCGTCCGGCGAGAAGTGCGGGCGCGAATAGAGGCCGGGCTGGGTCGTCACGTCCTTCGCCGCGCCGCCACCGGCCGCAACGGTGCGGATACGGCCAAGCTTCGCATCGCTCCATTCGACGAACACGATCGAACGGCCGTCGCGCGACCAGCTGGGATAGAGTTCGACACCGGCATCGTCGGCAAGGCTGGTCAGCCGTTTCGGCGCACCGCCGGAGACCGGGCGAGTCCAGAGCTTGCCCATGCTTTCGAACACGACATTGCCGCCATCCGGCGAGACCGATGCGAAGCGGGTCATCTTCGTCGCGAAGCTGGCGGGCGCGACTTCGATCTGCGGGTGCGAGGCGGTGGCGACGGTACGGCTATCGGCGACCCGGAACGGGATCACCGCGGCATTGGTGCCATCTGCGTCGACGCGTCGAATCTTCCCATGTGCCCAGAAGACGATCGACTTGCTGTCGGGCGTCCAGTCCATGTTGGGATAGACGCCGGTGACAGCCCAGGTTTCCTGAACGTCCTGGTCGAGCGCATCATAGATCTTGCGCTCCTCCCCCGAGGCCAGGTCGCGGACATAGAGCTTCGACTTGGTCGCCTCGCGCCGGACAAAGGCGATCTTCTTGCCATCAGGCGAGGGCGTCGGGCGCACCGAACCGCCAAGGCCGGAAATGGCGGTGGTCGTCTCACCGCTCTCCAGATCATAGCGCTCGATGTTGAACAGGTTGGTGTTCGAATCCTGCGCATATTCGAAGATCGGGCCGGGGGTGATGTTGCGCGTGAAGAACACCGATTTGCCATCCGCGGCATAGACTGGCTCGCCCAGTTCCTTCTGCACCCGCTCATTGGCACGCTTGACCAGCTTGACGCCGCTGCCGCCCGAGACGTGGTAGAGCCACACTTCGCCCGTGCCGAGCGAGCGGCCGGTGGTGAAGTGCTTCTTGGCAACGATATACTGGCCGTCGGGCGACCAGCTTGGCTGATTCAGAAGGCGGAAATCCTCCTTGGTCAGCTGGCGCTTGTCGCTGCCGTCGGCGTTCATGATCCAGATATTGTCGCCGCCGCCGCGATCGGAGGTGAAGGCGATGCGGCGGCCATCGGGCGAGAAGCGCGGATGCACTTCCCAGGCAAGCCCCTCGGCAATCCGCGTCGGCGTGCCGCCCGCGATCGGCATGGTGTAGATGTCACCGAGCAGGGTGAAGGCGATCGTCTTGCCATCGGGCGAGACGTCGACGTCGATCCAGGTTCCCTCGTCCGTGTCGATCGCGGCCTGCTTGAGCGTCGCGCCCTGCGGCGCATTAACGTCCCATTTGGGCTTCTCCGCCGGCTTGTCCTGCGCCTGGGCCTGACCGAGGACGAAGAGCGCGGCGAGGACGCCGGCGACCGAATGACGCATCCGAAAACTCCCTGAAACCTGTTCTGGGCGGGAGTGGTAACGGGCGAAACCGCCCGCGTCATCTGCGCTTGGTCGAAAACTAGCGGCGCAGGAGAAACACCGCATGCTCGGCGCGGAAATTGGCGGCGGCGGCGCTGGTGCGCTTGTCGCCCGAGAGGAACCAGGCCTGCTCAACCGTAATTCCGCGTTCGCGAACATAGGCGCGGAAATCGTCGACGGTGACGTGGTGGATGTTGGGCGTCTCGTACCAGGCGACCGGCAGCAGCCGCGTCACCGGCATCCGTCCGCCCCACAGCAGCGACACGCGCACGCGCCAGTGTGCGAAATTGGGGAAGGATACGAAGGCACGCTCGCCGATACGCAGTAGATGATCGAGCACGTGATGTGGGTGCATCGTCGTCTGCAGCGTCTGGCTGAGGATCGCATAGTCGAAGCTGGCGTCGGGATAATCCGCGAGATCGCGGTCGGCATCGCCCTGAATCACCGAAAGCCCGCGCGACACCGCGGTCGCGACGTTGACCGGATCGATCTCAAGCCCGCGCGCGTCGCACTGGCGATCATCGCGCAACGCCGCCATCAACGCACCGTCGCCGCATCCGACATCGAGCACCCGGCTGTCGGGCGCGACATTGGCGGCGATAATCGCCAGATCGGGGCGAAGCGCGGTCACGCCGCACCCCGCCGGTACACATCGGGATCGTGGCGCTGCATGAAGAGCTCCGGCTGGGCGATCGGCTGCCATCCAAGCGCGGCGTACACGCCATGCGCATCGCTGGTCGCGAGCATCCAGCGGCGGAGGTTTTGGAGGTCGGGATGATCGTGAAGCGCAGTGACAAGCGCCTTGGCCAGCCCCTTGCCGCCATGCTCGGGCAGCACGAAGACGTCGGCGAGATAGGCGAAGGTCGCCCGGTCCGTCACGACGCGCGCGAAACCGACCTGCGCGCCGTCGCGATAGGCGCCGACACAAAGCGAATTGGCGATCGCCCGCGCCAGCGTTTCGCGCGGCATCTCGCGTGCCCAATAGCTCTGAGCGATGAAGCCGTGGATCACGTCGAGCTGGAGCCGCGCCGGATCGAGGCTGATGTCATAGCCCGGCGTCATCGCCCGGCCCTCAGGAAGCCGTCGACGACGCGATTCAATTCCGGCGCCTCGAGCAGGAACGCGTCGTGGCCGAACGGCGAGGACAGCTCGACGAAGCTGACCGGCGCGCCGGCGGCGTTGAGGGCATGGACGATCGCGCGCGAATCGCGCGTCGGATAGAGCCAGTCGGTATCGAAGCTGACCAGGCAGAAGCGCGCCTTGGTCTCACGAAAGGCATTGGCGAGCAGGCCGCCATGCTCCTCCGCCAGATCGAAATAGTCCATCGCGCGGGTGATGTAGAGATAGGCGTTGGCGTCGAACCGGTCGACGAACGACAGCCCCTGATGGCGCAGATAGCTTTCGATCTGGAAGTCGGCGTCGAAGCCGAACGACTTCGCCTCTCGCGCCTGAAGCCGCCGCCCGAACTTTTCGGTGAGGCCTGCCTCGGACAGATAGGTGATGTGCGCCGCCATCCGCGCGACGGCGAGGCCCGCCGCGGGCGGTTCGCCGTCATAATAGGCGCCGCCATTCCAACGCGGATCGGCCATCACCGCCTGACGACCGACCTCATGGAAGGCGATATTCTGCGCCGAGTGGCGCGCGGTCGACGCGATCACCACGGCCGCATCGACACGATCGGGGAAGGTGGCGGGCCAGCTCAACGCCTGCATCCCGCCCATCGATCCGCCGACCACGGCCTTCAACCGACCGACCCCGAGATGGTCGAGCAGCATCGCCTGCGCGCGGACCATGTCGCGGATGGTAATGACCGGGAAATCCATGCCCCAGGGCTTGCCCGTCGCGGGGTTGACCGTGGCGGGTCCCGAGCTGCCCATGCAGCTGCCCAGCACATTGGCGCAGACGATGAAGTGGCGATCGGGATCGACCGGCTTGCCCGGCCCGACCATGCGCGTCCACCAGCCGGGCTTGCCCGTGACCGGATGCGGCGAGGCGACATGCTGGTCGCCGGTCAGCGCATGGCAGAGCAGAATCGCATTGCCGCCATCGGGCGCGAGCGTGCCATAGGTCTCATACGCGATCTCGACAGGCGACAGCAGCACGCCACCGTCGAGCCGGAGCGGCCCGGGCAGGGTGATGTGGCGCGAAAGGCCGAAACGCTGGTCGTCGGACATGCGCGTCTGACTAGGGACGCGGACGCTTCCGTTCAAGCGGTCCGACGACGTCCGCGTGCGGCAATCACCGCCTGCGCCGCAAGCCGACCGGTCTGTGCGCCGCCATTCATGAAGCCGACCCAGGCGTCCGAGACATGCTCACCCGCGAAGATGATCCGTCCCGCGACCGCGCGCTGTCGTTCGGCGGGTAGGTCGGACTCGACCCAGAAGAGCGGGCCGAAGCGGGTCAGCTGGCCCGGCGCGCTGTTGGTATAGGCACCGAGCGTCAGGGCCTCGCGGCACCAGTTGGTACGGCGGACCACGCCGCCCGCCACCGCCCGCACAATGCCGGGGATGGCCGGCTCGGTCCGCTGCGCGAAGGCGGCGGCAAGCGCTTCAGGTGCGGCAGCGGCGTTCGCGACCTGATCGCCGCCAAGGAACCAGTTCCACACCGGCTTGCCACCCTCAATCCCCTGAAGCGTCCCGTCCCAGCCGAGCGCATAGGGCGAGGCGGTGTCCCACAGCTCGCCGCCGGTGCCGAGCACATCGGCCCAGGGGGTTTCCGCGGCGGTGACCTGCACCTTCTCGTTCCGGCCAAGATCCGCCTCTGCCACGAACGCGCGCCAGCGCGTCGGAAGCGGCACGGCGAAGTCGATCTGGCGTAGGATCGGAGCGGGCACCGCGACGATCACGGTATCGGCCATGGCATGGCTGCCGTCGACGAACTCGAGCCGGATGCCGCTGCCGGTCTCCCGGATCGCCTGCAAGCGCCGCCCGGTTTCGATCCGGTCGCGATGCGCGTCGGTGATCGCGCCGGCGAGTCGGCCCGATCCGCCGGCGATGACATAGCGCTCGTCGCTGCCCGCCAGGATCTCGACATGCTCACCCTTGACCGTGGGCAGGTTGAAGATGAGCTGGAGCGCCGACGCGTCGTCCGGTTCCGACCCATATTCGGTGCGGATGCTCGATTCGATCAGCGCGCGGACGCGGGGGTCGCGGATCAGCGCGGCATGACGATCGAGATACTGCGCAACCGAAAGCCGGTCGATGGCGGCGGCGGCCGCCGGACTGGCATCCACCGCCTCCGAATCACGCGCGATCCGCGCGGCGAGCGGGGCGAGACGCCGGGCAAGCTCGGCCTGCGACGCGACCGCACCGTCCGCGAGGATCACCGACCGGTGTGGGCCGGATTTGCGGTCGACCAGCGACACCGCGAACTCCTTCGCCAGCGCGTGCATGTCGGCATGGTCGGTGTTGACGAGTTGCCCGCCCGCCTCGAACAATTGCCCGTCCGCGGTGCGCTGGGTGTACATGCGCCCGCCGAGACGATTGCGCGCCTCGTACAGCCGCGCATCGATGCCCGCCTTCGTCAGATGATGCAGCGCCGAAAGCCCCGCGATTCCGCCGCCGATAATCGCCACCCGGCCCGATGCCGGAAGCGCCAGCGCAGGCGCGGGAAGCCCCACCGCCACGCCGCTCGCCGCCATGCCCTGAAGCAGCGCGCGGCGGCCGATTCCGCCATGGCCGGCGCGCGGTGCGGCCTTGCCCCGCGCCGCCAGATCCCGCCGCCGTGCCAGCTGCAATGCCCGCCACAGCGTATCGCTTCCCCGCATCCGTCTTCCCCCGTTCGAAGCGGGGCTTAGCACAGAGCAATTTCGCAAACCTTGCCATTCTTACTCGCATCGGCCATCGCGCGCGCCATGAACGCAACCGTCAGCAAGCCGCAGCCCAAGCCCTGGATCATGGACATCGCCCCCTATGTACCGGGCAAGTCCAAGACCGACGACGGCCGCAAGGCGATCAAGCTCTCGTCCAACGAGAACCCGCTGGGGACTTCGCAGAAGGCGCGCGCCGCGTTCGCGACAGCCGCGAGCAGCCTGGAGCGCTATCCGGACGCCAGCGCGGTCGAGCTGCGCGAGGCGCTGGCGGAGCTGCACGGACTCGAGGCCGAGCGGATCATCTATGGCAACGGGTCGGACGAGGTGCTTCACCTCGCCGCCGGCGCGTTCGCCGGGCCGGGCGACGAGATCATCTACGTCAATTACGGCTTCACCGTCTATCCGATCGCGACCAAGCGGGTCGGCGCGACCCCGGTGGTCGCGGCCGACGCCGACTACGCCACCGATGTCGACGCGATTCTCGCCAGCGTGACCGACAAGACGCGGATCGTGTTCGTCGCCAATCCCAACAACCCGACCGGCACCTATGCCAGCCGCGAGGAGATCGCGCGGCTGCACGCGGGCCTGCGGCCCGACATCCTGCTGGTGCTCGACCACGCTTATGCCGAGTATATCGAGGGCGAGATCGACGATGGCGGGATGGAGCTGGCGAAGACCCAGCCCAATGTGCTGGTCACGCGCACCTTCTCCAAACTCTATGGCCTGGCCGCGGAACGGATCGGCTGGGGCTATGGCTCTGCCGAGGTGATCGAGGCGATGCATCGCATCCGCCTGCCCTTCAGCATCACCATCGCGGGCACCGCGGCGGCGATCGCGGCGCTGCACGACGATGAATTCGTCGAGCGCACGCGCAGCCACAATGCCCAGTGGCGCCGCTGGTTCGCCGACGAAATCGCCAAGCTCGGCAATGCCGGTCTTCGCGCCGTGCCGAGCCAGGCGAATTTCGTGCTGGTGCTGTTCGAAGGCGCGCTGACCGCCGAGGCGGCGTACAAGGGACTGATGGACGAAGGCTATATCGTCCGCTGGCTACCTGGACAGGGTCTGCCCCACGGCCTGCGCATCACCATCGGCACCGAGGACGAGACGCGCGCGGTCGCGGCGATCCTGAACAGACTGGTGGCGGAGACGCAGCAGCCCGCAACCGCGGGATGAAGCGGTTCGGCATCATCGGCTTCGGCCGGTTCGGACAGCTCGCCGCAAAGCATCTGCGCGACCATTTCGCGGTTGTCGTCACCGACACCGCGGAGATCGGCGAAGCTGCGACAGCCATCGGCGTCGAGACCGGAAGCCTTGCCGACGCCGCAAGTTGCGACGTGGTGATGTTGGCGGTGCCGGTACAGGCGATGGCGGCGACGATCGCCGCGATCGCGCCGCTGGTGCGACCGGGCGCGCTCGTCCTTGACGTTGCATCGGTCAAGATGCTGCCCGCGCGCTGGATGCTTGAGGCATTGCCCGAGAGCGTCGACATCGTCGCGACCCACCCGCTGTTCGGCCCGCAGAGCGCGCGGAACGGGCTGGAGGGACAGCCGCTGGTCGTCTGTTCGGTGCGTGGCGAGCGGCATCACAAGGTCGCGGAGTTCGGACGCAGCCTGGGCCTTGCCGTCTCGATCACCACCGCCGAGGAACATGACCGCGAGATGGCCTATGTCCAGGCGCTGACGCACCTGATCGGGCGCGCGCTGGTCAATATCCGCATCCCGGACGAGGAACTGAAGACCAACAGCTACCAGCATCTGCTGGAGCTGTGCGGACTGATCCGCGACGACAGCAAGGAGCTGTTCTTCGCGATCCAGAACCTCAATCCCTATGCCGAGGAAATCACCCGCCAGTTCATCGCGGAGGCCAACGGCCTGCTGGCGGAGAGCCTGAAGGCGGGGAATCGCAGCGCGGCGGATTGAGCTGGCCGCGGTGCCGGTCCGCTAACGCGACTGGCTCCAGCCAAGCACCAGCACGACCGCTCCCACGAGCGACGCGGCAGTGCGGACATGGTTCCAGAATACCCAGTCACGCAGATAGCGCGCCCAGAGCGCGGCGCCATCCGCACTTCCGGCATCCACTGCCGCGAGCGCGTTGTTGAGCGGGACGTTGCACACCATCGTCACCGCGAAACAGCCCAGGACATAGAGCGCCGCTCCGGCAAGCACATGCACCGCGCCCGGCTGTCCGAAGTTGAGTCCGGCGACCACCGCCAATCCGAGCAGCAGCAGCGCGGTGCCGATGAAGATCCCGATGAAGAATGGATTGATGATGACGATGTTGATCGTCTGCATCGCGCGAATGCCCTCTGGCGCAGGAACGCGGCCGAGCGCCTGCATGATGAAGGTCGAGAAGCCGTAGAAGATTCCGCCGATGATGAAGGCCCCGATGGCGCCGATCAGGACGGGAAGCTTGAGCAAACCGGTCATCATCCTTCTCCCTAGAATACCAGTCCCATTTCAGGGCTCGAGCGCGTTGATTCCCCGATGCACCTGCGCCTCGACCTCCGCCCGCTCCAATCCAGGTGCGATCGGCTCGCCGAAGCGGAATGTCACCGTGCCGGGCCGCTTGGGGCCCCGCCGTGGCCAGAAGCGCCCGCTGTCGAGCGCGACCGGCACCACCGGAAGACCGAGTGCACGATAGAGTCCCGCAAAGCCGGAGCGGATGGGCGGCGTTTCGCCCGGCGCGACACGCGTTCCTTCAGGGAAGATCAGTACCGATCGGCCTTCGCCCAGCGCCGCCTTCGCTTCACGCATCATCTGGCGCAGCGCCCTGGCATTGGCGGCGCGGTCGACAACGATCACGCCGTAGCGGCGAGCGGCCCAGCCCCAGACGGGGATCTGCGCCAGTTCGCGCTTCATCACGATGGCGGGCGCCCCGAGCATCGCCGCAACCGCCATCGTCTCGAACATCGCCTGATGCTTGACGGGATATAGCGCCGGTCCGACAGCTGGCTGCCCCTCGACCGCGACGCGGATGCCCAGGATGTACCGCGCCGACCAGACGCCAAGTCGCGCCCAGCTCATGCAAACGGCGCGCAGGATGCGCTTGCCGAACAACGCCGCGATTGGTGTCGCCAGCACGATCGGCACCGACAGGCCGTAGAAGACGATCGCGAAGGCGATGTTGCGCAGCCGGTCAACCATTGCCGATTCCGAACAGCAGCGCGATCCGGCGGACCAGATATTTGTGGTACTCACGCAGCAGCATCGCGAAACGGGCATTGGTACGGACGCCGTCGCCGACGATCTCCACCTCGCCGCCCAGCGCGTTGCCGAGCTCGAGCTTCGCGCGCGGCACATGCCAGTCGGCGGTGACCAAGCGCACCGACTTGTAGCCGTGCTTGCGCACCCAGCCGGCGGTCTCATCGGCGTTGGAACGGGTATCGACCGCCTCATGCCCCAGATCGATGCAGCAGCGGAACAGCGAGGCGGGCGCACGGTGCGCGACCGCGAGCTCGATCGGGCGGACCGTGGGATCGGTGCCGGTGATCAGCATCCGCTTGGCCGAGCCGGCCTGGAGCAAAGCGATGCCGCGCGGAATACGACCGGCGCCGCCCGTGGGCACGACGACCGCATCGGTCTTGATACCGGGATCGAGCGGCTTGCCGAGCGAGAGCATGAACAACGCGAAGCCCAGCGCCCAGGCGAGTGCGAGCAACGCGATCAGCCGCCAGACGATGCGCATCACAACGTCTTCCCCAAGGTGCCAAGCACCGCGACACGCGCGGCGAACAACGCCATCACCGCGAAGGCGACGGGAAGGAGCAGCAGCAACAGCCAGTCGAGCGGCGCCAGCGCGATCCCGCCGAGCAGCTCCGATCCCAGACCCGCCGCCTGTTGGCCGAGCAGCCAGACCATGCCGAGCGCGACGACGGTGCCGAGCAGGCCGCCGAGCAACGTATCGAGCGCGATGCGCCGCTGGAACAGACGCGCGACCTGCATGTCGGTCGAGCCCAATATGTGAAGGACCGCGATCGTGTCACGATGCGAATCGAGGCCGCCACGCGCGGTGAGCAGCACGACGATCGTGGTCGCCGTGGCCATCAGGACGACGAGCGCGACCGCGAACCAGGTGATCGTGTCGAGGAAGGCGCTGACCGGTGAGAGCCATTGCGCGTGCCGGTCGATCTGCGCCGCCGGGACCACGGCGCGGGCGGCGGCGCGGACGCGGTCGATCGCCGGCGCATCGCCCGAGGCGAGGTCGACATCGATCATCGCGGGCATGGGCAGATCGGCATCGAGCCCCGCCTCGCCCAGCCAGGGCTCGAGCAATTCGGCGAGCCGTACACGATCGACCTCGGCGACGCGCGTGACGCCGGGCAGCGCGCGGACACGCTGGATGACCGCCTTCACATTGGCGTCGCGCCGTGCCGCATCACCCTCGGCCAGCTGGATGGTGAGACGCCCTGCGAGCTGGCGATCGAGCGTGCCGCTCGCACCGGCCATGCCAAGCCCCAACGCCGCGGCGAGCACGGTCAGGAACAGCATGATCGCCATCACCCACAGCATCCCGCGGGTACGCCGACTCTCGTCGAGCAGGCGCCGTTCGGGCTTGTCGCGCAGCAACGGGTTCATGCCGGTGCCAATCCAGGCGGGTAGCGCAGCGAGCCGGTAGGGTCGTTGAGCCGCCCCTTCTCGATCCGCATCATCCGCGCATCGGGAATCCGGCTGATCAGCTGGAAGTCGTGCGTCGCGACAACCACGGTGGTGCCGAGCCGGTTCAACGAATCAAACAGGTGAAGCAGCCGTTCGGCCATGTCGGGATCGACGTTGCCCGTCGGTTCGTCGGCGATCAGGATCTCGGGCCGGGTGATGACGGCACGAGCGATCGCGATGCGTTGCTGCTCGCCGCCCGACAGCGTCGGGGGCTTGGCGGAGTCACGGTCCTTGAGACCGACCCATGCAATCATCTCACGCACCGGCCCGTCGACATCGGCCTCTGGAATTCCGGCGACGCGCAACGGCAGCGCGACATTATCATAGGCGGAAAGGTGCGGGAGCAGACGAAAGTCCTGGAACACCACGCCGATCCGGCGACGGAAACCCGGAAGGCGCTTTCGCGGCAAGGCGCCCGCATCCTCGCCAAACAACCGAACGATGCCGCGCGTCGGCCGCTGAGCAAGGTAGAGCAGTTTGAGCAGCGAGGTCTTGCCCGCTCCCGATGCGCCGGTGACGAAATAGAAGGAGCCGGCGCTGAGCGTGAAGCTGATGTCGCTCAGCGTCTCCGCCCCGGTCCCGTAGCGCAGGCCGACATTCTCGAACTGGACGATATTGGCCATGCCGGCGCCCGGCCGCTCCTGAAATAAAGACTGCCCCGAAGACGCCAGCCATCGCACAGGCGCGAAGCTGGCTCAAGCGGCGGCACTCACTCCGCCTTGCCCCTTGCCAAGCCGAGTCGGGAGGTGTTTAGATTCGGGATTGGCGATCTCCGCGCCCAGTATCCAAACAAGACGTGCCGCGATGATCCTGGAATGCCCCGAGTGCCGTACCCGCTATCTGGTTCCCGACAGTGCGATCGGGATCGAAGGGCGTACCGTGCGCTGTGCGAGCTGCCGGCATAGCTGGCATCAGCTTCCCGCGAACGCCCCGGTGGAGAAACCGGCGCCCGACCTCATTCGCGCGGATGCCTATTCGGCGCCGCCTCCCCCGCCTCCGACACCCGCGAGGGTCGCCGAAGCGGACCGCGATTTCGACCCCTTCGCCCATCAGCCGCCGTTCAAGCCGCGCAAGAATCCCGAACGGCGCTGGACCGCGGCCGCGCTGATCATCGGGCTTTCGCTGTCGGCGGGTGCCGGGGCGATCCTGTGGCTCGGCGCGCCGGGCATCGCCGCGCAGATCGGATTGCCGGTCGGCGAGGCGAAGACAGCGCTGGTCTTCGCCAACCAGCAGGTCGATCGCAAACCTCGGCTCAACGGCGGCGAGCTGTTCGTCGTGAGCGGGCAGGTCATCAACCCGACCAAGGAACGCCAGCGCGTGCCCAACATTCTGGCCGAGCTGCGCGATGCCAACAATGCAGTCGTCTACAACTGGACGATCACGCCTGAGCCGCGCGCGCTGCCGCCGGGCGGGAGCCTGGAGTTCAACAGCGGCAAGCTCGACGTGCCGGCGACCGGCAAGTCGATCCAGCTCAGCTTTTCGGGCGAAGGCGCCGAGTAATCCACCAAAGACGGCCGCCATTGAGCAGGGCCGCCGCGACCATGCCCGACGCCGACGCCGCGACCAGGCCTTTCGCCCCCCAACCGGCATGGACCGTCCATAGCCCGATACCACCGGTGAGCAGGAAGAAGGCCACAATGCCGTTGAGCCCGGCCACAACCTGGTCGCCGAGCGATCGCAGCGCATAGACGAACACCACTTGAACCCCGTCGAACAGGATGAACGGCCCCCAGAGCGGCAGCATCGCCACCGCTGCGGCGGCGACCGCGGCGCTTGCGGGGAAGCTGCCCGCAATCAGCATCGGCGCGAAGACCAGGGGCAGCGCGAGCAACCCCAGGACGATCGCCGCCAACCCCGCCGCGATAGCGGTGCGCGGCCCGGCCTGCGCAGGATCGCCCTCGCCCACCGCATTGCCCGCACGTACCCCCGCCGCCGAGCCGAGGCCGAGTGCGAAGGCGAAAGTGACGTTATGGACCGAGAAGACGATCTGGAACGCGTGAGTCACCGTCTCGCCCAGCTGCGTCGAAAGCGCGATCAGGATCGAGAAGCCCGCCAGTTCGAGTCCCGAGGCGATCGCCGGGACGAAGCCGAAGCCCAGTAGCGCCCACACACCACGCCACATCGCCGGCGTACCGAAATCGCGCCAGTCGCGCACCCCGCGCTCATGGGCGCGCGGCAACGTCAGCGCCGCAACGATCATCGCCACCGCACCGATCAGGATCGCGATCACCGTCGCCATCGCGGCGCCGGTCGCGCCCATCGCCGGCAACCCGAACTGGCCGGTCGCGAGTACCCAGGCGAGCACGCCGTTGATCGGCAGGATCGCCACATCGACGACCATCACCCGCTTGGGCCGGCTGACGCCTTCAAGGAAGAAGGTCGCGGCGACGAGCAGCAGCTGGAAGGGGTAGCCGAACGCCATGATTCGCACGACACGCGCCGCGTCGGGGGCGATCGCCGGATCGACCCCGACGCCCAGCAACATCGGCAACGCGAAGACGAACAAGATGCTGCCGCTGACCAGGCCCAGCAGAAATCCCAGCACCAGCCCCTGGCGCAGCACCGCGCCGGTCGCGGGCAGATCCTTCGCGCCATCGGCACGCGAGGAAAAGACCAGCACGCCCGTAAGCCAGCCCAGCGCGACGACGATGCCGATAAAGGTGATAGTCCGGCTGGCGCCGAGCGCCGCTACTTCATGTGTGCTCACAAGGCCAACCACGACAACGTCGGTGACGTGCATGATCGTCCAGGTGAGCGCCGTCATCACCACCGGCCAGGCCAGCGCGAGGATGCGGCGCGTTTCGGCGCGGATGTCTTCAGGTAAGCGCATGGACCGGCGGGCTTAGCGCTTGTTCCGCTTTCGCGGAAGCGGTTCCGGCCCGCTCCCCGCCGACCACCCCTAGCATATCCTGACTGGGTGGCCGGGCGGGAGAGCGAGCCGGAACCGCCAACCATCGCAATGCGACAGCAAAGCAGAAAGGGAGGTTGCAAGGCCCGAAACGCTTTGCTAGGGGCCGCTGCCTTACCAGCCACCGGGTTCATCCGGTGGGGCAAATCAGTGCGGTCGTGGCGGAATTGGTAGACGCGCAACGTTGAGGTCGTTGTGGGCGAAAGCCCGTGGAAGTTCGAGTCTTCTCGACCGCACCATTTTTGAAAAGCGTTTGAAGATACGGGCCGGGGGCAACCCCCGCCCGTCGCGCTGGCGGGTGGCGTGTAACCGTTTACCGCCCGCCAGTGCCCCTCTATACCAACCCCGCTATACAAGGCATCCGGACACCGGAGCCGGTGGATGAGGGGATCATTGGATGGAGCATGCAAACCCGCCGATTCGCCGGATCGTGATCGTCGGCGGCGGCACCGCCGGCTGGATGACCGCGGCACTGCTCTCCAAGCTCCTGTTTCGCGGCTATGAGATCACCCTGGTCGAATCGGACGAGATCGGGATCATCGGCGTCGGCGAGGCGACCATCCCCGGCATCAAGGATTACAATCACCTCGCCGGGATCGACCTGACCGAGATGATCCGCGCCACGCAGGCGACGTTCAAGCTGGGGATCGAGTTCGTGAACTGGCGCGAACCCGGATTCCGCTACATCCATGGTTTCGGCAAAATCGGCACCGATCTGATGTGGCTCCACCCGCACCAGCTGTGGCTCAAGCTCATGGCGCTGGGGCAGGCCAAGCATTTCGACCTCTATTCGCTCAACACGCTGGCCGCGCGGCAGAATAAATTCTGCTTCCCCGATCCGCGCAATCCGGGATCGCCGATGGGGCATCTCGACTATGCCTATCATTTCGATGCCTCGCTCTATGCCCGCTTCCTGCGCGGCCGGTCGGAGGCGCAGGGGGTGACCCGGGTCGAGGGCCGGATCGTCGAGGTGAAACAGCGGAGCGAGGACGGCTTCGTCGAGAGCGTCGTGCTGGCCGATGGGCGAGCGGTTTCAGGCGATTTGTTCGTCGATTGCTCGGGAATGCGCTCGCTGCTGCTCGGGCAGACGCTCGGCGTGGGTTATGAGGACTGGAATCACTGGCTGCCCTGCGACCGGGCACTGGCGGTGCCGTGCGAGAGCGTGTCGCCGCTGACGCCCTATACCCGCTCCACCGCGCACGGATCGGGCTGGCAATGGCGGATCCCGCTTCAGCATCGGATCGGCAATGGCCATGTCTATTCGAGTGCGCATATCTCCGACGAAGACGCGGCGGACACGCTGCTCGCCAATCTCGACGGCAAGGCGCTGGCCGATCCGCGGCCGGTGCGGTTCGCACCGGGCAAACGGCGCAAGGCGTGGGAGAAGAATGTCGTCGCGATCGGGCTGGCCAGCGGGTTTCTGGAACCGCTCGAGTCGACCAGCATCCATCTGATCCAGACCGGCATCCTCAAGCTGGTGGCGCTGTTCCCGGGTCAGGGGTTCAACGCCGCCGACATCGCCGAGTATAACCGCCAGCACAATTTCGAGTTCGACGATGTGCGCGACTTCATCATCGCGCACTACAAGGTCACCAACCGCGAAGACACGCCGTTCTGGGCGCATGTCCGGGACATGAAGGTGCCCGACAGCCTGCAGGAGCGGCTTGAGCTGTTCCGCGCCTCGGCCCGCTTCTTCGTCCATGGCAAGGCCGAGCTGTTCCGCGAGGAAAGCTGGGTCCAAGTGCTGCTCGGCCAGGGGATGGAGATGACCTACGACCCGGTCGTCGACATGATCCCCGAAGAGGATGTCATCGGCTTCATGCGCGACGTCGAGGAGGTCAACGCCGAGGTCGCGGCGGCGATGCCGAGCCATGAGGCCTTTATCGACCGCCACTGCAAGGCACCGCCGATCGCGGCGTAGTTGAGGCGCCGCCCCTCCCCGAGGTGGGGGAGCGGGCTGGCGCCACAAACCCTCAGAACGGTACGTCGTCGTCGAGATCGTCGGGGAAGCCGCCGCCTGCGGGCGTGCCGCCGCCGCTGCTGCCACCACGGCTGCCACCGCCATAGCCGCCGCCCGACGAACCACCGCCGAAACCGCCGCCGCCGCCGCGGCTGCTCGACTGGCCGGCAAATTCGGCATCGCCGCCGCCCCAGTCGTCGCGCGATCCGCCGCCCGAACCACCACCGCCCTGGCCGCCACCGGGACCGTCGAGCATCACCAGCTTGGCATCGAAGCCCTGCAGCACGATTTCCGTCGAGTAGCGGTCGGCGCCCGACTGGTCCTGCCATTTGCGGGTCTGGAGCTGGCCTTCGAGATAGACCTTCGAGCCCTTGCGCAGATAGCGTTCGGCAACATTGGCGAGGCCTTCGGAGAAGAGCTTCACCGTATGCCATTCGGTGCGCTCTTTCTTCTCGCCCGAATTGCGATCCTTCCAGCTCTCCGACGTGGCGATGCGCAATTCGACCACCTTGCCGCCGTTCGAGAAGGACCGGCTTTCGGGATCGCGCCCGAGATTGCCGACCAGGATCACCTTGTTGACGCTGCCAGCCATTTCAACTCCGCCTTGAATTCGATAAAAGTTGCCGCAGGAATGGCCGAGATCATCAACCTGAACAAGGCCCGGAAGGCCAAAGCCAAGGCAACGAGTGCCGCAAAGGCTGTGGAGAACCGCGCCCGGTTCGGCCGCACAAGGGCGGAGAAGGCGCGCGACGACGCCGAACGCACCCGGATCGAACGCGCCGTGGACGAGTCGAAGCGCGACTGACCCCTTCGCAAAGTGAAGACATTTCGCGTCATTTTTTCACTTTGGCGCCTTCCCGCGAAGCGCGCCGAAGCAGTCGTTTCAAAGAGCGACGCGCAGGATGACAGCTGCCGCCCGTGTAGGAAAATGCTTTCTGCCGCCCGTCGCTACAGCCCGAGCGCCACCGCCGTCCAGTAGGTGATGCCCGCCGCGATATAGGCCAGGGCAAACAGATAGACGATCATCACCGTCGGCCACTTCCAGCCATTGGTCTCTCGCCGCGCCACCGCGATCGTCGACAGGCATTGCGGCGCGAACACGAACCACGCGAGGAAGGCGAGCGCCGTCGGCAGCGGCCAGCGCGCCGCGAGCTGCGTGCCGAGCGCTTCGCCCTCCGCATCCGCTTCGGCATCGATCGAATAGACCGTCTGCAGCGCCGACACCGCGACTTCACGCGCCGCCATCGCCGGGATCACCGCCAGGCTCATCTCATGGTTGAAGCCGATCGGCCTGAGCACGACCTCAAGCCCCGAGGCGATGCGGCCCGCGACCGAATATTCGCTCTGCTTCACGCCTTCGGGCGCGACCGGATAGGAAGCGAGCAGCCACAAGGCGACGGTGACGCCCATGATGATCGTGCCCGCGCGGCGCAGGAACAGCCAGGCCCGCTGCCACAGGCCGATCCACAGATCGCGGAGCCCGGGAAGCTGATAGCGCGGCAGCTCCATCATGAAGCCGCTGCTCTTGCCCTTGGTCGCGGTACGGCGCAGCACGAAGGCGGCGGCGATCGCGCCGACGATGCCGAACACATAGAGGCCGAACAGCACCAACCCCTGCAGCCCGATCCCCCAGCCGAGACTGGTCGCCGGGATGAACGCGCCGATGATGACCGCATAGACCGGAAGCCGCGCCGAACAGGTCATCAGCGGCGCGATCAGGATCGTGGTCAGCCGCTCCTTGGGATCGTCGATCGAGCGCGCGGACATGATGCCCGGAATCGCGCAGGCGAAGGAAGACAGCAGCGGGATGAACGCCCGCCCTGACAGGCCGACCCCGGACATCAGCCGATCCATCAGCAGCGCCGCGCGGACCATATAGCCCGACGCCTCGAGGATCAGGATGAAGAGGAACAGGATCACGATCTGGGGCAGGAACACCACCACCGATCCGACGCCGTTGATGATCCCTTCGATCAGCAGGTCGCGCAGGAAGCTTTCGGGCAGGCTCGCCGCCGCGGCTTCGCCCAGCCAGCCCTGGAAGCCCTCGATCCAGCCGATCGGCGTTTCGGACCAGGCGAACACGGCCTGGAACATGACGATCATGATCGTGAGGAAGATCACCGGTCCGGCAACGGGATGCAGCACCACACTGTCAACGGCACGGGTGAAGGCACGGCCGCGCGGCTGATCGGTGATCGCGGCCTTCGCGATGCGGCGCGCCTCACGCTGGTAATGGGTGATATCCGCGTCAGGGGTCGCGGGCGCTTCGGGCCGGGATCCGATCAGGACGCCCGCAAGCGCGGCGCGCAGTTCGTCGAGGCCACGCTTGCGCACCGCGACGGTGCTGACCACCGGCACGCCGAGCTCGGCGGCGAGCGCATCGGTATCGATGGTGAGGCCGTCGCGCGTCGCCATGTCGATCATGTTGAGCGCGACCACCATCGGCCGACCGAGCTGGCGCAGCTGGAGCACGAAGCGCAGGTGATTTTCGATGTTCGAGGCGTCGGCGACCACGATCAGCGCGTCGGGCAGCCGCTCGCCATCCTGTTTGCCGAGCACGACGTCGCGGGTCACCGCCTCGTCCGGGCTGGACGGATCGAGGCTGTAGGTACCGGGAAGATCGACCAGCTCGACCGGGCGCCCATCATCGAGCGCCATGCGGCCGGCGTGACGTTCGACGGTGACGCCGGGATAATTGCCGACCTTTTGCCGCGCGCCGGTGAGCGCGTTGAACAGAGCGGTCTTGCCGGCATTGGGGTTGCCGACCAAAGCGACGAGCGGGGACTGGTTCATTTCGAGGCCACCTGAATCGCCTCGGTAACGTGCTTGCGCAATGCCACCGTCATCCGCCCGATCCGCACCGCCGCGGGTCCGCCCAGCCAGCCATTGGGTTTGACCAGCTCGACCTCGACGCCCTCGTCCAACCCGAATTCGCGCAGACGACGCGCCTCCGACGGATCCAGCGAATTCCAGTCTATCGACGCAACCGTCGCGGGTACATTGCGCGCCGCGCGCGCCAGGGGAAGACTCATAATGCGAGCGATTATCAACAAGATCGGGTAAAGGCCAGCCTCTTCCGCACCTCCACCCGTTTTCCGGGCGCTCAGCCTTGCAAAACATGGCCGTATCGCGCACCGGCTTGCCATGACCGACTCCGCATTTCGTGACGCCGCCCTCACCTCCAAGGCCTGGCCCTATGAGGAGGCGCGCAAGCTGCTGAAACGCTATCCGGACGGCAAGCCAGACGGACAGCCGGTGCTGTTCGAGACCGGGTACGGCCCGTCGGGCCTGCCGCATATCGGTACGTTCAACGAAGTGCTGCGCACGACGATGGTCCGCCGTGCGTTCGAGACGCTGTCGGATACGCCCACCCGCCTGATCGCGTTCAGCGACGATATGGACGGGTTGCGCAAGGTGCCGGAAAATGTCCCGAACAAGGAGATGCTGGCGCAGTATCTGGGCAAGCCGCTGACCAAGGTGCCCGACCCGTTCGAGAAATATGAGAGCTTCGCGCATCACAACAATGCGATGCTGCGCGAGTTTCTCGACCGCTTCGGCTTCGACTACGAGTTCGTGTCCTCGACCGACTATTATTCGGACGGCACGTTCGACGACGCGCTCCGCCTCGTCCTGCGATCCTATCAGGGCATCATGGATGTGATGTTGCCGACGCTGCGCGCGGAGCGCCAGGCAACCTATTCACCCGTGCTGCCGATCAGCCCGAAGAGCGGCATCGTGCTGCAGGTGCCGGTCGAGGTACTCGACCCCGAGACCGGCATGATCGCCTTCATGGATGAGGGCGAGCGGATCGAGCAGACGATCCTGGGCGGCAAGGCCAAGCTGCAGTGGAAGGTCGATTGGGCGATGCGCTGGGTCGCATTGGGCGTCGATTACGAGATGGCGGGCAAGGACCTGATCGATTCGGTGATCCAGTCGAGCAAGATCGCGCGCGTCATGGGCGGCCGCCCGCCCGAGGGCTTCAACTATGAGATGTTCCTCGACGAGAAGGGCGAGAAGATCTCGAAGTCCAAGGGCAATGGCCTCAGCCTCGAGCAGTGGCTGACCTATGGCCCGGACGAGAGTCTCGCCTTCTACATCTATCGCGAGCCGAAAAAGGCCAAGGCGCTGCACATGGGCGTGATCCCGCGCGCGGTGGACGATTACTGGCAGTTCCGCGGCAATTATCCGGGCCAGCCGGTCGAGCAGAAGCTCGGCAATCCGGTCCACCATGTCCACAACGGCGACGTGCCGGACGAGACGCTGCCAGTGACGTTCGGCCTGCTGTTGAACCTGGTCGGGGTAATGGGTGAGGCGAGCAAGGAGCAGGTCTGGGGCTATCTCGCCAACTACGTTCCCGATGCGACGCCCGAGAAGCACCCGGCGCTCGACGCGCTGATCGGCTATGCGCTGGCCTATGGCCGCGACTTCATCGCGCCGACGCTCAATCGTCGCGCACCCACGGGGGTCGAGGTGGCGGCGCTGCAGCGGCTCGATACCGATCTCGCCGCACTGCCCGCAGATGCGAGCGCCGAGGATATCCAGAACATCGTCTACGAAATCGGCAAGACCGGCGACTTCGCCGAACTGCGCGACTGGTTCAAGGCGCTGTACGAGACGCTGCTGGGCAGCTCACAAGGGCCGCGCATGGGCAGCTTCATTGCGCTCTATGGCATCGCGAACAGCCGCAAGCTGATCGCCGACGCGCTCGCGAAAGCGGGCTGAGCCTTACTCGACAGTCGGCGCGAGCCAGCGCAGCCGGGCGGCATTGCCCGATCCGCCGCCGGCGACAATGCTGGCGCGGATTCCGGCGGCGGTCAGCGCCTCGACCACCGCCGCCGCGCCCGGGCCGGACACGCCGATCGGCAGGTTGAGCCGCTGCGCGCCCCAGATCGCGGTCGCGAGGCCGTCAGGGTCAGGCTTGCCGTCGCGCAGGGCGATGTCGGGCAACGCCGCTGCCGGCGGGGTCAGCGCCACCGTCCATTCGGGCGCATCAGCGGCGACGCGCGCCTCGAGCGTGCGATAGACGCCGATTCCGGCGCCGGGTAGCGCGGCAGCGGTCACCACCGCGCGCTTGGCGTCCTGATCAACCAGCACCGCGTCGGGCACGACGCCCGCGACCAGCGCGAGCTGCTCGGCGGTGCGCGTCGCCGCGCGATCGGCGGCGGTCGCGCGCGCGGTTTGCGTCGCGGCGACCAGCGCCGCCTCCGCCTGTGCGCCGGTGCCGACGCGCACCTGTTCGAGCGTCACCTCGACCTCACGGCCGAACAGACGTTGCAGCGTGGTCGCGGCGGTGTGCTCGGCATCGGGGCGCATCTGCCGCGTCAGCACCGTTGCGCTTACGCGCAGCGGCTCGTGCGCATAGTCGAGCTCGAGTTGGGCGAGGCGCGTGCCGGTCTCGAACTGGCCGACGATCACTTCGCGCGCCTGACGCGAGGCGGTCGCCTCCCACGCGATCTGACGCAGCGCCAGCCCGAGCGGGATCGCGAAGGCGACCAAGGCGGCGATCACCAGCACGGTCTGGAGCATCGTCTGCTTGGGCGACAGCGCGGAGCCGAAGCCGTAGAGGCGCGCGATCACCGCCGCTGACACCGCGATGGTGATGAGGTTGGTGAGGAACAGCAACAGCGCACCGCCGAACACCGTGCCATTCCAGGTGGCGAGGCCGAAGCCGACCACCGCGAGCGGTGGCATCAGCGCGGTGGCGATGGCGACGCCCACCACCGTGCCCTCACGCCCGCGGATCATGGCATAGGCGCCGGCGAGCGCCGAGAAGAGCGCGACGAGCAGGTCGAACAGATTGGGCCGGGTGCGCGCGGCGATTTCCGACGTCACATTCTGAAGCGGAGAGAGCAGCACGAGCAGCGCTGTGAAGCCCACCGCGATCACCGTGCCGAGCGCCAGCGCCATGCCCGAGCGGCGAATCTCGTCCCCGTCGAAGGTAGCGAGGCCAAAGCCCAGGCCGATGATCGGCCCCATCAGCGGCGAGATCAGCATCGCGCCGATCACCACCGCGGGCGATGAGAGCAGCAGGCCGAGCACGGCGATCCCGGCCGACATCAGCACCATGAAGACGTAGCGGCCATTCCACGCCGCTTCGCCGCGAACCTTCTCCAGCACCCCGGCATGATCGACCGAAGCGACGACGGTTCCGCGCCACCAGAGCGACAACGGGTTGCGGCGGGGGCGAGCGGTTGTAGCCATGTGCGAAGGTTAGGGACTTTGCCCCCGGGGTTCCAGCCGTTAGGCAGGGGCCTTCACCAGAACGGGGAGCAATATGGCGAACACGACGAGGCGCACAGCTCCTTCGGCGCTCCGCGCTTTCATGAAGAGCGAAGCGGCGGGCGGCATCCTGCTGATCGCGGCGGCGGCACTGGCGATGCTGGTCGCCAATCTACCGAGTCTGTCGGCGGAGTATTTCCACCTGCTCCATTGGGAGACCGGCCCGGTCATCAGCCCCAAATACGGGCCGATGACGGTGCATCTGTGGATCAACGACGCGCTGATGGCGGTGTTCTTCCTGCTGGTCGGCCTCGAGATCAAGCGCGAGTTCGTCGATGGCCAGCTCGCCAGCTGGGATGACCGGCGGCTGCCCGTCGTCGCGGCGGCGGCGGGGATGGTCGTGCCAGCCCTTGTCTATCTCGGCATTACCGGCGGTGGGCCGCTCGCGCCCGGCTGGGCGATCCCGGCTGCGACCGACATCGCCTTCGCGATCGGCGTGCTGGCTCTGCTGGGCAAGCGCGCGCCCGCGTCGCTCAAACTGTTCCTCACCACTGTCGCGATCGTCGACGATATGGGCGCGGTCGCGATCATCGCGCTCGCCTATACCAAGAGCCTTGGCTCGCTCGCGCTGGCGGCCGGGGCGCTGATACTGGTGGTGATGCACATCCTGAACCGCAGCGGCGTAACGAGACTGTGGCCCTATCTGCTGCTGGGCGCCCTGCTCTGGTACTTCGTCTTCCTGTCCGGCGTGCATGCCACCGTCGCGGGCGTGCTGACCGCGATGATGATCCCGGTAAAGGCCTCGCCCGGCGCCCCCGATGCGGCGGATTCGCCGCTCCACATCCTGGAGCATGCGCTGGCACCGTGGGTCGCCTTCGTCATCGTGCCCTTGTTCGGCTTTGCCAATGCCGGGGTGAGCCTGGCGGGCATGTCGCCGGCGATCCTGCTGGCGCCGCTACCGCTGGGCATCGCGGCGGGGCTGTTTATCGGCAAGCAGGCCGGCATCTTCGGCAGCGTGTGGATCGCCGCCAAGACCGGGTTCGCCACCCCGCCGAGCCGCGCGACCTGGACGCAGATTTATGGCGTCGCGATGCTGTGCGGGATCGGCTTCACGATGAGTCTGTTCATCGGCGGCCTCGCCTTTCCGGACAGCCCCGAGCTGATCGACGAAGTGAAGATCGGCGTGCTCGCCGGATCGATCCTGTCAGCGGTCGTCGGCTTCCTTGTCCTGCGTTTCGCGCGCCCGTGGAGGGATGACCGAGCGGGTGACGCGGATATCGCGCGCGACGAAGCGGAGCTGGGTGCAGCGTGAAGCGGAGCGTGGCTGACCAACCCGATCCCGCCGCGCTGCTGGCGCAAGTCGCGCGCGGCGAACGCACGGCGATGGCGGCGCTGTACGACGCGACCGCGCCCATCGTGCATGGGATCGTCACGGCGATCGCCCGCGATTCCACCGTCGCGGCGCAGCTGACCGAAAGCGTCTATCTGCGCGTCTGGGATCGCGCACCGCGTTTCGATGCCGCCGCCGGTGAGGCGCGCGCCTGGATCGCCGCGATCGCGCGCACCAGCGCGATCGAGTGGCGCCGCCGCGTGCCTGGGCCCTCGGCCTTCGCCGATGCCGAGCTTCTGCTTTCGGACGAGACGCTGTTGACCGGCGAGGCGCCGATCGCGTGGGACACCGCAGCAACCCTGCTCCACTATCGCCTCCGCGACCTGCCGCTCGACGAACAGGCGGCGATCCGCGCGGCGATGCTGACCGGCGCCACCCATGCCGAGATCGCACAGGCCGCGCTCGCCAACCCTGCAACGATCGAACGACGTATTGCCGGCGGGCTTGCTGCGCTGGCACCCGAGGCGGATATCGCGGCCTCTGACGAGTCGACGCTGGCGCGCGCGCTGGCACTGGGCACGGTCGAGGGAAGCGCACGCGCCACCGCACTGCGCAAGCAGCTTGCCGATCCGCTCTTCGCCGCGGAGGTCGAGGGCTGGCAGTTGCACCTCGCCCCGATGCTCGAGGCCTTGCCCGAGATCGACCCACCGACCGAGCTATGGGCGCGGATCGACGCACTGATCGAGCTGCGCGAAGCCGATGCGCCCCGCCGCGCGCGCCGCCGTTCGGTGCGCTGGCCGCTCGCGCGCACGACCGCGATCGGGCTGGGCGCGGCGCTTGCCGGCGGGCTGGCGGCGATGGCCATCTTCGTCTTCGCCCTTGGCGGCCTCGAGCCGCGACCGCCGGGCGCATCGCCGGTATTGGTCGCGCAGATGGAGGGACCCGATCGCCGCCCTGACCTGGCCATTCGCTACGACCCGGTGGGGTCGGCGATCCGCGTCCGCGCACGGCGGTTCGACCCCGCGCAAGGCGTCGCCGACCTGTGGCTGCTCGCGCCGGACGCGACCCCCTATTTCCTGGGCAGGATCACCGGCGATGGTGTCGATCGCTTCCCGCTGCCGCGGACGATCCAGCAGCTGATCACCGACGGCGCGACGGTGATAGTGACGACGGTCCCACATGGCCACGAGCGACGCTCCGAGCCGACAGGGAAGGTCATCGCGTCGGGACGCTTCGTGCTGGTGTAAAAAAGTTCGCGCGGGGCGGAACCAATCGCCGCAGGTGGGCGTTGTTTCCCCGCTTGATCGATGAGAGAAAGCATGTTGACGATCCGGACCCATGCGGAATGGATCGTCCAGGGAGGCCCGCCGCGAAAGCGACGGGCCTTACTCTTTTCCGGATCCGGCGATTTGCCCGTATCCCCGCGGTACCGTAAGATCGCCGCGATCGAGATTGCGGAGTAGCGGCGTCATGCGTTTGATCGGGACCGTCATCGCCCTCGCCCTCATCGCCGGTCCCGCCTATGCGCGCGACCAGTCGTTCGGGGTGTGGCGCAACCCATCCAACAGCGTTCATGTCCGCGCCCAGCCGTGCGGCAACCGCATGTGCGGCGTCGTGATCTGGGCGAACGACAAGGCCAAGGCGGACGCCGCGCGCGGCGGTACCGCGAAGCTCGTCGGATCGACGCTGTTTCGCGATTTCGTGCAGGAAAAGCCGGGCGTGTGGCGCGGACGGGTATTCGTCCCCGACATCAACAAGACGTTTTCAGGGACGGTCAGCGTGCTCGATCCCAACCGGATCGAAGGCAAGGGCTGCCTGCTGGGGCGCGTCGGCTGCAAATCGCAGATCTGGACGCGGGTCCAGAAGTAAAGGGGCGGCGAGCCGCCGCCCCTTCGATATTCAGAGCTTCTCGGTCAGTTCCGGAACGATCTTGAACAGATCGCCGACCAGGCCGAGGTCCGCGACCTGGAAGATCGGAGCATCTTCGTCCTTGTTGATGGCGATGATGGTCTTCGAATCCTTCATGCCCGCAAGGTGCTGGATCGCGCCCGAAATGCCGATCGCGACATAGACTTCCGGCGCGACGATCTTGCCCGTCTGACCGACCTGATAGTCGTTGGGAGCATAGCCCGCATCGACCGCCGCACGGCTCGCGCCGACCGCGGCGCCGAGCTTGTCGGCGAGCGGATCGATCAGGCCGTGGAACTGCTCCGACGAGCCGAGCGCTCGGCCACCCGAGACGATCACCTTGGCGCTGGTCAGCTCCGGACGCTCCGACTTGGCGATTTCAGCGCCGACGAAGCTGGAGAGGCCCGAATCGCCCTTGCCAGAAACCGCTTCGACCGAGGCGCTGCCGCCTTCCGCCGCAGCCTTTTCGAACGCGGTGCCGCGCACGGTCAGGACCTTCTTGCCGTCCGACGACTTGACCGTGGCGATCGCGTTGCCGGCGTAGATCGGGCGGGTGAAGGTGTCGGCGCTTTCGACCGACAGCACTTCGCTGATCTGCATGACGTCGAGCAGCGCGGCGACGCGCGGCGCGATGTTCTTGCCGGTGGTGGTGGCGGGCGCGACGAAGGCATCGTAGCCGGCCATCAGCTCCGCGACGAGCGGCGCGACATTCTCCGCCAGCGCATGACCGTAAGCCGCATCATCGGCGAGAAGCACCTTGGACACGCCGGCGATCTTCGCCGCCGCGTCAGCCGCGCCCTGTGCGCCCTGCCCCGCGACCAGCGCGACGACATCACCCAGCTTGGCCCCCGCCGTGACGGCGGCAAGCGTCGCGTCCTTAACGCTGTTGTTGTCGTGTTCGACCCAGACCAGCACGCTCATTTCGCAACTCCCAGCGCCTTGAGCTTGCCGACAAGCTCATCCACATCCGCAACCTTGACGCCGGCCTGGCGCTTGGCCGGCTCGGTGACGCTGACGACGGTGAGGCGCGGGGCCACATCGACGCCATAGTCGGCGGGAGTCTTCTGATCGAGCGGCTTGCTCTTCGCCTTCATGATGTTGGGCAGCGAGGCATAGCGCGGCTCGTTCAGGCGAAGATCGGTGGTGACGATCGCCGGGAGCTTGAGCTTCACCGTCTCGAGACCGCCATCGACTTCGCGGGTCACGTCGACCTGCTCGCCGGCAATTTCAACCTTGTTCGCGAAGGTGCCCTGGCCCCAGCCGAGCAGCGCGCCCAGCATCTGGCCGGTCTGGTTATTGTCGTCGTCGATCGCCTGCTTGCCCAGGATGATGAGGCCCGGCGCTTCCGCCTCGGCGACCTTCGCCAGCAGCTTGGCGACGCCCAGCGGCTCAACCTTGTCCTCGGCAACGATCAGGATCGCGCGGTCGGCGCCCATCGCCAGCGCGGTGCGCAACGTTTCCTGCGCCTTCTGTTCGCCGATCGAGACCACGACGATCTCGGTCGCCGCGCCCTTTTCCTTGAGACGGATCGCCTCTTCGACGGCGATTTCGTCGAACGGGTTCATGCTCATCTTGACGTTAGCGAGGTCGACCCCCGTCCCGTCGGCCTTCACCCGCGGCTTCACGTTATAGTCAAGCACTCGCTTGACCGGCACCAAGACTTTCATCGCATTCCTTCCCAACGCATCAGGACCAAATTCCACAGAGATGAACTGGCTCGCTCATCCCAAGTTCCCCGGCTTCTAGCGCCCGTGGGTCCTTGAGAGCGACGACAAAAACTTGACCGCCGCGGCCTTGCCCTTCTCCCTGGCAACCCTCGGCGGCCGCTATCACATTTTCGCGGCCCGCTTGGCCAGCATTTTCCGCGCGAGCGCCGCACGTGAATAGCATTTTACCGTATTGGGTCTGGCCGCGCCCTTAAGGAAGATATTCGTTTTTAACAAGCGTGGTATGGAACCGAGCGATTGCGACGGGGGCAGTTCACACACCATTCATTGCCGAGGCGCAACGAAGGGGCAGTGATTGAGGAGAGGCACATGAGACTCCACCACATCGCGTTCCTGCTGCCCGCCATGCTGATCCCGTCCCTCGCAACGGCATCCGGCAACCAGGCAAGCACCACAGAAGCGGCCCAAGATGCGAGCCAGGCCAAAACCACCCCAGCCAAGCCGAAGAGGCCGGGCGGGGCAGCCTCCCCGAGCTATGCGGCGTGCGCGCCCGGCAATCCGATCGGCGGCATCATCGTCAAGGGCGCCAAGGAGCAAACGGATGATGCGACCGATAGCTGCGCCGTTGCAGCTCAGCCGGAAGCCGCGGCGCGGGAAGGCGGGCGAACCCATACCGGGGGCCGCCGCAACGAGGCTGCTGACGCAGCGCTTGCCCCTGGTCAGCCGATCAAGGGCGTGATCGTCAAAGGCGGCGGTCCGAACAAGCCCGCAAGCTTGTCGATCGCGCCGACCACGATCAAGGCCGTCGCGCCGGCAGCGGCTCAGCTGAAGAAGGAGAGCGAGGAGTAACCGCAGCTTCAGTTCACTCGGCATTCATTGCCGATCCGCAACGACAGGGCCGGAATTGAGGACGAACCTATGAGACGCCGCCGCTTTGCATTCCTGCTTCGCGCCATGGCGATGGTGCCTCCGTCCCTCACAACAATGTGCGGACATCAAGAGCGCAAGGCCGAACCAGTGCAGGCCGCGCCACCCGTTGAGCAAGGAGCCAAGGCGGCGCGCTCGGCCGGGCGGCCGATCGGCGGGATCGTGGCCAAGCATAGTCGAAATCCACGGCCCAGAGGCGGAATCGAAGCAGGGGTATCGGGGCGGGGCAGCGCTGCATCCAGGCTCCAATCCGACGCTAGATAGGCCGAGCCCGACACTTCCCAAGCAAAAAGGGGCGCGCCAGCCGGCACGCCCCCTTTAGGTATACTGAAGCAAAAGCGGCCTCAGGCGGCCTGCTTGACCTCTGCCACGATCTTGCGGGCAGCATCGCCCAGATCATTCGCCGGGACGATCGCCAGGCCGGAATTGGCGAGGATGGCCTTACCTTCCTCGACATTGGTGCCTTCGAGGCGGACGACCAGCGGAACCGAGAGGTTCACTTCCTTCGCCGCGGCGACGATGCCCTCGGCGATGATGTCGCACTTCATGATCCCGCCAAAGATGTTGACGAGGATGCCCTTCACCGCGGGATCGGCGAGGATGATCTTGAACGCCGCGGTCACCTTCTCACGGCTCGCGCCGCCGCCGACGTCGAGGAAGTTGGCGGGGAACATGCCGTTGAGCTTGATGATGTCCATTGTGGCCATCGCCAGGCCGGCGCCGTTGACCATGCAACCGATGTCGCCGTCCAGCTTGATATAGGCCAGGTCGTACTTCGACGCTTCGAGCTCGGCCGGATCCTCTTCGGTCACGTCGCGCAACTCGACCAGGTCCTTGTGGCGGAACAGTGCGTTGCCGTCGAACCCGACCTTGGCGTCGAGGACGAGGAGGTTGCCCTGCTCAGTCAGCGCCAGCGGGTTGACCTCGATCTGTTCGGCGTCGGTGGCGACGAACGCGTCGTAAAGCGACTTGGCGACCTTGGCCGCCTGCTTCGAGAGATCGCCGGTCAGGCCCAGTGCCGCGGCGACGGCGCGGCCATGATGCGGCTGGAAGCCGGTCGCGGGATCGACCGAGAAGTTGTGGATCTTCTCAGGGGTCGAATGCGCGACTTCCTCGATGTCCATGCCGCCCTCGGTCGAGACGACGAACGCGACGCGGCTGGTGGCGCGATCGACGAGGAGCGCGAGATAGAATTCCTTGGCGATGTCGGCGCCATCGGTGACGTACAGGCGATTGACCTGCTTGCCAGCGTCGCCCGTCTGGATCGTGACCAGCGTGTTGCCGAGCATGTCGGTGGCGTGCGCGCGGACCTCATCAAGCGAGAAGGCGAGGCGGACGCCGCCCTTCGCATCGGGGCCGAGTTCCTTGAACTTGCCCTTGCCGCGACCGCCGGCATGGATCTGCGACTTGACGACGAAGAGCGGCCCGGGGAGCTTCTTGGCGGCCTCGACGGCTTCCTCGACGGTGAAGGCGGCGTGGCCGGCAGCGATCGGCGCGCCGAACTTGGCCAGCAGTTCCTTGGCCTGATATTCGTGAATGTTCATGGGGCAGATCCCTTGCGTTGCAGCAAAATTGGACCGCCTTAAGCACAGCGGTCCGCGGGAATCAAATACCCTTTCTATGCGATTGCGATGCAATTGCAATAATACGGCGGCCGATATTGCCGGGGCCTCAAATCACCCCGTGTTCGTAGTCCGTTAGCTTCGTCCGAAACCGGTCGCGCAAAGCGCCGCCGAGCTGCTGGCGACCGCGACAATCTCCGGATCGCCGAGCGAGCGGATGCGACGCAGGAATTTGTCCACCGACTCGGCATCGCGCGCCTTGGGCAAGTCAGCGATCCGCATCAACTGCGCCAAGCTTAGCCGGTCGACCATGCGTTCGGCCATGCACGCGGCGAGCGGGCGCGACAGGCCGGCATTGGTGAGGCCAGTGCGCAACCGGTCTTCCGGTACCGCACAGGCGGAAAGGGAAAGGGCAATCAGGAGAAGAGGTGCGCTTCGCATGGCAGAGCGCTATATCGCCCGCCATGAACGCCGCAATCGGCATCCCGCTGTTCCTGGCCACCATCGCGCTGATGGAGGGGTTCGCCTATGCCGCGCACCGCTGGGTAATGCACGGGCCGGGCTGGTTCCTGCACAAGAGCCACCACGAACCGCGCACCGGTATGTTTGAACTCAACGACCTTTATGCTGTGATCTTCGCGATTCCATCGATCCTGCTGTTGTACGGCGGGGTGCAATTGGGCTGGTGGCCCGGCTTCACCTGGATCGGTGCCGGCATCGCGGCCTATGGTGCGATCTATTTCGGCTTTCATGACGTCATCGTCCACCGCCGGATAGGACATCGTTATGTCCCCCGTTCCGCTTACATGAAGCGGATCGTACAGGCGCACCGGCTGCACCATGCGGTCGAGACCAAGGACGGTACGGTCAGCTTCGGTTTTCTGTGGGCGCCGACGCCGGAGAGGCTGAAGGTCGAACTGAACGCGCGCGGCAATGTGGGCGTCCGCGCGCCGGCTTCGCGACCCTGATCGCCGATCCGCTCTTCTATGCGCTGGCGATTCCCGCCGTAACGCTGCTCGGCCTCTCCAAGGGCGGATTCGCTGGCGCGGGCGCGCTGTCGCTGCCAATGATCGCCTTCGCCACCGATCCGATTCAGGCCGCCGCGACCCTGCTCCCACTGCTGATCGCTCAGGACGTGGTCGGCGTCTGGGCGTTCCGGCGCAGCATCGACCTGTTCGTGCTGGGCTGGACGCTGGCGGGCGCGGTGATCGGGATCGCGCTCGGTTACTGGTACGCCGCCAGCGTGTCGGCGGACGCGGTGCTGGCGATGGTCGGCGGCATCTCGATCGCGTTCGGCGGCTATCGGCTGTGGCGCGACCGGTTGGGGGCGGCAGCGCCGTCCGATTCGCCGGGCTGGGTGGGATCGCTGTTCGGGATCGCGTCGGGCTTCACCAGCCAAATCGCGCATGCGGGGCAACCACCCTGGCAGCTCTGGGTGCTGCCGCGCCGCCTGCCCCGCGACATGCTGGTGGGTACCACCGCCGTCTATTTCGCACTGGTCAACTGGATCAAGGTGCCCGCCTATCTCGCGCTCGGTCAGTTCACGCGGGAGAATCTGCTGACCTCGGCCGTGCTGCTCCCGGTGGCCGTAGCATCGACCTTTGCCGGGGTGTGGCTGGTGCGGCGGGTTTCGCCCGATCGATTCTACACCGCCATCTATTGGCTGATGATCGCGGTCGGCGCGGTGCTGGTGTGGAAGGCATTGGTCTGACGCCAGCAAAAAAAGGCCGCGCCTTCTGGAGAAAGGCACGGCCGAGAAAGTCAGGAGAGAGATTTCCGGACCGGGCCTCGGGAGGGACACCTCGGGGAAGGCACCTGAGACCCGCGCTTAATATCCACCAATTCAATGGGATTTAAAGCCAAGTTTCGATTGACCCCGACAAAGCAGGGCTAGTCGACGGCGATCAGTCGAACAGGCTGGAGACTGAGCTTTCGTCCGCGATCCGACGGATCGCTTCGGCGATCAGCGGGGCGATGGTCAGGTGGCGCGTGCTCTTCGCCTGCCCGACGACCGCGTGATTGCCGATCGTGTCGGTGATGACGAGCTCCTTGAGTTCGGAGCCATCGACGCGTGCGACCGCGCCGCCCGACAGCACGCCATGCGTACAATAGGCGACCACGTCCTCGGCCCCCGCAGCCTTGAGCGCGGCGGCGGCGTTGCACAAAGTCCCCGCCGAATCGACGATGTCGTCAATCAGGATGCAGAAGCGGCCCGCAACGTCGCCGATGATGTTCATCACCTCCGATTCGCCGGCCTTCTCACGCCGCTTGTCGACGATCGCGAGCGGAGCATTCTCGAGCCGCTTGGCCAGCGCGCGCGCGCGCACCACGCCGCCGACGTCGGGCGAGACGACCATCAGATTCTTGTCCGAGAAGCGCGCCTTGATATCCTCGCTCATCACCGGTGCGGCGAAGAGGTTGTCGGTCGGGATGTCGAAAAAGCCCTGGATCTGCCCGGCGTGAAGGTCGACCGAGAGCACGCGGTTGGCGCCGGCGGTGGTGATGAGGTTGGCGACCAGCTTGGCCGAGATCGGCGTGCGCGGACCGGGTTTGCGGTCCTGCCGGGCATAGCCGAAATAGGGGAGCACCGCGGTGATGCGCTTGGCCGATGCGCGGCGCAGCGCATCGATCATGATCAGCAACTCCATCAGATTGTCGTTCGCCGGATAGCTGGTCGACTGGAGCACGAACACGTCCTCGCCACGGACATTCTCGAGGATTTCGACGAAGATCTCCTCGTCCGCGAAACGCCGGACATTCGCCTTGGTCAGCGGAATCTCGAGATAGGAGGCGATCGCCTGGGCGAGCGGCAGGTTCGAATTGCCGGCCATCAGTTTCATGTGCGTCTCGCTCCCCAGCGAAGTTTGTCCTTAAACCTCCCCCTTAGGAGGGGATTGCCATCGGGGAAAGGGCGGATTCGCCTATCCGTTCACCGCACGGTACAATGAAATTCACGACAGTGTTGCTGTCCCATCTCGACTCAGGCATTGAAAGAATATAACCGGGCCTTGAAATCATATTCCGCGCACCAGATGGTGACCGGGAGGCCCTACTAACGCTGGAGAGAGCATGACCGTGGACGCCAAGCGCGCCAATCTGCCGCCGCTCAGCCTGCATGTGCCCGAGCCGAAGTTCCGGCCGGGCGATGCGGTCGATTTCACCGAGGTCAATGTGCCGCCCGCCGGCGCGCAGCCCCGGCCCGACACCGCAGCGGCCCCGTCCACCTTCCATGACCTCGCTTACACGCTGGTCCGCGTCCTCGACGAGGATGGCCAGGCGGTCGGCCCGTGGAACCCCAAGCTCGATCCCGATACGCTGCGCAAGATGCTGCGCGACATGGCGCTGGTCCGTGCGTTCGACGAACGCATGTTCCGCGCGCAGCGTCAGGGCAAGACCAGCTTCTACATGAAGTGCACCGGCGAGGAGGCGGTGGCGATCGCCGCCGCGCATGCGCTGGCGAGTGACGACATGTGCTTCCCCAGCTACCGCCAGCAGGGCCTGCTGATCGCGCGCGGCTACAGCCTGGTCCAGATGATGAACCAGATCTACTCGAACAAGGGCGACGATCTGGCGGGCAAGCAGCTGCCGATCATGTACTCGTCGAAGGAGAAGGGCTTCTTCTCGATCTCGGGCAACCTCACCACCCAGTACCCGCAGGCGGTGGGCTGGGCGATGGCGAGCGCGGCCAAGGGCGACACCCGGATCGCCGCGACCTGGTGCGGCGAGGGCTCGACCGCGGAGGGCGACTTCCACTCGGCGCTGACCTTTGCCACCGTCTACAAGGCGCCGGTCATCCTCAACGTCGTCAACAATCAGTGGGCGATTTCGAGCTTTTCGGGCTTTGCCGGCGCCGAGGCGACGACCTTCGCGGCGCGCGCGCTGGGCTATGGCATCGCCGGCCTGCGCGTCGACGGCAACGACGCGCTGGCGGTCTATGCCGCGACTTTGTGGGCGGCCGAACGCGCACGGACCAACCAGGGCCCGACGCTGATCGAGCATTTCACCTATCGCACCGAAGGCCACTCCACCTCCGACGATCCCACCCAGTATCGCAGCGCCGGCGAACCGACCGCCTGGCCGCTGGGCGACCCGGTCGCGCGCCTCAAGGCGCATCTGATCGCGATCGGCGAATGGGATGAGGAACGCCATGTCGAGCAGGATCGGGAACTCGCCGAACTGGTGAAGGCGGCGCAGAAGGAAGCCGAGAAGAACGGCATCCTTGGCCATGGCCTGCACCAGCCGCTCGATTCGCTGTTCGACGGCGTGTTCGAAGAGATGCCCTGGCACCTTCAGGAACAGCGGCAAATGATGATCGACGAGGAAGAGGCCTCGGGCCGTCCGTGGGCGCGCAAGCAATGAGCGAGGCAATCGTGAGCGAAACCGCCACCGGCGAAGCGGGTGCCGGCACCCGCATGAACATGATCCAGGCGATCAACTCCGCGCTCGACGTGATGATGGCGCGCGATCCCGACGTCATCGTGATGGGCGAGGATGTCGGCTATTTCGGCGGCGTGTTCCGCGCCACCGCGGGGCTGCAGGCGAAGCATGGCAAGACGCGGGTGTTCGACACGCCGATCACCGAATGCGGCATTGTCGGCGTCGCCATCGGCATGGGTGCGTACGGCCTGCGCCCGGTGCCGGAGATCCAGTTCGCCGATTACATCTATCCGGCGCTCGACCAGCTCGTCTCCGAGGCGGCGCGCTTGCGCTACCGTTCGGCCGGCCAGTTCACCGCGCCGCTGACGATCCGCTCACCCTATGGCGGCGGCATCTTCGGTGGGCAGACCCACTCGCAATCGCCCGAGGGCATCTTCACCCATGTCTCGGGGGTGAAGACGGTGATCCCGTCGACCCCGTACGATGCCAAGGGCTTGCTGATCGCGTCGATCGAGGACAATGACCCGGTCATCTTCTTCGAGCCCAAGCGCATCTACAACGGCCCGTTCAACGGCCATTGGGATCGCCCGGCGGAGAATTGGTCGAAGCATCCCGGCGGCGAGGTGCCCGAGGGCTATTACCGCGTCGAGCTGGGCAAGGCCGCGATCGTCCGTCCGGGCGAAGCGCTCACCGTGCTCGCCTATGGCACGATGGTGCATGTCGTGAAGGCGACGGTCGAGGAGATGGGCATCGACGCCGAGATCATCGACCTGCGCACCCTCGTCCCGCTCGACATCGAGACGATCGAGGAATCGGTGAAAAAGACCGGCCGCTGCATGGTCGTCCACGAAGCGACCCGCACCAGCGGCTTCGGCGCCGAACTGGCCAGCCTGGTTCAGGAACGCTGCTTCTACCATCTCGAAGCCCCGGTCGAACGCGTCACCGGCTTCGACACCCCGTATCCGCACTCGCTCGAATGGGCGTATTTCCCCGGGCCGGTCCGCATCGGACAAGCGCTCAAGAAGATCCTGAAGGACTGATCGCGATGGCTCGTTTCACCTTCCGCCTCCCCGACATCGGCGAAGGCATCGCCGAGGCCGAAATCGTCGCCTGGCACGTCAAAATCGGCGACCGTGTCGAGGAGGACCAGCAGGTCGCCGACATGATGACCGACAAGGCGACGGTCGAGATGGAATCGCCCGTCTCCGGCATCGTCGTCGAACTGGCCGGCGAAGTCGGCGACCAGGTCGCGATCGGCGCCGCGCTGATCGTGGTCGAGACCGATGGCGATGTCGCCGAGACGCCCGAAGCGGCGCCGGCAGCGGTCGAGGCACCGGCCGCGCCGCCCGCAGTCGAAGCGCCTGCGGCACCTGCGGCGCCGGTCGCCCCTCCCGCGCCTCCGCCCGCGCCCGAACCGGTCGCATCGGCTCCCGCAGCCGCGCCGCATCGCGACATCCTCGCCTCGCCCGCCGTCCGTCAGCGCGCCAAGGACCTCGGCGTCGACCTCAGCCAGGTGAAGGCGGCCGAGGGCGACCGCATCCGCCACGCCGACCTTGACGCCTTCCTGCGCTATGGCTCGGCCCAGGGCTATCACGCCCCGCACGCCAGTCGCGCGCGCGAGGATGTGCCGGTCAAGGTCATCGGCATGCGCCGCAAGATCGCGGAGAACATGGCCGCGTCGAAGCGCGCCATCCCGCACTTCACCTATGTCGACGAGATCAACGTCACCGCGCTGGAAGAGATGCGCGCGGACCTCAACGCCAATCGCGGCGCGCGGCCCAAGCTCACCATGCTGCCATTCGTGATCGCCGCGATCTGCCGCACCCTGCCCGACTTCCCGATGCTCAACGCGCGCTATGACGACGAGGCGGGCGTGGTGACGCGCCACGGCCGTGTGCACATGGGCATGGCGACGCAGACCGATGCGGGCCTGATGGTCCCGGTGATCCGCGACGCGCAGGACCTGAACGTCTGGCAGATCGCGGCCGAGATCACCCGCCTCGCCGAGGCCGCGCGTACCGGCAAGGCTAAGGTGGAGGAGCTCAGCGGCTCGACCATCACCATCACCTCGCTCGGCCCGCTCGGCGGCATCGCGACCACCCCGGTGATCAACAAACCCGAGGTCGCGATCATCGGTCCCAACAAGATCGTCGAGCGCCCGATCTTCGTCGGCGACGACATCGTCCGCGCCAAGCTGATGAACCTGTCGATCAGCTGCGATCACCGCGTCGTCGATGGCTGGGATGCGGCAAGCTATGTGCAGGCGCTGCGCAAGCTGCTCGAAACCCCCGTGCTGTTGTTCGCCGACTAATGTCCGCGCAATCGCGACTCGCGGTAGCCGTGGGGCTATCGGTTCCAGTCGCGATTGCGCTGTGGCTGGCGCTGACGCATTGGCTGCCACCGATCGCCATCGACCCGATGCACTTCGTTCTGGGGTGTATCGGCGGGGCGGCTTTGCTGGGTTTGCTGCCGGGGATCGAGGCGGTCGCGCATGAACGGCTGTTCTCGCGCGCGATCGATCCGCTTGCCGGAGTCGATTCGCGGCGGCTTATCGTCAACCAGCGCTATGTCTCGAACACGCTTGAGCAATTCTGGGTGTTCGCGCCCGGGTTGGCACTGCTCGGCGTCTATGCCGGTGATCTGCGCGTTATCGCCGCGACCACGATCACCTGGGTACTGGGGCGTTGGGCCTTCTGGATCGGCTATCATCGCGATCCGGTGCTGCGCGGGATCGGCGCCTCGTCGCTGGCACAGAGCCTGGTCGTGCTCGCCTGGGGCATTGGCTGTTTCGGGCACGAACTGGCGGGCTGGGCGGGCACCCTTGCCCTGCTCGGTCCCTTGGTCGCGATCGAGATCTATCTGTTCGCCATGCTGCGCAGACCGCCTGCCGACTGAACCCTGGCGGCGCTGGCGCGTTCGAACCGCCATGCCCCCGGTTCATCATCGGCGGATCGACGTGGACGGCGTCGATATCTTCTACCGCGAGGCCGGCCCCGCCGATGCGCCAGTGCTGCTGCTCCCGCACGGCTATCCCGCCTCGTCCTTCGTCTATCGCAACCTGATGCCCGCGCTCGCCGACCGTTGGCGCACCCTCGCCCCGGATCTCCCCGGCTGGGGCCACAGCGCCACCCCGGCGGACTTCGCGCATGATTTCGACGGCTATGCCGCCTTTATCACCCGCTTCACCGAGACGCTGGGCGTCAATCATTGCGCGATCTGGCTGCACGATTTCGGCTCACAGATCGGCTTGCGCTTCGCCATCGCGAATCCGGAACGGATCGCCGCGGTCATCATCCAGAACGGCGATATCTACGAGGACACGCTCGGCCCGAACTATGATCCGCTCAAACGATATTGGGACGACCCCACGCCGGAGCGGAAAGCCGCTCTCGCGGATGCCATCACCCTTGAAGGTTATCGCCATGAGTTCATCGGCGGTACCAAGGGCGAGGTCGCGGCGCTCATTCCACCCGAGCTGTGGACGCTTCACTGGGCACTAACCGATCCGCAGCGGCGTAGCCTCTATCGCGACGTGATCGCTGGGCTGCGCGAAAATCGGGACTGGTTTCCCCGGTATCAGGCATATCTTCGCAATCATCAGCCGCCCGCACTGATCCTGTGGGGTCCGCGCGACGGGTTCATGCCCGAAGCTGCGGGTCGCGCCTATCTGCGCGACCTGCCCGACGTCGAGCTGCACCTGTTCGAGGATGGCGGGCATTGGCTGCTCGAAACCCATTTCGAACAGGCGGTCCCGCTGATCCGCGCCTTCCTCTCGCGGGCACTCTGCTAGCGCATCAGCACTTCGCGTACTTTCTCACGCCCGGCGATGCGCCGGTCCTTCGCCTTGCGCTGGAGCGATTCGGTCTCGCCGGCCGCTTCCAGAAGGCGCTTGGTGGTCGCGGAGAATTGAGCGCGATCCCCCGGGCTGGCGAAACCGAAATAGCCCGATGCATTGTGCCAGGTGCGGCGCGCGAGCAGTTCGCACCGTGCCCGGCTCGCTCGGATGATCTCGATCCGCGCGGCCAGAATCGCGTCCGCGTCTTCAGCAACAACGATTTCACGCGCGCCCGGCTTGGCTTCGGCGGGCAAATCCGACCGATCGACCGCGGTGACAAGCTGCGCGGTCCGCTCCCGCGCGCGCTTATCCTGGTCGCGTGCCACCGGCTCCAGGCTTGAGATCGACGCGCAGTCCGACAGGATTCGCGGCTGTTGCTGGAGCAGATAGGGACTGCTCAGGATGCCGAGATTGAACTTGCCCATCGCATCGGTGTAGGCGCGCGCATCCTTCTCGGCTTCGCGGATCGAAACCAGGAACGCGGCCGAGGCCACCCCGCGGTCCGACGCGGCACCCGGCACGCTCGGCTTGCCGTCGACGGCAATGTCCACCTCGGCAAAGGTTCGCGCGTCCTCGGACGAACGCGCTGTATGAATCCGCCCCGCGCCCAAACCCGCAAGCGCACCAGTCAGCGGCAGTACGATCAGCGCGCCGCCCACCACCAGCCATTGCCGCGTGCGGATTCCCGCCAGCAGGACCAGCAGCCACAACGCCAAGCCGATCCCCGCGCCCGCCAGCACCATCGTCCAGAAATCGAGGCGCGGCAGCACGTTCGGCGCGAACGCGGCGGCAAGAATGAGCGCAAGACAGCTGAGCAACGCGATCAGTAGCGGCCATCCGAGCAGCATGCTCCGGCGCGTCGCTTCATCCTCGAATTCGATCTCGTCGCTCATGCGTCCCCCACATGCCCCACAACGGCGTAGCAGGCCGAACGAGCGTCGGCGAGACGCTATTCGGGACGCGCGCGCGCCTGAGGATAGGTACCGAGCACCCGCACCGACTTGGTATGGAAGCGAAGCTCGTCGAGCGCGCGATCCACCGCCGGGTCGCCGGGACGGCCGACGATGTCGCAATAGAATTCGGTCGCCGCGAAGCTGCCGCCGCGCTGGTAGCTTTCCAGCTTGGTCATGTTGACTCCGTTGGTCGCGAAGCCGCCCAGCGCCTTGTAGAGCGCGGCGGGCACGTTCTTCACCTCGAACACGAAGGTCGTCATGAACATGCCATGCTCGCGCAGCGGCGGCGCCGAACGCGCCAGCACGACGAAACGCGTCATGTTGTGGTCGGCGTCGGCGACGTCATTCTCGAAGATGGTCAGGCCATAGAGCGGCGCGGCGCCCGGCGGCGCGAGGGCAGCGACGGCGGGATCGTTCTCCTCGGCAACGACCGCCGCGGCACCTGCGGTGTCGGGATAGGAAAGCGGCGCGATCCCCTGTGTCTTCAGCCAGTGGCGACACTGGCCCAGCGCCTGCGGGTGGCTCATCGCCTGGCGCACGCCCGAACGCTCACCCACGCCCATCAGCGCGTAGCGAATCGACAGGAAATGCTCACCGATGATGCTGAGGCCCGACTCAGGGAGCAGGAAGTGAATGTCGGCAACGCGACCGTGCAGCGAATTCTCGATCGGAATCATCGCGCAATCGACCTTGCCCTCGCGCACCGCGTCGATCGCATCCTCGAAGCTGAAGCAGGGAAGCGGAAGGCCGGTGGGGAAGGCTTCGAGCGCCGCCATATGTGAGTTCGCACCGGGGGCGCCCTGAAACGCGACGGCGCGCCTGGGCTCGGCAAGCGCGGCTTGCGTCATGCGTTCGACGATCGGGCGTGCGGGCGCGGCGAAATTTTCCATTGGCCGGCGCGATTAGCGGGGTGGAAGATGGCGAGCAAGCCCGGGTTGCGATGCGCCAAAGCCCACTCTAAAGGAACCGCCAAAGTTTCAACTTCGGGGCATACGGGCGCGCAATGGACAATCGCATGAACACGATCGCAGGCTGGGTCCTGTTCGGCTGTGCCTCGGCGCTCGGCCTGTCGATCGCCAGCGGCATGATCTACCATAGCGGGGCGCCCGAAAAAGAAGGCTATCCGGTCGAGAGCGCCGAGGGTAGCGAAGGCGGTGCCGAGAAGGTCGTCGAGCCGATCGCCAACCGCCTTGCCAAGGCCGATGTCGCCAAGGGCCAGGCCTCGTTCGCCAAGTGCGCGGCGTGCCACACCATCACCAATGGCGGACCCAATGGCGTCGGCCCGAACCTGTGGGCGGCGATGGGCAAGGCCCATGGCCATGTCGCGGGCTTCGCCTATTCCGAAGCGCTCAAGGCCGTTCCGGGCAACTGGGACTTCGAGTCGATGGACCATTGGCTGGCCAGCCCGCGCAAATATGCGGCCGGCACCAAGATGACCTTTGCGGGCCTGTCGGATCCGCAGGAGCGTGCCAACGTCATCGCGTACATGAACGCTCAGGGTTCGAACCTGCCACTCCCGGCCGCCGAAGCGGCGCCGGCCGCAGGTGAAGCCGCAGGCAATGCAGCAGCCCCTGCGGATAACGCGGCGGCCCCTGCGGGGAATGCGGTAGAGCCGGCGAACGCCACGGCTCCGGCAGCGGACGCACCCAAGGCCCATTAACGCCTTTGCGCGGCGGGACGCCCCGCCGCGCCGACGGGGGCCCTAGCCCCCGTTCTTGTCCTCGTAGAATTTCTGGACGATTTCCCAGCCCTCTTCAGCGGTTTCGCAGAAGTGGAAGAGGTTGAGGTCGCGCGGGGAAATCACGCCTTCCTCGCACAGCGCCTCGAAGTCGACGACACGGTTCCAGAAGTCCTTGCCATAGAACAGCACCGGAATCGGCGCGATCTTGCCGGTCTGGATCAGTGTCAGCAGCTCGAACGATTCGTCGAACGTGCCGAATCCACCCGGAAACACCGCGACCGCGCGCGCGTGCAGCAGGAAGTGCATCTTGCGCAGCGCGAAATAGTGGAACTGGAACGACAGCGACGGCGTCACATATTCGTTCGGTGCCTGCTCGTGCGGCAACACGATGTTGAGACCGATCGATTCGCAGCCCTTTTCGGTCGCGCCGCGATTCGCCGCTTCCATGATCGACGGTCCCCCGCCCGAGCAGACCACGAAGTGACGCTCGCCGTCGGTGTCGAGCGGATAGCAGCTCGCCAAGCCCGCCAGTTCGCGCGCGACATCATAGTATTTCGATTTCTCGATCAACCGCTCGGCGATCCGACGCGACTGATCGTCGGTCGCCAAATCGAGCAGCGCCTGCGCCTTGGACGGTTCTGGGATTCGCGCCGAGCCATAGATGACGAAGGTCGAGGCAATGCGCGCCTCGTCGAGCAGCAGCTGGGGCTTCAGCAGCTCGAGCTGGAAACGCACCGGCCGCAGGTCCTCGCGCAGCAGGAAGTCCATGTCCTGGAAGGCGAGGCGATAGGCGGGATGCTCGGTCTGCGGGGTGGAGATGCCGGTCGCGGCGGTCTCTGCATCCTGGCGTGCGCGTGGAAAGACGCGCGAAGGCACTTTGGTGTCTGTCATCCGAGACGCTTAAATCAAATCCTCAACGGCAGAAAGGCCCCCGCCCCATGTCGAAATGAAGGTGATCGTGGTGCGCGGCATTATAGTCGGGGCTCAGCACCGTCGCGAACCGCCGGCAGGCCGAGCGGTGGAGCGCCTGCAGGAATTCTCGCTCGTCCGCTTCGCCCCGCCACCCCTGCTTGACCGTGATCCGTCGCCCATCGCGCAGGACGAACGCCGAGACGTCGACGGCATTGGCCAGGCCGTGCTCGGAGATGCGTCCCGCCGAAACCGGACCACCGCCGATGATCCCCCGGCACGAATAGCTTCCCATCGTCTCGACCCGTACCAGCTCGCCATCCAGGATCTCGCGCGCCGCGGGCACTACAGCATTGCGGATCCATGCGATGAAGTTGCGCGCGAGCGGGCAGCGCATTCCCTTCAGGTTCGTGACCGGGAGCCCGATGTCGATCAGTTCGACGGCCCCTATCACCTGGCAGCCGCCGCCATAGTCGCGGTCGGGCAAGGGGCTGAACCGAACCCCTTCGCGCGACAGATCCGCGAAACATTGCTGCGTCTCGCGGCTGGTCGGCAGGTTCAAGGTCACCGGACCGCGCGGATCGGGACGCACCGGCGGACGGCGCGGAGCCTCATCGCGCCCGCCGAAGACGCATCCGGCGAGCAACAGGGACGCCAGAACCGGAACCGCAACACGCACCACCCGCATGCGCGTCTTCTAGCATCAAGTGATGGGCTGGAGAATCCCGCCTGGCCGTGGCGTTGGCAGAAAGGGCGCGAACAGTGCCGCACGCACGCCATGCGGATCGGTCTCGCCGTCGTCGACGCCAAAGCGCAACCGCTCGCGCTTCGCTTCGGGCATGTGGAACGTGCCGAACAGCCGGTCGAACAGCGCGAGGCTGGATCCCAGGTTGCGATCGAAATGCGCCGGATCCGCCGAATGGTGGATCTGGTGATGCGCTGGCCCGAGCAGCACGCGGCCCCAACGCGGGCCGAACCCGACCCAGAGATGCGAGTGCTGGAGGTGCGTGATGAAGATCGCGGCGAGCATGATCAGCAGGTTGGTTCCACCCAGCGACCATGGGCTCACCCCCATGCCCAACAGCTGTTCCAGTGCCGCGCTCACCAGCCCCAGCACCAGCGCCTGGATGTTGAAGAACAGGATCGTCTCGACCGGATGGACGCGCGAGTTGGTGAGCAGCGACAGGCTTTCGGCCTGATGGTGGACCTTGTGGAAGCGCCACAACAGCGGGACGCGGTGCATCAGCCAGTGATCGAACCAATAGGCGAATTCATAGGCGAGGAAGAGCGCGAACGTGGCGATCGTTGCACACAGCCAGACCTGCAGGACACGCGGTCCCGGTGCGCCGATCAGCCCGGTTGCAAGTCCGCGCACCTGGTCGGCCGAGAACACCGCCCAGCCGATCAGCAGGCCAGAGAAGAGAATTCCCAGAACGAAATAGGCCAGGTCCAACCGCCCAGAGGCGCTGCTAAACAGCCGGCGCGGGAACAGCACCCGGACGAGCACCTTGAGCCTGGTAGGCCGCTTGCGCCGAAACGGGATCGCCAACACCATGAACAACGCCAGCGAGCCGATCAGCGCGCCAAGCGAATAGGTCGAGCCCGGCAACAGGAAGGTGCCGCCAAGCTGGTTGACGCAGCTTGCCACCCCATAGCCGATCGCGTCGAAGACCCGGTCCATGGCCGAGCCTTAGGCAATGGGGTTTTGCATAACGGTTAATCACCGACGCGCCGGATCGAATCGGCAGCTCTTCGCTTGACTTCGCGCCCGCCGCCGTTAGGGCCGCCGACGGGCCACGCGGTCCCAACGCCGCGCGTGCTCTCTGCAAGGAGAGACTATATGACTGAGACTATCGTTACCGGCGCCACAGTTGCGCCTGCCAAGCCCGCCATCAAGCCGGCTCGCCCCCATTTCTCTTCCGGCCCCTGCGCCAAGCCCCCGGGCTGGTCCGCCGACAAGCTCAACACCGAAGTCCTTGGCCGCTCGCACCGCTCGAAGCTCGGCAAGACGCGTCTCCAATACGCGATCGACCTGATGCGCGAGATGCTGAAGCTGCCCGACACGCATCGCATCGGCATCGTCCCCGGTTCGGATACCGGCGCGTTCGAGATGGCGATGTGGACAATGCTCGGCGCGCGCGGCGTGACGACGCTTGCCTGGGAGAGCTTCGGTGAAGGTTGGGTCACCGATGCCGTCAAGCAGCTCAAGCTCGATCCCACGGTGATCCGCGGCGATTACGGCCAGCTTCCCGACCTCAGCCAGGTCAATTTCGCCGACGACGTGCTGTTCACCTGGAACGGTACCACCAGCGGCGTGCGCGTACCCGACGGCGACTGGATCCCGGCGGATCGCGAGGGCCTGACCTTCGCCGATTCGACCAGCGCGGTGTTCGCCTACGACCTGCCGTGGGACAAGATCGATGTCGCGACCTTCTCGTGGCAGAAGGTGCTGGGTGGCGAAGGCGGCCACGGCGTGCTGATCCTCGGCCCGCGCGCCGTTGAGCGGCTCGAGCAGTACACGCCGGCCTGGCCGCTGCCCAAAGTGTTCCGTCTGATGGCGAAGGGCAAGCTCGCCGAGGGCGTGTTCAAGGGCGAGACGATCAACACGCCGAGCATGCTCGCGGTCGAGGACGCGATCTTCGCGCTCGAATGGGCGAAGACTCTGGGCGGTCTCGAGGGCCTGATCGCGCGTTCGGATGCGAATGCCGCCGCGCTCGACACGATCGTTGCCGAGCGCGACTGGCTCGGCCATCTCGCCGCCGACGAGGCCACGCGCTCGAAGACCAGCGTGTGCCTGACCGTCGAAGGCGCCGACGAAGCGTTCATCAAGACCTTCGCCGGACTCCTCGAAAAGGCCGACGCCGCGTACGACGTCGCCGGTTATCGGGATGCCCCCGCGGGGCTGCGCATCTGGTGCGGCGCCACGGTCGACACCGCCGATATCGAGGCGCTCGGCCCCTGGCTCGACTGGGCCTATGCCTCGGCCAAGGCCGCCTAACTCCAATCGACCGTCATTCCCGCGAAGGCGGGAATCCATTCACGCAGGTTGTCGAAGGAGCCGCCACGTCAGCGGCAATGGATCCCCGCCTTCGCGGGGATGACGACCTAGGAAGCAGGACTAGAGAAATGCCCAAGGTACTCATCAGCGACAAAATGGACCCCAAGGCCGCCCAGATCTTTCGCGAGCGCGGCGTCGAGGTCGACGAGATCACCGGCAAGACCCCGGAAGAACTGAAGGCGATCATCGGCCAGTATGACGGCCTCGCCATCCGCAGCTCGACCAAGGCGACCCGGGAAATCCTCGATGCCGCGACCAACCTCAAGGTCATCGGCCGCGCCGGCATCGGCGTCGACAATGTCGATATCCCCGCCGCCAGCGCCAAGGGCGTGGTGGTGATGAACACCCCGTTCGGCAATTCGATCACCACCGCCGAGCATGCCATCGCGCTGATGTTCGCGCTCGCGCGCCAGCTGCCCGAGGCCAACACCCAGACCCAGGCCGGCCTGTGGCCCAAGAACGGCTTCATGGGCGTCGAGGTCACCGGCAAGACGCTCGGCCTGATCGGCGCGGGCAATATCGGATCGATCGTCGCCGATCGCGCGCACGGCCTGCGCATGAAGGTCGTCGCCTACGACCCGTTCCTCAGCCCCGAGCGCGCGGTCGAGATGGGCGTCGAGAAGGTCGAGCTCGAGCAATTGCTCGCCCGCGCCGACTTCATCACGCTGCACACCCCGCTGACCGACCAGACGCGCAACATCCTGTCGGCCGAGAATCTCGCCAAGACCAAGAAGGGCGTGCGCATCATCAATTGCGCGCGCGGCGGGCTGATCGACGAAGCGGCGCTCAAGGATCTGCTCGATTCGGGCCATGTCGCGGGCGCCGCGCTCGACGTGTTCGTGACCGAGCCGGCCAAGGAACACGCGCTGTTCAACACGCCGAACTTCGTCGCCACGCCGCACCTCGGCGCATCGACCAGCGAGGCGCAGGTCAATGTCGCGATCCAGGTCGCCGAGCAGATGGCCGATTATCTGGTCAACGGCGGCGTCACCAACGCGCTCAACATGCCGAGCCTGACCGCCGAGGAAGCACCGCGCGTGAAGCCGTACATGGAGCTTGCCGAGAAGCTCGGCAGCCTCGTCGGCCAGCTCGCGCACGGCAACCTCGCGCGCGTGTCGATCCATAGCGAGGGCGCCGCGGCCGAAGTGAACCAGAAGCCGATCGTCAGCGCGGTGCTGGCGGGCTTCCTGCGCGTCCATTCGGACACGGTGAACATGGTCAACGCCCCCTTCCTCGCCAAGGAACGCGGCATCGAGGTGCGCGAAATCAAGACCGAGAAGGAAGGCGACTACCACACGCTGATCCGCGTCTCGGTCAAGACCGATGCGGGCGAGCGTTCGGTCGCGGGCACGTTGTTCAGCAACCGCACCCCGCGCCTGGTCGAGCTGTTCGGCATCAAGGTCGAAGCCGATCTCGACGGGCACATGCTCTATGTCGTCAACGAGGACGCGCCCGGCTTCATCGGCCGGATCGGTACCACGCTGGGCGATGCCGGGGTTAACATCGGTACCTTCCATCTCGGCCGCCGCGAGGCGGGCGGCGAGGCGGTGCTGCTGCTCTCGGTTGACGATGCCGTGACGCCAGAACTCATCGCCCAGGTCCGCGCGCTTCCGGGCGTCAAGACCGCGATGGCGCTGAAGTTCTGACCCGACGCCGTTCGCGTTGAGCCTGTCGAAACACTGTTCTGCCTTCACGCGTTGAAAGAAGAACAGGGCTTCGACAGGCTCGGCCCGAACGGGTAAGGCGGCCGGTGATGAGCGGAACCACCACCACAGGCCTTCTTCCCGAGGGCTTTCACGATCGCCTGCCCCCGCACGCCGATACGGCGGCGGCGATGGAGCGGCGCGTGCTCGATGTCGCGCGGCTCTACGGCTATGAGCGCGTCGATCCGCCGCTCGCCGAGTTCGAGGAATCGCTCGGCGCGCGCCTCAAGGCGGCGTCCGCCAAGGATGCGGTGCGCTTCACCGACCCCGCCTCGCGCCGCACGCTTGCGATCCGCCCCGACATCACCGCGCAGATCGGCCGCATCGCCGCGACGCGCATGGCGCACCATCCGCGCCCCGTTCGCCTTTCTTATGCCGGCACCGTGCTCAAGCTGCGCGCGAGCGAGCTGCGCCCCGAGCGTGCGATGCGCCAGATCGGCTGCGAGCTGATTGGACGCGACAGCGTGGCGGCGGCGCGCGAGATCGTCACGGTTGCAGTCGAGGCGCTCGAAGCTGCGGGCGTCACCGGCCTCGCGCTCGATTTCACCCTGCCCGATCTGGTCGAACAGCTTGCTCCCGATATGGCCCCGGCACAGCTGGCGGCGCTGCGTGACCGGCTCGACGCCAAGGACGCGGCCGGTGTCGCGGCGATCGATCCCGATTTCCTGCCGCTGATCGAGGCCGCCGGTCCGTTCGACGCGGCGCTCGCGCGACTGCGTGCACACGACAAGGGCGGCGCGCTCACCTCGCGGCTCGACGGCCTTGCGGCGGTGGCCGATGCGGTGACTGGCAAGGTCGCGCTCACGCTCGATCCAACCGAACGGCACGGCTTCGAGTATCAGAGCTGGATCGGATTTTCGCTGTTCGCACGCGGTGTGCGCGGCGAGATCGGGCGCGGCGGCAGCTATTCGGTGATCGGCGCGCAGGGTGACGAACCTGCTGTCGGCGTATCGCTATTCGTCGACCCGATCCTCGACGCGGGCCTCACCAATGGCGCACGGCGGCGGCTGTTCCTGCCGGTGGGCACCGATCTCGCGCTCGCGGCGAAACTGCGCGCCGACGGGTGGGTCGCGGTCGCCGCGCTCGACGCCGGCGACAACGCGACGGCACAGCTCTGCACGCATACGCTGGTCGATGGAGCGCCGGTCGCGGTTTAGTCCAGCGGCTTCGCGAGCAGATCCGTCCATTCGGAATGCTTGCGGATATAGGCCGCGACGAACGGGCATTGCGCGATCAGCTTCATGCCCCGCGACCGGACATCGCTCAGCGCGAACAGGATCAGCCGGCTGGCGATGCCGCGGCCCTCGAGCGCGGGCGGGACCACCGTGTGGGTGAAGGTGATGACGTCACCGTCGGTCCTGTAGGCGGCGAAGGCGATGTGGCCGTCGACCGCCAGTTCGTAACGGCTGCGGTCGCGATTATCGGTGACGTCAGGATCCACGGAGACCTCCTCGAGAGCTTGCACACGGAAACCTACACGATGGCGCGCATTTCCGGGAAGCACCCGCTATACGGCCTGCGATGAATCCTCGCGACGTCCTTCGGTCCACCTTCGGCTTCCCTGATTTCCGTGGCGTCCAGCACGATGTGGTCGATCGCGTGCTGGCGGGGCAACGCACGCTCGCGGTGATGCCGACCGGCGCGGGCAAGTCGCTGACCTATCAGCTGCCCGCCAAGATGCTCGACGGCACCTGCCTGGTCGTCTCGCCGCTGATCGCGCTGATGCACGATCAGTTGCGCGCCGCCGAGGCAGTGGGCATCCGCGCGGCGACGCTGACCAGCGCCGACGACAATCGCGATGAAACGATCGCGCGGTTTCGCGCCGGCGATCTCGACCTGCTCTACGTCGCGCCCGAACGCGCATCGAACGAGGGGTTCCGCAACCTGCTGCGCAGCGCGAAGCTATCAATGTTCGCGATCGACGAGGCGCATTGCGTCAGCGAGTGGGGCCATGACTTCAGACCCGACTATCGTCTACTCCGTCCGCTACTCGATGCCTTTCCCCAGCTGCCACGCCTTGCACTGACGGCGACCGCCGACGCGCATACCCGCGCCGATATCCTCGAGCAGCTCGGGATTCCGTCTGACGGGCTGATCATCGCTGGGTTCGACCGGCCCAATATCCGCTACGCGATCACCAGCACCGCATCGAAGGGTTCGGCGATCGCGTCATTGGTCAAGCGCACGCCGGGCGCCGGGATCGTCTACGCCACATCGCGCGACCGGACCGAGAAGCTGGCGGCGGCCCTCGCCAACACCGGCCGCCCGACGCGCTTCTATCATGCCGGGATGCCGCCCGATCAGCGGCGACGCGCGCAGGCCGAGTTCGTCCGCTCCGAAGACATGGTGATGGTCGCGACCATCGCGTTCGGGATGGGGATCGACAAGCCTGACGTCCGCTTCGTCGCGCATGCCGGGCTGCCCAAGTCTATCGAGGGCTATTATCAGGAAAGCGGCCGTGCGGGGCGTGACGGCGATCCGGCGATCGCACATCTCTTCTGGGCACCGGGCGATTTCACGCGCGCGCGTGACTGGCTGACCGAGCTTCCCCAGAACCGCCAGGGTGCGGAACGCGCGCGGCTCGATGCGCTTGCCGGACTGGTCGAGACCGCAGGATGCCGCCGCGCGATCCTGCTGCGCTATTTCGGAGAGACGCCCGAAGAGCGATGCGGCAATTGCGACAACTGCCTCAACGCGCCGGGCGTACGCGACGCGACCGAAACCGCGCGAAAACTGCTCAGCGCGGTCTATCGCACCGGCCAGCGCTTCGGCGTCGGGCATCTCGAAAAGGTGCTGAGCGGCACCAATGACGAGCGGATCGAGAAATGGGGGCATGACCGGCTCTCGGTCTTCGGCATCGCAGATCCGGAGGACATGGCACTGGTCAAGCCGGTCGCCCGCGCGCTGCAGGCCCGCGGCGTGCTGGTCGCGAACGAACATGGCGGGCTGGCACTGGCCGGCGATGCCCGCGCGATCCTGCGCGGCGAGGCCAAGGTCGAGGTTGTGCTGGCCGCCGAGCCCGAACGCGGTCGCAAACGCCGCGGCGATGCGACGGCGTCGCTTGCGCCCGAAGATGCGGGTCTTTTCGAAGCCCTGCGCGCCAAGCGCCGCGAGCTCGCCGAAACCGCCAGCGTCCCGCCCTATGTCATCTTCCACGATTCGGTGCTGCGCGAAATGGCCGCCCGCCGGCCGCAAGACCGCGCGACCCTCGCCACCTTCTCTGGCATCGGCGAGCGCAAGCTGGATGCCTATGGCGACGCCTTCCTGCAGGTGATACGCGAGCAGGCCTGAGGAGATAGTTCATGGCCAGCATCCGCCGTATCAACGACCAGATCTCGGTCGCCCCGCAGATCGATCCAGCCGATGTCGTCGAGGCCGCACGCGCCGGCTTCACCACCATCGTCAACAATCGCCCCGACGAAGAGGAAGCCGGTCAGCCCGAGGGTGACGCGATCCGTACCGTCGCCGAGACGCTGGGGCTCGCCTATCATGCCATCCCGATCACCCATGCCGGCTTTTCGGGTCCGCAGGTCGAGGCGATGCGTGCCGCGCTGGCCGATTCCGAAGGTCCCGTGCTCGCCTTTTGCCGCTCGGGCACACGCTCGACCAATCTCTGGGCGCTGGCCGAGGCAAGCCGTGGCGAAGACCCGACTGGACTGGTCGAAGCCGCTGCAGGCGCGGGCTATGACATCAACGGCATCCGCCCGATGCTCGATCAGCTTTCCGGCAAGGCATGAACTGGTGGCTCACCGCCGCGTCACTTGCGGCGGTGCTAGCGCTTGCCGGAATCGCGTGGCTGCTCAAGCTGGGCGGCACGCAGCGGCTTGAGACCGGCGAGGATGCGATCGGTCTGGCTGAAGCCATGTGCAGCGGGTTCGAGGGCAAGGCGGGTGTCGTCTCCACAAACGGAGCGCTCGCCGCCGCGGCGGGCGGACCCGGCGATCTCGTACTGCTCCAGCCGATGGGCGCGCGTCATCGCGCAGACCGTCTTGCAGGCGCCCGGGTTGCGATGTTGGACGACGGTCTGGAAGGCACCGTGATCACACTCCGGCTATCGCCGCAGCAGATGTTCAGGATCACCGTCGCCGACAAGGTCGCGGCACATAGCTTCTCGCAGATTCTGGGCGACTGATCGGCCCATTGCGCTTCATCGCCCAACGCGCTTATTTACAAGTGTGTAAGGAGAGTGATGCCCGACCTGCCCGATCCCGTCGATCTGGCCATTCCCGCCTTCGTCGCGCTGGTGCTGGCGGAGATGCTGGTCGCGCGCGCCAGGGACCGGAGTCGCTACTGCCCGCGTGACACACTGACGTCACTCATGCTTGGTTTCGGCAGCACCATCGCCAGCGTGCTGGCGGGTGGCATGGTGTTCGCGCTTGCAGTCTGGATTCACCAGTTCCGGCTCTTCGACATCTCCTATGCCTGGTACTGGTTTGCCCTCGCCTTCGTGCTCGACGATCTGGCTTACTATGTGTTCCACCGATCGGCGCATCGCGTGCGGTGGTTCTGGGCGAGCCATGTCATCCATCATTCGAGCCAGCACTATAATCTCACGACCGCGCTGCGACAGACCTGGACGGGCTTCTTCAGTTTGGGCTTCATCTTCCGGATTCCGCTGTTCCTGATCGGGTTTCCGCCCGCAATGGTCTTCTTCTGCGCGGGCCTTAACCTGGTCTACCAGTTCTGGATCCACACCGAGGTGATCGGGCGGATGCCGCGCTGGTTCGAAGCGGTGATGAACACGCCGTCGCACCATCGCGTCCATCACGCGACCAACGCGCGCTATCTCGACAAGAATTACGCAGGCGTCTTCATCATCTGGGACAGGATGTTCGGGACGTTCGAACCCGAGCGCGACGACGATCGGCCGCGCTATGGCATCGTCCACAATTTGCCCGATTTCAGCATCCTGCGAGCCGCGTTCCACGAATGGTTGGGCATCGCGAAGGACGTGCGGGCGGCACCGGGACTGCGCGCGCGCATCGGCTATATGTTCGGCCCGCCGGGCTGGAGCCACGATGGCAGCCGCGATACATCCGAAACCATCAAGGCGCGCTGGCTGGCGCGCGAGCAGGCGGGGGAAGCATGGAAGAAGCCGACATCGTCGTCATCGGCGCCGGATCCGGGGGCAGCGCCGCCGCGGGCCGCCTGAGCGAAGACGGCAAGTACAGCGTCGCCGTGCTCGAGGCGGGCGGGCGCAACACCGGTTTCCGCACGCTGATGCCCGGCGCGATCGCGATGCAGACGCCCGCGACCAACTGGGCGTATGAGACGGTTCCGCAACCCGGCCTCAACGGCCGCCGCGGATACCAGCCCCGCGGCAAGGGGTTGGGTGGGTCGAGCGCGATCAACGCGATGCTCTACATTCGCGGCAACCCGTGGGACTATGACAATTGGGAAGCGCTGGGCGCCACCGGCTGGAGTTGGGCCGATGTCCTGCCGGTGTTCAAGCGCAGCGAGACCAACCAGCACGGCGCCAACCAATGGCATGGCGGCGAGGGGCCGCTGCAGGTGAGCGACCAGAACTTCGTCCACCCCGGGAGCGAGGCGTTTGTCGACGCCGCGGCATCGCTGCAGATCCCGCGCAACCCCGACTTCAACGGCGTCCGGCAGGAAGGCGCCGGCATCTATCAGGTGACGCAGAAGGACGGCGAACGCTGGACCGCTGCGCGCGGATATCTGACCCCACGCCCCAATCTCGAAATCCTGTGCGACACCATCGTCGAGCGTGTGCTGTTCGAGGACGGCCGCGCCTGGGGCGTCGCCTATTCGCGCGGCGGCCAGTCGAAGATGATCCGCGCGCGCCGCACCGTGGTCCTTGGCGGCGGCGTGTTCGGCACCGCGCAACTGCTGATGCTGTCGGGTATCGGGCCGGGCGCGCATCTGCAGGAACACGGCCTGACCGTGCGCGTCGATCGCGCCGAAGTGGGCGGAAACCTTCAGGACCATCTCGATTATGTCGCTGCGTTCGAGACCACAGGCAGCCTGTTCCTCGGCCGATCGCTGATCGGATCGCTCAAGGGGCTCGGCGCGATGGCACGCTGGTTCCGCAGCCGCAGCGGACCCATGACGTCGCCCTTTGCGGAAGCCGGCGCCTTCTTGCGCACCGAACCGGGGCTGCCCGCGCCCGATATCCAGCTCCACTTCCTGGTCGCGATCGTCGAGGATCATGGGCGAGCCAAGGTCAAGGCGCATGGTTATAGCTGCCACGCCTGCGTGCTGCGGCCCGAAAGTCGCGGGACGGTGCGCCTCGCCTCAGCCGATCCATGCGCGGCCCCTCTGATCGATCCGGGCTTCCTCACCGACCGGCGCGACGTCGATCTGCTGATCAAGGGCGTGCGCGAGATGTATCGCATCCTAGATGCGGAGCCGCTGACCGCGTTCGGCGGCCGCGACCGCTATCCGATCGACCGCAATGACGACGAGGCGCTCGAACGGCTGATCCGCGCCCGCGCCGATACCATATATCACCCCGTTGGGACCGCGCGGATGGGATCGGACGATGCCGCGGTCTGCGATCCGAAGCTGCGAGTTCGCGGGGTTGAAGGGCTGTATGTCGCCGATGCCTCGGTCATGCCGCGCCTGATCAGCGGCAACACCAATGCGCCGAGCATTATGATCGGCGAACGCTGCGCGGACTTCATCCGCGCCGACCTGCGTTAAAAAAGGGCCGGTGGTCTTGCCACCGGCCCAGTCGTCCGCAGGAGGAACAACGCGAGGGACCGCGCCGAGGCACGGCCCCGAACTCATCAATAATTATAGGCGCGCTCGCCATGCTCGCCGAGGTCGAGCCCCTCGCGCTCCACCTCTTCGGTGACACGCAAGCCAGTCACGAACTTGGCGATGGTGAAGGCGATCGCTGAACCGGCACCGGCCCAGACGATGGCGACGAGCACCGATTTGATCTGGATCCAAAGCTGGGCACCCAGCGCATAGTCAGCCGCTCCCGGGCCGCCGAGCGCCGGCAGCATGGTGACGGCGGTGCCGATCGAACCGATGATGCCGCCGAGCGCATGAATGCCGAACGCGTCAAGCGATTCGTCGATCTTGAGCTTCGGCTTGATCGATACGACGAACCAGGCGCAGACGACCGCCGCGATCGCGCCGAGCAGGATCGCGCCGAACGGGCCCGAATTGCCCGCCGCCGGAGTGACCGCGACGAGACCGGCGATCGCACCCGAACAGGCGCCGAGCAGTGAGGCCTTATGACCAAGCAGACGCTCGGTCAGCATCCAGAACAGCACGCCCGCCGCCGTTGCGGTAAAGGTGTTGATGAGCGCGAGGCCCGCCGAACCATTGGCTTCTAGCGCCGACCCGGCGTTGAAGCCGAACCAGCCCACCCACAGCAGACCGGTGCCGACCAGCGTCATGGTCAGCGAATGCGGGGCCATGATCTCCTTCTTGTAGCCCAGGCGTGGGCCGAGGATGATCGCGCCGACCAGTGCCGAGACGCCCGCGTTGATGTGCACCACGGTGCCGCCCGCGAAATCGAGCGCCCCCCAACCGAAGATCAGGCCAGTCGCCGCGTCGCTGCCGCCCAGATACCAGACCATATGCGCGATCGGGTAGTAGACGATGGTCAGCCAGACGATCGCGAAAACCATCAGCGCGCTGAACTTCATCCGCTCGACCAGGCCGCCGATCACCAGCGCCACGGTGATCGCCGAGAAGGTCATCTGGAAGGCGATGAACACGAATTCGGGGATCACCACGCCGTCGGTGAAGGTCGCGACGGTCGAGTCCGCCTTGACCCCGGCAAGGAAGAACTTGCCCGAGGAGATGAACTGGTTGGCGTCACCGCCGAAAGCAAAGGCATAGCCGTAGATGACCCACAGCAGCATCGCGAGCGCCGCGACCGCCAGCACCTGGGTCAGCACCGACGCCATGTTCTTGGTGCGGACGAGGCCGCCATAGAAGAGCGCGAGACCCGGTACGATCATCGCCATGACCAGTACGGTCGAGATCATCATCCAGGCGGTGTCGCCCTTGTTGGGAACGGCCGCCACCGCATCCTGCGCCCAGGCGGGCACCGCCGCGAACAGCGCGAGACCGACGGCAAGCTTGAAAGCATTCTTCATCGATACCCCCTTCATCAGAGCGCGGTCTGGTCGGTTTCGCCGGTGCGGATGCGCACCGCCTGGCCGACGTCGAGAACGAAGATCTTGCCGTCGCCGATCGCGCCGGTGTTGGCCGCGGCCTGGACCGCCTCGACAACGCGGCCGGCGAGGTCGCTCGCGCAGACCACCTCGATCTTGAGCTTGGGCACCATGTTGGTGCTGTATTCCGCGCCGCGGTAAATCTCGGTCTGGCCCTTCTGGCGGCCGAACCCCTTCACCTCGGTCACGGTCATGCCGGCGATGCCCAGTTCCGTGAGCGCTTCGCGGACGTCATCCAGCTTGAACGGCTTGATGATGGCGATGACGAGTTTCATTCCGCCCCCTTTCGCAATTGACCGCAAGAGCCATCAGCAAAGGGCGTGCCAGAGTCGGAATCGTGAGTAATACGGCGGAGTCCGCAGATGGACGCAGCTACCCGAAGGTAAAAAATTGTGCAGTAGCGAACGATTGCCTAATTTTTAGGCGTCTCGTAGCACTGCCCGCGCAATAAGCAGATCATCCTCGTCGACCATCACCCGAACCGGTATCAGCGCGGCGATGCTCCCCTCGACGATGCTCGATCCGGCATCGAAGGCGATTGCGGGGATGCCATTGGCCTCAAGCAGGCCGATGACGATATGCGCCTCGGGTGGCGGAAAGCGGCCGAGTTCGGCCAACGCCATCAGTTCGCAGCCGCCATTGTCGGCAGATCGTCGCGCAGTCGCGCCAGCAGCGCCGGACGGTCCGGGATGCGCAGGCCAAACTCATTTTCGATGATCGCCGCGATGTCCTCGGGATCTATGAGTCTGCACCGCTCGGTTACGCCGTGAAGTCTATGGGTCGCGAACGCGTTCCCGCGCAGGCTGATGCGCCGTCCGGGCAACGAGCGGGCGAGCGTCAGGCCATGCCGGAAATGCGAGTCGGGATGGGTCGAGGTGTACCAGTTGGCCACCACGTAATCGATATCCCGCTGGGGCGAGAGGTCGAAGCGATAGGTGGTACGCCACTCCGCGCCGATGCGGATCTGCGCGCGCCATTCCTCGCCAACGCGGACCAAGCGGAAGGGTTCGTGCGGGGTCGGTTGCTCGATATCGGTGACCAGATCGAGCACCCTGGTCGGCACCGCGCTGCCGAAACCGCAATCGATCAGCACCACGCCTTCGGGAAGATCGACGCCCAGCACCATATGCGTGCGCGCGGTGATCGTTTCGGGATCCATGTTCCACACCACCCGGCCCGAAAGCGGGGTGACCGCGAAGCCGAGCGCTTCGAGCACCAGCCGCAGCAGCCCGTTCTGCTCGAAGCAATAGCCCCCGCGCTGCCCGTGGATCAGTTTGGCGACGAGCGCGTCGGGTGCAAGCTCGACCGGGCGGTCTAGATAGGGGTCGAGATTCTCGAACGGAATCGCGGCGGGATGATGCGCGGCGATGGCGTTCAGCGTCGTGCGGTCCACAGCGACCGGCCCCGCCCAGCCGATCCGCGCGAAATAGGCGTCGAGATCGGCCGCGCGCAGCGTCACGCGGCGGTGCCGCCCACCGTCAGCCCTTCCACCAGCAAGGTGGGCTGACCGACACCCGCTGGCACGCTCTGCCCGCCCTTGCCGCACATGCCGACCCCTTCGTCGAGCGCGAAGTCGTTGCCGATCCCGGTCACCTTGGTGAGACAGGTCGGGCCGTCGCCGATCAGCGTCGCGCCCTTGATCGGGGCGCCAAGCTTGCCGTCCTCGATCAAATACGCCTCGGTGCAGGAGAAGACGAACTTGCCGGAGACGATGTCGACCTGGCCGCCGCCGAACGACTTGGCGAAGATGCCCTTCTTGACGCGGCTGAGCAGCTCGCCGGGATCATCATTTCCGGCGCGCATGAAGGTGTTGGTCATGCGCGGCATCGGCGAATGCTGGAAGCTTTCGCGGCGGCCGTTGCCGGTCGGTTCGACCCCCATCAGCCGCGCGTTGAGGCGATCCTGCATATAGCCTTTGAGGATGCCGTCCTCGATCAGCACCGTCTCGCGAGTCGGCGTGCCCTCATCATCGATCGACAGCGACCCGCGGCGGTCATGGATCGATCCGTCATCGACCACGGTGACGCCCGGCGCCGCGACGCGCTCGCCAATCCGGCCGGAAAAGGCCGATGTGCCCTTGCGGTTGAAGTCACCCTCCAGCCCATGACCGACCGCCTCGTGCAACAGCACGCCGGGCCAGCCGGGACCGAGCAGCACGGTCATCTCGCCAGCTGGCGCATCGACCGCCTCCAGATTGACCAGCGCCTGCGCCAGCGCCTCGTCGATCGCTCTGTTCCAGGTCGCGGGCTCGAACAACCGGTCATAGAGCGCGCGACCGCCGGTGCCGAAGCTGCCGGTCTCGCGCCGGCCGTTGGCCTCGACCACAATCGAGACGTTGAGGCGGACCAGCGGGCGGACATCGGTGGCGATGAAGCCGTCCGGCCGGACGATCTCGACCACGCTCCACGATCCGAGCAAGCTGGCCGAGACCTGCACCACGCGCGGATCGCGAGCGCGCGCGGCCGCATCGATCATCTGGCAGAGGTTCACCTTGTCCGCGAACGGGACGAGGTCGAGCGGATCGGCATCGGTATAGAGATGCCGGTTGGTGCGCGCGGGCGCCGCAGCCTTCGGCCCGGTCGTCGGATCGATCAGCGCCATCGTCTCGCCCGCCCGGCGAATCGCGGCTTCGCTGATCTCGTTGGCGTGCGCGAAGGCAGTGGTCTCGCCGCTCACCGCCCGCAGGCCGAAGCCCGAATCGGTGTTGTACGAGGCGGTCTTGAGCCGTCCGTCGTCGAACCCGAACGCCTCGGACTTGCGATATTGGAGATAGAGCTCGCCATCCTCGGCGCGGCCGAGGATCGAGGCGGTCAGGCGCTGGGCGGCGTCGGCATCGAAGCCGTCGCGATAGAGGAAGCCACGGGGATCGTTGTACATCCCCGGTATATAGGCGGCTTAGAGGCTCGCGCCAGCGGGGTGGTCGGGAAGTTCCGACTGGTCCGCGCCGTCAGCGGGGCCGCCCGCCAGCACGAAGCGGCGGTCGCAATAGCCGCAATCGACATAGCCATGCTCGTCGATCTCGAGGAATACGCGCGGATGGCCGAGCGCGGCGGCGATACCGGCCTGCGCGCCGTCGCAGGCGACGCGGCGATGAGTGACGCGGGTGACTTCGGGAGGCGCGATCATGGGGTGCGGTTAGCAAAGCGGTGGAGACGCCGCAATCGTTTCGCTTGCCAAGGCCGCCGGCCGGTTCCAGATCAGCGCGCATGAGCGACGCGGCGATCGAAATCGAAGGCCTTTCGAAGGTTTATCAGGGCGGCAAGCAGGCGCTGGACAATGTCAGCTTCACGGTACCGCGTGGGCAGATCTTCGGGCTGCTGGGGCCGAATGGCGCGGGCAAGTCGACGCTGATCAACATCCTTGCCGGCCTGGTCAACAAGACCGGCGGGCGCGCCGCGATCTGGGGGTTCGACATCGACCAGCATCCGCGCAACGCCAAGCGCGCGATCGGCATCGTCAATCAGGAAATCCTGTTCGACCCCTTCTTCACACCGATCGAGACGCTAGAGATCCAGGCGGGCCTCTACGGCGTGCCCAAGGCGCAGCGCCGGTCGATGGAGCTGCTGCGCGCGGTGCATCTGGAGGACAAGGCCAACGCCTATTCGCGCACGCTTTCGGGCGGGATGAAGCGGAGGTTGATGGTCGCCAAAGCGATGGTCCATTCGCCGCCCGTACTGGTGCTCGACGAGCCGACCGCCGGCGTCGATATCGAGCTGCGCCAGCAGCTCTGGGCCTATGTCCGCACGCTCAACGAGCGCGGCGTGACCGTGGTGCTGACCACGCACTATCTGGAGGAAGCCGAGGAGCTTTGCGACCGGATCGCGATCATCAACCACGGCAAGCTCATCGCCAACGAGCCGACGCGCGAGCTGGTCGGCAAGACCCAGGAAAAAGCGGTCGAGGTGACGGTGGACCGCGACATCGCGACCGTGCCCGACAGCCGCTGTTTCCAGAAGATCGAGGTCAAGGGCGAGCGCACGTTGGTCATCACCTATGCCAAGGATCAGGCGAACGCCGGCGAGGTGCTGGGCGCCGTCCAGGCCGCCGGGTTCGGGATCGTCGACGTCAGCACGCGTGAGGCGGACCTTGAGGACGTGTTCCTGAGCCTGACCCGCGCCGCCAACGCCTGAGTCGGATCAGCGCCGCCGGTAACGCGTCAGGAACGCCCACATTGCCTCGTTGTCGGCGGTCCAGACATGGCCCGCGCCGCGCGTGACGTGGCCCGCCACCTCGGCATGCGACCGACAAGCGGTGTAGAGCTGCTCGTAGCGATCGGCGGCGAGGTCGCGGCGCAGCGGCCCGGCACGACAGCCGCCAAGCTCCGCCCAGCGCGCCAGCGCGGCATCCATCGAATATTGCCAATAGCCCGCGCCGCCGCCCTGAATAGGATTGGTGCCGTCCTTGTCCCCAGCGAACGCGATCACCGGCACCGGCCGCGGGGGACGACAGGTCACCGGATCGGGACGCATGGGATCGCTCGCGAGCGGGTTGCCGGCGCGCAGGCCGACGACCGGCGAGATCGCCGCAATCTTGTCCGATGCGACGCAGCCCAGCCATGACGTCAACCGCCCGCCGCCCGACCAGCCCGAAGCATAGACACGGCTGGAATCGGCACAGCCCTGCGCCACCAGCCAGTCGATCGCGGTGCGGATGAAGGCGACATCGTCGGCATCGTCCGGCCCCGGCACCTTGCCGGTCACAGTCGGAACGCCCGGAATATTCCACACGAATCCCTTCTCGACCGGGATACCGCCATCGGGCGCAGCGAGCAGGAAGCCGTGACGGTCGCTGGTCGCTTCCAGCCCCGATTGCTTGAGGATCACCGCTCCGTCGCCGCCGCTGCCGTGCAGCACGAACAGCAGCGGCAGGCGCGTGCTGGGACGATAGTCGGCGGGCATATGGATCAGCATCGCGCGGCCGGTGTCGCCCACCGACAAGCGCTTGGTGATGCCCGGATCGACCAGCGTGCAGCGCGGCGCCGCGTTCGCTGCAGGAATCAGGCCGGCGAACGCCAACAACAAGACGGTAAGGATCAACAGGTTGCGCATGGCATCGCTTCTAACCCGGCGACAAAAGCTTGGCGACCGGAGCGTTTGATTTCGTGGCGGTTTGGCGCATAGCGAAAAGCCCCGCGCCGCGATGAGGAATGACGATTGGCAAGTGAGACCCGGCAATCCGACGTGCTGATCATCGGCTCGGGCGCGGCGGGGCTGACCGCCGCGATCAACCTGGCGGACCGGTTCAAGGTCACGGTGCTGGCCAAGGGGGCGCTCAACGAAGGATCGACCGCTTGGGCACAGGGCGGGATCGCCGCCGTGCTGGAGCCGGGCGACACGTTCGAGGCGCATATCGAGGACACGATGATCGCGGGCGCGGGCCTGAACGATCGCGCGACCGTCGAGTTCGTGGTCGAGAACGCCCCGGCAGCGATCGACCGGCTGGCCAAGCTTGGCGTGCCGTTCAATGTCGATGGTGACGGCGATGGCTGGCACCTGACGCGCGAGGGCGGGCACAGCGCGCGCCGCATCGTCCATGTCGACGACGCCACCGGCTGGGCGGTGCAGGAGGCGCTGATCCGCGCGGCCGAAGCGCACCCCAATATCACCATGGTTCCCGACATGGTCGCGGTCGACCTGGCCACCAGCCGGCATGAGCAACGCTATTCGGGCGCGGGCAATGTCTGGGGCGTCTATGCCGTCAACCGCGCCACCGGCCATGTCGAGCTGTTCACCGCCAACGCCACCATCCTGGCGACCGGCGGGGCGGGGCGCACCTATCTGTTTTCGACCGCGCCGAAGGGCGCGACCGGCGACGGCATCGCGATGGCGTGGCGCGCGGGGTGCCGCATCTCCAACATGGAGATGATGCAGTTCCACCCGACCTGCCTCTACAATCTCGAGGTCAAGAACTTCCTGATCACCGAGGCGGTGCGCGGCGAGGGCGGGCGGCTGATCAACCCGCAGACCGGCAAGCGCTTCATGACCTATTATGACGCCGAACGGATGGAACTGGCGCCGCGCGACGTGGTCGCCCGCGCGATCGACGCCGAGATCAAGCGCTATGGCCTGGACTATGTCCATCTCGACATCAGCCATATGCCGGCCGAGTTCGTGAAGGGGCATTTCCCCAACATCTACGAAAAGCTGATCGGTCTGGGCATCGACATGACCACGGGGCCGATCCCGGTGGTGCCCGCCCAGCATTATACCTGTGGCGGGATCGTCATCGACCTTGACGGACGGACCGACCTGCCCGGCCTCTATGCGGCGGGTGAGTGCAGCGAGAGCGGGCTGCACGGCGCCAATCGGCTCGCCAGCAACTCTTTGCTCGAATGTTTCGTGTTCGGCGAGGCGGCGGCGAAACATATCGCCGCCCATTGGGACCAACTGCCCCCGCCTCCGGCGATCCGGCCATGGGACGAAAGCCGCGTCACCGATTCCGACGAGGAAGTCGTCATCAAGCAGAACTGGACCGAAATCCGCCGGTTCATGTGGAATTATGTCGGCATCGTCCGCACCACCAAGCGGCTCGAGCGCGCTGCGCACCGCATCAAGATGCTGAACGACGAGGTCGCCGACTATTACGGCCATTTCCGCGTGACGCCCGACCTGATCGAGCTGCGCAATCTGCTTCAGGCGGCCGAGCTGATCGTGCGATCGGCGCTTCACCGGCATGAAAGCCGCGGGCTTCACTATACGCTCGACTATCCGCAGACCGCGGCCAGGGCGGTCGATACGGTGCTGGTTCCCTAGAGTCGGTTCAGTGGCGGAGCGAGCCGGTGCCGAAGCCTAGGCGGCGCGGAACCAGCCGGTGATCGCGAACCGGCCCTTTGCGGGAGCGAAGCCAGGTACGTAGGACACATTATGGTCCGCCGGCACCGCGAACATGTTGAGCGAGTTGAAGCGCGGCCGGTAACCCGCGACGATGTCGCCATCGGCATCGTAGAAGTTGAGATAGCCGCCCCAATCGGGTCGCCAGTCGATCGGGCAGAGGTTGAGCACATAGGCGACCAGCCGGTTCTCGCCCGCGACCACATCCTGATGCAGCGAGAGGAACTGGCCGCGCGAATAGAGCGTCGCCTGTGAATCAGCCCAGGCGATGGCGTTGTTCCCGGTCACTTGACGCCCGAAATCGAGGAAATCAGGATCGTTCAGATCCTGCACCACCTGATCGTGCCCGGGGCTCTTCGATGTGCCGAGCATCGCATGGTCGTGCATCAGATATTGAGCATAGAGAAATGCGAAGCCGGGACCGGCCATCACGCCGTTGACGCGTTCGAGCATCGCATTGATGTTTTCCGGCCGCAGCCCCGCAACCTGCTCGGCGGGCAATTTGTGCGGCCCCATCTCCGCCGCCTGCCACGACAGGCCCCAGGGAGTCTGCTGCTGGAGCAACTGAGCAAGCCGCTGCGCGGAATCGGGGGTCAGGAAATCGCGGACCTGCACTCGGCCGTCCGCGGCGAAACGTCGGGCGAGCGCGGCGCGATCAAGCGCCGGATTGATCACCAGCGAGGGAGCCGTATCGCTCAAAACAATCACCTGAAGCCTGTTCGAGGCGTCTCTATAGCCACAGCCCGGCAAGGGTGTCACGCGGGTCGAAGCCGCGAAAATCCGCCATCCGTTTCGCTTCGGTTGGCCGGTTGTTCACCATTCACCGCTAATATCAAGGAACTGGTCGCAGAACGGGAACGCGCGACTTGAGCCGGAGCCCCGCGCGGCACCATGCTCATTCCGGGCAAGGGGCGTTGGTAGCGTGTTGGCAGTACAAAAACTCACGGTTCTACAACGGGCGTTGATGCTGGGTGGCCTTGGCCCCGCCCTGCTCGTCGGCGCCGCGGTGCATTCGCAGGACCCGCCACAGAACCTAGTTCCGCCCAGCTATCGGGTCACGATCGGCGTGCCGCCGGCACCGCGACCCTTCGCCGTCTCGCCCGCTCCGGCCCCGCTTCAATCCGACATTCACGCCCTGATCCGCAATTTCGGCGGGGTCGCCGGCGTGGCGGTGCGCAGCATGGACGCGGGCTGGCAGATCGACGCCAATGCCACACGGCGCATGCCGCAGCAGAGCGTGAGCAAGCTGTGGGTCGCAATGACCGTGCTCGACGCGCGCGATCGCGGCCGCCTTACGCTCGACGATCCGGTCACGCTGACGCGCGAGAATCTCACCGTCTTCCATCAGCCGATCGCGGCGCTGGTGGTGAAGAACGGGGTCTATCAGACCACGGTGCGCGAATTGCTCCTGCGCGCGATGCAGCAGAGCGACAACACCGCGAACGACCGGCTGCTGGGCCTGGTCGGCGGCCCCGAGGCCGTTCGCGCCATGATCCGCGACAAGGGGCTGGGCGATATTCGCTTCGGTCCAGGCGAGCGGCTGCTACAGGCCCGGACCGCAGGACTTCCGTGGAAGGCCGAATATTCGATGGGCCGATCATTCCAGCAGGCGCGCGCCGCGCTGGCGCCCAATGTGCGTCGCGCCGCGTTCGAAGCCTATGTCGCCGACCCGATCGATGGCGCCGCGCCCGCCGCGATCGCGCTGGCGCTCGCGCGGCTCAAGGCGGGGGAGATCCTCTCGCCCTCTTCGACCCGCTGGCTGATGACAGTGATGGAAGCATCGCGCACGGGCAAGTTCCGGCTGCGCGGCGCGGTGCCGCCGGGCTGGACCTTCGGACACAAGACCGGAACCGGACAGGATCTGGCCGGACGCACCGCGGGCTATAACGATGTCGGCATACTGACCGCGCCTGACGGCAAGGCCTATACGATCGCGGTGATGATCGGCGACACGCCGCGCCCGATCAAGGAACGGCAGGAGCTGATGCAGGGCGTGGTCGCCGCAGTGGTCGCCAGCCACCGCTGATCTCGGACAGCGAGTTCGAGCGCAAGCACCGGGAAGCGAACGAACGGGACCAGGCGCTAGTCGCCCCGGCATGACGCACACCCCCACACGCCACGACTGGTCCGCCATCGAAACCACGCTCGACCGGGAGGGCTGGGCCGTGCTGCCCGGACTACTCTCCCCGCAGAGCTGCGCCGATCTTGCCGGTAGCTATGATGTCGATGGCCAGTTCCGCAGCACCGTGACGATGGCGCGTCATGGGTTCGGCCGGGGCGAGTATCGCTATCTCGCCTATCCGCTGCCGCCGCTAGTTTCGGCGCTGCGCACCGCGCTCTATCCACATCTGGCGGAGATCGCGAACCGCTGGCACGCGCGAATGGGCATGGATCGCCGTTTTCCGGACGCGCATGCCGCCTTCCTCGCCGAGTGCCATGCCGGTGGACAGACCCGGCCGACCCCGTTGCTGCTGCGCTATGGCCCCGGCGACTATAATTGCCTGCATCAGGACCTGTATGGCGAACATGTGTTTCCGCTCCAGGTGGCGGTGCTGCTGTCGGCCCCTGGCGCCGATTTCGAGGGTGGCGAGCTGGTTCTGACCGAACAGCGCCCCCGCATGCAGTCGCGCGCGGCGGTCGTCCCGCTTTCGCAGGGCGATGCGGTGGTGTTCGCGGTCAACCAGCGGCCGATGCGCGGCAGCCGTGGCGACTATCGCGTGACCATGCGGCACGGCGTCAGTGCGATCCGGCGCGGTCGGCGCCATACGCTGGGCATCATCTTCCACGACGCGCTTTGAATCGGGTCCGTTACGATCTGGACTGTCCCCCGTTCGAGCGTATCATGCACGATAGGCGAACGGGGGAAGCACGATGGATATCAAGCTGAACTTCATCAACAACTCGAACGACATCAACAATTCAAAGATCGTCATCTTCCAGAAGAATGTGGCGGAAGACATGGCCGACATCGCCGTCGCCTGGAAGGTCATCCAGAATTGCGGCCCGGGCGAGAATCACCCTTTCGTCTTTCCGGTCACCGCGCACGCGTCGTCGGGCGACAGCTGGGGCAACTACACCCCGCAACTCGAAGCGTCCCCGGGCCAGCTTCTGACCGCAGCGCAGACCGGTTCGGGCGATACGCTGAGCTATTCCGGTCCATCGACTGCGGCGAGCGAGGTTCAGATCCGCAACGCGCTGCCACAGGGGTCGATCGACGCGAACATCTACAAGTCGGGACGGTTGCTCGCGACCAGGACATCGCTGGCGCCGGAGCAGACGGCGGCATTCCAGTTCAAGCCGACGATCTGGGTCGGCTCCATCTCGCAAATCGAGGAAGGCGAGGTGATGAACGCGGCGATCCTGTCCAACATCAATACCGAACTCTCGCTGCTCGGTATCGCCAGCGCGGACATCGTGATGACCGGCGGCGGCGCAGGTGCGGATGCGCAGCCCTTCGCCTTCACCCTGCAGAATGTCGTTTTCGCCTGAAGCCCGCGCCATCTCGGCAGCGTATCGATCGCATGTTAGGGTCGGGTCTTGAACATGATCAGAGGGCGGCGATGGATATCAGGCTGAATTTCATCAATCGATCCGGCGACACCAACAATAGCCAGATCCTGATCTTCGGCAAGAATCCGCAAGCCTCGCTCGATGAGATCGCGCAAGCTTGGATGGCAATCCCGGCATTTATGCGGGGCACGACCTATTCGGTTCTTTATCCTGCCGACACGGACATCACCGTCCAAGACAGCTACGGCAATTTCACTCCGATGCAGCCGGCGGCACCCGGCCAGCATTTCAGCCTCGTGGAAGGCGAAGAGAGTAATATCGTCGGGCCGCCGATCGCTGGACATCCCGATCAGATCACCTTGTCCAACGACCTGAGGCAGGGCGCGGTCAATGTCTGCCTCTACAAGGGCAAGCATCCATATCTGAGCGAACGCAACGTCCTGCCCGAGCAGACTGCCGCCTTCCGGCTCAGACCGACGATCTGGGTCGGGGTCGCCTCCCAGTCCGATCCGGATTCGGGAAGCAACTCGGCGATCCTTTCAAGCGTCGCAACCGAGTTTTCGCTGCTCGGTCTTACCAGCGCCGACATCGTGATGACCGGCGGCGGCATCGGCGCCAACGCCGAACCGCTTGTCTTCACGCTGGAGAATATCGCCACGGCCTGATCGGAAACCGCTAAGGGCTTTGTTCCGCCCGGCGGCTCGGCTATCGCTCGGCCATGCCCCATCTCTATCTGGTCGACGGCTCCGGCTATATCTTCCGCGCCTATCACCGGCTGCCGCCGCTGACGAACAAGCATGGCGAACCCGTGGGCGCCGTCTATGGCTATACGACGATGCTGTGGAAGCTCGCCGATGAGCTCAACAAGGCCGACGGCCCCACCCACATGGCGGTGATCCTCGACAAGAGCGAGCACACCTTCCGCAACGAGATGTACGACCAGTACAAGGCACATCGCCCGCCCGCTCCCGAGGATCTGGTCCCCCAGTTCCCGATGATCCGCGACGCGACACGCGCCTTCAGCCTGCCCTGTATCGAGGAAGCAGGCTGGGAAGCCGATGACCTGATCGCGAGCTATACCAAGGCCGCGGTGGCGCGGGGCTGGCAGGTGACCATCGTCAGTTCCGACAAGGATCTGATGCAGCTGATGACCGTCCCGTCGGTCGACATGCTCGACACGATGAACAACCGCCGCCTGGGCCCCAAGGATACCGAGGAGAAGTTCGGCGTCCTCCCCGACAAGCTTGGCGAGGTGCTGGCGCTGATGGGCGACAGCGTCGACAATGTCCCCGGGGTCAAGGGCATCGGCCCCAAGACCGCGGCCAAGCTGATCCAAGAATTCGGCACCGTCGAGGACGTGCTGGCTGCGGCGCCGTCGATGAAGCCGTCGAAGATGCGCGACAACCTCATCGAATATGCCGATATGGCTCGCCTGAGCCGAAAGCTGGTCGAACTCGCCAGCGACGTCCCGCTACCCGATCCGCTGGAAGAGCTGGAGCTGAAGGGCATCCCCGACGCGCCGTTGCGCGCATTTCTGGAGCATCACGGGTTCAAGACGCTGCTCTCGCGGCTTGGCGGCACCGGTGCGGGCGGCGGTACCCAAAGCGCCAGCGCATCGACCGAAAGCCCGCAGCCGACGCCGCTCCCCGACGAACCGCCCTTCGATCTCGACGGCTATGAAACCGTGGTGGACGAAGCTGCGCTCGACCGCTGGATCGAGGCGGCAACCTACCAGGGCTGGGTCGCGGTCGATACCGAGACCACCGGCGTCGACGCCACCCGCGCCGAGCTGGTCGGCGTCAGCCTCGCGCTCGAACCCAATCGCGCCTGCTACATCCCGATCGGCCATGGCGGCACAGACATGTTCGCCGAAAAGCCGATCCAGCTCGACCGCGACCTCGTGATCGCCAAGCTGAAGCCGCTGCTCGAGGATCCGGCGGTGCTCAAGATCGGGCACAACATCAAATACGATCTGATCATCCTGTCGCGCGTCGGCATCGACGTCGCACCCTATGACGACACGATCGTGATGAGCTTCGACCTCGACGCGGGCCTGCACGGCCACGGCATGGACGAACTGGCGACGACGCACCTCTCCCACACATGCATCGCCTACAAGGACGTAGTCGGGACCGGAAAGAAGCAGCTCGGCTTCCAGGAAGTCGATCTCAAGACCGCGACCCGCTACGCGGCCGAGGATGCCGACGTCACTTTGCGGCTGTGGCGGCGCCTGAAGCCTCGCCTACCGTTCGAAGGCGTAACCCGTGTCTACGAGATGGTCGATCGCCCGCTCGCCCGCGTGATCGCCGACATGGAGCTGGCCGGGGTCAAGGTCGATGCCGGGGTGCTGGCCAAGCTTTCCGACGACTTCTCCCGCCAGATCGCCGCGCTGGAAGAGGAAATCCACGGCATCGCCGGGTTCAAGTTCACCATCGGCAGCCCCAAGCAGCTTGGTGACGTCTTGTTCGACAAGATGGGGATCAAGGGCGGGCGAAAGGGCAAGTCGGGCGTCTATTCGACCGACGTCAACGAACTGGAGCGGATCGCCGCGGACAAGGATTCGCCGGGGCGGGAGATGGTCCTGAAGGTGCTCGACTGGCGCCAGCTGACCAAACTCAAATCGACCTATACCGACGCGCTGCAGGCGCAGATCAATCCGGCCACGGGCCGCGTCCACACCAGCTATTCGCTGACCGGCGCGCAGACCGGGCGCCTGTCGTCGACCGACCCCAATTTGCAGAACATCCCGGTGCGCACCGAGAACGGGCGACAAATCCGCGACGCCTTCGTCGCCGAACCGGGCAACGTCATCCTTTCCGCCGACTATTCGCAGATCGAGCTGCGGCTTGCCGCGCACATCGCCGACGTGCCCCAGCTGCGCGAGGCGTTCGAGCGTGGCGACGACATCCACAACATGACCGCGACCGAACTGTTCGGCGAGGTCAACCGCGACACACGTGGCCGCGCCAAGACGATCAACTTCGCGATCCTCTATGGCATCAGCCGCTGGGGCCTGGCTGGACGGCTCGACGTCACGCCGGACGAGGCGCAGTCGATGATCGACCGCTATTTCGAGCGCTTTCCCGGCATCAGCCACTACATCGCCGACACGCTCAATGACGCCAAGGCACACGGCTACACCGAGACGCTGTTCGGGCGGAAGACGCACTTTCCGCGGCTCAAGTCCGCTACCCAGCCCGAACGCGCGGGCAGCGAGCGCGCCGCGATCAATGCGCCGATCCAGGGCACCAGCGCCGACATCATCAAGCGCGCGATGGCGCGGATGGGACCCGCGCTGCGGGAAGCCGGATTGCATGACGTCAGGATGCTGATGCAGGTCCATGACGAACTGGTCTTCGAACTGCCCGCGGGCGATGTCGAGGCGGCGACACCGGTCATCCGCGCGGTGATGGCGAACGCGGCGGAACCCGCGGTCAAGCTCAGCGTGCCCTTGGGCGTCGAAATCGGCACCGGCCCGAGCTGGGGCGCGGCACATTGACGATGGCAATCCCGTTGGTTTCGAGCGAAACCGGTAACGACATGGGGACCGAGGAAACTTCGCGACGCCGTACGCGGCGAATGGGCGGGCTTGGCGCATGACCGCCAATGCCGCTTCCTCCGCACCTTCGGACGATATCGCCGCGCTCGCCAAGGGCGGGCGTACCAACATCTTCGGCTTCGTGCTGCGCCTCGCCGCGCGCCTTCCCTTCTTGTTCATCGCCGGACGCCTCTACGGTCCGGAAATCGTCGGGCGATTCGCGCTCGCGGTCGTCGTGGTCGAACTCGCGGCGCTGCTCGCGACACTCGGCCTCAAGCGCGGCCTTGCCCAGGCGCTCGCCTCGACCGATCGACCGCATAGCCATGTCGTATGGGACGGGATGGTCGTCGCGTTGGTCGTTTCGATGATCACCAGCGCGGTGCTCTTCACCTTCCCGCAGATCATGTACGCCAACAGCCAGGTGACGGGACTTGAGGGACTGTTGCCCGTCATCGTCTTCGCGATCGCCTGGTCCGACGTCAGCCTCGCCGCGCTCGCCTATCGCGGCAACGTGAAGGCGGCGGTGACCGCGCGCGCGATCGTCGAGCCGTGGACGATCAGCCTGGCGGCATGGGCACTCTATTATGCCTCACCGCGCGACGGCCTGATCATCGCCTATGTCCTGTCGATGGCGGCGGCGCTGATCGCCAGCCTAATCCCGTTCATCCGCAGCTATGGCCTGCCGCATGGCTGGTCGCCGCACGTCACACCGCTGCTCCAGCTTGCCCGGCGCAACGTACCGTTGGCGGGCGCGGATGCGATCGAGTGGGGTACGCGCAATATCGACCGCTTCATCCTGGGCCTGCTGTTCCCGCCGGCGATCGTCGGCATCTATTACATGGCGCAGCAGGTCTCCTCGATCCCGCAAAAGCTCAAAACCAGCTTCGATCCGGTGCTGGGCCCCGGCATCGCCCGCAACCTAGCCGCCGGAAACCGCACCGCGATCGCCAGCCAGGTCAAGCAGGTCGCCTTCTGGATCATGACGCTGCAAGCGGCCCTGCTGCTGATGGGCGGCATCCCGGCCGAGGGCGTGATGGGTGTGGTCGGCCCGCAATTCGTCGTCGGCGCGGGCGCGTTGTGCTTCCTGCTCGCCGCCGAGGTGCTGGCGGCGCCCGGTGCGATATCGGAAGCCGGCCTGGTCTATATGGCCCGACACCGCAATCTGGTGGTGTCGATGCTGCTGCTCGCCTTCCAGGCCGCGCTAAGCTTTGCCTTGGTGTTCCTCATGCGCGACTGGGGCTGGGATATAAACTATCAAGCCGCCGGTCCTGCCGTCGCACTGGCGGTGACGCTGGCGCTCGGCTCGACGATCAAATGCTGGATGCTGGCACGACTGACCAAGGCGTCGGTGTTCAGCCTGCGCCCGGGCTTCGTCGCCGCGCTTGCCGCCGGAGGGCTCGTCGGCTGGGGCTTCACCTCGCTGCCCCACCATCTGGAATGGGTCGAGCTGTCGATCGGCATCCCGGCGATCTTCTTGGCCTATTTCGCGGTCATCGCGAAATGGGCGTTCGGCGAGGAGGATCGCAAACTGTTCAAGAAACTGCCCAAACAGGGCGCGGCGAACTAGATCGACTCTGTCCGATACAGCACGGGCGCGCTCCCCAGGTGGGGAGCGCGCCCGCGTCATTTCAGCGAAGCCGAAACCGTCTCAATGCCGGAAGTGGCGCATTCCGGTGAATACCATCGCCAGGCCAGCTTCGTCGGCTGCCGCGATGACTTCCTCGTCGCGGATCGATCCGCCGGGCTGGATCACCGCCGTCGCGCCCGCCTCGACCGCGGCGAGCAGGCCGTCGGCGAAGGGAAAGAAGGCGTCCGAGGCGACCGCCGAGCCGATCGTGCGCGGCGTCATCCAGCCCGCCTTGTCCGCGGCGTCCTTGGCCTTCCACGCCGCGATGCGCGCGGATTCGAGGCGGTTCATCTGCCCCGCGCCAACGCCCGCGGTGCTGCCGCCCTTGGCATAGACGATCGCGTTCGACTTGACGTGCTTGGCGACGGTCCAAGCGAACAGGCAGTCGGCCAGCTCCTGGCTGGTCGGCTCGCGCTTGGTCACGACCTTGAGATCGGCCCGCGTGATGGTGCCGTTGTCGCGCGACTGGACCAGTGCGCCGCCCGCGATCGTCTTGAGCATCAGCCCAGGCCGGGCCGAATCGGGCAGCGCGTCGCAGATCAACAGGCGCAGGTTCTTCTTGGCGGCGAAGATCGCCTTCGCCTCGTCGCTCGCGCCCGGCGCGACGACGACTTCGGTAAAGATCTCGGTGATCGCCTTGGCCGTCTCCGCATCGAGCGGACGGTTGAGCGCGATGATCCCGCCGAACGCCGATACCGAGTCGCAGGCGAGCGCCGCCTTGTAGGCGTCGACCAGCGTATCGGCGGTGGCGACGCCGCACGGATTGGCGTGCTTGACGATCACCACGGTCGGCGGACCGTCGCGGAATTCGCTGACCAGCTCGAGCGCGGCGTCGGCGTCGTTGTAGTTGTTGTAGGAGAGTTCCTTGCCCTGAAGCTGCTGCGCCTGGGCGATTCCCGATGCGGCAGGACCAGCGGGCAGATAGAGCGCAGCGGACTGGTGCGGGTTCTCGCCATAGCGCAGCTCTTCGCCGCGCTTGAACACCAACGGCAGCGTCGCGGGGAAGCGCTCGCCTTGGTCGGCGAAGGCGAACCAGCTCGCGATGGCCGCGTCATATTGCGCGGTCAGGGCATAGGCCTTGGCGGCGAAACGGCGGCGGTCCTCTAGGCTCGTCTCGCCGGTGGCGACCAGGTCATAGTCGGCGGGATCGGTGACGATCGCGACATAGGCGTGGTTCTTGGCGGCCGAGCGCACCATCGACGGGCCGCCGATATCGATATTCTCGATGATCTCGTCACGGTCGGCGCCCTTCGCCACGGTCTGGGCGAAGGGGTAGAGGTTGACCACCACCAGATCGATCATGCCGATCGCATGCTCGCTGGCCGAGGCCATATGCCCGGTATCCTCGCGCACCGCGAGCAGGCCGCCATGGACCACCGGGTGCAGCGTCTTGACACGGCCGTCCATCATTTCAGGGAAGCCGGTGAGGTCGGAGATGTCGCGGACATCGAGTCCCGCGTCGCGCAGCGCCTTGGCGGTGCCACCGGTCGAGACCAGCTCGACGCCCTTGGCGGCGAGTGACTGTCCGAGTTCGACGATGCCGGTCTTGTCGGAGACCGAGAGAAGGGCGCGGCGGATGGGGATGCTGGTCATGGGCGGGGCCTTTAGGCAACCCGCCGCACCCTGCAAACCCCTAACGCGCAGTAGCCGGGGCGACTATCTCGCCCTGTGGAAGAGCCAGGAGACGCTGGTGCCGCCAGCGGGCGACTCACCGGTCAGCACAAGCTGCTGGGTTTCCCGGGGAATCCCGCGGCCGTCGACCCAAACGCTTTCCTCGATACCGAGCGTGGCGCCATTGGCGCGGAACTGCCACGCCGCGCCCGACGGGGTGCGCAGCAGCGCGCCAGCGCCGTCCGCGGTCGGCGAGACCTGGACGCCCGGGTGGAGATGGAATCGGATCGCGAAGGGGATCGGCACCGCCTTGCGGCGGCGGCCGGCGGGGGTCAGGCTGTCCTCGCCCCGGACGTCGCGTCCGTCGGCACCCAGCGCGATGCGGCGGCGATGGGTGACGCCGTGGCGCCGGACATAGCCATCGTGGCTCGCCTCGATCCGGCTCGCGGTGTCGGTCTCCTGCCGGCTCAGCTCCATCTCGCCCACGCCGCGGCCAAGCGTGCCGTCAGGATGGATCGCGGTGGAATTACTGTTGTCCACCACCAGGGTCGAATGCGCTGCGGTGGTCCGCAACCCCTCCGCCAGTGCAGCAGGCAAGCGCAAATCGGCACCGCGCGCGCCACCGCAACTTACGACGATGCGGTCGGTACCGTCGGAGAATTCAAAGGCGAGTGTCGAGGCGCAACCGCCCTCCATCACCCGCGCTACTGGTGGTGGCGCGGCATCGATGATCACCACGGTGCGCTGCTGCGCGAGCCGCTGGTATCCCCAGTCAAGCGCCTGGCGAAGCGGGCGGACGCGTGCGCCGGTGGCGGCGACGATCTCGTCCAGCGCTTCGCCGGTGACTGCGATGCCGCCCTGCCAGCTCGAAAGCCCGCGGTCGCCATGGCAGACGCCCAGCAGCGCCGAAACCATCCGCGACAGCGCCTGGTTCTGCACTTCGGGCGGATCGAGGCGCCGTACGGCATAGGTCTCGCGCAGCAGGGTCAGCAACATAATCGCGTCGAGCAGCGCTGCGGGGGAACGCCCGACGATTCCGCCATCCTCGCTCACTGATCCGGCCAGTGCGCGGGCAAGCCCCGCCTCGCCAAAGGCGCGGCGTGGATCACCACCGGGAATCATCAGTCCTGCCGCAAGCACCCCGCACCAAGCCGCGATGCGCGGTGCGCCGGGCAGGACGCGATCGGCGTTCCGGTCGAGATGCCGGGCACCACGCGCGAGCGTGTGCAGAACTTTCGACCGATAGACGAGATCGGTGCTGGAGAGGATCAGCGGCGCATGCGCGGTCCAGAACAGGATGCGCCGCCCCCACAGGTCCGCGCGCCAGGCGGGGTCGGTGACCTTTTCAGCATGGACGTCGAGCCACTTGCGCATCAGCGCCTCGGCTACCGGTGCCGCCCCCGCACGCGTGGTGACGGTCGACAGGTCGCGCAGCCAGGCGAAGCTGTGGAAATAGTCGCCGAACGGCTTCGACCATTCGGCCTTGGCCGCGTCGAGCGTGGCGACGGCGTGGTTCTCGCCGCGGAACGACAGCTTACCGTCGAGCAGCGCATTGCCGCGCGCCGGATCGCCCAGAAAGGGATCGTCGGCCACGGCGATCAGCTTGAGCGGATAGCGCCCCTTCAACCGCAGCCCATAAAGCGGGGTGCGCCAGGTGAGGCGGTGGAAATGATCGGACAGCCGGTCGGCGAGCGAAACGCCACGGTCGCCGCCGATCCGGATCAGCCGCCGACCCTGCTCGATCCCGTCGGCGTCAGGTGCCTCGGTGGCGGGATCGTCGATGGGCATCTTCACCCCGCGCGCAATGCCCGGATATTGTCGGCATAGGCTGATGGACCGCCCTTGAACGCCGCGGTGCCCGCGACCAGCGCGTCGGCACCGGCAGCGATCACGCGCGCCGCATTGCCCTGATCCACTCCGCCATCGACCTCCAGATCGATCTGGCGACCGCTGGCGTCGATCTTGGCGCGCAGCGTCGAAATCTTGGCGAGTTGGTTCTCGATGAACTTCTGCCCACCGAAACCAGGGTTGACGCTCATCACCAGGATCAGGTCGACCATGTCCATGACGTGATCGACGACATCGACCGGGGTCGCGGGATTGAGCACGACACCGGCGCGCTTGCCCAGCGCCTTGATCGTCTGAAGCGTGCGGTGGAGATGCGGCCCGCTTTCGGGATGAACCGACAGGCAGTCGGCACCCGCATCGGCAAATGCCTGGAGCATCGGATCGACCGGTTCGATCATCAAATGGACGTCGAACGGCTTGGCGCTGTGCGGGCGAAGCGCCTTGATGACGGCCGGGCCGATCGTGATGTTGGGCACGAAATGCCCGTCCATCACGTCGATATGGATCCAGTCGGCGCCCGCTTCATCGATTGCGTGCACCTCCTCTCCCAATTTGGCGAAGTCGGCGGAAAGGATCGAAGGCGCGATACGGACGGCGGTCATGTCAGCCCTTTAACACCTCAAGAGTCGCCCGCAACACGCATGAGGCGCACCATGAAAAAGCCGTCAAGGCCACCTTGTTCCACAAGCATGCCCGGAAGTGTGCGCAACCAACCGCGTTGGTGCGCGACCAGCCCTTCGGGTAGTTCGTCGGGAAGCACCGGATCGATCGCGAATTCGGGATGTTCGACCAGGAAGCGCTCGATCTGCTGCTCGCCCTCCTCGGGCTCGAGCGAGCAGGTAGCGTACACCATCAGCCCGCCCGGTCGCACCCAGCGCGCCGCGCGCGGAAGCAGTTGCGCCTGCAACTCCGCCATCTCCGCGATCACGCGCGGGCGGACGCGGTGGAGCACGTCGGGATGACGGCGAAAAATGCCGGTGGCGCTGCACGGCGCGTCGAGCAGCACGGCGTCGGCCTGAAACCCCGGCTCCCAGTCCATGAGATCCGCAGTGACCATTTTCGCCGATAAGCCGGTACGATCGAGATTTTCCGAAAGTCGCGCCAGACGACTTTCGGAAATATCGACAGCGGTGACGTCCCAACCCGAAGACGCCAGCTGAAGCGTCTTGCCGCCCGGTGCCGCGCACAGGTCGAGCGCTGTGCCGGTTCCGCCACCCAGAAGGCGTGCGGGAAGCGATGCGGCGAGATCCTGCACCCACCAGCTGCCCTCGGCGTAGCCGGGCAGTTCGGGGACAGGCGTGTCGCTGGCGATGCGCAGATGGTTCGAAACCAGGCTTTCGCCGTGCAGCTCCGCAACGTCTGCCCGCAGCGTCAGATCAAGCGGCGGCGGCGCGGTGATAGCGACGCCGGCGGCATCGGCGACGCGCTCGCCCCAATTGCCTGCGATCCGGGCATAGGCCTCGCCGGGCAGCGAGGGGTGGTCGGGCAGCGCCGCGCCGTTACGGTCGAGCGTACCGAACACGCCATGGACCAGCTTGCGCGGGCCGCCATCGACCAAGGGCAGCGCGGTTGAGATCGCGGCGTGCGGCGGCGTGCCGAGACGCAGCGCCTGAGCCAGCGCGATGCGCAGGATGAAGCGCGCCTTGGCGTCATCGGGCAGGCGGTTGCGGGTCGCGCTGTCGATCAGGGCGTCGAGATCAGGCAGCCAGCGCAGCACTTCGGCAGCGATGGCATGAGCGAGGCCGCGATCGGACGGAGGCAGGCCTCTGGTCGATGCCTCGAGTGCCTGTTCGATGGCGAGGCCGCGGCGCAGCACCGCGTCAAGCAGGCGGAGTGCGGCACGGCGCGCGGGGACGCCGGGGGGATCGGAAGGAGGGCGGGAGTTGAATTGTCGGGACATCAGCCGGCCCTACGCCGTTTCCGGCGCCGGATCACCCTCAAAGGAACAGACTGATCGCTCAGTCGATCATCCGCGCCGGTTGGGATCGAGCGCGCTAGAGCGGCGTGGCGCCGGCTTGATTCCCAGCGCCGACGGGCGAGCGGTTGACGAAGTTGACAGAAACGGCGGGTTTTCACCGAAGCTGTCAAGCGACGCGCCTTGGCCCATTTCCCGCGCGATTTCCTCCAGCGCGGCGATGCGGTTGCCGGTGTCGGGGTGGGTCGAGAACAGGCTGTCGCCGCCAAGGCCGGGGACGATGTAGAGCTGGGCTGCAGCCGGCACCCGCTGCGCGACCGGATTGGGCACCGCCGCAGCGCCACGCGCAAGCTTGGCTAGCGCCGAGGCAAGCGCGCGCGGGTTGCCGGAGATTTCGGCACCGCCCCGGTCCGCGCCATACTCGCGCGTTCGGCTGATCGCCATCTGGACGATCATCGCGGCGAAGGGCGCGACGATCACCGCGAGGATGGTCGCCAGCATCGCGCCGCGATTGTCCCCACCACCGCGAAAGAACATGCCGAAATTGGCGAGCATCGAGATCGCGCCGGCGATCGTCGCCACCATCGTCATGATCAGCGTGTCGCGGTTGCGGACATGCGCGAGTTCATGCGCCATCACGCCCGCAATCTCGTCATGATCGAGCATATCGAGCAGCCCAGTGGTCGCCGCGACCGCCGCGTTCTGCGGATTGCGGCCGGTAGCAAAGGCGTTGGGGTGCGGCGAGTCGATGATATAGACCTTGGGCATCGGCAGCGCCGCGCGTTGCGCCAGACCCGCGACCAGCCCGTAGAATTCGGGGGCGCTGGCTGCGTCGACCTGTTTCGCACCGTGCATCGACAGCACGATCTTGTCGGCGTTCCAGTAAGTGAACAGGTTCATTCCCACCGCGACCAGCAGCGCGATCATCATGCCGCCGCGCCCGCCAAGGGTGAAACCCAATGCCATGAACAGCGCCGTGAGCGCCGCCAGCAGCATCGTCGTCTTGAAACCGTTCACTTGGATTCGATCCTTTCAGCGCCCAATGTGGGAAACCGAAGCCATCGCCGCAATCAGGACCCACGCCATGGGCAAGCGCCCCGACCATGTGAAACCGCCCGCCTATCTCTCCAAGAGCCCGCCAGTGCCCAAGCCGGCGGACGGGAAGAAGGCCAAAACAGACCCGCTCGGCGACGATCCCACCCGCTATGGCGACTGGGAGCGCAAGGGCATTGCCGTCGACTTCTAGCGCGGAGCTTACATCATCCCGCAGCCGGATTCGTCCGGCTCGCGGCGAAGATATCGCGGTCGACCAGGTTCATATCGTCCTCCGCATCCTGTTCGAAGATCGCTTCGAACCGCTGTCTGCCGAGCTGTCCGGCGATCTCGACCAGATGATCGCGAAGCCGCGCGTCGATTTCCTCGGCAGTGATATCCGGCCGTTCCCCCATCGCGTCGAGTTCGGCGTCGAAATCGCGACGTCGCGCCAATAGATCACCGAACAGGTCATTGCGTTCCGTCAGAACGAGCTGCGCACGGGCGGTAAAATCGTCGCCGTCGTCGAACATCGCCGTCACGCCGCTGCCTTCCAGGCACCCCTGAAGCTTCGTGGCCCAAGCCGAATCGCGCCGGCCATATTGCCGGTAGAAATAGACGCTCTTGAAGTAGCCGCGTGATCCTCGGACGCTGATCGGCGACACTTCCGCCGTCGCGGTGGCGTGCAGAACCTGGTTCGATACCTGATGGCACACACCGTGGATGCCATAGAGCGATACCGTGCCGCGCGCCGCAGCGACCTTAACCGAATCGGCGTTGTCCTGAACGACGCATGTGGCCAAGGGAAGCCGTCCATCTCGCGAAGCGATCAGACCATCGGCATGTCCCGGCGCCCCGCCGCGCGGATGGAACGTGCCCCAGCACATCCACAGATGCTCGCGCGCCGCCGCGACGTCTTCAAGCGATCCGGGTTGCGTCAGACGGTTGTCATAGGTCGTCACCCAAGTGTGGTCGGCCCATCTTCCGATTAGATTCGCGGGTTTCGCCCATGCGTACAGCGTCGCCATCCCAGCCCCCTCTCTTGCCCCGGCAGCATACGGCATCGGGAGCGACAACGAGTCAACGCGCTGAACGCGGCGCTAGAGCGCGTCGCGGATCTTGAGGACGGTGTTCCAGTTGCGCGCGGTGTTGACCGGATCGAGCTTCGCCTTGGTCATCGCCGGGTGGAGGGTCGAGCGGCCCTGGCCGTCGGGGAAATCGATATAGAGCTCACGGCCGATGACGTGCATGCGCTCGGGACCGTCATGGCTGTCCTCAACCCGCGCCACCGCCGCCGCATCGACCGGCTTGCGGTGGAAGGTGACGACCACGAAGCTCGGGCGCTCGCCAGTGGCTTCGGGAAAGGGGTCAGCGGCGGCGACCGCCGTCATTTCCTCCGGCGAGCGCACGAAAATCTCCGACTTGAGACCCGTCGCCGCGAACAGCGCGTCGTGAAGCGTCGCTTCGAGCGCGGCGGCGTCCGTCACGTCGGCGGTGAAGACGACATTGCCCGAGGCGAGCAGAGTCTTGACGTCAGTGAAACCCAGCCCTTCGACCACCGCCTTCAGCTCGGCGGACTTGAGCTGGCGCTTGCCGAGATTGATCCCGCGCAGCATCGCCGCCCACCTCATGCATGCTCCTCCCGCAGCGGACGACTGAGCAATGCGTCGACGACCCGGCCAACGGGTGTGCCTTCAAGCAGCGCGCACACCGCTTCGGTCACGGGCATGTCGACGCCGGCGGCCTTGGCGGCTTCGCGCAGCACCGGTGCGGTCGCCGCGCCCTCCGCCACGGTGCGGCGATCAGCGAGCAGCTCGGCCGCACTCTTGCCCTGACCAAGGCCAAGACCGAGCGAGAAGTTGCGCGAGTTGGTCGAGGAGCAGGTGAGGACCAGGTCGCCAAGGCCCGACAGACCCGCCAGTGTCTCGGGACGCCCGCCGCGCGCCACGCCGAAGCGAGTCATCTCCGCGAAACCGCGCGCGATCAGCGCGGCACGAGCGTTGAGGCCGAGTCCAGCCCCCTCGACCACGCCGCAGGCGATAGCGAGGACATTCTTGACCGCGCCGCCGATCTCCGCGCCGGCGACATCGGACGAGCCATAGGTGCGGAAAGTCGGACCCGCGAGCCGCTCAGCCAGCCGCTCGCGCAATCCATCATTCTCGCAGGCGAGTGTGACGGCGGTGGGCAATCCCTTCGCCACTTCATGCGCGAAGGTCGGCCCGGACAGGACGGCGACCGGCGCATCGGGATGCAGTTCGCGCGCGACCTCAGCCACCAGCTTCTGCGTGCCGACCTCAATCCCCTTGGCGCACAGCACCAGCGGGCGACCGGCGACCGGCGCCTCCGTCAGGACCGAGCGGAGAAACTGCGCGGGGACGACGACCAGCAAAGCCTCGGCTTCCGCCAGATCAGAGAGGTCGCCGGTGGCGCGGATCGATGGCGAAAGGGGAATGCCTGGGAGGAACAGCGCGTTCTCGTGCCGCGAATTGACCGACGCCGTGACGTCATTCTCACGCGCCCAGAGCGTGATGGGCTCACCGCCGCGCGCCGCGACCTGCGCCAGCGCGGTACCCCAGGCGCCACCGCCGATGACCGCCAATCTCATGCCTTTACCCCCGCTCCCCGAACCTTCTCCGCATCCGGATCGAGCGGCCAGCGCGGGCGCGCAGGCAGATCGAGCGGATCGGTGAGGCCAAGCGCGAACCGCTCGACCCCGGCCCAGGCGATCATGGCCGCATTGTCGGTGCAGAGCCAGAGCGGCGGCGCGATGAAGGGCAGATCGTGCTCGACCGCCAGCGTCGTGAGTGCCGAGCGAACAGCGGCGTTGGCGGCGACACCGCCCGCCACGACCAATGCCGTCGCCTGAGGCGCCTTGGTCAGGGCGATGCGGGTACGATCGACCAGGCAATCGACCACCGCCTGCTGGAATGAGGCGGCGAGATCGGCAGGGGCGAACTTGCCGACCTTGCGCGCGACATCGCTCTTGAGGCCGGCGAAGGAGAAATGCGGCTCCCCCGAGCCGACCAACGGGCGGGGAAGAGGGACGGAACGGGGGTCGCCCTCCAGCGCGGCGCGCTCGACCGCGGGACCGCCGGGGAAACCCAGGCCCAGCAGCTTGGCGGTCTTGTCGAACGCCTCGCCCGCGGCGTCGTCGATCGTGGTGGCGAGTCGGCGGTAGCGACCCACGCCTTCGACCAGCAGCAACTGGCAATGCCCGCCCGAGACGAGCAGCAGCAGATAGGGGAAGGCGAGATCGGGCTCGGCGAGGCGTGGCGACAGCGCGTGTCCCTCGAGGTGATTGACCGCCACCAACGGCTTGTTCGCAGCGTGCGCCAGCGCCTTGCCGGTGACCAACCCCACCATGACGCCACCGATCAGGCCCGGGCCGGCGGTCGCGGCGATCGCATCGACGTCGGCGAGGGAGACGTTCGCCTCGTCGAGCGCCGCCTCGATCAGCGGACCCAGCGCCTCGACATGCGCGCGCGCCGCGATTTCGGGCACGACGCCGCCGAACGGGCGATGCGCCTCGTCCTGCCGGGCGAGGCGGTGGGACAGGATCGTGCGGTCGCCACGCACCAGCGCGGCGGCGGTTTCGTCACAACTCGATTCGAGGCCGAGGATCAGCATCGCGCCGATCTAGGGAGTTGGAGGCCAATTGTCGAAGGGGCCTCAGGCGTCGCCGACCCCGGCCTCGGCCATCACCTGCGCGCCGGTCAGGCGCTCACGCTCCCCGGCGAAGTCGTAATAGCCCGGCTTCTCATCGACGAAGATCTCATCCGCCAGGTCGAAACCGTCGAGCCGGTCGAACAGGCCAGCCTGGAAGGAATAGCCCGATTTCGGCCTGAAATAGTAGAAGAGGTGGGTGCCACAGGTGCGGCAGAAGCCACGCTCCGCAAAGTCCGACGAGGCATATCGCTCGATCTGATCGGCGCCTTCGATCTCGGGATCGGACACCAGTCTCAGCGACAGCGAAGGACCGCCGCCCCAGCGCCGGCACATGTCGCAGTGACAGACGCCAATATGCGGCTCGGGCGGTGCGATCCGCACCCGAACCGCGCCGCACAGGCACTTGCCTTCAAGCTTCGTTCCAGCCGTCATCGCGCTCCTCTCCGCCCTGTTCCCAACGGCATAGCGCGCCGGGAACAGGGCGGAAAGCTCAGCTGGCGCTAGCGAGCGCCGCCGCGACCCGCGCCTCCGAATCCGCATGCTGCACCCAGAAATCGCGCACCGGATCGCCGTCCAGCAGCCCCACCAGCACCGCGAGGTGCGAATGCCAGCCGCCGCCGAAATCGGCCATCGGAGCCGGGCCGGTGATCTCACTATGCGTCAGGGTGAGGCGGGTGCGGCCACCGCCGGCGTCGGCCAGCTCGAAGCGTGCGACACCCTCCTTGCCCTCATCCCAGCTGATCGCGAAGACGTGCGGCGGGTCAAACTCGAGCACCTTCTCACGCCCGACCGCGCCCTTCCATTTGGCATATTCGGGCGGATAGGGGGCGTGATCGGCGGACAGCTCGTCATGATTGAACACCAGCTCGACCGTATCGCCGACGCCCGTCGCGTCGGTACCGCCCGAGAACCATTGGCGGCGCAGATCCGCTTGCGTGAGGTAACGCCATACCGTTGCCGGATCGACGTCGAGGACGCGCACCATCCGGAAGGTATCAGGGGCGAGGATTTCCATATCGGCGAGGGTAGCGGTCATCGAGGTCACTCCATGATGCGGGCGAGGCTATCGAGGATCATCGTCCAGCCGCCGCGGGTCTGGTCCTCATAGGCGGCCCATTGCGGGTCCATTTCGTGGGTGAGCGTGAGCGTGCAGCCCGTCGCGGTCGGCACGATGTCGATGCTCACCCGCGTCCATTCACCTTCTTCCGCCGGATCGGCGGCGAACAGGAAGACGAGCCGGGCGGGGCGATCAATCACCTCGAACTTCAGGCGGTGGACCGCATCGCCCTGTTCGCGCCGCTCGACAATGCGCGCGGTGCCGCCGACGCGCGCGTCGATCTCCACCGCCCGCATCTCGCCATCCGGCGTCGCGAACAGGAAGCGGCGCGCCTGCGCGGGATCAAGCCAGGCGTCGAACACCCGCTCGGGCGATGCCGCGAAGTCGCGGCGGATCGTGAGGATGACGGACTTGCCCATTCAGACACCTTCTTCGCTGGTGGGCGCAGCCGAGCGGAGCAGCGCTTCGAGATTGTCGAGGCGGGTGTTCCAGAAGCCGCTCCATTGCTCGAGCCATTGGTTCGCCTCGGCGAGCGGCTCGGGGCGGAGCGCACAGATCTGGGCACGACCCGCCTTGCGGCGCGTGACGAGGCCAGCGCGCTCAAGCACCTGGACGTGCTTTGAAGCGCCGGCGAAGCTCATCGCGTAGGGCTGGGCCAGCTCACCGATGCTCTTTTCGCCGAGCGCGAGACTGGCAAGCATCCCACGGCGCGTGGGATCGGCGAGCGCGTGGAAGGTCATGTCGAGTCGTTCAACCATATGGTTGAATTACGACTCGACCTGATAATTGTCAACCGATCGGTTTAGCTTCTAGCAAGCACCGAGTCGGCGACGAAGGGGTTGGTGCGGCGTTCCTGCGCGAAATTGCTCGGCTGGCCGTGACCGGGAACGAACACGGTATCGCCACCCAGCGGCCACAGCTTGCCGGTGATCGCGTCGAGCAGATCCTGATGATTGCCCATCGGGAAGTCGGTGCGCCCGATCGATCCCTGGAAGATCACGTCGCCGACGATGGCGAGCTTGCTGGGCGCATGGTGGAACACGACATGGCCCGGCGTGTGGCCAGGGCAGTGATAAACGTCGAGTGTCAGATTGCCGACCGTCACCGTGTCGCCGTCGACCAGCCAGCGATCCGGCTCGAACGGCTTGCCGTCGATGCCGTATTTGCGACCGTCATCGTCGAGCCGGCTGATCCAGAAGCGGTCGGCCTCGTGCGGGCCCTCGATCGGCACGCCCAGTTCCTTCGCCAGCATCCCGGCTTGGCCGCAATGGTCGATATGGCCATGGGTGATCAGCAATTTCTCGATCGTGACGCCATGCTGTTGCGCCGCCGCCTTGAGCCGGTGCAGGTCGCCGCCAGGATCGGTGAAGGCACCGCGCATCGTTTCGGTACACCAGATCAGGGTGCTGTTCTGCTGGAGCGGCGTGACCGGTACGATCGCGGCGCGAAGGGGAGGGGTGGAAGCCGTGTTCATCGCCCGTGGAGATAGGCGGAGCGAAGGAGGGCGGCAACAGAGGGTTGCGGCGCGGCGCGCGGGATTGCAATGCGGGCCGATGCTTGGACCAGCCCCTTTCGTGCTGCTCGACGATGCCCGGCCCGGCGGCGCCGATGCACGACTGTACCGCGATCCAGTGCGGATCGTGACGGCCGAGAGCCCGGAAGGGGTTCATGCGGCGCTCGCAACGCTCGACGCCGCTCGCGCCGAGGGGCTGCACGCGGCGGGCTACCTTGCCTATGAAGCCGGACATGCGCTCGAGCCAAAGCTTGGGATACCCGCGACCGCAGGCCCCTTACTGTGGTTCGGATTGTTCGAGCGTTTCGAGACCGTCGCCACGAATGACGTTACCGTATTGCTGCCGGACCCGGAGAGCGCATGGATCGGACGGCCTCGCCCCGGCATTCCCCGCGCCGCCTATGACGCGGCCTTTACCCGCGTGCATGACTGGATCGAGGCGGGGGACATCTATCAGGCGAACCTCAGCTTCCGCGCGTCGGTGCGCGTGCTGGGCGATCCGCTGGCCGCCTATGCTGCGATCCGCACGCGCGCCGCGGCGGGCTATGGCGGGATCGTCTGGACGGGCCGCGACTGGCTGCTGTCCTTCTCCCCCGAATTGTTCTTCGCGCTGCGCGACGGCGAACTGATCGCTCGGCCAATGAAGGGGACGACCCCGCGGGGCGCGACGCCCGAAGCGGACGAAGCTGCGCGCGCAACGCTGGCGATCGACCCCAAGCAACGCGCCGAAAACCTCATGATCGTCGATCTGATGCGCAACGACCTGACCCGCATCGCCGCGCCGGGCAGCGTCCGCGTGCCCGAGCTGTTCAAGGTCGAGACCTATCCGACACTGCACACGATGGTCTCGACCATATCGGCGCGGCTCGCGGACGGGACCGGCATCGGGGACGTGCTCGCCGCGACCTTCCCCTGCGGTTCGATCACCGGCGCCCCCAAGATCCGGGCGATGGAGGTGATCGGCGCGGTCGAGCCCGATGCGCGGGGGCCATATACCGGATCGATCGGCCGCATCGACCCGAACGGAGACGCCGCGTTCAACGTCGCGATCCGCACGCTGTACTTGCCTCACGCCGGCGAAACCGCGACCATCGGCCTCGGATCCGGTGTGGTCGCGGACTCGCGCGCGGGGGAAGAATGGGACGAGTGCCTGGCCAAGGGCGCGTTCCTGACAAGGGGGCAGCAAGGTTTGGACCTGATCGAGACGATGGCGTTCGACCCTGCGGAGGGGATCCCGCTGCTCGAACGGCACCTCGCACGGATGAAGGCAAGCGCGGAGGCGCTGGGCTTCGCGTTCGACCGGCATGCCACCCGCAACGAACTGCAGGCCGCGACTTTCCGGCTGCGCGGCCCGGCCCGGGTTCGGCTGCTGCTGTCGCAAGCCGGCAATGTCGCGATCGGCACCGCGCCGATGCCCGCCGTGTTGGAAGGACCGGTGACGGTTGCCATTATCCCGAGGCAAGTCGCGCCGCGCGACTTCAGGCTGGCCCACAAGACCAGCGACCGCAGCGTTTATCCCCGCAGCGAAGGCGCGTTCGAGACGCTCTATACCGATGACGACGGCTATCTGACCGAGGGCAGCTTCACCTCGGTCTTCGTTGAGCGCGACGGTGTCCTGCTGACCCCGCCGCTTTCACGCGGCGCGCTTCCCGGCGTGCTGCGTGCCGAGCTGATCGAAAGCGGCCGCGCAATCGAGGTGGAGCTGACGCCGGACGATCTTGCCGGAGGCTTCTTCATCGGTAACGCCCTGCGCGGACTGGTTGCGGCGGTTACGGTTGCGGAGGAGGCACCGGCGGACCTATAGGGCGCGCGTTCCCCTCCAGACAGGCGACCGCCCATGCAGACTTCCGCCGCGCTCAATCGTATCCAGCCCTCCGCCACGCTCGCGATGACGAGCCGCGTGTTCGAGCTGAAACGGCAGGGCATCGACGTGATTGGCCTGGGCGCGGGCGAGCCCGATTTCGACACCCCGGACTTCGTCAAGGAAGCCGCGATCGAGGCGATCCGCAAGGGGATCACCAAATACACCAATGTCGACGGGACCCCGGAGCTGAAGGCCGCGATCGTCGGCAAGTTCGCGCGCGACAACGGCCTGACCTATGCCGAGAACCAGATCAGCGTGAACTCGGGCGGCAAGCACACGCTGTTCAACGCGTTCTGCGCGACGATCGATGCGGGTGACGAGGTCGTCATCCCGGCACCCTATTGGGTGAGCTATCCCGACGTGGTCGAGTTCGCCGGCGGCAAGCCGGTGTTCATCGCTGCGGGTGCCGACGCCAACTACAAGATCAAGCCGGAGCAGCTCGAGGCGGCGATCACCGCCAGGACCAAATGGGTCGTACTCAACTCACCGTCCAACCCGACCGGCGCCGCCTACACCGCCGCCGAGCTGCGCGCGCTGGGCGAAGTGCTCGAACGGCACCCGCATGTGCTGATCTATGCCGACGATATGTACGAGCACATCCTGTACGACGGCTTCGAGTTCGCGACGATCGCTCAGGTTTGCCCGTCACTCTACGATCGCACGCTGACCGCGAACGGCATGTCCAAGGCCTATGCCATGACCGGCTGGCGCATCGGTTTCGGTGCCGGTCCGCAATGGCTGATCAAGGCGATGGGCAAGCTGCAATCCCAGTCGACCAGCAACCCGTGCAGCGTGTCGCAGGCAGCGTCGGTGGCGGCACTCAACGGCGACCAGTCTTTCCTCAAGGACCGCGCTGGCGCCTTCCAGAAGCGCCGCGACCTGGTCGTGTCGATGCTGAACCAGATCAACGGCATGAACTGCCCGCGTCCCGAAGGCGCCTTCTATGTCTATCCTGAGTTCAGCCAGCTGATCGGCAAGACCACGCCCAAGGGCCTGGTCATCGACACCGACGAGACGATGGTCGGCTATCTGCTCGACGATGCCAAGGTCGCTGCGGTGCATGGCGGGGCGTTCGGCTTCTCGCCCGCGCTGCGGATCAGCTACGCGACCAGTGAGGACGTGCTGACCGAGGCGTGCGGCCGCATCCAGGAAGCCTGCGCCGCGCTGCGTTGAATTATTTGGCCGGAGCTGAAACCTTTTCGGCTTCCTGAACGAATGGATGAACGTGCCGGCCAGCGCACGTTCATCGCGGCCAAGTAGAACTCCTCTTGGAATTACGGGCGGCGTCCCCATCTCCGCCACAACCCAAGACAAGGGGCAATGTGATGCTTACGGTTTTGAAGTCGCAGTTCCTGCGGCGCTTTCTGGCCGGTTTCTCGCTCGGCGCGATCGGAATGGTCGCGCTCAATATCGAGCGTGTGACCGTGGCCCCCTTCTTCTGATGCGCATCGCCGCCCTCGCAATTGCAGGGCTGGCGAGCCTGGGCTTCATGTCCGCCGCGGGCCTCGTCCCGCCGATTGCTTCCGCCAGGGCCGAGAAGGCGGTGGCGATTCCCCCCTCCACCACCGATGTCGCTCCCGAAGCGGGCAGCCAGATCGCCGTACTCGCTGGCGGCTGCTTCTGGGGTGTCGAGGCCGTGTTCGAGCAAGTGAAAGGCGTCCGCGCCGTCACCAGCGGCTATGCCGGCGGCACCAAGGCGACCGCGACCTATCGTCAGGTCGCCACCGAGCGCACTGGCCATGCCGAAGCGGTGCGCATCGTCTACGATCCGAACAAGGTGAGCTACGCGACGCTGCTGCGCATCTACTTCTCGGTCGCGCATGACCCCACCCAGCTCAACCGGCAGGGCCCCGATGTCGGCCCCAGCTATCGCTCGGCGATCTTCCCGCAGAATCCAGGGCAAGCGCGGGTCGCACAGGCCTATATCGACCAGCTCGGCAAGGCGGGCGTCTATGGCAGGCCGATCGTGACGAAGATCGAAACCGGCGAATTCTTCCAGGCCGAGTCCGAGCATCAGGATTTCGCCCGACGCAATCCGACCAACGGCTACATCCTGCGCTGGGACAAGCCGAAGATCGCCGCCCTTCGCACGACCTTCCCCAGCCTCACGCGCTAGACCAGCCCCAACTCCGCAAGCTTCCCGGCGAGTTCGGGCGGGAGTGACGCCATGTCGCCCGTGCCGAGATCGGCGGGGGCATCCTTTTCGTCGAGATAGCGCCATCCCTGATGCGCGCGCTTGGGCTGCGGCGCGACCAGCACCAGCGCGGGGTCGAGCAGGATTGCGGTACGCCCGCTCTCTGCCTCGGCAAAGCCCAAGATTGGCGAACGCGCGACCAATTGATGCTTGAAGATCCAGAACAGCGATCCGCTGCCCGCAATCTCCTCATGCCGTTTGGGCAGGTAACGGGTCGTCAGCGTGACTGGACCGAGCCGACCGCGATCCGCCAAGCGCTCGCGCAGATGTTCGACGCCGGTGGTCCCGAAGGCGACCTTGGTGAGATGAAGCGGCATTGCCGCGATCTGGGCGCAAAGTGCCGCGGGTTCAACCCGGCAGACTATCCGGTGAGGCCGCTCGCACTGGCAAGGCCGAGAAAGACGAGGAAGCCCATCGAATCGGTGGTCATCGTCACGAACACCGACGAGGCGACTGCCGGATCGGCACGGAATCGCGCGAGGGTGAGCGGCACCAGCACGCCCGCGCCGCCCGCGATGACGATATTGGCGAGCATCGCCGTCGCGATCACCCCGCCGAGCAGCGCGTTCTGGAAGACGAGGCCAACGCCTGTGCCAAGCACCGCCGCGATCGTGACGCCGTTGAGCAGCGCCACCTTAATCTCGCGCCGGATCGCGCGGAGGGTATTGGACTGGGTGAGCTGGTTGGTCGCGAGCGCGCGCACCGTCACCGCCATCGTCTGCGTTCCGGCATTGCCGCCGACGCCCGCGACGATCGGCATCAGCGCGGCGAGCGTCACCATCTTGGCGATCGTGCCTTCGAACATGCCTATGATCGTCGCCGCCACCATCGCGGTGCCGAGATTGGCGATCAGCCAGCGCACACGCACCTTGTATGAATCGATCACGGGCTCGTTGATGTCGCCCTCACCCGCGCCCGACAGCAGCAGCGCGTCCTCGCCCGCTTCCTCGGAAATGATATGGACCACGTCGTCCACGGTGATCATGCCGACCAGCCGACCGCTGTCGTCGATCACTGCGGCCGAGATCAGCGCGTATTTCTGGAAGATCAGCGCGACCTCTTCCTGATCCATCCCCACCGGGATCAGCGTCTGCTCGCGTTTCATGACGTCACCCATCGCCACCGAGCGTGGGGTGCGCAGGATCCATGACAACGCGCAGGTGCCGACCGGCTTGTGCCCGGGATCGACGACGAAGATTTCCCAGAAATCGGTCGCCAGCTCTTCTTCGCCGCGCAGATAGTCGAGCACGTCGCCGACGCTCCAATGCTCGGGCACCGCGATAAGCTCGCGCTGCATCAGGCGGCCGGCGGATTCCTCGGGATAGGAAAGCGCTTCCTCGATCGCGGCGCGATCGTCGGGGTCGAGGGCGCGCAGCACCGCGCGCTGATCCTCTTCCTCCATGTCCTCGATAATCGCGACGGCGTCGTCGGTATCGAGTTCGGCGGCAATGTCCGCGACTTCATGCGGGTCGAGTGACTCGATCAGCTCGTCGCGGACCCAGTCGTTCATCTCGGCGAGCACGTCGCCGTCGATCAGCCCCGCGATCGCGGCGGCAAGCGACTGGCGCTGCTCGGCCGGAGTCAGCTCGACCAGATCGGCGATATCAGCGGGATGGAGCGGCTCGACCTTCTCGCGAACCGCCTCGACCTCGCCCGCTTCGACCAGGTCGAGCACGGTGCGCACGAAATCGCGGCTGAGATGCTCATGCGAGTCGCGGGTCGCGGAATCGGGCGCGGTGGTCTCGGTCTCGTCGGTCATCGAGCCTTCCCCTGCTTCGCGCCTGCGCCCCCTCTAACGCGCCCGAATCGCGCTGCCAATCCGCGCGATTTCCGATTCCAGGAACACGCCTTTGCACATTGCGGTCCCAACCCGGTTTGCAACCGGGCGCACACATGCCTAGTTGACGGGCGACACGCATTTTCTGGAGTTGTGTTTCAAATGGCCGATCTTCCCACCCGCCTCGTGATGACGCTCGACACCGGTGAGGTGCACATCAAGCTGCGCCCCGACCTCGCGCCCAAGCATGTCGAGCGGATCGCCAAGCTGGCCGACAGCGGTTTCTATGACGGCGTGGTGTTCCACCGCGTGATCGACGGGTTCATGGCGCAGGGCGGCGATCCCACCGGCACCGGCATGAGCGGTTCGAAGGAGCCCAACCTTCCCGCCGAGTTCAGCCGCGAGCCGCATGTCCGCGGCGTGTGCTCGATGGCGCGCACCAACGATCCCAACAGCGCCAACTCGCAGTTCTTCATCTGCCTCGACGACGCGACCTTCCTCGACGGCCAGTATACGGTCTGGGGCGAAGTCACCGAAGGCATGGAAAATGTCGACGCGCTGCCCAAGGGCGAGCCGCCGCGTACCCCGGGCAAGATCGTCACGGCGCGCAGCGAAGCCTGAAGCCTCTTGTTTGCGGTGCCGGGCGAAAGCGGTCGGCACCGCCCTATTCAGAAGCCGTTCAACACGGAACCGGCAGGGGCATCGGCATGTTTGGCACATCCATGAACATCCGACCCATGGCGGTTCTGGCCGCCATTGCCCTTCCCCTTGCCGTGCCTGCCGCTGCCCAGCAGCAGGGCACGCTCGCCCAGGTGCAGCAGCATCTGCGTGCAACGCAGACCATGACCGCGACGTTTGCCCAGACCGATCGCGCGGGAAAGACCCTCACTGGTACCCTCACGCTCAAGAAGCCGGGCAAGGTCCGCTTCCAATATGAGAAGGGCGTCCCACTGCTGATCGTCGGCGACGGCAGCTCGCTATGGTTCATCGACTATTCGGTGAAACAGGTGTCGCGCTGGCCGGTCAAGAATTCGCCGCTCGGCGTGCTGCTGAACCCCGATCAGGACATCTCGCGCTACGCCAAGGTCGTGCCGACCGCGAGCCCGGACGTCGTGAGCATCGAGGCCCATGACCCAAAACGGCCCGAATATGGCCGGCTGACGATGGTGTTCGCGCGCAACGCGGCGGCGCCGGGCGGACTGATGCTCCAGGGCTGGGTCGCGCTCGATTCCCAGAACAACCGCACCACCATTCGGCTGACAAACCAGCAGTTCAACGCGCCGGTGAGCGACGGGGCGTTCCGCTGGAACGATCCGCGGAACCGCGGCGGTCGCCGCTGAGCCAATCCGGCGCCAGCCATTCATGTTGGCGACAGCTTCACAGCGCTAACACCCACAGTGCGGACGGGGCTTTCGGGATTTTTCCCCCTGTTGCCCGAGCGACCCTGTCCCGCCTGCGTGACGAACGCCAGGTCGGCCCTCGCTCCATGCCCCCGGAGCGGGGGCCTTTTGGTTTTTGGCTTTGTGTTCGGCTGGTGCTGCCATCTACACCGTAAGGCGCCAACAAGGTCTCTCTGGCGCAGCTCAGCTTCCCTCACTACATCCCGGCCAAATGAAGATCGCGTCCTGGAACATCAACTCCGTCCGCTTCCGCATGGAGATCGTCGAGAAATTCCTCCGCGAGGAGGCACCGGATATCCTGTGTCTTCAGGAAACCAAGGTGATCGACGACGACTTCCCCCACGCGCCGCTGCGCGCGCTGGGCTATGATCACATCATCATCCATGGCCAACGGATGCATCACGGCGTCGCGATCGTCAGCCGCGTGCCGGTTACAGAGGATGACCGTCTCGACTGGCAGGCCAATGGCGAAGCGCGGCATGTCGGCGTACGGCTGCCCAATGGCGTGCGGCTCGAGAATGTCTATGTCCCCGCCGGCGGCGATGTTCCCGACCGCGAGGTGAACCCCAAATTCGGCCAGAAGCTCGATTTCGTCGAGCGGATGACGCGCTGGTCGGAGGGGTTGGGCGACCTTCCCGTGATCGTGACCGGCGACTTCAACATCGCTCCGCTCGAATCCGACGTGTGGAGCCACAAGCAGCTGCTCGATGTGGTCAGCCACACCCCGATCGAGGTCGAGGCGCTGGCACGGCTTCAGGCGGCGAACGACTGGGTCGATCTTGGCCGCCATTTCATTCCCGCGCCCGAGCGCTGCTTCACCTGGTGGAGCTATCGCGCCAAGGACTGGGCGGCATCCGACCGCGGCCGCCGGCTCGACCATATGTGGGCGAGTCGGGACGTGGCGGCAAAGGCGAGCGCGCACCGCGTGTGCGAGCCGTGCCGCGGCTGGCTCAAGCCGTCGGACCATGTCCCGATCGTCACCGAGTTCGACTTTTGAGCATGCCGGCCCCGGACGCGCGCAAGGTCGCACAGGCGATCGACGCCCTGCGCCGGGGATGGCCCATCGCGATTCGCGGCGAATCCGGCACACTCTCGCTGCTGGCGATCGATACTGGCGACGCGGCGCGCCTGACCGAGTTCGACCCGGAGTTCACCGCGCCGGTGCTGATTTCCGCCGGCCGTGCAGCGACGCTCAAGCTCGCCAACCAACGCGATGCCGCCGTTCCCGACGCGCCGGTGCTGGTCCAGCGCGCGCCGTGGCTCGATTTCGACGGTGCGGTCGCGTTGGCCGACCCGCAGCTCGACCTCGCGACGCCGCTCAAGGGACCGTTCCGCGCGATTCCGGTACCTGTAGCCGACGCCGCGGCGGCGGCACTGCGGCTGGCGCGGATCGCCGGGCTGGTTCCCGCCTTCTTCGTCCGTGAGGGCAAAGCCGATAGCGCGATCACACCCGCCGAGATCGACGCCCATGAGGATCCATCGCGCCTGCGCATCGTCACGCGCGCCCGGCTGCCAGTGGCGGGGGCCGAGAATGCCGAGATCGTCGCCTTCCGCACCCCCGAATCGCCCGACGAGCATATCGCGCTGCTGATCGGCCGGCCGACCGGCGCCGTGCCGCTGGTGCGCCTGCACAGCGAATGCCTAACCGGCGACGTTCTGGGCAGCCTCAAATGCGATTGCGGCCCGCAGCTCCATGCGGCGATCCATGCGATCGCCGATAGCGGCTGGGGCGTGCTGCTCTACCTGCGCCAGGAGGGGCGCGGGATCGGTCTGATCAACAAATTGCGCGCCTATGCGCTGCAGGATCAAGGATTCGACACGGTCGATGCCAATACCCGGCTGGGATTCGCCGTCGATACGCGCGATTTCGGCGTGGCCGGGCGGATGCTCAAGCTGCTGGGGCAGGACCGCGTCCGCCTGCTGACCAACAACCCCGAGAAGGTCGCGGGGCTCGAGGCCATGGGGATCGCGGTCACCGAGCGCGTGCCCCATAGCCTGCCGCCCAACCCACATAACGAACGCTACCTCGCCACCAAGCGCGACCGGACGGGGCATCAACTCTAGTGCGTTACTATCTGGGCGCCGAATTCAACGGGTTCGGCGGACCGTTGATCGCCCTCGCACTGGTACCCGAGGACGGCGGCACGCCCTTCTACGCAGCGATCGAATGTCCGAAACCAACCCGTTGGGTGGCGGCGCATGTCCTGCCGGTGCTGAACATCGAACCCGTATCGCGTGAAGAGCTGAGCCGATCGTTCGCCAGCTATCTGGCGGACGATCCCGATCCGGTAGTGATCGCTGATTGGCCCGAGGATATCGCGCATGCCGCAATGGCACTGATCGCACGGCCAGGCTTCCGCCACCCGATCGCGCGCATCGCCTTCGAGCTGTGCGATACGCCCGGCTTTGACACTGCCCGGGCGAGCGCGGTGCCGCACAACGCGCTCGAAGATGCGACGGCGCTGCGCGACTTCATGCTGAAGCAGCGCAGTTAGGCGACCAGCCGCGCGACCTCGCCAAAGTCATGCGCGATATCGTGGACGCCGACCGCACGCAGGCGCTCGTCATGCCCGTCACCACAATGGCTGCCGGCGCACAATCCGATGACATGCGCGCCCGACGCCACCGCACCGGTCGCGCCCACCGGCGAATCCTCCAGGATGACGCAACGCGCGATATCGACGCCGAGGGCCTGGGCCGCATGGAGATAGATATCCGGCGCCGGCTTGCCCCGTGTCACATGCTCGCGGCCGCTGAAGATCTTGTCGCCAAAGGCGTCGCGAACGCCGAGATGGTCGAGATGCCCGGTGATCCAGGTCGTCATACTCGACGAGGCGATTGCGCGAGGGAGCGTTACAGGAAGCGAACGGATGAACGCCACCGCGCCGACCACAGCCTCGATGCCCTCTTCCAGCGCCCGCTGATCCTCGATCGCGCGCGCGTCATAGAAATCTGCGGGCAGCGGCCGGCCGATCCAGCGCTCCACGGCATCGAGGAACTCGCGTCCGGAAAAGCCCATGAAGTTTGCCATCGACTCTTCGGGCGTGGTCGGATGACCGATCCCGGTCAGATACTCGGCGACCTGCTTGTTGCCGGCATATTCGCTCTCCAGCAGCACACCGTCGAAATCGAAGATAATCGCGTCAAAACGGACAGGTAGGCTCATGCACGCACTCCGAACAGGGCGGTGCCGACGCGGACATGCGTGGCGCCAAGGGTGACCGCGGTCTCGAAATCGTCGGACATGCCGATGCTGAGGCCGGTGACGTCATGGTCGCGCGCGAGCTTGGCGAGCAGCGCGAAATAGGGGGCCGCATCGACACCCAGCGGCGGGACGGCCATCAGCCCGGCGACCGGAAGCGCTGCAGCACGCGCCTCGGCCAGCAGCGCTGGCAGGTCAGCGACCCCACAACCGCCCTTCTGCGCCTCGTCGCCGATATTCACCTGGATGAAGCAGGACGGGCGGCGGTCCGCCTTGTCCATCGCGCGGGCGAGCGCGGTGACGAGCGAAGGACGATCGACCGAATGGATCGCGTCGAACAGTGCGACCGCCTCGTCCGCCTTGTTCGATTGCAGCTGGCCGACCAGGTGTAGCTCGATTCCCGGCGTCTCCTCGCGCAGCGCTGGCCATTTTCCGGCCGCCTCCTGCACGCGATTTTCCCCGAACACGCGCTGGCCCGCTTCGATCAGCGGCCGGATCGCGTCTGCGTCATGGGTCTTGGAGATGGCGATGAGCGTGACATCCGCGGGATCGCGGCGCGCGATCTTCGCGGCGCGGGCGATTCGGTCACGGATGGCGGAAAGGCGCGTTGCAGCGGTGTCGGATGCCATGCGCGCGGCTATAGGAGGGGCAATGCGCCACCGCCACCCCTCGCATGCCAAGGAATTGCCTCGGCGCTGGCTGATGACCGACCCGCGGCGGGGCGATGCGCTGTGGAATGCGCTTGCAGCGCTGCCTGAAGGATCAGGGGTAATCTTCCGGCATTACGAGCTGCCGTTCGCCGAACGCCGGGCGCTGTTCGCGCGAATCGCCCGCATCGCGCGACGAAGGGGGCTTATGCTGGTCGTTGCGGGTGATGATTATTTTGGCCACGGGCCACGCCATGGCCGTCATCGCGGCGCTTTGACCGCTCCGGTCCATAATCGGTGCGAGGCGATTGCGGCGATCCGCAATGGGGCGAAGCTGTTGTTCGTCTCGCCTGTCCACCCGACTCGCTCGCACCCCGGCGCACGATCGCTTGGACCTATCCGACTCGGGCTGCTGATTCGCGGCCTAGGTGTACCGGTGGTCGCGCTCGGCGGGATGGACGAACGCCGCTGGCGCGCGCTCAGGCCGCTAGGCGTTCATGGCTGGGCGGGAATCGACGCCTGGGCGCGGGATCAGAAGCGGATCGCGGTACCGACATAGACCGCCTGGCTGTCGCGGCGATTGTCGGTCAGCTGCGGCAGGCGATTCTCTTCGGACTTGTACCGCACACCCGCGGTCAGATCGAAATTGCGGCTCAACGAATAGGAACCGCCGACGTCGATCGAATAGCTGGGGTCGGCCGCGATCAGGCGCGGCGCGCCGTCGAGCGGACGCTCTGCCCCGGCCTTGATCCGACCGGAAGCGCGCTTGCCGGTGTAGCTGACGCCCAGATCGATCGCCTCGCGGCTGCCCGGCTGACCAGCCAGGTCGAGCTTGGAGAGGTCACCCGAAACAGCGAAGCGCTTCCAGCCCACCGAAACGCCAAGATTGTAGGCGATCGGCTGGAGGGTGACCGTAGCAGGCGCCGCGGCGCCGCGATCCGCCACCGCAGCGGCCGGACGGGCGGTACGTGCCCGCACCGCAACGGTAACGCTGCGGCTGATCGAGCGCGGCGAATCAGCCGGCGTAAAGCGGAAGCCGCCACCGCCAAGACCACTGCGCGCAAGAACGGCCGCGAGCTTGGGATCCGCAGCCGCAGGGGTGAACGCGCCCATGCTGGCGATCGAAGTCGCCCGCTTGGGCGTCGTGATTCGCTGTTGCGACGCGGTCTGGGCAAGGAGCGAAGGCGCGACGACAAGACCGGCTACGCTCAGCGCGCCGATCCCGATGCCAGTCATGAGTCGCCGAACGCTCATTTCTTCCCCTAACGTGACTCAGCGCCTACCATGATTCCGCCGCAATGTTCCACCGCTGGAATCGCTTTTCCCTGCAGGTGTTGCACAAGACGCACAGAGGGCGTGCTGGAAGGCGCACGGCGGCTTGAGCTTGCGGCGGGCGCATGACGATCTATAGATGCTCGCCACCCTTAGAGTTTCCCATAGGAAGATGCCGATGAACCGCCTGTTGCGCACCGCGATCCTGGGCAGCGTTGCCCTGAGCCTTACGGCTCCGCTCGCCGCGTGCGGCGGTGGCAAGGACCGTCCCCGCGCGGATCTCGCCGCGTCGAAGATCACGACGATCGGCGTAAACGCCTATCTGTGGCGCGCGGCGCTCGACACCGTGTCGTTCGCGCCGATCATGCAGACGGATTCGAATGGCGGCGTGATCGTCACCGACTGGTATGTGAATCCGAACCTCCAGAGCGAGCGGACCAAGCTTACGGTCGCGATCCTCGACCAGGATCTGCGCGCCGATGCGCTTCGCGTGAGCGCCCAGCGTCAGGTCAACCGCAACGGCCAGTGGGTCGATGCACCGGTCGAGGCCGCCACCGTGCAGAAGCTCGAGGATATCATCCTGACCCGCGCCCGCGACCTGCGCCGCGCGGCGATCGTCGAGAATTGAGAGCGGGCGGGACACCCCGCCGCTCCGGAATGAAGGAAGAAATGTGTCGCGGTTCAACGCGCTGAAGGCTGATTCTGCGTGGCAGAAGCTGTGGGAAGAACGCGGCACCTTCGCCGCCGACGATAACTCGCCCAAGCCCAAATCCTACGTCCTCGAGATGTTCCCCTATCCCTCGGGGCGCATCCACATGGGCCATGTCCGCAACTACACGATGGGCGATGTGCTGACCCGCTATCGGCGGATGCGCGGCATGGAAGTACTTCACCCGATGGGCTGGGACGCCTTCGGCATGCCGGCCGAGAATGCGGCGATGGAGAAGAAGGTCCATCCCGGCGGCTGGACGCGCGACAATATCGCGACGATGCGCGCGCAGCTGAAGCGCCTCGGCCTCGCGATCGACTGGACGCGTGAACTGGCGACGTGCGAACCCGATTATTACGGGCACGAGCAGGCGCTGTTCATCGACCTGCTTGAGAACGGGCTGGTCTATCGCAAGGAATCGACGGTCAACTGGGACCCGGTCGACATGACCGTGCTCGCCAACGAGCAGGTGATCGACGGTCGCGGCTGGCGATCGGGTGCGCTGGTCGAGAAGAAGAAACTCAACCAGTGGTTCCTCAAGATCACCGATTTCGCCGACGAGCTGCTCGACGGCTTGGGCACGCTCGACAAATGGCCCGACAAGGTCCGGCTGATGCAGGAAAACTGGATCGGCAAGTCGGAAGGCCTTCAGTTCCGGTTCAAGCTCTCTGACGGGGGTGAGGTCGAGGTCTTCACGACGCGGCCCGACACGATCTTCGGGTCGAGCTTCGTAGCGATCGCCGCCGACCATCCAATCGCGCGCAAGCTCGCGCAGACCAACCCCGAGGCCGAAGCCTTCATCGCGCAGTGCAAGCTGGGCGGCACCACGGCGGCCGAGCTGGAGACGCAGGAGAAGCTGGGCTTCGACACCGGCATCCGCGCGGCCCATCCCTTTGATCCCGCATGGGAATTGCCGGTCTATATCGCGAACTTCGTGCTGATGGACTATGGGACCGGCGCCGTCTTCGGCGTGCCGGCGCATGACCAGCGCGACTTCGAATTCGCGACCAAGTACGCGCTCCCGATCATGCGTGTCGTTTCCGAAGGCGACAAGACCGCCCCCGAATTTACCGAGGTCGAAGCCTATACCGGTCCCGGCACGCTGGTGAACTCGCACTTCCTCGATGGCATGGACGTGCCCGATGCCAAGCGCGAGGTGATCACCCGCGCCGAAGCCGGCGGCTGGGGCAATGGCACCACCGTATGGCGCCTGCGCGACTGGGGCGTCAGCCGCCAGCGCTATTGGGGCACGCCGATCCCGATCGTCCATTGCGAAGTCTGCGGCGTGGTGCCAGTGCCCAAGAAGCAGCTTCCGGTGGTGCTGCCCGAGGACGTCAGCTTCGACATTCCCGGCAACCCGCTCGACCGGCATCCGACCTGGCGGCATGTCGATTGCCCGCGCTGCGGCAATCCGGCGCGGCGCGAGACCGACACGCTCGACACCTTTGTCGACTCGTCATGGTATTTCATCCGCTTCGCTAGCCAGCCGGGCGACAAGCCGTTTGACCGCAAGGTCGCCGAGCAGTGGCTGCCGGTGAACCAGTATATCGGTGGGGTCGAGCATGCGATCCTGCACCTGCTCTATGCTCGCTTCTGGACGCGCGCGCTCAAGCGCATCGGCATGCTCGACATCGCCGAGCCGTTCGAGGGGTTGTTCACCCAGGGCATGGTGACGCACGAGACCTACAAGTCCGCTGACGGCCGCTGGCTGTCGCCGGGCGAAGTCGTGCGCAAGGACGAGGTCTGGATCGAGGAATCGAGCGGCAATCCGGCGACGGTCGGTCGCATCGAGAAGATGTCCAAGTCCAAGAAGAACACCGTCGATCCCGAACCGATCGTCGATCAGTATGGCGCGGACGCGGTGCGCTGGTTCGTGCTGTCGGACTCGCCCCCCGAGCGCGACCTGGAATGGACCGAGAACGGCATCGAAGGTGCCTGGCGCTTCGTCCAGCGCCTGTGGCGCCTGTTCGACGGCCTCGATGCATGGGAAGGCGAGGACAAGGCGCTCGACCGCGTCCTTCATCAGACCATCGCCGGCGTGGCGTCGGACATTGAAGGACTGCAGTTCAACAAGGCGGTCGCCAAGCTCTACGCGCTGGTCAATGCGATCGAGAAGGCGCAGCCGAGCGCGTCGCGCGCCACAGCGGTCCGCACCATCATCCTGCTCGCCGCGCCGATGACGCCGCATCTGGCCGAAGAAGCCTGGGCCGTGATGGGCAATGATGGCCTGATCGCCGACGCCGAATGGCCTCAGGTCGACCCAGGCTTGCTGGTCGAGGACGAGGTCACGATCGCGATCCAGGTAAACGGCAAGCTGCGCGACACGGTGAAAGCCGCGAAGGGCGAAGCGAAGGACGTGCTGGAGGCGATGGCCTTGGCAAACCCGAATGTGCAGCGCATTCTGGACGGCGCAGCTCCCAGGAAGGTGATCGTCGTGCCCGACCGTCTGGTGAACATCGTCGCATGAAGATCGCGCCCGCCCTGTTCGTGCTGTCGGCGCTCGCGCTCAGCGGCTGTGGCGGGCTGCGGCCGCTCTATGGCGGCGGTGTCGGCGGTCCGGTGCAAACGATGCTTTCCGGCGTCGAAGTCGCACCGATCCAGGGTGAGAATGGCTGGCTGGTCGCCAACGCCGTGCGCGACCGAATCGAAGCAACCCGCAGCGGCACGCCGGTCTATCGCCTCGACATCAAGCTCGACGACCGCATCGAGGGCCTGGGCGTGCGCCGCGACGATGTCGTGACGCGCGAACGCCGGACCCTGCGCGCGCGCTATCAGCTCGTGGAACTCTCCACCGGACAGGTGGTGCTCGACGCCACCGCAGGCTCCGACGCGGGCATCGATGTCGCCAGTTCGGAATATGCGACGATCGCGGCAGAGAAGAGCGCGCTTGAGCGGCTGTCAGGCATCGTCGCCGACCAGATTGTCGCACGTCTCGCCCGCTACGCACGCTCCGCAGAAAGCAAGTGAAGGCCAGCGAAGCGCAAATCCGCACCCGGCTGGACAAGCCCGGGGCGGATATCCGCCTGTTCCTGCTTTATGGCCCTGACGAGGCCGGTGCCAACGACCTCGCCGGCCGGCTGGGCCGGGCGATGGGCGCCGAGGCCGAACGCATCGATATCGAGGGCGGCTCACTCAAGGGCGATCCGGGACGGCTGGCGGGCGAAGCGGCCTCGCTCTCGCTGTTCGGCGGCGCCCGCTTTATCCGCATTGCCGGAATCGACGATGACGGAACCGAGGCGGTCAGGCTGCTTCTTGATGCCGAGGTAGCCGGAAACCCCGTCGTCGCAGTCGGTGGCGGCCTCAAGGGCACCGGACGGCTGCTTAAACTCGTCCTCGCCGCACCGAACGCGATGGCGCACGCCTGCTACATGCCCGATGCGCGCAACGCCGCGCAGTTGGCGGCAGGAATCGCGCGCGAGAATGGCCTCAGGCTCGTCAACGGCACCGCCGAACGGCTCGCGGCACTCTCAGGCGGCGACCGCGCCGTGCTGGCACGCGAGATCGAGAAACTCTCCATCTACCTCGACGCCGCACCCGATCGCCCGCGCGAGGCGGGAATGGAAGCACTGGAGGCGATCGGCGCGGATCTGGGCGATGCCGAAATGCAGAGCGCTATCGAGGCGGTGGTCGAGGGCCGCGCGGCCGAGATCGGCGTCGAGCTCGCCCGACTGGAGCAAGCCGGCGTGTCCGCGATCCCGCTGCTGCGCCAACTTGTCCGCCGACTGATGAGCCTGGCCGAGATGCGTGCCGATATCGACCGCGGCGCCTCAGCCGACGAAGTGGTCAAGAAGCACCGCGTCTTCTTCAAGGAAGAGATGAGCACCAAGATCGCGCTGCGCCGCTGGACCAGTCCGATGCTCGCCCGCGCCGTCGAACGCGTCCGCGAGGCGGAGCGCGGCATCACGCGCGCCGGCGGCAATGCGGGTCAGGTCGTCGCCGATGAGGCGCTGGTGACGCTGGCAAGGGCGGCAGCGCGAAGTCGGTGATCAGCTGCGGCTGAATACGCTGCTGCAGGCTGCGATCACCGGACGCAGCAACCATCAAGGCGGCCGGCGCCTGCTCGCCAATTGACTCCTCCTCCCCTCGTTCTTTATTTGTTCCACCGGAAGCCGAAGGCTGCCGAGGTGGAGAAATAAAGATGCGTCGTGCCGCAGGAACGTTTCAGATCAAGATGATCCCGGTCGGATCGCAGCCCGATGCGAAGCCAGACGCTCCCGGCCGCATGCTCATCGAGAAACTCTATGTCGGCGGCCTTCAAGGATCGGGTGAAGGCGAAATGCTCGCGATGATGGTTGAGCAGTCCGGAGCTTATGTGGCGATGGAGCGAATTCGCGGAGATCTCGATGGTCGCGGCGGCGCCTTTACCGTGATCCACCGCGGAATCATGGATGCCGGTGCCCACGAGCTTTCGATCACGATCGTGCCTGGATCCGGAACCAGCGCGCTGCGGGGAATTTCAGGTGTTTACCACGTTAGGATCGAGGACGGCGTGCATCATTACGCGCTTGAATACCGCCTGCCGGACGATTGATCCGGGTTATGGAGTGGGCTTACTCCATCTAATAAACTGAAAATACTATATTTTTTCGCCTGTCAGCCGTTGACAGATCATGTCGAGCTGATCGAGCGTCGAATAGGCCAGCGTCATCGCCCCGCCCTTGTCACCGTAACTGATCTTCACATTGAGGCCGAGTACATCGCCAAGCTGACGCTCAAGCGCGGCGATATCAGCATTGGCGCCAAGATCGGACAAACCCGCATTGGTCCCCTTCCCCGCCGTGCGCGGCTTGGCTTCACGCGCCAGCTTCTCGGTCTCGCGCACCGACAGGTCGCGCTCGACGACGATCCGGGCGAGCTTCTCGGGATCGGGTGCGCCGATCAGCGCGCGAGCATGACCCATGGTCAACATGCCCTCGACCACCCGCTCACGCACGCTCGTGGGCAGATCGAGCAGGCGCAGCAGGTTGGCGATATGGCTGCGCGACTTGTGGACGATCTTCGCTAGCACTTCCTGCGTATGGCCGAACTGCCCGATCAGCTTGGCATAGGCCTCGGCCTCCTCGATCGCGTTCAACTCCTCGCGCTGGATATTCTCGATGATCGCGATTTCGAGCGTCTCGGCCTCGTCCAGGTCACGGACGATCACCGGAACCTCGTGCAGCCGCGCCTTCTGCGCCGCACGCCAGCGGCGCTCGCCGGCGACGATCTGATATTCCTTGCCGTGCGGACGAACGACGATCGGCTGGATCAGTCCACGCGCCGCGATCGACTTGGCCAACTCCTCTAGCGCGTCCTCGTCGAAATGACGGCGCGGCTGCTCGGGATGTGGCGCGAGCGAACTGACGGGCAACATCCGCACGCCCGGAGAATGCTCGGAACCCGGACGAACCGGCTCTTCCCGCTCGGCATCGCCGAGCAATGCGCTGAGCCCGCGGCCGAGATGCGGGCGCGGCGCCTTGCGCAGCGAGGTGACGGAAGCGGATGGTGTGGTTTCGTCGGTCATGCGGCTTTCCTCAGCCTGGGCAGGCGGTCGATCACCTCGCGCGCAAGCGCGATATACGCTTCGGAACCGGCGCAGCGATAATCGTAGATCAGCGCCGGCATGCCGTGGCTCGGCGCTTCGGAAAGGCGGACGTTGCGCGGGATCACCGTGTCGAACACCACGCCACCCAGCACCGCCCGCACGTCATCGGCGACCTGGTCGGTCAAACGGTTGCGTCGGTCGTACATCGTCAGCACAACGCCCAGGATCGACAGGCCCGGATTGAAGCGACTGCGGATGCGCTCGACCGTGCTGAGCAACTGGCTCAACCCCTCGAGCGCGAAGAACTCGCACTGGAGCGGCACCAGCAGCGCATCGGACGCCACCATCGCATTGATCGTTAGCAGGCCCAGCGAAGGCGGACAATCGATCAGGATCACATCCCAGCGTTGCTCGCTGCGATCGATGGCATTGTCGAGGCGATGGGTACGCGCGTCGAACTCGATCAGCTCGATCTCGGCCCCCGACAGGTCCACCGTCGCGGGAACGATATCGAGTCCCGGCACTTTGGTCGCAACGACAACCTCTTCCAGGGTCACGTCACCAACGAGCAGATCATAGGTTGAACGCTCGCGATCGGCTCGACTGATGCCAAGCCCCGTCGAACAATTGCCCTGCGGATCGAGGTCGAGAAGCAGCACGCGTTGTCCGGTCGCGGCAAGCGCGGTGCCGACGTTGATCGCGCTCGTGGTCTTGCCTACCCCACCCTTCTGGTTTGCGATGGCGATGCAAATCATCTCGGGCGGACCCCCTTGGCGACGACGATGAGTGAATCGGGAGCCGTGATGCTCGGTTCCACGTGGAACGAACCATGCCATTTGCGGCGCGCCTCTTCCACCTCCGATTGCGCATTTCGGCCCTTTGGCAGCACCCAGACTGTGGAAGATGTGGATCGATGCTTGGCGATACGAAACAGGTCAGTGAGCTGCGCGACCGCTCGGGCCGAAATGACCGCCGCCGACCCTTGGGTCCGTTCAATCTTTGCGGTGTGGACGGTGACGTCCGCCAGATCCAGCTCAGCTGCCACGCCCGACAGAAAGTCGGTGCGAAGCTTGCGCGGTTCGACCAGCTCGACCGGTGCATCGCGAAGCAGCGCGACAACTAGCCCCGGTAACCCCGCGCCGCTGCCGATATCGAGCCACACCCCTGTGTCTGGAGCGTGAGCGAGCAGCTGTGCCGAATCGACGATATGCCGCGCCCAAATCTGATCGAGCGTCGAAGGCGCGATCAGATTCTGCTTCTCCGCCTCCTCGCGGAGCAGATCGACGAACGCGGCGAGTCGTGTTTCACGTGAAACACCATGACGCTCACGAATCCAGCCCCTGGCTTCATCCTCGGTCATGCGGCACGCCGGACATGGAGCATGATCGCTGTCAACGCCGCTGGGGTGATTCCCCGTACCCGCGCAGCGTCCCCGACCGTCGCTGGCCGGGCGAGCGACAAGCGCTCGACCATCTCGTTCGAAAGTCCCGGGATCGCGGCATAGTCGAGCGCCGCGGCGATCGGCGTGGCATCGGATCGCGCCATCGCTTCCTGCTCCGCCGCCTGCCGCTCCAGATAGGGCGCATAGCGCGCATCCTCGATCAGCTCGGCGAGCAGGTCCGGATCGGCGTCGCCGTCATCCAGGCCAAGATGGGCGATGCTGACCCCGGGGAAGCGCAGCCATTCGAACGCGCTGCGCCGCGCGCCATCCTGAGACACCGATGCTCCCGCCTGTTCTAGTTGACGGGCGGTCAGCAGCGCAGTGAAGCGCGAATCCAGCGCTGCACGGTCGTCACGACGGCGGCGCTGATGTGCGCGCCGAACTTCACCAATACAGCCCATCGCTTCTCCGATCGCACTCAACCGGGTCTCGGCATTGTCAGCGCGCAGGCGCAGGCGATACTCGGCACGGGCGGTGAGCATGCGATAGGGTTCGGTCACGCCCTGAAGCGTCAAGTCATCGATCATCACGCCGATATAGCTGAGTTCACGTGGAAGGATCATTGGCGCTCGTTCCAGCGCCAGCGCCGCGGCATTGATTCCGGCGACCAGCCCCTGCGCCGCCGCCTCCTCATAGCCCGTGGTGCCGTTGATCTGACCCGCACAGAATAGCCCAGGCACGTCGCGGCATTCCAGCGACGCCCCGAGCGCGCGCGGATCGACATGGTCATACTCCACCGCATAGCCCGGCGTGACGATGGTCGCGCGTGCAAGGCCCGGGATCGAGGCGATCATCACTGCCTGCACATCGGTCGGCAGCGACGTCGATAGGCCATTGGGATAGACCAGGTTGGTCTCCAGCCCCTCCGGCTCGAGGAAGATCTGATGCCCGTCGCGGTCGCCGAAGCGGAAGATCTTGTCCTCGATCGACGGGCAATAGCGCGGACCGCCGGCCTCGATCGCGCCGCTGAAGAGCGGTGAACGATCAAGCCCACTGCGGATGATGTCGTGCGTTTCCTGCGTAGTCCGCGTGATCGCGCAGGTGAGCTGGGGCAAGCGTTGCGTGCTGGTAAGCGGTGACATCCGCCACGGCTCGATGTCGGAGGGCTGCTCTTCAAGCGCGCCCCAGTCGATCATGCGGCCATCCAGACGCGGCGGCGTCCCCGTCTTCAGACGCGTGATCGGTAGCGCGAGCTCGCGCAACTGGACGCCCAATGCGGTCGCGGCCCGCTCGCCGACACGACCTCCGGTCTCGCGCTCCTCGCCACGGAAGATGCGTCCGCCCAGAAAGGTACCGCTGGCAATGACCACCGCCGCGCAGCGCAGCGTCTCGCCATTGCCGAGCCGCACGCCGGTCACCCGCCCCTGCTCGACCAGCAAGCTCACCGCTTCGCCTTCAACGATGTCGAGCCCAGACTGCTCGGCCAGCATCATCTGGATCGCCGCAGCATAGCGCTTGCGGTCAGCCTGGACACGCGGTCCCTGTACCGCCGGCCCCTTGGATCGATTGAGCAACCGATAATGGATCGCAGCCTGGTCCGCAGCGCGTCCGATCAACCCGTCCAGGGCATCGACCTCACGGACCAGATGGCCCTTGCCCAACCCACCAATGGCAGGGTTGCACGACATTGCGCCCAGCGTCGTCGGGTCGAAGGTGACGAGCACCGCCCGCGCACCGCAGCGCGCAGCCGCCGCAGCCGCCTCGGTCCCGGCGTGTCCGCCACCGATCACGATCACATCCCATGTCCGCATGGCGCTCGAAATAGCGCCGACGGGCGCTCCGGTCAAAAGCGTTCCACGTGGAACATCTACTTGCCGATGCAGAAGCGTCCGAACAGCGTATCGAGCATCGCCTCGACATCGGCGGCACCGGTGACCCGATCAAATGCCCGCAGCGCGTGGCGCAGGTCTTCAGCGATCAGCAACGGGTCGCTCCCTCGCCCTGCGCTATGTAACGCTGCGGCGGCAAGTTGCGCGAGATCGCGCTGACGGCGGTTGAGCGGGATCGCGTCGCCCGCCGGCAGCATCGATCGCGCGGCATCGGCGATCCGATCCCAAAGGCGCGCAACCCCCTCGCCGGTGCGCGCGGATACGCTCAGCCGGCCCTCTTCGATAGACCCACGCGCAGCTTGATCGGCGCGTGGATGGATCAGGATGTGCGGCGCCGCCACCGCGGGCGGCGCCCCATCATCCAACCACAAAATCAGGTCGGCCTGGTCGAGCGCTTCCTGCGCCCGTGCGATACCGATCTCCTCGACCATGTCCGATGGCGCGTCGTGCAACCCAGCAGTGTCGGTCAACAGATAGGCGACGCCGTCGCGCATCACCGGCGCCTCGATCCGGTCTCGCGTTGTCCCGGCGAGCGGCGAGACGATCGCCGCTTCCCGCTCGGCCAGCGCATTGAGCAAGGTCGACTTGCCCGCATTGGGCGGTCCCGCCAGCACGACACGGATTCCGTCGCGCAGCCGCTCGATCCCCGGTTCCTCCAGCACGGCCTCGATCTCGCCCGCCAGGTCGCGCGCGCCCTCGCCCACCTGTTCCAGCATCCCGGCCTCCGCCGCGACATCGTCCTCATCGCCATGATCGAGCAGCGCCTCGACCGCAGCGGAGAGTTGCAGCGTCCGCGCTGCCCAGCCTTCGATCCGCCGGCGAACGCCGCCTTCGGCCGCGCGCATCGCCGCGCGCCGCTGCGCCTCGGTCTCGGCCGCGAGCAGGTCACCCAGCCCTTCAGCCTCGGTCAGATCGATCCGGCCATTGGCCAGCGCCCGCCGGGTGAACTCGCCCGGCTCGGCGGCGCGCAGGCCGGTCATCGCCCCAAGCGCGCCCTCGACCGCCCGCACCACCGCACGCCCGCCATGAAGATGCAGCTCCGCCAGATCCTCCCCCGTCGCGGTCGCCGGTCCCGGAAAGATCAGCACGAGCGCGCGATCGAGATGCGTCGTATCCGTGCGCAATGTTCGCAACGATGCGCGCCGTACCGGCGGTAAAGCTCCCACCAGCGATTCCACCGCCGCGAACGCGCCGGGTCCGGAGATGCGGATCACGCCGATCGCGGCGGGTACCTGCCCGCTCGACAGCGCAAAGATCGTGTCGGTCACTCGCCGCGCTTGCCGCCTTCGAACTTGCTCATGTCGAACATGCCGCGCCAGAAATTCATCCCGGCCTCGCCCATCGGCGTCCAGCTCTTCATCATCGTCTCGATCATCTCGGGGTTCACCATTCCCTTATCCATCGAATCGAGCAGCATCTTGATGTAATGATCATGGACCGGCGTGAAATCGGGAAGACCCATCGTGCGCCGGGCTTCCTCGGGCGTGCAATCGATCTCGACATTGATCTTCATAGACTCTTCTCCGCTTGAGCCGGACGCTCGCCCTGCCCTACGCTGTGCCCATGTATGCGCGCGACCATGCCCTGATCGCAACGCCCATCGGCCGGATCCGCATCGAAGGCGACGACGAAACGCTGACCCGCATCGATCTGGGCGTGGAAGGCAGCCTGCGACACGGTGAAGCCGCAGCCATCCGAAACGCCGCAGATCAGATCGAATCCTATTTCGCAGGCGATCTCAGGAACTTCGATCTCCCGTTGCCGCAGATCGCTTCTTCGCGCGGTCGCGTGCTCCGCGCGGGCCTGATCGCGCTACGCTATGGTGAAATCGCCAGCTATGGCGAGCTCGCACGCCAGCTCGATTCCGGTCCACGGGCAATCGGCCAATTGTGCGCGCGCAATCCGTTCCCGATTGTCGTTCCCTGCCATCGCGTTCTGGGCGCGGGCGGAGCATTGGGATCCTATTCGTCGGGCGAGGGTCCGACAACCAAGCAATGGCTGCTCGATCATGAGCAGCGCCACCTCTGACAGGAGACCAAAATGGCGACCACAACGATCCATAGCCTCGACGGCCACGGCAGCTTTGTCGCCTATCGCGCCGATCCTGAAGGATCACAGCGCGGTGCCATCATCGTCATCCAGGAGGTCTTCGGCGTGAACGAGGGCATTCGCCGCAAGTGTGATCATTGGGCATCGAAAGGCTATGTCGCCTTCGCGCCCGACCTGTTCTGGCGGCTCGATCCCGGCATTCAGCTCGATCCCGACGTGCCTGATGAGTTCCGGCGCGGGCTCGATCTGTTCGGCAAGTTCGATCAGGACAAGGGGATCGAGGATATCGAAGCGACGATCCGCGCCGCCCGCGCTGCCACGGGCACCAAGGTCGGCGTCACCGGCTACTGCCTGGGCGGCCGCCTCGCCTATATGACCGCAGCGCGCACCGACTCCGACGCCAGCGTCGGCTATTATGCGGTCGGGGTTGACGGGCTACTCGGAGAGAAGCACGCCATCGCCCGGCCGCTGCTGCTCCACATCGCCGGCAATGACGGCTTTGTCCCACCCGAGGTGCAGGCGAAGATGCATGAGGGGCTGGACGATCATCCCCGCGTGACACTGTACGACTATCCCGGTGAGGATCACGGCTTCGCGACCGAGATGGGCAATCGCCGCTCGGACGCTGCCGCCCAGCTCGCCGACAGCCGGACCGAGGCCTTCTTCGCCGAGCATATCGGCTGATACGAAAAGGGCGGCGCCCACGTTGGACGCCGCCCGTTTTTGTTCCAGATCAGCAGCTTACTGGAAGAGCTGCAGGATCCCGATATTCTTGTCGATCACCCCGTTATAGATCATCGACCCAGCGACATAGATGATCACCAACAGTCCGATCCAAGCGATCCAGCGGTAACGCTCGATGTACTTGGCGATGATGTTCGCCGCGACGCCCATCAGCGCGACCGCAATTACCAGGCCAACCATCAGGATGCCTGGATGCGCGCGCGCCGCGCCTGCGACGGCCAGGACATTGTCGAGGCTCATCGACACATCGGCCACTGCGACCGCCCAGGCAGCACCGGCAAAGCTCTTCGCGGGCTTAAGACCCGAATGCTCGTCGCCCTCGATCTCAGGCGATCCGGGGTTGTGGCCACCAACGACGATCTCGCGATACATCTTCCAGGCGACCCACAGCAGCAGCACACCGCCCGCGAAGACCAGGCCGATCACCGCCATCAGCTGCGTTACCACCAGCGCGAAACCGATGCGCAGCACCAGTGCGGCGATGATGCCGATCAGGATCACCTTCTTGCGCTGATCCGCGGGCAGGCCCGCCGCCAGCGCACCGATGACAATGGCGTTGTCGCCCGCCAGCACGATATCGATCAGGATCACCTGACCAAACGCGAACCACGCGCTGGCATCGCCAGCGAACAGTCCCGCGAAGTCGTGGACGATATGCCCCCAGAGTTCAGACATGCCCTGTTAAACCCCCAAACCCGCTTACTGGTTCATCGAATCGAAGAAGTCCTCGTTGGTCTTCGAGTCCTTCATCTTGTCGAGCAGGAATTCCATCGCATCGATGGTGCCCATCTGCATGAGGATGCGGCGCAGCACCCACATCTTGCTGAGCTTGCCCTTATCGACCAGCAGCTCTTCCTTGCGGGTGCCCGACTTACCGACGTCGAGCGCCGGGAAGACGCGCTTGTCGGCGACCTTGCGGTCGAGCACGATTTCCGAGTTGCCGGTGCCCTTGAACTCTTCGAAGATGACTTCGTCCATGCGGCTGCCGGTATCGATCAGCGCGGTGGCGATGATCGAGAGCGAACCGCCCTCCTCGATGTTACGCGCGGCACCGAAGAAGCGCTTCGGACGCTGGAGCGCGTTGGCGTCGACACCACCGGTCAGCACCTTGCCCGACGACGGGACCACGGTGTTGTAGGCGCGGCCAAGGCGGGTGATCGAGTCGAGCAGGATCACGACATCCTTCTTGTGCTCGACCAGGCGCTTGGCCTTCTCGATCACCATCTCGGCGACCGCGACGTGGCGAGTGGCCGGCTCGTCGAACGTGGAACTGACCACCTCGCCCTTCACCGAACGCTGCATGTCGGTGACTTCCTCGGGCCGCTCGTCGATGAGCAGGACCAGCAGGAACACCTCGGGATGGTTGTCGGTGATCGCCTTGGCGATGTTCTGGAGCATCACCGTCTTACCGACGCGGGGCGGCGCGACGATCAGCGTACGCTGGCCCTTGCCCTGCGGTGAGACGATGTCGATCACGCGCGCCGACTTGTCCTTTACGGTCGGGTCGGCGGGATCGAGCGTCAGCTTCTGCTCCGGATAGAGCGGCGTCAGATTGTCGAAATTGACGCGGTGACGCACCGCATCGGGATCGTCGAAATTGACGCTGACCAGCTTGGTCAGAGCAAAATAGCGCTCGCCGTCCTTGGGCGCGCGGATCTCGCCTTCAACCGTATCGCCGGTGCGCAGGCCGAACTTGCGAACCTGGTTGGGCGAAACATAGATGTCGTCAGGGCCGGCGAGATAGTTCGCCTGCGGGCTGCGCAGGAAGCCGAAGCCGTCCTGGAGTACTTCGATCGTGCCCTCGCCCATGATCTGCTCGCCATTCTCGGCCTGAGCCTTGAGGATCGCGAACATCAGATCCTGTTTGCGGAGCGTCGAGGCGCTTTCGACGCCGAGCTCCTCGGCCATCGTCACCAGCTCGGCGGGGGGAGTTTTCTTGAGGTCTTTGAGATGCATTTTGGGGGAGTCCGTGTGGCGATCGCTGGGAAGGTTTCCGGGCGTTGAGACGCTGCGATGGCTTGAGGAAAAAGGAAGGATGCCGCGGCCACCGGGAGGGTGGCACGACAGTTGGGCGTTAGGTTCGGGCTTGATTCAAGTCAAGCCGTCAGAAGGGACGCACCACGGCCAGTACAACGATCAGCGCGACGAAGATCGCCGGGATCTCGTTGATCATCCGCAATTGGCGGGACGTGAGGCTTCCTTGTCCGGCGGTAAGTCGCTTCGAATAGCTGACCGCCCAGCCATGATAGCCCGACAGCAGCACGACGAGCAGCAGTTTGGCGTGGAGCCAGCCAAGTCCCGCGCCGCCCTCGAACAGGCCAAGATTGGCGCCAAGCGCGATACCGAGGATCCACACCAATGCCATCGCCGGCGTCAGGATCACGCGGCGCAGCTTTGCCTCGCGATCCGCCCAGGCCTTGGCCTGAACCGCATCACCGAGCGCTTCCTGATGATGGACGAGGTAGCGCGGAAGGATGAACAGTCCCGCCATCCAGAAGATGACGAAGATGATGTGCGCCGCTTTGACCCAAAGATAGGCGGCGCCCAGAAATCCGCTCACTTGGCCGTCCCCCGAACGATATCGATCAGCTGCTCGACATGGGCGATCGGCGTATCCGGCTGGATGCCGTGCCCGAGATTGAAGATATGGGGACGATCCGACAGCGCATCAAGCACGCGCCGCGCCGCGGTTTCCAGCTCCGTGCCGCCGGCAATCAGCGCGAGCGGATCGAGATTGCCCTGCACGGGCAGCCCAGTGGGTAATTCGCGATGTGCCCAGGCGGGATCGACCGTCTCGTCCAGCCCGATCGCATCCACCCCGGTCTCGCGCGCATAGGCGGCGAGCTTGCCACCCGCGCCCTTGGGAAAACCGATGATCTTCACCTGCGGACACCGCGTGCGCAGCCCCGCGACGATCGCAGCGTTGGGTGCGATCACCCAGCGCTCGAACTGCGAGGGTGAGAGCGAGCCGGCCCAGCTGTCGAACAGCTGCACGGCTTCGACGCCCGCCTCGACCTGCTTCGCCAGATAGTCGATCGACATGGCGACAATCGCATCAATGATCGTCCCGAATGCGCCTGGATCGCCATAGGCCATGCGCCGTGTTTCGCTCTGGTCGCGACTGCCCTGGCCGGCGACCATATAGGTTGCGTTGGTCCAGGGGCTCCCTGCAAAGCCCAGGAAGGCGGTTTCAGCGGGAAGTGAGGCCGTAACCCGGCGAACGGTCCCGTACACCGGATTCAACCGCTCAGGGGCCGCTGTGAGGCTTTCCAGCGCATGATCGACCAGCCGGGGTGCCAGCCGCGGTCCTTCGCCCGCCTCGAACCACAGATCCTGCCCCAGCGCGTGCGGCACGACGAGGATGTCGGAAAACAGGATCGCGCCGTCAAAGCCGAAGCGTCGGATCGGCTGAAGCGTGACTTCGGCCGCGGCTTCGCTGTCGTTGACCAGCTCCAGGAAGCCACCCTTTTCCGCACGCAGCGCGCGATACTCGGGAAGGTATCGGCCTGCCTGACGCATGAGCCACATCGGCGGAGCATCGACGCGTTCGCCGGAAAGCACTTTGAGGAGGGGCTTGGAGGGTTTGGGGTTCGAATTCACAGGACCGCTCATTCCATCTTCTAAAAGAAGAAAAGATTCAAAGAAGGATGTTGTTGTTTGTTGGTGCGTGGATGCCGGGGCTTAGGCGTTTGTGCCGATTCTGCCAACAGATTGACGCTGGAATCGCCCGCGATTCGCTGCAGAGTCGCGGCTCTTGTCCACATCATCCACAGGCTGTGTGTGCATCCGGGGACATGTGGAACGCGTTGTGGATGAATTGGCCGGATCGTGGACCGATCGGGCCGCTTGGCGTGCCCTCGCGGTTGCGCTAGCGATTTTCCCCATGTTTTCCACAGATCTGCCCAGCTGATGCGTCTGCATCTTCATTTGCTCTCCGATTCCACCGGCGAGACGCTGGAGAATATCGCCAAGGCGGCGCTGGCCCAGTTCGACGATGTCGAGGTGCTGCGCCATTTCTGGCCGATGGTGCGCAGCGAGACGCATCTCGAACGCATCCTAGGCGAAATCGCTCAGAATCCCGGCCTGGTGATCTTCACGCTGGTGAATCCCGAGATCCGCCGCACGCTCGAGGCGCGGTGCCGGGCGATCGGCTTGCCCGCAGTAGCGCCGCTCGATCCGGTCAATCACGCACTCTCCAGTATGCTGGGGCAGGAGATGAAGGCCCGGCCCGGGCGGCAGCACACGCTCGACGCCGCCTATTTCGCGCGCGTCGACGCGATCCAGTTCACCATCGCCCATGACGATGGCGTCAATTGGGAGAATTGGGAGGAGGCCGATATCGTCCTCGCCGGCGTGTCGCGCACATCGAAGACGCCGACGTCGATCTATCTCGCCAATCGCGGGTTCAAGGTGGCGAACATTCCGATCGTTCCCGAATCCCCGCCGCCGCCGACCCTGTTCGCGCTGCGTCACCCGATGGTCGTCGGTCTTACCACCAGTCCCGAACGGCTGATCCAGGTCCGCCGCAACCGGCTGCTCTCGCTCAACCAGCAGAACGAGACCTCCTATGTCGAGCATGAGGCGGTGCAGCGCGAGGTTGCCTATGCCCGGCGCATGTTCGCCGACAATGGCTGGCCGGTGATCGACGTCACCCGTCGCTCGATCGAGGAAACCGCCGCGGCGATCATCACCTTGTGCAATGAACGCGAAGCCGGGTCCGGGGTTCGCGCCGAATGATCGTGCTCGCTTCCACCAGCGCGTCGCGCCGCGCGATGCTCACCGCCGCCGGTGTCCCGCATGAAGCGCTCGCCGCGCATGTCGATGAGGACGCGGCCAAGGCGGCGATGCGCGAAGTTGCGCCGCGCGACTTGGCCGATGCGCTCGCCGAGCTGAAGGCGCTCAAGGTCAGCCAGCGTGTTCCCGGGACCCTGGTGCTCGGCTGCGATTCCGTGGTGGCGATCGAGGATGGCACCCTGCTCGACAAGCCGGTCGACCGTGCCGATGCCGAACGGCATCTCAAATTGCTTTCGGGCAAGCGCCACGATCTCTACAGCGCCGCGGTGATCGCCGAAAATGGCCGCCCGGTCTGGCGCCATGTCGATCGCGCGCGGCTGCTGGTGCGGCCGCTCTCCGACGCGTTCATCGCCGAATATCTCGATGCCGAATGGCCCGCGATCTCGGGCTGCGTCGGCTGCTACCGGGTCGAGGGCGCGGGGGTTCAGCTCTTCTCCCGGATGGAGGGGAGCCACTACACGATCCTGGGCATGCCCTTGCTCAATATCCTCGATTATCTACGCACGAGAGGCGTGTTGACGTCATGACCACCACTCCCTTCGCCGAAGTGATCGGCGACCCGATCGCCCAGTCCAAATCGCCGCTGATCCATGGCTTCTGGCTCGACAAGCTCGGCCTCGCCGCCGCCTACGGCAAGACGCATGTCACCGCCGAGGGGCTGGCGGACTTCTTCGCCTCGCGCCGCGACGATCCGAACTGGCGCGGCTGCAACATCACCGCCCCGCACAAGATCGCCGCGCTCGATCACGTCCCCGATCCCGGCGGCGTGCGCGACACGATCGGCGCGATCAACACCGTCTTCCGCAGCGCCGACGGATCGCTCATCGGTACCAATACCGATGCCGCCGGCTTCTACGCCCCGCTCGCCGAGTTCGACTTGGAGGGCGCGCCGGTCGCCGTGGTCGGCGCCGGCGGCGCGGCGCGAGCGATCCTGTTCGCGCTGGCACGCGCTGGGGTCGGGCATGTGACGATCCTCAACCGCTCGCCCCTCAAGGCGATGGGATTGCTTGCGACCTTCGGGCTGAAGGGCGATGTGGTCGCGCTGAACGCGCCGATCCCGCCGGTGGCGCTGCTGGTCAATGCCAGCTCGCTGGGAATGACCGGCCAGCCCCCGCTCGATCTCGATCTCGACAATCTCCCCGACGACGCGGTGGTCTATGATGCGGTCTACGCCCCGCTCGAGACCGGGCTGCTCGCCGCCGCGCGTGCGCGCGATCTGGAGACGGTCGACGGGCTGGAAATGCTGATCGGTCAGGCCGCGCTCGCCTTCGAACTGTTCTTCGGCAAGGCACCCCCGCGTGAGCATGACGCGCAATTGCGGGCATTGTTGACCGCCTGATGCTGATCCTCGGCCTCACCGGATCGATCGGCATGGGCAAGTCCACCGTCGCGGCGATGTTCGCGGACGCGGGCGTGCCGGTGTTCGATGCCGATGCGCAGGTCCATCGACTACAGGGGCCGGGCGGGCGACTGGTCGCCGCGATCGAGGCGGCCTTTCCAGGCACGACCGGGGAAAGCGGAGTCGATCGCCCGCTGCTGGGCAAGGCCGTGTTCGGCGATCCCGATGCGCTCAAGCGGCTCGAGGCGATCGTCCACCCCGCTATCGCCCATGAACGGGCGCAGTTTCTCGAATCGAATCGCGATCGGCGGCTGGTGGTGCTCGACATCCCGCTGCTATTCGAGGCGGGCGGTTGGCAGCAGGTGGACCGGATCGCCGTGGTCTCGGCGCCCGCCGAGGTGCAGCGCGCGCGCGTCCTCGCCCGGCCGGGCATGACGATCGAGCGCTTCGAGTCGATCCTCGCCAAGCAGATGCCCGATGCGCAAAAGCGCGAACGCGCCGATTTCGTGATTCCGACCGGCGGTTCGCTGGAGGAGACGCGCGGCGCGGTTCGTGCGGTGATCGCTTGCTTAGCGGGCGCGGAAGGCCGATAATCGACTCATGCGGGAAATCGTGTTCGATACCGAAACCACCGGCCTCAGCTTCAACGCAGGGCACCGGTTGGTGGAGATCGGCTGTGTCGAGCTGGTCAACCGCGTCCCGACCGGCCGTAGCTTCCACCGTTACCTCAACCCCGATCGCGACATGCCGGTCGAGGCGTTCGCGGTGCATGGCCTGTCCGAAGCGTTCCTGGCCGACAAGCCGCGCTTCCCCGAGATTTGCGACGAGCTGATCGAGTTTCTGGGCGATTGTCCGCTTATCGCGCACAACGCGATGTTCGATTTCGGCTTCATCAATGGCGAGCTGAAGGGCTGCGGTCGCCCGCTGCTACCGGTCGAGCGCATCGTCGATACGCTCACCATGGCGCGTGCCAAGCATCCCGGCGCCAAGCACACGCTGGATGCGCTGTGCGTCCGCTACGGCATCGACCTTTCGGCGCGCGAACTGCACGGCGCGCTGCTCGACGCGCAGCTGCTGGCACAGGTGTTCATCGAGCTGACCGGCGGACGGCAGATCGCGCTGGGCCTCGCGGTCGAGGCCGCGGCGGCGAGCGAGCGGGTGGAGGCCGCCGCGGTCAAGAGTAATGCACGCCCGGCGCGCGTTTTTGCGCCGAGCGACGAAGAACTGGCCCGCCATTCGGCGTTCATGGCCGGGTTCGAGGAGCCGCTATGGGGCAAGCCTGCGTCCGGTTGACGGGCGTCGGGTGCGTTCCTAGTTGCACCTCATATTGACGGAGGAAGATATGGATATCCGGGTTTCGGGTCATCGGGTCGATACGGGCAAGGCCATCCGGCAGCACGTGGAAGACCGGCTCCAGGGTATCGCCGACAAATATTTCTCCCGCGCAATTTCAGCTCAGGTGACGTTCGGCAAGGGGCCGCATGATTACGGCTTCACCTGTGACATCGTGGCGCATGTGATGCAGGGGCTGGTGCTCAAGGGATCGCACGCCGCGCCGGAGGCGCATCTCGCGTTCGACGGCGCCGCCGACAAGATCGAGAAGCAGCTGCGCCGCTACACGCGTCGGCTCAAGGATCGCAATAACGGCCACGCTCAGGCGGCGCTCGATGCGGCCTTCGACGCGGGCTACACCGTCTTCCAGATCGACCAGGAAGAGGACGATGTCGTCGACGCGCCTCCGGTCATCGCCGAGACTCGGGTGGATGTGCCCGATGCCAGCGTCTCGGACGCGGTGATGATGCTCGATCTGCGCAACACCAACGCGCTGCTGTTCAAGAACAGCGGCACCGGCAATTACAACATGGTCTATCGCCGCGCGGACGGAACGATCGGCTGGGTCGAACCCAACCGGGCTGCCTGATCACCGCACGATGAACGATCTTGGCGATCTTTTGAAACCCGAAGCCGTGCGCTCGGGAACCCCGGCGGGCAGCAAGAAGAAACTCTTCGCGCTGCTCGGCGAGGCTGCGGCAACGGCTTATGGTCTCGAAGCGGCGGAGGCGAGCGAGCGGCTCGCTGCGCGCGAAAAGCTCGGTTCGACCGGCTTTGGCGGCGGCATCGCGATTCCGCATGGCAAGATCGCCGGGCTGACGCATGTGCGCGGCCTGTTCGTTCGGCTCGACAAGCCGCTCGACTTCGCCTCGGTCGATGATCTGCCGGTGGATCTGGTGTTTGCGCTGCTTTCGCCCCCCGATGCCGGGGCCGAGCATCTCAAGGCGTTGGCGCGCGTCTCGCGTCGCCTGCGCGACCGTGTCTTCACCGCGAAATTACGCGGCGCGGGTTCGGCCGACGCGCTCTATGCGCTACTCGCGGGGACGGAGTCGCGTGACGCCGCCGCCTGAACCGGCCCAATCGGCGGTTGGTGCGGAAGCGCATTATCGCGCGCTCGAATCGCTCTACGCCGCCGCCCCGATCAACCGATTCTTCGACTCGCGGCTCGAAATTCCCGCGAGCGGCCAAGCGCGGATCCACTTCACGATCGATGAGCGTCATTTCCATGCGGGCGGCGCGGCGCATGGCACCAGCTATTTCAAGATGCTGGACGATGCGGCCTTCTATGCGTGCAACAGCCTGGTCACCGACCGCTTCCTGCTCACCACCGCGTTCAACCTGCTCTTCACCCGTCCGTTGGGGCCGGGGCCGGTGATCGCGGAGGGGCGTTGGGTCAGCGGACAACGCCGCGTGTTCGTGGCCGAAGCGCGGCTGATCGATGCCGAAGGGGAGGAGGCGGCGCGCGGCACCGGCACCTTCATGAAATCGCGGATCCCGCTCGCGGGTCTGCCCGGCTACCGTCCCTGATGGCGCGGCTCGCCGCCGGACTCCTCGTCAATGCGCTGGTCCGGCGGGTCAATGCCGCTGGCGGAAGCGCGATGGTGCTGGCCCGGGGCGATGCGGAAGCGGGGGCGATCCTGGTGCTGACGCTGGAGCGTGGCGGCCAGCCGGGCTTCTACGAACGCGGAATCGGCCCGGACGGCGAGCCCGCGCTGGTCCATTCCGGACCCGCCGAATTCAGCGATGATGGCGCCGTTACGGACTATTGGCAGCGCCGTCGCAGCCGCGATTCCGATCTATGGGTGGTTGAACTGGATATCGCGGGGGCGGAACGGTTCGCCGCTGAAACGCTCACATTTAGTTGACACCCCGTAACCATCCGGTCAAAGGCCGCGCACGTTTAAGTAGCGTTGTGCCGTCGGGGTGTGAGACCGCCGGTTACGCAGTCGGGGGGAAAGCCCGACCGGTCCTTTGTTGAAGAACAAAGATACGGACCGGATCGCGCGCCAACCGCATAGTATCGAAGTTGAATGTCCTTTTCCGCTCGCGCCGCGATTATCGCGGCTGTGACAATTGCCTTTGCCGCAGGCATTGGCGCGACCGCTCCGGGTGTGGCCCGGCAAGCCGAAACCGCGTCGCCCGCCAGCAATAACACCCCGGAACCGCAACAGGTTCCGACGATGGCCGAAGCGCTCGCCGATCTCGAGGCGCCGGCCGTTTCCACCCAGGCGGTGGTTCAGACTCCCGTGAGTTCCGATGACGGTGACGACAGCGATTATGCGTCGCTCGCCGCCGCGGTTGCCGCGCAGCCGCTCGCCGTCGATGACGAAGAGCTCAACTGCCTCGCCATCGGCGTCTATTATGAATCGAAGGGCGAACCGCTCGAAGGTCAGCTCGCAGTCGCCGAAGTGATCCTCAACCGCAGTGAATCGGGCCGCTTCCCGCGCACCGTGTGCGGCGTGCTCAAGCAGCGCGGTCAGTTCTCCTTCGTCCGCGGCGGTCAGCTGCCGCAGCCGTCGGAAGGCTCGCGCGCCTGGAAGACCGCGCTTGCGGTCGCCAAGGTCGCACGGGACGATATGTGGGACAGCCGCGTGTCCGACGCGCTCTATTTCCATGCCCGCTACGTTTCGCCCGGCTGGCGCCGCGCGCGCGTGGGCAGCGTCGGCAACCACGTCTTCTACCGTTGAACCTTTTGTTTGTTCGGTAAATGTTCTACGGGGCGGGGATGGCTTCCACCATCCCCGCTTCCGAATCCAATCCCGAATCAACGACCCCGGCCGCTGCCCAGCTCACCGCTGAGGTAACCCGCGGCGTATGCCGGATGTTGCTGCGCCACGATTGCGTGGCGATGGCCGAGGTGCCGCTGGGCGACGGGCGTCGCGCCGATCTGATGGCGCTCACCGCGCGGGGCGAAGTGGTGATCGTCGAGGTGAAGGTGTCGCGTGCCGATCTGGTCGGGGACGGCAAGTGGAGCGACTATCTCGCCCATTGCGACCGCTTCTTCTGGGCGGTGCCCGCCGGGTTCGACCTCACGCCGCTCGAAACGCCCGGATTCCTGCCCGAACGCTGCGGGGTGATCGTCGCAGATCGCTATGATGCGGCGATCGTGCGGGAGGCAAGGACGGTGCCGCTCGCCAGCGCGACGCGGCGCAAATGCACGCTCGCCTTTGCCCGCCGCGCCGCGCGCCGGGTGATCGCCCTGACCGATCCCGATGCCGAGGGAATCGGCCGGAACGGCTGAAGGGGATTAGAAGCTTGGCCCCGAAACCGCGCGCTTCTGGATGCTGGGTGCATCCTTGAGCAGCTGCGCGATCACCGGTGAACGCGTATCGCGCGCTGCATAATCGCGCGCATTCAGACCCGCCAGCCGATCGCGCTGGTCGGGATCGGCCTTGGCGTTCAGCAGGGTGCGGACCATCTCGATATCGCGGCGCTGCACCGCGCGGATCAGCGGGGTCTCGCCGCCATTATTGCCCATATTGACGGCGGCACGCTTCGACAGCAGCAGCGCGACGCCCTCGGGCCAGGCCACGTCCACCGCCATCATCAGCGGGGTATTGCCGGCGCCGTCCTGCAGATTGGCATTGCCGCCGCGCGCCAGGATGAAGTTCAAATAGACCTGGTCGCGCCGTTTGGTGACGATATGGATCGCCGCTTCGCCCTTGGCATCGCGGGTGTTGACGATGGTCTGGCCCGGCTGGTTCAGCATGTCCGTCACCTTGTTGCCGTCCTGGTCGCGGACGGCCTTCAGGAAATTATAGCTGTCGGAGAACTGCTGGGCGGCCACGGGAAGCGCCAGCGCGAGCAGCGCCGCGGCGAAAACCGGCCTGGACAGGCGGAAAGTCATGATCGAACGACGCCCCTGATGACTGGGAAACCTTGCAACTCGCCCCGTATCAGATCATTGCGGGCGGCGCCATGAACAGGTTGCTCATCCCCGCCTTCGCATTCGCTCTTGTCCTTGCCGGTTGCGGCGCGGGCACACCGGGCAGCAAGTCCCTCGCCGATGCGCCGCTGGCCGGCGCCTCGATCGGGGGGCCGTTCACGCTGGTGAATGGCGATGGCAAGACGGTGAAGGACACCGACTTCGCCGGCAAATACCGGATCATGTATTTCGGCTACACCTTCTGCCCCGATGTCTGCCCGGTCGATGTGCAGAATATCGGCGGCGCGATGAAGCTGCTCGACAAGAGCAATCCCAAGCTTTCGGAACGGATCGTGCCGATTTTCGTCACGATCGACCCGGCGCGCGACACGCCCAAGGTGGTCAAGGAGTTCACCGCCGCCTTCTACCCGCGCATGGTCGGTTTGACGGGCACGCCGGCGCAGGTCGATGCGGCGGCGAAGGTCTATCGCGTCCCCTATGCCAAGCGCGAGACGCCGAGCGGCTATCTGATGGATCATGGCCGCCAGGCCTATCTGATCGGCCCCAAGGGCGAACCGATCGCGCTGTTGCCGCAGGACCAGAATCCACAGGCGATCGTCGCGGAGATCGAGCGCTGGATCGGGTAACGCCCTTCTGGGAGCAGCCGCTCTCGACCCTCGACCGCGCGCAGTGGGAAGCATTGTGCGACGGCTGCGGCAAATGCTGCCTGCACAAGATCGAGGATGAGGATACCGGCGATCTCTACGCGACCAATGTTGCCTGTCGCCTACTCGATCGCCAAACCGGCTTCTGCAGCGATTACAAGCATCGCCGCGTCTATGTCGCCGAATGCGTGCGGCTCACCGCGAACAATGTCGAGGATATCGCCTGGCTCCCGCGCACCTGCGCCTATCGCCTGCGCGCGAATGACGAACCGCTGCCCGACTGGCATTATCTGGTGAGCGGGGATCGCGAGGCGGTGCACGCCGCCGGTGAATCGGTACGCGGCTGGACGATCTCCGAGGATGTCGCCGGCGATCTCGAGCATCATATGGTCGACAGGCTGTTGTGAACCATCCGATCGAGGTCGTCCGCCATCCGCGTGCGCGGCGGATGAAGCTCTCGGTCGATAATGCCACCGGCCAAATCCGCCTCACGCTCCCGCCGCGCGCGCCCTTGGGCGAAGCGATGCGATGGGCGCAGCAGCAGCATGAATGGATTGCGCGCGCGCTGGAACGCCGCACGGCGCCGGCGCCGTTCGAACCGGGCGCGACGATCCTCTTCCTGGGCGAGGAGATCGGTCTTGGTTGGGACAGCGGCTTTCCGCGTACCCCGGTGCTCGACGACGGCCAACTGATCGTCGGCGGTCCGCGCGAAGGCTATGAGCGCCGCATCGAACGCTGGCTTCGCAAGACCGCGCTCGACACGCTGAGCGCCGAAACCGCCGAATATGCTGCGCTCGCCGACGTCACCGTCGCTCGAGTCGGGATCGGCGATCCTGCGGGACGATGGGGCAGTTGCGCCTCATCCGGCGTGATTCGCTACAGCTGGCGACTGATCCTCGCTCCACCCGCTGTCCGCCGCGCTACCGTCGCGCATGAGGTCGCGCATCGCGTTCATATGAACCACAGCGCGGCTTTCCACGCGGTCGTCCGGCAACTTTACGGCAAGGACCCCGTCCGCGAGCGCGCCTGGCTGCGCGCAAACGCGATGCGGCTTCACTCGTTCGGTCGCGATTCCTGAAGCGGACGCGGACTGTCGCGTCCTGAATCGCGCGGCGGTGGGCGATCCGCGGGTTCGCGGCGCGGCGGTGGGGCATCGCGCTGGCCGCGTCCCGTCATCCGGTCGAGCCAGTCCTGATCGATCGCGCCGTCTTCCGAAGGCTGCTGAGCACCACCCTGTGCCGCGTCGGGATTGGCCTCGTCGCGCGGGATCGGGTTGCCATCCTGGTCGACATAGATGCCGTTGTCGGGAGAGCCATAGACTTCCTCGTCCGGCTCGATCTGCCATTCGGGCAAGGTCACCTCGGTTTCGAACGCTTCGACCGGGCGGCCTGCGACGGCCGGGCGCATGAATGCGGCAAAGGCGCGCGCGGGCGCTGCGCCGCCCTGAAGTCCGCCAACGCGCTTGGCGTCGTCGCGGCCCATCCACACGCCGGTGGTGAGGCCTGATGAGAAGCCGAGGAACCAGCCATCCTTGTTCGACGTCGTCGTCCCGGTCTTGCCCGCGACCGGACGATCGATCTGCGCGGCGCGCCCGCTGCCGGTGGCGACCGCGGTCTGCATCAGATCGGTCATCTGCGCCGCGACATAGGGGGCGACCAGCACGCGCGAGGTATCGACCTCATGCTGGTAGATCACCGCCCCGTTCGCGGTGACGCGGGTAATCGCATAGGGGGTGACGCCGACGCCCTTGTTCGCGACCGATGCGAAGGCACGGGTCATGTCGATCAGCCGCACATCGCTGCTGCCCAGCACCATCGCGGGCTGGGTATTGATCGGGGTGGTGATGCCGAAGCGGCGTGCCATGTCGGCGACCGTGCCGAAGCCGACTTCCTGGCCCAGTTTCGCGGCGACGGTGTTGATCGAATAGGCGAAGGCCGACCGCAGCGACATCTCGCCCGAAAAGCGGCCGGAGTTGTTACGCGGGCTCCAGCCGCCGATCGTGACGGCTTCGTCGACCACCTGGTCGTCGGGTTTGTGCCCGGCTTCCAGCGCGGCAAGATAGACGAACAGCTTGAACGCCGATCCCGGCTGGCGTGTCGCCTGCGTCGCGCGGTTATAGTTTGACGTCACATAGTCGCGCCCACCCACCATCGCGCGCACCGCGCCATCGCGGTCGAGGCTGACAAGCGCGCCTTGTGCCCCGGCCGGCGTGTTCGCCTGGATCGATTGGGTCGCGGCATTCTGCATGCGAAGGTCGATCGTGGTCCACACGTCGAGCGGCGCTTCGGTCTCGTCGATCAGCACTTCGAGCTGGGGTAGCGCCCAGTCGGTGAAATAGCGGACGCTGTTCTGCTTCGGCGCGGCGGCGAGCTTGACCTCGGTCGGTCGCGCGGCGTCGGCCTGGGCGCGGGTGAGCGCGCCGGTCTCGACCATCACGTCGAGAACCACGCTCGCGCGGCCGATCGCGGCTTCGGCGTCGGCAGTCGGCGAATAACGCGACGGCGCCTTGACCAGCCCCGCGACCACCGCAGCTTCGGACAAGGTCAGATTGGTCGCCGGATGGCCGAAGAAGGTGCGCGACGCGGCATCGATGCCGTATGCGCCACCGCCGAAATAGACCTTGTTGAGGTACAGCTCGAGGATCTGGTCCTTGGTGAACTTCCGCTCCAGCGCCAGCGCCAGCACCATTTCGCGCAGCTTGCGGCTGACGTCATATTTGTTCGACAGAAAGATGGTGCGCGCGACCTGCTGGGTGATGGTCGACGCACCCTGGAGGCGGCGATCGGTGCCGCGATGGTCGAACGCGAACTTGGTGATGCGTGCCAGCGCGACGGGATCGACGCCCCAGTGCGAGTGGAAGCGGCGATCCTCGATCGAGACCATCGCGTCGCGCATCGGCGCGGGAATCTTCGAATATTCGATCCACTCGCCATAGCTAGGCCCCAGTGAGACGATCACGGTGCCGTCGGCGGCATGGACACGGATCATCTGTCCGTTGGGAGAGGATTTCAGCTCCTCGAAGCTCGGCAAATTGGCGCGTGCGGTATAGACCGCGATCGTCAGCGCGATGAGGCCGGCGATCGCGAGCGCGATACCGCCGATCAGCACCCATTTCAGGATGCGGCGAAACTTGCCGGGGCGGGCGGTGGATTTCTTGGGCATCGGAAGTGGCGCGAACCTACCGGCGAACCGTGCGGCTCACAAGCCGATCAATCGCATGCGATTCAGGCGTCGTCGCCGTCGCCGCGCGGACGAAATTCCAGCGCGACCGAGTTGATGCAGTAGCGCAGTCCCGTCGGCGGTGGCCCATCCGGGAAGACATGGCCCTGATGTCCGTCGCAACGCGCACAGCGCACCTCGGTGCGGACCATGCCGTGGCTCGAATCGCCATGCTCGTTGACATGATCGGGCGCCACAGACCGGGTGAAGCTCGGCCAACCCGATCCCGAATCATATTTGTCGTCGCTGTCGAACAGCTCGAGCTGGCAGCCCGAGCAACGATAGACGCCGTCGGCCTTGTTGTCGGTGTAATGGCCCGAAAAGGCGCGCTCGGTCCCGGCTTCGCGCAGCACGTGATATTGCGCCGGAGTGAGCCGCTGGCGCCACTCCGATTCGGAAAGATTGAGCTGTTCCATGTCCCCGATGTGATGTGCCGGGGGGCCGCCGTCAATCGGCGGCTTCATCCTTCCACGCCCACCAGAGCTGTGCGGGCGGCACGTTCCACCATTCCATATCGGCATCGATGCGGGGGAAGTGCGGGGTCAGGAAATTGCGGACATTGGGATTGAACTGATAGACCAGAAACGCGCCGCCCGGGCGCAGCACGCGCTGCGTCGCTTCCGCGATCGTGTCGCCCACGCCCGCCGGCAGGGTCGAGAAGGGCAGGCCGGACAGCACATAATCGGCATGGTCCGCGCCATGATCGGCGACGATCTCGTTCACGTCCGCCGCCGAACCGTGGATCGCCGAAAAGCGCGGATCAACGATGGTCTGGCGCAGATAGGCGATGAAGTCGGGGTTGGTGTCGATCACGATATATTTCGCGTCTGGCGCCAGTCGGTCGAGGACGTGGCGGCAGAAGGTGCCGACGCCCGGGCCGTATTCGACGAACACCTTTGTGCTCTCCCAATCGACGCGCGACAGCATCTTGCGGATCAGCTTGCGCGAGGACGGGATGATCGATCCGACCATCACCGGATGCTTGAAAAATCCCTGGAGAAACAGCGCCTGCGGCGAGAGGGGGCGCGAAGCCTTGCGCTTCGCGCGGGCAATCGTGGTCGAACCGTTCATCAACTTCCCTCTGTCGGTGTCACGTTGCTGTAGGATAGTTGCCACGCCTCTGTCATCAGCTTCGTGCGCATCTTAACGCTCTTCGCGCCGCGGCGGTTGCGCACGCCGCCGAAACGTTTCATCGGGAAACCCATGAAGTGTCCGCGCAACGGTTCGGTCGCCGTGATCTTTGTCTCGCAACGTGCGGGCGGCGACCGTGATGCACACCGAGCGCGCCAATGAAGCGGGGGCCAGCCTGACGCGGGACCGCACCTTCGGGCTCTTGTTCCTGGTGATGTTCACCATCGCCGCGGGCAACACGGCATTGCAATCGGTGCTGCCCGCGCTTGGCCGGTCGCTCGGTGTTCCCGACAGCGCGGTCGCGGCCGCTTTCTCGGTGTCGGCGATCCTGTGGACCCTGGTCGCGCCCTTCTGGGCGAACCGCTCGGACCGCCACGGACGGCGCAACATGGTGCTGCTGGGGCAGATGGGGCTGACCGCCTCCTTGTTCTTCTGCGGACTGTTCCTGGCGGCGGGGATCAACGGTTGGATCGCGCCCACTACCGCCTTCATCTTCTTCGTGGGCGCGCGGATGCTCTATGGTGGGTTCGGCTCGGCCGCGCCGCCGGCGGTGCAGGCGATCGTCGCCGCACGTACCAGCCGTGAAGATCGGACGAAGGCGCTTACCCTGCTCGGCTCGGCGTTCGGTCTCGGCACCATCCTTGGCCCGGCGATCGCGCCCTATCTGGTGGTGGGTGACCTGTGGCGCGGCGGTCCGACGATCGGGCTGGCTGGGCCAGCGCTGATCTTCAGCGGGGCATCGCTGCTGATGGTGTTCACCGTCGCGCGTTTCCTTCCGCGCGACGTGGACGCGCCGCTCAGCCATGGCGCGGTGACCAGCTATCCCTCGATCGGCGGGCAGGCGAGCGGGGCGAGTGTCACCGCCGCCACCGAACCCAAGATCGAGCCGATCGGCTATTTCGACCCGCGTGTTCGCGCCTGGATGATCTGCGGACTGGTCCTTGGACATGCGCAGGCGATGGCGGGGCAGGTGATCGGCTTCCTGGTCATCGACCGGCTCGGCGTCCCTCCGATCGAGGCGATTCAGGCGACCGGCCTCGTCCTGATGATGGGTGCGGGGTCAGCGCTGCTCGCGCAATGGGGAATCATCCCGCTGCTCAACCTCAAGCCGCGTCAGCTCATGCTGATCGGCCTGTCGCTCAGCGCATTGGGCGCGTTCGCCACCGGGAACGCGAGTTCGCTCTACGGAATCGCCACCGGCTATGCCCTCGCGACATTGGGCTTCGGCTTCTCGCGGCCGGGCTTCACCGCGGGTTCCTCCCTTGCGGTGGGGCAGGCCGCGCAGGGATCGGTGGCGGGCAAGGTCACCTCGGTCAACGGCGCGGCCTTCATCCTCGGCCCGTCGATCGGCGTCGCGCTCTATGGCGTGTGGCGGCCGCTGCCCTATTTCACCGCGGCCGCCGCACTCGTGCTGCTGATCCTCTACGGCTGGTTCAGCCTGCGTCCTTCTTCCGGCCCTGAAGCATCCCGGGGGCAATGAACCCGATCGGGTTCAACGCCACCGCGTCTTGCTTCATTCGCGCGACCAGCTGAGCATATTCCGCCTCCATCTCCGGCGTGACGGTGGCGCGCGAATCGGCAAGCGCCGCTTCGAAATGCGCCATCGTGACCTGCCGGTTATCGAGCGATTCGCGTAGTGCCGCCAGGCCCGCGCGGCGTACCACATCCTCCAGGTCCGCACCGGTGAACCGTTCGGTCCGCTCGGCGATCGAGCCCAGGTCGACATCATCGGCCAGCGGCATCTTCCCGGTCTGGATCTTGAGGATACGCTCACGCCCCGGCGCATCGGGCACACCGACATAGATCAGCTCGTCGAGCCGCCCCGGCCGCATCAGCGCCGGGTCGATCAGGTTCGGCCGGTTGGTCGCGCCGATCACGACGACCGACTGCAGCTCCTCCAGACCGTCCATCTCGGCCAGGATGGTGTTGACCACGCGCTCGGTCACCTGCGGCTCGCCCATGCCGGACCCGCGCGCGGGCACCAGTGAATCGAGCTCGTCGATGAAGATCACGCACGGCGCCACCTGGCGCGCACGCGCGAACAGCCGCGCGATCTGCTGCTCGCTCTCGCCATACCATTTGGACAGCAGGTCGCTCGATTTGGTGGCGATGAAGTTCGCCTCGGCCTCGCGCGCCACCGCCTTGGCCAGCAATGTCTTGCCGGTGCCGGGCGGCCCATAGAGCAGGAAGCCCTTCGCCGGCCGGATGCCCAGCCGTCGGAAGGCGTCGGGGTCCTTCATCGGCAGCTCGACGCCTTCCTTGAGGCGCATCTGTGCGTCGTCGAGGCCGCCGACATCCTCCCAATGGACGTTGGGCTTCTGCACCATCACCTCGCGCATTGCGCTCGGCTGGACGCGTTTCAATGCCTCGACGAAATCCTCGCGGGTAACGGCGAGTGTCTCCAGCACCTCGGCGGGGACTGTCTTCTCCTCGAGATTGAGCTTCGGCATGATCCGCCGCACCGCCTCGATCGCGGCCTCGCGCGCCAGCGCGGCGATGTCCGCGCCGACAAAGCCGAAGGTGGTGCGCGCCAGCTCGGTCAGATCGACCTTCTCGCCCAGCGGCATGCCGCGGGTGTGGATACCCAGGATCTCGCGCCGTCCGCGCTCGTCGGGTACGCCGATCACGATCTCGCGGTCGAAGCGGCCCGGCCGTCGCAACGCCTCGTCGAGCGCCTCGGGGCGGTTGGTCGCGGCAATGATCACGACATTGGCGCGCGCCTCCAACCCGTCCATCAGCGTCAACAGCTGCGCGACAAGACGCTTCTCCGCCTCGCCCGTCACCTGTCCCCGCTTGGGCGCGATCGAATCGAGTTCGTCGATGAAGATGATCGCGGGCGCATTGGCATTCGCCTCCTCGAACACCTCGCGCAGGCGCTTCTCGGATTCGCCATAGGCGGACCCCATGATCTCGGGTCCGTTGATCAGGAAGAAGCTGGCGTCGCTTTCGTTGGCGACGGCACGGGCAAGGCGCGTCTTGCCGGTGCCGGGCGGCCCATGAAGCAGCACCCCCTTGGGCGGATCGACGCCCAGCCGCTGGAACAGTTCGGGATAGCGCAACGGCAGCTCGACCATCTCGCGCAGCTGGTCGATCGTGCCCGCCATGCCGCCGATATCGTCATAGGTGACGTCGGCACGGCGGAATTCCTTGGCTTCCTCATAATCGGCACGCAGCTCGACTTCGGTATTCTCGTCGATATGGACGATGCCGCGCGGCGTCGCCGACACCACGGTCAGGCGAATCTCCTGAAGCGCATAGGCCGGGGCGCGCAAATGCTGGAGCACATTGGGCGGCATGTCCGACACGCGCTGCTGGCCGACGGTCGAAACGGTATCGCCCTGGGCGAGCGGACGCCCGATAAAGGTGCGCTTGAGTGCATTGGCCGACCCTTCGAGGCGCAGATCCTTGCGTGCGGGAGCGAACACCACACGGGTTGCCGGACGCGATTCGCCGCGGCGGATCTCGACGAAATCGCCCGACCCGACTCCGGCATTGGCGCGCTGAAGCCCGTCGATGCGCAGCAGTTCGAGTCCTTCATCCTCGGGATAGGGGAAGACGGCGCGGGCGGGCGTGGTACGCTTGCCAACGATCTCGATCACATCGCCCTGCTGCAGGCCCAGCTCGGCCATCAGTGTACGCGGAAGATGGGCAAGGCCGCGTCCGCTGTCCTCGGGACGTGAATTGGCGACCTGGAGTTTGCGTGTCGGGGCGTCGGTATCGGCCATCGGCTCTCCTTCCTCGCGGTTCTGCGGGGTGAGTGCGCCAGATAGGCACGCACGCCCGGATCGCCTAGATAAGCTACCGTTTCGCCACTGATTCGGGCAAAAAAAAGGGCCGGCCCAAGGGGACCGACCCATGAAAGGTTTAGGAGAGGATGCCTGAAAGGCACGCCCTATGTGCAGTGCAGCGTAAAATTGTGCAAGTGCGAAAAGATCGTATCGTGATTGCAGTTTCTGCAATCTGTAACAATCGCGGTTTATAGCCATTGTAACCGCTGTCAGGAGGACTTGCCTGATAATCGGTTGCAAACGGAAACGCTGCACCACACAAAAAGCTATGCGAAGACTGCCTCCCCTCACCGCCATCGAGGCGTTCGTTCAGGTCGCGCGGCTTGGCTCGGTCAAGGCTGCCGCGGAGGAGCTCGCGCTCTCATCGCCCGCGCTAAGCCGTCGCGTCCAGGCGCTGGAACGCTTTATCGGCAAGCAATTGTTCGAGCGTCGGCACCAGGCGATGAAGCTGAATGCCGAAGGCGAACGGCTTTTGGGCCTGATCGCTCCGGCGCTCGATTCGATGAGCGACGCGATCGAAGGGATGACCAGCGGGGTCGAATTGCTCCGCCTGCGCCTTGGCACGCCAGCGTTGTTCGCGACGCAACGGCTGCTCCCGCATCTGGGTGCATTGCGTGCCATGCATCCGCAACTTCATCTCGATATCGATACCGGCGGCCATGGTATGTCGCGTCTGGGCGACGGACTCGACGCGGCGATCGTGCTCGCGCGCGATATCGACACCTTGCTCTACGGTCGTCGTCTCGACCGCAATCGTATCCGCCTCGTCGCGGCGCGGCACCTGGTCCATGGGCCGAACGCAATTGCCCGGCCTGAGCAGCTCGACGGCATGACCGTGATGGTCCATCGCGACATGGCCGACAGTTTCGAGATCTGGCGTGACGCGATCGGGGTACCGGATATCGAGCCGGTCGCGGTCGACCTGTTCGATTCGGGCTCGCTGTTGCTCGAGGCGGCGGCGCAGGGCGTCGGCATCGCCTTCATGCTCGATTCGCACGTGGTGCCGGAAGACGACCCACGCATCGCCACCTTGTTCGATCCGGTGGTGAAGAGCCCCTATTCCTACTGGTTCGTGTGCCGCCCCCGCGCGCTCGAACAACGCCCGGTCAAGCTGTTCCACGACTGGATGATCGGCACGATCGAGCTGGAGAGCTGAGGCGCGCCGAATCGCGCACCTGAACCGTTCACCGCACCCAAACCGTCATCCCGGCCTTGTGCCGGGATCCACGGTGCCGCGGGCGGTGGGCTTGAGGCTCCAGCTCAGCACTCGCGGCACCGTGGATCCTGGCGCAAGGCCGGGATGACGCCGGTGGGAACGCCGCTACAGCGGCCGCCCGTCCTGGTCCATCAGCACCTCGCGCCGCCCGACATGGTCGGGGCGCGAGACGAGGCCGTCCTTCTCCATCCGCTCGATCAGCCGCGCGGCCGAGTTGTAGCCGACGCGCAGCTGGCGCTGGAGCCAGCTGGTCGACGCCTTCTGGCTTTCCGCGACCAGCTGAACCGCGCGGCGATACAGCTGTTCCTCGGGGCTGTCCTCGCCATCGGGTGCGCCGTCGAGCGCGAACTCCTCGCCCTCCGGCTCTTCCGTAACCGCCTGAATATAGTCGGGCGCACCTTGCGCGCGCCAGTGATCGGCCACCGCCATCACTTCCTCGTCGCTGACAAACGGCCCGTGGACGCGCGCGATCTGCTTGCCGCCGGGCATGTAGAGCATGTCGCCCCGGCCCAGCAGCTGCTCGGCGCCCTGTTCACCCAGGATGGTGCGCGAATCGATCTTCGACGTGACGTGGAAGCTGATTCGGGTCGGCAGGTTCGCCTTGATCACGCCGGTGATGACGTCGACCGACGGGCGCTGGGTCGCCATGATCAAATGAATACCCGCCGCACGCGCCTTCTGCGCGAGTCGCTGGATCAGGAACTCGACTTCCTTGCCCGCGGTCATCATCAGGTCGGCAAGCTCGTCGACGATGATCACGATCTGCGGCAGCGGGTTGAGCTCGAGCGTCTCCTCTTCGTACATCGGCTGGCGGGTTTCGGGATCGTAGCCGACCTGGACCTTGCGGCCGAGTTTCTGTCCCTTGGCCAGCGCCTGGCGCACCTTGTCGTTGAAGCTGCCGAGCGAGCGGACGTTGACCGAGGCCATCATCCGGTAACGCTCCTCCATCTGCTCGACCGCCCATTTTAGCGCGCGCACCGCCTTGGGCGGATCGGTCACGACATCGGCGAGCAGATGCGGGATGTCCTTGTACATGCTGAGTTCCAGCATCTTCGGATCGATCATGATCATCCGGCACTGGTCCGGGGTCAGCCGGTAGAGCAGCGACAGGATCATGCAGTTGAGGCCGACCGACTTGCCCGATCCGGTGGTACCCGCGACCAGCAGATGCGGCATCGGCGCCAGATCCGCGATTACCGGATCGCCGGCGATGTTCTTGCCCAGCACGATCGGAAGCTGCGCGCCCATGTCCTCGAAACTGTCGCTGCCGACCAGCTCGTGCAGGCTCACCATCTCGCGCTTGGCGTTGGGCAGCTCGATCCCGATGACGCTGCGCCCGGGAATCGTCGCGACGCGTGCCGACACCGCCGACATGTTGCGTGCGATATCGTCGGCCAGCTGGATCACGCGGCTCGCCTTGATCCCGCTCGCGGGCTCCAGCTCGTACATCGTCACGACCGGCCCTGGCCGCACCTCGACGATCTGCCCCTTCACATGGAAGTCGTCGAGCACGCTTTCGAGCAGTCGGGCGTTGCGCTCCAGCCCGGCCTTGTCGATCGCCGCGCTGCCGCTCTTGGGCGGGGGCTTGAGCAGCTCGAGCGGAGGCAATGTGTAGCTGCCCTTGAAGTCGAGGCTGGTCTGCACCGGCTTGGCCTTGGGCGGGCTGGGCGGCGGCGCGGGGTCGGCGATGACCGGGCCGGGCCTGGTATCGGGCAGCGCCATCTTGCGTGGTTTCGGTGCGGTGGCGGGGGTGAACAGGTCGGCGGCGTCGTCGATATCCTCGTCGATCTCGCCCGCTTCCGCCCCGGCGCGTTCGCGGCGCGGCAGGCGCAGCTGCGATACTTCGAGCTGAACGCTGCGCGCCCACACCACCACGCCCGTGATTCCCGCGATCAGGCCGAGGACGCGCCCGCCCCACAGGGTCACCATCGGCTCGCCCGCCAGGTTGAGGCCCCAGCGCAGCAGGTTCGCGACCGACAGCCCGACAACGCCGCCCCAGCTGCCGGGCAGTTCCCATTCGAGCGCGGGGCGGCTGGAGACAAACGCCAGCGCCGTGCTCATCAGCACGACGCCCAGCGCCGCTCCGCCCAGCATCCGTCCCCAGGCGCCGACCGGGTTGCCCTTCCACAGCCGCGTCGCGACGATCAGGCCAACCGGGACGAGTAGCACCACCGCCGGTCCACCGGTCGCCAACAGCAGGTCGGCAAGCCACGCGCCTGGCCTACCCAGCAGATTCTTGACCGGCCCGCCCGCCGCCGTGTTCAGCGACGGATCGGTTCCCGTATAGGTGCCGATCGCCAGCACGGTGGCGAAGGTAAGGACATAGAGCGCGATCGCACCGATCAGCGCGCCGCTGCGTTTCGCCCCCGCCTTCATCGTGTCACGCCACAGCATCGGCTGCACCCGGCTCGCCATCAATTGTCCCTGAATGTCTCGAAAGTCCCGCTTTGCCGGATTCATCCACCCTGCGGACTCTGGCGTCAAGGCAGCCGCTGGCGTAATGCGGCGGCATGAGCCAGGCAGACCTCCTTATCCTCGGTGGCGGGTTGGTGGGGAGCGCGCTCGCGGTCGCGCTCGACCGCCACGGCATTTCCAGCATCGTCATCGATCCGGCCGACCCGGCGGTGATCCTCGCGGCGGCGCATGACGGTCGCGCTTCGGCCATCGCCGCAGCGCCGATGCGCATGCTCGAGGCGATCGGTGTCGCCGATCGGCTCGCTGGCAAGGGTTGCCCGATTCAGAGCATCCGCGTCAGCGACGGGCTGGAGCCCGGCAAGCTCGATTTCGATCCGCTCGACGGCGAAGGCGCGCTCGGCACGATGTTCGAGAACCGCCATCTGCGCGCCGCGCTGATGGCCGCGGCGAACGCGGCGCCGCTCGCCGACATCCGGATGCAGACCCGCGCAGTGCACGTCGAGCGCGGTCCCCACGGCGTCACCGCCACGCTCAGCACCGGTGAGACGGTTCGTGCCCAGCTGCTGATCGGCGCCGAGGGCCGCAACTCGCCGACTCGCGATACCGCGCACCTCAATGTCGCGCGCTGGACCTATGATCATTCGGCGATCGTGACCTCGCTCCACCACGAGCATAGCCACGAGAACACCGCGTTCGAGATTTTCTACCCGCAGGGTCCCTTCGCGATCCTGCCCTTGGTCGACGACGAACAGGGCCATCGCTCGGCGATCGTCTGGTCGGTCAAGCGGCACGAGGAAGCGGGGATGATGAAGCTTTCCGAACGCGGCTTCCTGGCCGAGGCGGAAAAGAAGATGGGCGGGTTCCTCGGGCGTCTCGGTCCGCTTGGGCCCCGCTTCAGCCATCCGCTCGGTTTCCACCACGCCGCGACGATCACCGCCGATCGCCTCGCTTTGGTCGGCGACGCCGCGCACGGTATCCACCCGATCGCCGGGCAGGGCGTCAATGTCGGCTTCCGCGATGTCGCGGCGCTGGTCGAGGTGCTGGTCGAGGGCAAGCGGCTTGGCCTCGACATGGGCGATCCCCAGCTGCTCGCGCGCTATCAGCGCTGGCGCAGCCTCGACACCTTCATGGTCAGCGTCGCCACCGACGCGCTGACGCATTTGTTCGGGATTCCCGGCAAGACCGCCCACGCCGCCCGCCGCTTCGGCCTCTCGGCGGTGGACAAGGTCCCCGCGCTCAAGAACTGGTTCATGGCCGAGGCACGCGGCGAATCGGGCGCGACGCCGAAATTGCTGCACGGCGAAATGGCGTAGCGCCTATTGCAGCGTGCCCTCGTCGCTGTCGTGACGGCCAAAGAACTGCATCAGCTGTACGGTCAGCTCGGCGCGATCGCTCAGCGTATCCGCTTCCAGCAGCGCCTGTTTCGCCGCCGGGTCGAACGGCGCGATCTGGGCGATGCCGTTGACCAGCGCCTCATCGTCGAGCCGCGACACCGCGCTCCAGTCGACCGCATAGCCCTGCCGTTCGGCAAAGCGCCGCGATTCGAGCTCGAGCGATGCCCGCTCGCCCATCGTCAGCACCTCGTCCTCCGGGTCGGCGATCAGCTCGGCCTCGACCTGACGGAACAGCGTCGCCACCTCCAGCTCGCGCAGCACGCGAAAGCGCGACAGCCCCTCCAGCACGATATCGAACTTGCCGTCGTCCAGCGCCTCGACCTCGGCGATCCGGCCAACGCAACCGATGTCGAACAGCGGCACCGGCTCACGCGGGTCTTCGCGAAGGGCCGGGTGCGGCTGAATCATCCCGATCCGCCGGTCGCGCGCCAGCGAATCGGTCACCATCGCGCGATAGCGCGGTTCGAAGATGTGCAGCGGCAACTGCATCCGCGGGAACAGCAGCGCCCCCGGCAGCGGAAAGATCGAGAGCCGAGTCGTCGTCATCCGAACAGGATGGCGGAAAGCTTGCGGCGCTGGCCCGACACCCACGGGTCTTCCAGCCCGACCGCCTCGAACAGCTTGAGCAGGCGCGCACGGGCGGCGCTCTCGTTCCACTCCCTGTCCTCAGCGATCATCGCCAACAGCGTTTCCGCCGCGCCATCGCGGTCGTTCGCCGCCATCTGCGCGCGCGCCAGCTCGTAGCGCGCGTCCATATCGGCGGGGTTCTCCGCCGCCCGCGCGCGAATCGCCGCCAGCTCGTCATCGGCCGGTGCTTCGCGCGCCAGCGTCAGCGCGGCCTGCGTGCGCTCGACCTCGGGGGTCTTGGCGACATCGTCGGGCAGCACGTCGAGCGCGGCCTGCGCCTCGTCGAGCCGGCCCAGCGCGATCAGCGCCTGCGCGCGTCCCGCCGCGACCTGCGGATGCTCGGGCGCCATCTCGCCGATCTGGTCATAGACGACCAGCGCGCGCTCATGGTCGCCGCCCGCCGCGATCTCGGCTGCCATCGCCAGCAGCGGTTCGAGCTCAGCCTCCTGTGCCGCCGCGTCGCTCTCGACCGGGATCTGGCGCAATATCTGGTCGAGATTGGCGCGCAGCTGGGTTTCGGTGCGGGCATTGGTCAGGTCGGCGACCAGCTGGCCCTGGAACATCGCATAGACGGTCGGGATCGAGCGCACCTGGAATTGCGACGCGATGAACTGGTTGGCATCGACATCGATCTTGGCGAGCACCACGCCCTTGTCGGCATAGTCCGCCGCGACCTTCTCCAGCAGCGGGGCCAGCGCCTTGCAGGGCCCGCACCATTCCGCCCAGAAATCGAGGATGATCAGCTTGGTCATCGACGGTTCGACGATGTCCTTACGGAATGCCTCGACGGCGTCCTTGTCGGCGGCGGAAAGTCCCAGCGTGGCCACAGCGAATCCCTTGTACGAAAAACCGGCGCTCTATGTGGGCGTTGCAGGCCTGCTGGCCAACCCTTTTCGCTTCTTTCGATTCGGGGCTTGCGGACCCCGAAACCCGCTGCTAGAGGCCGCCACCTTGCCCCGCCCCCTCGGTCTTCCGAGAGGGCACCAAGCGCCAGAGAGCGGGCGTAGCTCAGGGGTAGAGCACAACCTTGCCAAGGTTGGGGTCGAGGGTTCGAATCCCTTCGCCCGCTCCAGGACGCCACCGCGATTACGCGGTGGCAAGATCCCGAAATCGCACTATCCTCTACCCGCGTCGCGGACGACGCGCCGGTGCGACCGGCTATTTCGGCAACGCCGGTTCGAAGCCCTTCACCCGCCCCGCATCCGCCGCTTGATCCGGCTGAACGCCACGGGCGTGATTCGCAGGAAGCGGGCGATATCCGCCTGAGGCAGCCGCGCGATCAGATCGGCGTCGCTGGCCAGCAGGTCGCGATAGCGTTCCTCCGCGCTCTGACACAGCAACGCCTGTTCGCGCGCTTCCTTGCGCAGCCGCACCCAGTCGATGAAGCGGGCATGGGCAGCGGCAAGCGCGGGCGATCCGGCGATCTCGTGCGACAGCCAGCCGATTGGGAACACGATCAACGCTGACCGTTCGACCGCCACTGCCGAAAAGGCGATCGAGTCGGACGGGCCCTGCCCGGATGGGCCGAACAGACCTTGATCGACGATCAGGCTCTTGACCCATTCCTCGCCGCTCGCGGTGGCATAGACGAGCTTGACCAGCCCGGAGCGCAGGATGAACGCCCGGTCCAGCGGGGTGCCCTGTTCGAAGATCGCGTCGCCCCGGGCAACGTCGCGCGACGTTCCGATCCGCTGCGCTTCCGCCCGTTCGACAATCGCCATAGCCAGCGCCGTCATCGGGTTGGATGGCTCCATTGAACCCAGGTTCATCGGTTTCGGGGCGACATCCATTACCGGCGGGATAACGCAACGGAAGAAGCCGTGACAACGCCCCTTTCCAGACCCTCGACCGTCGTCCTAACCGGTGCCACATCCGGCATCGGATCGCATCTGATGGCGCATCTCCTCGCCGGCGGCCATCGCGTCGTCGCGGTATCGCGTCGCGCCTGGGGGCTGGATCCGCATCCCGCGCTCGAACGGATCGATTGCGATCTCGCCGACGTGCAGTCGGTTCGCGCGCTGGTGGCGGAGCTCAAGCAGCGCCATCCCCGGATCGATCTGCTGATCAACAACGCGGCGCTGCAATATGGCCTGCCGCTCACCGCACCCGGCTTCGATCCCGATACGATGATCGCCGAAGCGACGATCAACCTCGTCGCCCCCGCGCTCCTCGTACACGGCCTGATCGGGGCGCTCGAAGCGCCGGGGCCGGGGTCGGCGATCGTCAACCTCTCCTCGGGTCTCGCTTACTATCCCAAGCGCGACACCGCGCTCTACTGCGCGACCAAGGCGGGGTTGCACAGCTTCTCGCAAAGCCTGCGCTATCAGCTCGAACCCCGCGGAATCCGCGTGATGGAGGTGATCCTGCCGCTGGTCGCCACGCCGATGACGCAGGGGCGCGGCAGCGGCAAGATGGATGCCGACGCGGCCGCGCGCGCCATCCTCGCCGGCATCGCCAGGGGCCGGAACGAAATCCATGTCGGCAAGGCGCGGCTTCTGCCCCTGCTCCTCCGTATTGCCCCCTCAATCGTGCGAAGGATGCTCAAGGGATGAAGGATCTGCTCAAGACGGCGCTGGTGCTCGCGCTTGCCTTCGCCTCGACCTTTCTGGTGATGCGCGCGACGGGAATCCTGACCGAGGATCAGGTCCGCGGGTTTCTCGCCAATGCGCATCGGATCGATCCGGTCTGGCTCGTCGCGCTGGTGATCGGGCTGTTGTGGATCGATCTGCTGATCGCGATCCCGACCATGACCACGATCCTGCTGGCCGGCTATTTCCTGGGGCCGGTGCTGGGCGCGACGGCCGCGATCGCGGGATTGTTCGCGATGGGCGTGACCAGTCACATCCTGGGTCGCGTGATCGGCCGCCCCGTGCTCGCCCGGCTGTTTCGCGACGATGCGCGGCTCGACGCGATCGAGGCGAGTTTCGCGCGCAACGACGCGTTGGCGTTGTTCGTGTGCCAGGCGCTGCCGATCCTCCCCGAACTGTCCTGTTGCCTGTCGGGGATCGCGCGGATGCACCCGATTCGCTTTCTGTCGGCCTATGCGGTGGGCGTTGTCCCCTTCGCGGTGATCGTCGCCTATGCCGGTTCGATTAGCACGATCGAGGATCCCGGCCCGGCGATCTATGCCGCGATCGGTGTCTCCGCGGCGCTGCTGCTCGCCTGGCGACTGCTGCAGCGGCGCGCGCGTCAGCCAGCATAGCGCGCGTGCTGCCTTATTTCTGAACCGACCGTTTCGGAAATTGCCCCCTTCCCGCCCTTTTCCGGCCCTGCCCTCTACCTATCTGATCCCGCACGGGAATGTCCCCGTTCGGAATGCAGCTACACGGAGGTTCAACCATGCAGAGCAAGGAACAGGTGCGGCGCACTTCGCGTCCGCTTCGCTGGGTGGCCGCCGCATTGGCCGGCATGATGATGCTGTCGACGCCCGCGCAGGCCGGCGGCACGCTCTCTGCCGCAAGCGAGTGGCGCAATCCCAAGGACAGCGTCCGCATCCGTTTCAGCCCCTGCGGGCAGGATCGGGTGTGCGGGGTCGTCACCTGGGCGAGCGACAAGGCCAAGGAGGACGCCCGCCGTGGCGGCACCCAGCAGCTCGTCGGCACCAATTTGTTCCGCAATTTCGAACGGGTCGCACCCGGCCAGTATAAGGGCCATGTGTTCGTCCCCGACATGAACCGCACCTTTTCCGGTCATATGGAGATCAAGGGCGATTCGATGATCGGCAAGGGCTGCGTGCTCGCGGGCCTCATCTGCAAGCAACAGGTTTGGACGCGCATTTCGTGATGTGACGCCGCCGCCACCCGGTTAGGATGGCGGCCATGGCACATGCACCCATTCGAATCGGCATCGGCGGCTGGACCTTCGAACCCTGGCGCGGGACCTTCTATCCCGAAGGCCTCAGCCAGAAGAAGGAGCTGGAGTACGCCAGCCGCCAGCTGACGGCGATCGAGATCAACGGCACCTATTATTCGGGCTTCAAGCCGGTGACCTTTGCCGGCTGGGCCGCCACCGTGCCCGACGGCTTCGTCTTCGCGGTCAAGGCATCGCGCTTCTGCACCAACCGCAAAGTGCTGGCGGAGGCGGGCGAATCGGTCGCCAAGTTCGTCGGACAGGGCATCGTCGAGCTGGGCGACAAGCTCGGCCCGATCCTGTGGCAGTTCATGGCCACCAAGAAGTTCGACGCGGACGATTTCGGCGCATTCCTCAAGCTGCTCCCCACGTCGCATGAAGGCGTGAAGCTGCGCCACGCGATCCAGGTGCGGCACGACAGCTTCCATGTCCCCGAATTCGTCGCGATGTGCCGTGACGCCGGCGCGGGAATCGTCTTCGCCGATTCGCCCGAATACCCCGCCATCGCCGATATCACCGGCGACTTCGTCTATGCCCGGCTGGAAAAGGGCGAGGACGATAATCCGCTCTGCTATCCGGACGGGGATATCGACCGCTGGGCCGATACGGCGCGGCTATGGGCGTCGGGCGGAAAGCCCGAAGGCCTGCCCTATGTCGAAGCGGGCACCCCGCCCAAGACGCCGCGCGAGACCTTCGTCTTCTTCATCCATGGCGGCAAGATACGGGCGCCCGCCGCGGCGAAAGCGCTGATCGAACGCACCGCTTGAAATGTTGGATTCGGGCGGGCAGCCTCAGCTCGGCTCTTTGAAACGGTGATTAGGTTCGGACTCGCGCGCGCGTAGGACCGTGACTTTTGGGACTTTTGGCGGGGTCAGGGCCGCGCCGGGCTGGGCAGGTCCGATACCATGCGTTCGCCATCGATCACGATCGGGCTGGCGACACCGGGAAGCCCGCCGGCGGCGGTGCGCATGCCCCGTGCCACCACCTGCGGGTCGGCGAACACCTCGCCGACATTGTTGATCGGTCCGGCCGGCACGCCCTGTGCCTCGAGCGCGTCCGACAATGCCTGTTTGGTCCAGCCCGCCACCGCCGCCTGGATCGGCGCGATCAGCCGGGCGCGGTTGCGCACCCGTGCCGGATTGGTCGCGAAATCGGGGTCATTGTGCAGGTCGAGGCCGAGCACGGTGCACAGCTTGGCGAACTGCCCGTCATTGCCCACCGCGATGATCAGGTCGCCGTCGCTGGCGGTGAAGGCCTGATAGGGGGCCAGGTTGGCGTGGCCGTTGCCCATCCGGTGCGGAATTTTGCCCGACGCCATCCAGTTCAGAGCCTGGTTGGCCAGCACGGCGACCTGGGTGTCGAGCAGCGCCATATCGATATGCGCGCCTTCTCCGCTCTGGTCGCGCCGCCGCAGCGCCGCCAGGATCGCCACCGCCGAATAGACGCCGGTGAAGATGTCGGCATAGGCGATCCCCGCCTTTTGCGGCGCGCCGTCCGGCTCGCCGGTCAGCGACATGATCCCGCCCATCCCCTGGATGATGAAGTCATATCCGGCGCGATGGGCATAGGGTCCGGTCTGGCCGAAGCCGGTGATCGAACAGGTGATCAGCCGCGGATTGATCGCCGCCAGGCTGGCATGGTCGAGGCCGTATTTCACCAGCCCGCCGACCTTGTAATTCTCGATCACCACATCGGCCTCGGCGACCAGCGCCCGCACCTCGGCCTGTCCCTCGGGCGTCGCGATATCGATGAACCGCGCGGTCTTCCCCCGGTTCGCCGCGTGGTAATAAGCGGCGTCGCGGTCGTCGCCGTCCGCGTCGTGCAGGAAGGGTGGCCCCCAATGCCGCGTGTCGTCCCCGGCGCCAGGCCGCTCGACCTTCACGACTTCGGCGCCAAGGTCGGCGAGCAATTGCCCGCACCATGGTCCCGCCAGGATCCGCGCCAGCTCGACGACCTTGATACCCGCCAGCGGCTTCACCCGCGAAACTCCCCGCGGCGAATGACATAATAGCAATAGCCGGGCAGCATATGGCCGTTGCCGCGCTCGACCCGGCCCTCCTGCAGCACGCCGCCGATCTTCTCCATCGCCCGGCGCGATCGCATGTTGTTCTCGCCCACCACGAACACCGCGCCGTTCACATATTGGTGGATATGGTCAAGCATCATCCGCTTGATCTCGCGGTTCCAGGTCCCGCCCCAATAGGTGCGGGCGATGAAGGTCCAGCCGATCTCCGCCTCGTCACGCACCGCATCGTGAAAATCGTATCGGCTCGCTCCGATGATCGCACCGCTGGCCTTGTCGAGGATGGTAAGCCCGCCGCCGCTCTTCAGCGCATCCTCGAAATAGGCGCGGAACATCGGTTCCTGCCAGCGATTGTGGAAGGGGTGCTGTTCCCAGATCAGCGGATCCGACGCGACCGCGAACATGCCTTCCCAGTCTTCCGGCACGGTCGGCCGGAGGACAGCAAGCTCGCCGGTCAGCGTCGGCTGGAAGTCCATCAGAACGCCGCGATGCCGGTGATCGCCCGGCCGAGGATCAGGCCATGGACGTCGTGCGTACCCTCGTAGGTGTTGACCGTCTCGAGGTTGATGGCGTGGCGCATGACATGGAATTCGGCGGAGATGCCGTTACCGCCGTGCATGTCGCGGGCGACGCGGGCGATATCCAGCGCCTTGCCGCAATTGTTGCGCTTGATGATGCTGATCGCCTCGGGCGCCAGTTCGCCCTCGTCGAACATCCGTCCCGCGCGCAACGCCGCTTGCAGGCCGAGCGCGATCTCGGTCTCCATATTGGCGAGCTTGAGCTGCACCAGCTGGGTCGCAGCGAGCGGCCGGCCGAACTGCTGGCGGTCGAGCGTATATTGCCGCGCGGCATGGAAACAAGCTTCCGCCGCGCCCATGCTGCCCCAGGCGATGCCGTAGCGCGCGCGGTTGAGGCAGCCGAACGGCCCCTTCAGCCCCTGCACCTCGGGGAGCAGCGCGTCCTCGCCCACCTCGACGCCGTCCATCACGATTTCGCCGGTGATCGATGCGCGCAGTGAGAGTTTGCCCTCGATCTTGGGCGCGGACAGGCCCTTCATGCCCTTTTCGAGCACGAAGCCCTTGATCCCGCCGCCATGTGCGTCGCTCTTGGCCCAGACGACAAAGACGTCGGCGATCGGCGAGTTGGTGATCCACATCTTGGCGCCGGTGATCCGGTAGCCGCCGTCGATCTTCTCGGCGCGGGTGCGCATCGAACCGGGATCACTGCCCGCATCGGGCTCGGTCAGACCGAAACAGCCGACCCATTCGCCGCTGAGCAGCTTGGGAAGGTACTTCCGCTTCTGCTCCTCGGTGCCATAGGCGTTGATCGGGTGCATCACGAGCGAGCTCTGCACGCTCATCGCCGAGCGATAGCCCGAATCGACCGCCTCGACCTCACGCGCGACCAGGCCATAGGCGACATAGCCCAGCCCCGCGCCGCCATAGGTTTCGGGGATGGTCGGACCGAGCAGGCCGAGCTGACCCATTTCGGACATGATCTGACGGTCGAAATCCTCGTCCAGGAAGGCGCGGGTGACGCGGGGCAGCAGTCGTTCCTGCGCATAGGCGCGGGCAGCATCGCGGACCATCCGCTCTTCATCGGTCAGCTGCGCATCGAGCGCGAACGGATCAGCCCAGTCGAAACGGCCCATCGCGGCCATGACATCTCTCCTTGATTGAACTTACTGTACGGGGGGCGAGGGCTGCTGCGCACCGGCGGCGGGTTTCACCGGCCCGCGGATCGCCGCGGCCTCAAGCGCGTCGAGCGCATTGCGCGTTTCGACATAGCGGTTCGCCGCGGCCATCCAGCTTTCCGCGCCCTGGGCGCCGGGAAGGCGCGAGACCTCGGCACGCGCGGCCTCCACATGGCCCTGACCCAACAGGCGGCGCGCGCGCGCCAGCCGCGCGCGGGGGTGCGGACTCGCTGCATTTTCCTTGCGCACGATCACCAGGCTCGAGGCTTCGCGACGCAGCCCGTCCCACCAGCTTTCGCCGGGCACGCCGGTCGAGAGCCGTGGCGCGATCTGGTCAAAGGCGACACGTAGATCCTCGAGCGTAACGGGTTCTTCGGCACCACGGATGACGGTGGCGACGGCGCGCCCGTCCACTTCCCCGAACCGGGTGCGCAGCTCCGCGGCGACGGGGCCAAGCTGCTGGCCGCGTTCGATCGCGCGCCGTGCGCCGAAGATCAGCATCATCGCCTCGGCGCGTCCGGCATAGCTGGCCGCAGTGCGCGCGTCGGCGTCGCTCGCCTGGATGCGGCTGTCGATCACGTCCAGCTTGGCCGCCAGCGCCTGCTCGCGTGCGGCGAGCGTCGCGACGTCAGTGGCCGTTGCGGCGGTCGGGGGTGCGGTCAGGGCGGGTTGGACGGGATCGGGCGCAGCCACAGGCTCGCCATTCCAGCCGCCGAAGCGGAACACCGCCGCCATCACCGCGAGTCCGGCAAGAAAGGCGATCAGTCCGGCGATCAGCGCCACGGTCAGCGTATTGCCGCGGGGGGGCGCCGGAGCCGGCGTCTCGATCGGCGTTTCGGAAATCATGGGACCGCTTATTCTCCCGATGCGGTCAGGGGTCAATCACGAGTGCGCGCGCGGCGGTGATCAGTGCATCGTCATCGGGACTCGCGGCAATGGCGATCGAGTCCCAGCCCGGCCCTGCGGCGATCGCCGCCTTGCGGCTGATCGCGGCGATCCGGATCGTGGCAGGCGGGACCCGGTGGCGTGTGAGTTCGGCGGCAAGGTGCATGCCGGCACGCGCAGAATGGACCAGCGCGACGCTATTTGTCAGGTGCCCCGCCTCCTCGGACGCCAATGCGATCGTCTCGCTGGCATAGACGGCGATGATCGCGGCGAGCGCCGGGTGCTCGATCGCGGTGCGATCCCTTCCCGATAGCCATAGCAGTTGCTTGAAGCCGGGCGCGTCGCGCAGCAGCGTGGCGACATCGGTTGATCCGGTATGCGCGACCGTGAACCCGGCCGCGTGGGCCGCGTCCGCGGTCGCCTGTCCGACCGCGAGGACGGGCAGGCCGAGCAGCGATCCGAGGCCCGCTCCGCCATGGCGCAGGGCGTTGGCACTGGTGAGTAGCAGCCCGTCAAAGCTGGCGGGTTCGGGGGGCGTCCAGTTAAGCGCACTCACGGCGAACAGGGGTAGTGAAAGGGGATCCAACCCGGCTTCGCGCAGTCGCGCGGTGGTGGCGGCATTGCCCGGTTCGGGCCGCAGGATCGCGACACGGCGGTTCAATGCCCGGCCCTCAATGTCCGAACAAGGCGCGCAGGCGGGGGCTGGCCGCGGCGAGCAGATCATGGGCCACCGTCGCCGCCTCATGCGCCGTGCCCTCCAGGCCGGGCCGGTCGAGGCGGACATGCTCGCTCCCGTCCTCGCTCAGGATTTCGGCGCGCAGCCGCAGCGCGCCATTCTCGATCGTCGCGAGCGCGGCGACGGGCGAATGACAATCGGCCGACAGCGCGGCAAGCATCGCGCGTTCGGCGAGGACGCAGCGTTCGGTCACCGGATCGCCGATCGCCGAAACCAGCATCCGGGTCGTGATATCATCGGCGCGCACTTCGATCCCCACGGCGCCCTGTGACGGTGCGGGCAGAAGCTGATCGAGCGGGATCGGCGCGCCCACATCGGGCCGCTCCAGCCGCTCCAGACCCGCCGCGGCAAGCAGGGTGGCATCGGCCTCGCCATCACGCACCTTGGCGAGGCGCGTATCGACATTGCCGCGCAGCGGGACGATCGACAGATCGGGGCGGATACGGCGCATCTGCGCGGCGCGGCGCGGCGAGCTGGTGCCGATCCGCGCGCCGTGCGGCAGCGCCTCGATCGCTTCAGCGCCGATCAGCCGGTCGCGGACATCCTCGCGCACCAGCATCGCGGCGATGGCGATGCTCTCGGGGCGGATCGTCTCGACATCCTTCATCGAATGGACGGCCAGGTCGATCTCGCCCTCCAGCAGCGCGCGATCCAGCTCCTTGGTCCACAGCGCCTTGCCGCCGATCTCGGCGAGCGGGCGGTCCTGCACCTTGTCGCCGGTGGTGCGGATCGGGACGATCTCGACCATCTCCGGACCCCAGCCATGCGCGGCGAGCAGCGCGTCGCGCACCAGATTGGCCTGAACGAGCGCGAGCGGCGATCCGCGGGTGCCGAGACGAAGCATGCGGGGGCCTCTAGCGGTTCGATCTGCGGATGTCGAAGGGGCGAGTGCTCAGGGAATCTCGAACAACCCCGCCGCGCCCATTCCCCCGGCGGTGCACATCGACACGACGACCCAGCGCACCCCGCGCTTGCGGCCCTCGATCAGGGCATGGCCGATCAGCCGCGCCCCCGTCATCCCGAACGGGTGGCCGATCGCGATCGCGCCGCCATTGACGTTGTACTTCTCCGGATCGATGCCCAGCGTGTCGCGGCAATAGAGGCACTGGCTGGCGAAGGCCTCGTTGAGTTCCCACAAGCCGATGTCCGCGATCTTGAGGCCCGCGCGGTCGAGCAATTTCGGAATCGCGAAGACCGGGCCGATGCCCATCTCGTCCGGGCTGCACCCTGCCACCTGGAAGCCGCGATAGAGGCCCAGTATCTCCTTGCCCTCGGCCCTGGCCATGGCGTGGTCCATCACGATCTGGGCGGCGGCGCCGTCGGATAGCTGGCTGGCATTGCCGGCGGTGATGTGGCGGCCGTCCTGGATCACCTGGCCGTCCTTCCACACGGTCTTGAGGCCGCTCAGTGCTTCCACCGTGGTGCCGGGGCGGATGCCCTCGTCCTGAGTCACCGTCACCCGCTCGCCGCCGGTGCGGTTGCCGTCCTTGTCGAAGATCGCCTTCTCGACGGTAATCGGTGCGATCTCCTCGGCATAGGCGCCGGCTGCCAGGCCCGCTTCGGCGCGCTGCTGGCTTGTCGCGGCATAGTCGTCCTGCCGCGCGCGGCTGATGCCATAGCGTTCGGCGACGATCTCGGCGGTCTCGATCATCGGCATGTACGCATGCGGCTGGTTCGCCAGGACCGACTGGTTCTGGAAGCGCGGCGCGTCCCTGGTGACGGTCAGGCTGATCGATTCCATGCCCCCGGACAACGCGATGTCGATATCGCCCGCGATGATCGACCGCGCCGCCAGCGCCAGCGCGGTCAGGCCCGATCCGCATTTCCGGTCGAGCGTGAAGGCGGGTACGCTTTGCGGCAGCCCCGCGGCGAACAGCGCCATCCGCCCGGCATTTCCGCCCTGCGTCCCCCACTGGTTTCCGACGCCCCAGAACACATCGTCGATGCGCGCGGGATCGATTCGGGCCCGTTCGACCGCCGCGTTCATCACATGCCCGGCCAGCACCGGCGCCTCGGTCGCGTTGAATGCGCCGCGATACGCCTTGCCGATGCCGGTCCGGGCGGTGGAGACGATCGCGGCTTCGCGCATGGGCATCCTCTCATTCGTGTTTTGGGTATGGAACTCCTTTAACGGGAATGCGACCCTGTTGGAAGCTTCAGTCGGTAAAGTTCGGCGCGCGCTTCTGCATGTTCGCCATCACCGCCTCGATCTGGTTGGGCGAGCGCATCAGCTTTGCCTGTTCGGCGCTTTCCGTCGCCAGGATGGCCGGCGCGCCCGCCTCCGCGGCAAGGTTGGCCAGGCGTTTGGCGGCGCGGATCGCGTGTGGGTTGCGCCCGGCGATCTCGCGCGCCAGCGTCATCGCATCGCCATGGGCGCCCTCCGACAGCCGCGTCGCAAAGCCGAATGCCAATGCCTCCTCCGCGCTGAATTCGCGTGCGGTGTAGGTCAGTTCGCGCAGCACATCGTCGCGGACGGTCGTACGCCACAATGCGAAGCCCGCCATATCGGGGACGATCCCCCACTTCATTTCCATGATCGAACAGCGCGTGCCGGGCGCCAGGATACGGATGTCGGCGCCCGACAGGATCTGGAAGCCGCCGCCGAACGCGATGCCATGTACCGCCGCGATCACCGGCACCGGCAGCGTCCGCCATCCCCAGGCGACCTGCTGGAACAGATTGGCGTCGCCATGGCTGCGCCCGTCCAGGTCGAGACCCGATCCGCTTCCCGCCATGCTCGCCATGTCGAGTCCCGCGCAAAAGGCCCGCCCCTCGCCCGACAGCACCACCGCGCGCAGACCGGACATGCCGCCCAGCCGCTCGATCGCATCGGCGATGCCGGCGAACATCGCGGGATCGAGCGCATTCATCTTGTCGGGCCGGGTCAGCCGGACATCGGCAACGCCGTCGTGGAACTCGATCGAAACGCGCTGCTCGCTCATGGCCATTCTCTCCCGGTCTTTCCGCAACGCTAGACCGCATCGAGGCGATAGCCGAGTCCCTTCACGCCGCGGATCATCGGACTGGGGAAGCCGCGGTCGAGCTTCGCGCGCAGCTTGGAGACATGGACCGCGACGACATTGGTTCCCGGGTCGAAGCGCAGCCCCCAGACCTGCTCCAGCAATTCGCGGCGCGAGACATATTCGCCGCGCCGCTCGGCCAGATAGAGCAGCAACGCGAATTCGCGCGGGACGAGCGGGACCGGAAGTCCCGCGCGCGCCACCGCGCGACGCACCCGGTCGATACGCAGATCGCCGATCCGGGTGTCGCCGGGTATGTGGCTACGGACGCGTACATCGACGCGCGCGGCAAGCTCGAACGGATTGACGGGGTGTGAGACCGCGTCGGCGGCGCCCGCGTCCAGTGCCGCGGTAAGCCAGGCGGGGCAGTCCGCCACCGCGATTTCCGGTACCCGGCTATTCCGGATTCGGATGCCTGGTCCCCATGCCCGCAAGACCGCGGCGACATCGCGATCCGGCGCACCGGAAGGGTTGCCAAGCACCAGAGCGTAGCCACGCTGCGCGACCGCGTGATCGAGCAGCGGTATATCGATTTCGGAGAGAATTTTTTGCTCCACCGCTCGGCAATCTAGGCGTGGCGCATCACGAGTCTGCCGGAAACCGATCCGTATCGGATGCAATGTCGAGCGCGTCACGCGCCTGTCTCCTAACTCCGGGATCCCGGTCGCCGGCAGCCCGTTCCAGCGACGCCTGCCCGTCGCCGGCCGCACCCGTTGCGGATGCGAGCGCCGCAACCGCCGTCCGGCGCATCCGTGGATGCGGGTGGTGCCGGATGAGATGGTCGACCAGGTCGAGGCCGTTGCCGCCTCCGAGATGGACGGCGAGCATTGCCAGCCCTTCGGACGGCGCGACGGTCAGCCCTTCGGCGATCATGTTGCGCGCGATGTCGAAGCGGTACTGGTCGATCCAGGGATGGCTGGGGTGCTGACCGAGGATGTTGAGCGAGACCGAGAAGCTGTCCGGCGGCAACTGGACATGCACGTCGCGGCGCATGCGATAGAGCATCAGCTTGCCGGGATCGAGCCGGCTGCGTTCGATGAAGCGCAGCCCGGCGGCGTCGCCGACCTCGCCCGACACCGCCGAGCCATCATATTCGAAATAGTCGCTCCAATAGCCCGGACCGAGATAACCATAGGTCAGGAAAGGGAAATTGTGATCGTGCGGCAAGCCGTAGAAGAAGGGCGCGGTCCCGCTCGCCTGCACCACGGAATCGTCCGCCGCCGGCCAGAAATTGGCGCGGATCACATAGCGGCCATTGGGCGGACGGAGCAGGAAGACCTGCGGGCCATAGCCATTGCTCGCGCTTTGCCGCGCGCAGCGCAGCTTGAGCTCCTCGATCGCGAGGTCGGCGAGGAAGGATCGGTTGCGGCCCAAGCGTGCGAGCAGCGGGCCGAGCGCGGCGAAACTCTCCTCGTCATGCGGATCGAACGGCGTCGCATCGAGCGCATCTGTGAGTTCGTCGAGCGTGATCGCCGCGCCCGCGCCCGGGTCGATCAGGCGGGGCATCGTTGTTCCAGCCGCTGGTCGAGCAGGGGCAGGGTGGCCGCCGCTGCGGCGCGGACCTCCGCATTGGGGTCGTGCGTCCACATTTCGGCGAGTCGATCGCGTGCGGCGGACGCGTCGAGCATCAGCCATTCGCGCATTGCTGCCCAGCGCAGGTGGAACGCGGGGTGGCGTGAGGCGCCGTCGAACACCGCCGCCGCATCGGCCCGCTCGCTGACACGTAGGAACGTCAGCAGCATCTCGATCCGCGATGCCGCGTCGTCGGCGCATGCCGCGCGGACAAGCGCACCGTCGGCGATCGCATATTCGCGCATCAATGGACTTGCGCCCGGCTTGATCGTCGCCGTGACCGCGACGACGTCGCTCTCCGCCCGCACAAAGACATGTCCGCATGTCCGCCCGTCCTGCCGGATCAGGGCGCCGTCCCGCAGTTCGATCGGCGACCGCTCAAGCGCGGGCGCGGAAGCGGCGGCACGGAAATCCGGTCCCGCCGCTTCCGCGGACCAACGCCGAACTCGCCCGGCGCCGCCCCGGACATATCGGGTGAGGGTCACCCGTCCGGGCAGCACGACCGTGGCGGGGGGCGGCAGTCGGTTCAGCTCCGCCGCGCCGGTGATGGTGACCGAAAGCGTGATGGCCGGGCAATCGAGCAGGACGATTCCCGTGCGAAGCCGGTCACGGCTCACCTTGAATGCGGGTTCGAACCAGGGATCGTCCGCAAGCGCGCCGATCAATGGCGACACCAAGGTTTCCAGCTGGTGCGACTCGGCAAGATAAGCGCCGGCATTCGCCTCGACGTCCTCGGCGGTCTCGATACCGGCGAACCTGGCCGCAACCGTTGCGAACGGGCCGGCGAGCCAGTCCGCATTTACCGGTGCCGAGCGTGCCCGTGCCTGGGAAATGGCGGGATATAATGCCGGCGCAAATGGCGGCGCGCGCACTAGCCGGGATAGGTTTCGTAGACGAGAACCGCGATGGCGATCAGCATTTCGAAGATGCCGTCTCCCGCGACCTCGTTGGCACGGATGGCACCGTGGGTGGCGATCTGGGTCCCGAGCGATGCGATCTCGGCGCTGGGCAAGGTGATCATGAGCGTTCCCCTCTCTTGGTCCGCCAGAGGCTAGGCGCACCGCATCGGGCGGAAGAGTTAATTCGAATTTACGATGTGCGTTCGCTGCCACGGCATTGCCGCGCCCTGTCGTGCCCGCTAGTTCCCGCGGCAATGGAGCCAGCACCATTCCCGTTCGATCCTGCGATGTTCTTCTCCGCGCGCGCGGCGGGGCACGGGCATCGGCTCGGCATCCGCTATGGCGCACATGGGCCCGATTGGTGCGAACTGGTGCTGCCTTGGCGTGAGGATCTGGTGGGCGATCCAGCGCGCGGCGTGATCGCATCGGGGCCGATCGTCGCGCTACTCGACATGGCGACCAGCGTCGGCGTGTGGATGAAGCGCGGTGGGTTTCTGCCCCATGCGACGCTGGACCTGCGCGTCGATTATCTGCGGCCCGCAACGCCACGGCGCGAGGTGATCGGGCGCGGCGAATGCTATCGCGTGACGCGTTCGGTCGCGTTCGTGCGTGGGATCGCGCACGACGGCGACCCCGACGACCCGGTCGCGCATGTCGCGGGCACGTTCATGTTCACGGGCGGTCAGGCATGACCTTGCCGCCCTATGCCGATCTGCTTGGGATTACGCTTGAGTCTGGAGACGGCACGCCGGTGCTGGCGATGCCGTTCGGCACCGATGTGATCGGTCGGCCCGGCTTCGTCCATGGCGGCGCACTTGCCGGGTTGCTCGAAATGGCGGCGATCGTCGCGCTCAAGCACGTGCTGGAGGCCGAAGGCCGCGCCGATACGCGGATCAAGCCGATCAACGTAACCGTCGATTTCATGCGCGGCGGACGCGAGAAGATTACCCGGGCACAGGGCCATGTGTCGCGGCTCGGCACGCGCATCGCCAATGTCGAAACCATCGCCTGGCAGGACGACCGGGATCGCCCGGTCGCCGCTGCTCGGTTGAACTTCCTGCTGGCTGATAGCTGAGTCGGATTCAGCTTCGCTGAATCACGGCACCAGCCCGCTACCGGTTCAGCATTGCTGAGCCGAATCCTAGCGTTTCGGCGTCAGTTTGAGCAGCCGGCCCTGCGACCCCTCGCGGCCGTCCTCGAGCAGCCAGATCGCCCCGTCCGGGCCTTCCTCGACTTCGCGGATGCGCGCGCCCATCGGCCATTGGTCGCCCTTGGCCGCGTTGGTCCCATCGACGTCGACGCGGACCAGCGCCTGGCTCGACAGACCGCCGATGAACAGATCGCCCTTCCATTGCGGGAACAGCTTGCCTGAATAGACGATCATCCCGCCTGGCGAGATCGCCGGGTTCCACGATACCTTGGGGGCTTCGAATTCCGGCCGCGTCTTGTGGTCGGGAATGTCCTTGCCATCATAATGATCGCCGTCCGACACGATCGGATAGCCATAGTTGCGGCCCGGCAGGACCAGATTGACCTCGTCACCGCCCTTGGGACCCATTTCCTCTTCCCAGAGGTTGCCGGCCTTGTCGAAGGCCAGGCCGTGCAGGTTGCGATGGCCATAGGACCAGATGGCGGGATGGAAGCCCTTCGCCGTCAGCCCGGGATCACCCGCCGGTTTCCCGTCCAGGGTCAGGCGCAGCACCTTGCCCAGCGTCGATTTGGGATCCTGCGCGGGATCGAATTTCTGCCGTTCGCCATTGGCGAAGAACAGATGCTTTCCGTCCGGCGCAAAGGCGATGCGGCCTGAATAATGGCCGTTGCCGGTGACATAGGGGCTCGCCTTGAACAGCGTCTGGACGTTTCTCAGTGCGGGCGCCGCGCCGTCCACGAACGTGCCGCGTGCCAGCACCACGCCCTTGGTGCCGTCCGCCGCCGCCTCCGAATAGCTGAAATAGACCAGTTTGCTCTTCGCGAAGTCCGGCGCGAGCAGCACCTCCTTGAGCGCGCCCTGCCCCGCGCTGTCGACCTTGGGGATGCCTGAAACCGACGTCTTGGTCTTGCCGTCGGCGCTGACCAGCAGCAGCGCCCCGACCTTCTCGGTCACCAGCATTCGGCCGCCGGGCAGGAAGGTCATCGACCAGGGTGCGTCGAAATCGGCGACCGGGGTGACCGTGAAGGGAAGCCCGCCATTTTCCGCCGATGTCCGCGCGGCCGTTTCCTGGCTGTTGCCCGGTTGTGCGCCGGTGCAGGCGATCAGGGTGAGTGAAGCGGCGGCGATCGGCAACAGGCGCATCGGGGTCTCCGGGGAAGCAGCGGCCCCGGCGGAATTCCGGGGCGAAGCGGATGTCGCATGGCATTTACGCCGTGGCAACGCGGGTTCGCTAGCCTGCGCGCGTAAGGGGGAAGATGATGCACCGGCTCCAGCGCGCGCCGATCAAGGAAGCGCTGCTCCTTCTGTATCTGATGACCGACGGCGGCACTCTCGCCGATCGGGTGACGTCGCTTGGCCTGTCGCCGTCGCTCGGCCTGTTTGCGGCGTTCTACGCCGCGATGGTGGGCGCGCTATGGGTCGCCTCGCGGCTGGCCTCGAACGTATTGCGCTGGGGACTTGCCGTCCTGCTGTTCGTTGCCACCGCGTTCATCGGCGCGAGCGAGCGGATCCTGGGCGATCACCTCACTTATGACGGGTTTCTCAACCTGATCGGTTCGGCCGGATTCGCGGGCGATGCCATGGCCCAGCATGGCCTTCGAATCGTTGGGGAAATTCTCGCCGCCTTGTCACTCCTCTTCGCGATCGGCCTAGCACCCCGCCACATCCGCCACTTCGGCTTGCGTTGGGCGGCGATCCCATTCGGCGCGCTGGTGCTGTTGACGGGCATGTTGTTCGCGCGCGGGGGCGATGGTGCTCGCGGTCTGCCTGGCGCGTTTACCTCGATCGCTTATCTGACCCTGGCGACGGGTGAGGAGTTGGCGGGCGATGGCGCGCGGCGACCCGTGGTCATGCGGCCACAGCCAGCGCAGGGTACGGCTGATATCGTGCTGATCGTCGATGAGAGCGTTGCCGCGCGCTATGTCGATATCGGCGATCCGGCGGGCGTGCGTACCGGACTTCTGGCCCCGCCCAACGGTATCGCCGTGCATAATTTCGGCGTTGCTGCGTCGGTGACCAATTGTTCGCTCGGTACCAATCTGACGCTGCGCCATGGCGGAACGCGCAAGCGCTATATGGCGCTCAACGCAAGTGGTCCGGCGATCTGGGACTATGCGCGCAGGGCGGGGTTCGTCCCAGTCTATATCGACGCTCAGCGTACCGGAGGCGGGCTTCAAAACGGCATGGATTTCGCCGAGCGGGCGCGGATCGATACCTTTATTCAATTCGACGACGTTGCGGTCGAGGAACGCGACCAGGCCGCCGCCGATCGCATCGTGAGTCTTATGGCCAACGATCGGCGCGAGTTCATCCTGGTCAACAAGGTCGGCGCGCATTTTCCGGTGCACGACAAATATCCCGACAGCCATGCCGTCTATCGTCCGGCCCTGCCGCGAGGCCGCTTTCTTGGCGTATCCGACACCGGCAATCGCGACGGGTTCGACGGCAGTGCGGAGCAATGGCGTCGCTATCGCAATGCCTATCGTAACGCGTTGCTGTGGAAGGTCGGCGGATTCTTCGAACGGCTGATGGCGCCCGGTACGCTCCACGGCGCGACAGTGATCTATACTGCGGATCACGGACAGGATCTGCGCGAACGCGGCGGCACAGGTGTGCATACTCATTGCAGCCCGAACCCGGTGCCCGAAGAGGGCGCAGTGCCGCTCGCCGTATTGACGGATGCAGATGCGGCGGGCGGCTGGGCAAAGGCGGCGCAACAGAATCGCGATCGAGCAAGCCACTATCAACTTTTCCCCACCATCCTGGGGATGATGGGCTATCCGGAAAACGCGATTCGCAGCGAATATGGCGTGTCGCTGCACGCGCCGCTGACCGATGAGATGCGCTTCAACACCCGGTTCAACGCGCGGCTGGGGCGCAAGCCCGAATGGAAGCGGATCGATCCCGCAGCGCTCGCCCGGCCGCCGCGCGGCGACGGCGGCCCGGCGGTGGCGGCGCGCTGACTCGAACGGCTTGCCGTCGCCGCGCCTTGTGCTTATAGAGGCGCTGTTCTCGACATTGGAAACCTTGCCGAGGTCGGCCCCACGGGGTTCGGCGGCGATAAGGCGTATCCGGTGTCCATTGGAGTTTTTACGTGGCGGACATCGCTGCCCTGACCAGTCTGATCGAGCCTGAAGCGCGTGCTTTGGGCTTCGACCTGGTGCGTGTGAAGATGTTCGGTGGCGAAGGCGACCGGACGCTGCAGGTGATGGCGGAGCGCCCGGAGACGCGCCAGCTGAACATCGACGATTGCGCCGACCTGTCGCGCCGCATCTCGGATCGGCTGGACGAGCTCGAGGCCGCCGGCCGCGACCCGCTGCCCGAGGCCTATCGGCTCGAGGTCAGCTCGCCCGGCATCGACCGGCCGCTTACCCGGCTCAAGGATTTCGGGGACTGGCAGGGCCACGAGGCCCGCATCACGCTCGCCGAGAAGATCGACGGGCGCAAGCAGTTCAAGGGCGATCTTGCCGGGGTCGACGGCGAGACGATCGCGATCACCGACGGACAAGGCGTGACCCACAGCATCGCCTTCGCATCCGTCGAGGATGCGAAGCTCGTCATCACCAACCGGCTCATCGCCGCAACCCGCCCCCTCTCCACCGAGGGCGCAGACGAATTCGAAGCAGAGGAACAGGACTGATGGCCACCGCCATTTCCGCCAACAAGGCCGAGCTGATCGCCATCGCCAATTCGGTGGCGAGCGAGAAGATGATCGACAAGTCCATCGTCATCGAGGCGATGGAAGAGGCGATCGAGCGCGCCGCCAAGAACCGCTACGGCGTCGAGAACGACATCCGCGCCAAGCTTGACCCGCAGACCGGCGACCTGCGCCTGTGGCGCGTGGTCGAGGTGGTCGAGGCGGTCGACGACTATTTCAAGCAGGTCGACCTCAAGGGCGCGCAGAAGCTGCAGAAGGACGCCAAGGTTGGCGACTTCATCGTCGATCCGCTGCCCCCGATCGAATTCGGCCGCATCCAGGCGCAGGCATCGAAGCAGATCATCTTCCAGAAGGTCCGCGACGCCGAGCGCGAGCGCCAGTATGAAGAGTTCAAGGACCGCCAGGGCGAAATCATCACCGGCGTCGTCAAGCGCGTCGAGTTCGGCCATGTCGTCGTCGACCTGGGCCGCGCCGAGGGCGTGATCCGCCGCGACGCGCAGATCCCGCGCGAAGTCGTCCGCGTCGGCGACCGCGTCCGCAGCCTGATCCTGAAGGTGGTGCGCGAGACCCGCGGCCCGCAGATTTTCCTGAGCCGCGCGCATCCCGACTTCATGAAGAAGCTGTTCGCGCAGGAAGTGCCCGAAATCTACGACGGCATCATCGAGATCAAGGCCGCCGCCCGCGACCCGGGTTCGCGCGCCAAGATCGGCGTGATCAGCCACGACAGCTCGATCGACCCGGTCGGCGCCTGCGTCGGCATGAAGGGTTCGCGCGTCCAGGCCGTCGTGCAGGAGATGCAGGGCGAGAAGATCGACATCATCCCCTGGTCGCCCGACACCGCGACCTTCGTCGTCAACGCGCTGCAGCCGGCCAATGTCGCGCGCGTCGTCATCGACGAAGAGGATGACCGTATCGAAGTCGTCGTCCCTGACGATCAGCTGAGCCTCGCCATCGGCCGTCGCGGCCAGAATGTCCGTCTCGCCAGCCAGCTGACCGGCAAGGCGATCGACATCCTGACCGAGACCGATTCGAGCGAGAAGCGCCAGGCCGAGTTCGTCGCGAACAGCGAGATGTTCCAGAACGAGCTCGACGTCGACGAGACGCTGGCGCAGCTGCTGGTCGCCGAGGGCTTCAGCACGCTCGAAGAGGTCGCCTATGTCGAGCTCGACGAGATCGCGGGCATCGAAGGCTTTGACGAGGATCTGGGCCAGGAGCTTCAGAACCGCGCGACCGAGGCGCTCGAGCGCCGCGAGGAAGCCAATCGCGAAGCCCGCCGAGCGCTGGGCGTCGAGGACGAGCTGGCGACCATGCCGTATCTGACCGAAGCGATGCTGGTCACGCTCGGCAAGGCGAAGATCCTGACGCTCGACGACCTGGCCGACCTCGCCACCGACGAGCTGGTCGCCAAGAAGCGCCCGGAGCCGCGCCGTCGTGGCGACGGTCCGGCGGCCCCGGTTCGCGAGAGCGACAAGGGCGGCGTGCTTGGCGAGTACAATCTGAGCGACGAGCAGGGCAACGAGATCATCATGGCCGCCCGCGCGCACTGGTTCGAGGACGAGGACATTGCGAGCGAGCCGGCTTCGACCGGTGGGGAGGACGCTGTTGCGGACTCCGAGCAATGAGACCCGGCCTGAACTGACGGGTGGCAAGCGTGCGGATGGAGATGCCATCCGCACCTGCATTCTCTCGCGTGCGGAATCCCCGCGCGACGGGCTGATCCGGCTTGCGTTGTCGCCCGATGGCGAAGTGCTGCCCGATGTCCGCGCCAAGGCCCCGGGCCGCGGTGCGTGGATCGGCGTCGGCCGCGACGAACTGGCCGCCAGCGGCAAGAAGCTGCATGCGGCGTTGGCGCGCGCGTTCAAGACGAGCGCGCTGCGCATCCCCGCGGATCTGGGCGACCGTATCGCCGTGCAGCTCGAGCGCGCGCTGCTCGACCGGCTGGGGCTGGAAGCCAAGGCCGGCTATGTCGTGATCGGCGGCGAGCGGATCGAGAAGGCCGGCCGGATGGGCAGGCTGCATCTGCTGCTCCATGCATCGGATGCGGGTGCGGACGGGTCGCGCAAGCTCGATCAGGCGATGCGGGTCGGCACCGACCGCGAGGGTTCGGGCGACACGGGCTTCACATTGCCGCTGCCGCGCACCATATTGTCCTTGGCCCTTGGCCGCGAAAATGTGGTACATGTCGGCCTGACAGACCCCAAGGCAGCCGCGCGGGTGAGCGAAGCGCTCTCCCGCTGGTTGCATTTTATCGGTCCCGATCCAGACCCCAAACCTTGCGAAATGGCTTCGCAAGGCGCATCGGGCGCTGGCGGCGACGAGACGAACGACGAACAGACGGGAATTTGAGTTGAGCGATACCGAAAACGACAAGCCGAAACTGGGCATGCGCCAGCCGCTGGGGCTGAAGCGCACGGTCGAGACCGGCAAGGTGAAGCAGAGCTTCAGCCACGGACGCTCGAACACCGTCGTGGTCGAAGTGAAGCGTCGTCGCGTGCTGGGTCCGCAGTCGGGTCAGCCCGAGGCCGCACCCGAGCCGGTGGTCGAGGCCGCCCCGCCGCCTCCGCCCGCCCCGGCCCCCGCGCCGCGCCCGTCCGCGCCTGCAGGCGAAACCGCGCAGGAGCGTCAGTCCCGCATGCTGCGCGAGGCTGAAGAGCAGCGCATGCAGACCAACGAGGACGCGCGCCGCCGTGAGGAGCGTGAGCGCGTCGAGGCGGCCGAAGCCGAAGCGCGCCGCGCCGAGGAAAAGGCGCGCGCCGAAGCCGAGGCCGCGAAGGCGCCCAAGGAAGAGCCCAAGCCCGAACCGGCCCCCACGCCGGTGGTCGAGGCTGCGCCGCCGCCGCCGCCCGCCCCCGTTGCCGCGCCGGTGCCGCCGAAGCCGGTCGCGGTTCAGCTCGATCCGAGCCGCCCCGCGCCGCGCCAGTTCACCCCGGTGCAGCGTCCCGAGATTCCGCGTCCGGCGCCCGCAAAGCCCGAGCCGGCGGTAGCCGCCGCTCCGGCCAGCACCGGCGGTGGCGCGGCGGCTCCGCGCACGCCCAATCTTGGCCCCAATCGCGCCCCGGCGCGTGCGCCCGAGCCGCAGCGGCCGCAGCAGCGCGACCGCAAGGGCGACGAGCGTCGCGGCGGCAAGCTGACCGTCAACCGTGCCCTTGGCGGCGACGATGGCGCGCGTGCGCGCAGCCTCGCCGCGCTCAAGCGGGCCCGCGAGAAGGAGCATCGCCGTCATTCGGGTCCGCGCGAGCCGCAGGCCAAGCAGGTCCGTGACGTCCAGGTTCCGGACGCGATCACCGTCTCCGAGCTGGCGAACCGCATGGCCGAGAAGGGCGCCGACCTGGTCAAGGCGCTGTTCAAGATGGGCATGCCCGTCACGCTGACCCAGACGATCGATCAGGACACCGCCGAACTGCTGGTGACCGAGTTCGGCCACAACATCGTCCGCGTTTCGGATTCGGACATCGATCTGGCGACCGACACGGTCGAGGATGCGGCCGAGACGCTGCAGCCGCGCCCGCCGGTGGTGACGATCATGGGCCATGTCGATCACGGCAAGACGTCGCTGCTCGACGCGCTGCGCGGCACCGATGTGGTGCGCGGCGAGGCCGGCGGCATCACCCAGCATATCGGCGCCTATCAGGTCACGCTGAAGGACAAGTCGAAGGTCACCTTCCTCGACACCCCGGGCCATGAGGCGTTTTCGGAGATGCGCGCGCGCGGCGCGAACGTCACCGACATCGTCGTGCTGGTGGTCGCCGCGGACGACGGGCTGATGCCGCAGACGATCGAGGCGATCAACCACACCAAGGCGGCCGGCGTTCCGATGATCGTCGCGATCAACAAGATCGACAAGCCCGAGGCCAATGCCCAGAAGGTGCGTGAGCGCCTGCTGGAACATGACATCCAGGTCGAGGAAATGGGCGGCGAGACCCAGGACGTCGAGGTGTCGGCGCTCAAGAAGACCGGGCTCGATCAGCTGATCGAGAAGATCCAGCTTCAGGCCGAGCTGATGGAATTGAAGGCCAACCCCGATCGCGAAGCCGAGGGCAATGTGGTCGAGGCGAAGCTCGACAAGGGCCGCGGTCCGGTCGCCACCGTGCTGGTCACGCGCGGCACGCTCAAGGTCGGCGACGTGTTCGTCGTCGGCGCCGAGAGCGGCAAGGTTCGCGCACTGGTCGACGACAAGGGCCGTCAGATCAAGGAAGCGGGTCCGTCGATGCCGGTCGAGGTGCTCGGCCTGTCGGGCGTGCCGATGGCCGGCGATCTGCTCCAGGTCGTCGAGAACGAGGCGCGCGCCCGCGAGGTCGCCGCTTATCGCGCCAGCGTTATCCAGAACAAGCGCACCACCAACACCCCCGCCAGCCTCGAGAGCATGTTCAGCGCGCTCAAGGAAAAGCAGGCAATGGAATATCCGCTGGTCGTCAAGGCGGATACCCAGGGCACGGTCGAGGCGATCGTCGCGGCGATCAACAAGATCAGCACCGACGACATCAAGGCGCGCGTGCTGCACGCCGGCGTGGGCGGTATCACCGAGAGCGACGTGAACGCGGCCGCGGCCTCGGGCGCGCCGATCATCGGCTTCAACGTCCGTCCGAACGCCAAGGCGCGCGAGATCGCCGATCGCCACAAGGTCGCGTTCAAATATTATGACGTGATCTATGAGCTCACCGACGAGATCCGCGCCGGCATGGCCGGCCAGCTCGGTCCGGAAGCGTTCGAAACCGTCGTCGGCCGCGCCGAAATCCGCGAGGTCTTCTCGGCGGGCAAGCACGGCAGGGCGGCGGGCCTGCTGGTCACCGACGGTGCGATCCGCAAGGCGCTCAAGGCACGCATCACGCGCGACGACGTCATCATCTACCAGGGCGAGATCGCGTCGCTGCGCCGCTTCAAGGACGATGTCGCCGAAGTGCGCGCGGGTCTGGAGTGCGGTGTGACGTTCAGCCAGAACTTCACCGACATCAAGCCGGGCGACTATCTCGAAACCTTCGAGGTCGAGCTGCGCGAGCGGACGCTCTAAGGAGCGCCGTTCGCGATGTTCGGCGCCCCGACCCCGGTCCTTCGCAGCTTCGACGAGAAGCGGATGAAGGACTTCTACCTGGACTTCCTCGGGTTCGAGCTGGAGTTCGAGCATCGGTTCGATGACGGGGCGCCGCTCTATATGGGCGTGCGTCGCGGGGGCTGTGCGCTGCACCTCTCGGAGCATTATGGCGATGCGACGCCGGGCGGCGCGGTGCGCATCCCGGTCGATGATGTCTCGGCATATATGGCCGATCTGCGCGCCAAGCAGCATGGCAATGCGCGTCCCGGCGAGCCCGAGCTGACGCCATGGGGTTCGCGCGAGATCACCATCCAGGATCCGTCGAGCAACCGGCTGACCTTCTACACGGAGGGTCCCGCCGATGGTGAAGGTTAACAGCTCGCCCGAGGAGCGCTCCGTCCGCCTGCTGCGCGTGGGCGAACAGGTGCGTCATATCCTCTCGGACATTCTCGCGCGCGGCGAGGTGCATGACGAGGTGCTCGCCAGCCATATGGTGAGCGTTACCGAAGTGCGGATGTCGCCCGATTTGCGCCACGCGACGGTGTTCGTGAAGCCGCTGCTGGGCAAGGACGAGGACGTGGTGCTCAAGGCGCTGCGCACCAACACCGCCTATTTCCAGCGCGAGGTCGCGAGCCGCGTGAAGATGAAGTACGCGGCCAAGATCAAGTTCCTGGCGGACGAGAGCTTCGACGAGGGCAGCCATATCGACAAGCTGCTGCGCGATCCCAAGGTGGCGCGCGATCTGGATCAGCCGGAAGACTGATCCACAGGCTTTTCCACAGCCTTGTCCACGGCTTTGCCGCCGGGGCAGATGAAAGGCGCGGGATCATCGGCCAAGGTCGCCGGTGATGGCCAAGCTCTATTTCTACTATGCCTCGATGAACGCGGGTAAATCGACCAACCTGCTTCAGGCGGACTTCAACTATCGCGAGCGCGGGATGCGCACGATCCTGTTCACCGCGGCGGTCGATGACCGCGCGGGCGAGGGGCGGATCGCGTCGCGGATCGGGCTGGCGGCGGAGGCGATCGGTTTCGACGCGGATATGGATTTGCGGCTGCGTGTCGAGCGCGATGCCGATGCCGGGCCGGTGCATTGCGTGCTGGTCGACGAGGCGCAGTTCCTGACCGCGGCGCAGGTCGAGCAGCTTGCCGCCGTCGCCGACGTGCTGGGCGTGCCGGTGCTGGCCTATGGTCTGCGCACCGACTTCACCGGCGCGCTGTTCGAGGGATCGGCGCGGCTGCTCGCGCTGTCCGACGCGCTGATCGAGATCAAGTCGGTGTGCCGCTGCGGGCGCAAGGCGACGATGAACCTGCGCGTCGACGAGGAAGGGCGCGCGGTGGCGCAGGGCGCGCAGACCGAAATCGGCGGCAACGACCGCTATGTCGCGCTGTGCCGTCGCCATTTCACCGAGGCGATCACGGCAGCGGGCTGAGCCGCGCTGGTGAAACCGGGCGGTCGCGCCTAGATGACGGCAATGAATCCTGATTCCATGATCTACGGCGCCGCCATCTGGATAATTCCGCTGGTGATCGCGATCGTCTTCCATGAAGTCGCGCACGGCCTTGCCGCGCGTGCGCTGGGCGATCCCACCGCGGCCGAGCGCAAGCGCCTGTCGTTGAACCCGATCCGCCATGTCGATCCGATCGGGACGGTGGTGCTTCCGCTGATCCTTGCGCTCACCAAGATGCCGGTGTTCGGCTGGGCCAAGCCGGTGCCGGTCAATTTCGCCCGGCTGCGCAACCCGCGGCGCGACATGGTGCTGGTGGCGCTAGCCGGTCCGGGCATGAACTTCGCGCTCGCATTTGCGGGCGCGGTGCTGCTCGGTCTGCTGCTGTTGGGGGCGGGCGACACGCAGCTGAACGGGATCGGCGAGTTCTTGGCGTACAATCTGCTCAACTTCGTCCAGGTGAATATCTTCCTTGCGCTGTTCAACCTGATCCCGCTCCCGCCGTTTGACGGCGGGCATGTGGTGCAGGGGCTGCTGCCGCCCGCGGCGGCCGAGCGCTGGGCGGTATTCGGCCGGTTCGGGTTGCCGCTGCTGTTCATCCTGCTGCTCGTGATCCCGGCGATCTGGCCCAACGCCAATATCGTGGCCCAGCTGGTTGCACCGCCCGCGCAGGCGCTCACCCAATGGTATCTGGCGATCACCGCCGCGATCGTCGGCTGATGCATGGCTGGATCATTCTCGACAAACCGCTGGGACTCGGTTCGACCCAGGGGGTGAGCGCGGTCAAGCGCGCGCTGCGCGAGGGCGGCTATGGCCCAACGAAGAGAGATCTGCCCAAGGTTGGCCATGGCGGCACGCTCGATCCGCTGGCGACCGGGGTGCTGCCGATCGCGATCGGGGAGGCGACCAAGCTCGCCGGGCGCATGCTCGACAGCGACAAGGTCTATGACTTCACGGTGAAGTTCGGCGCCGAAACCGACACGCTCGACCTGGAAGGGCAGGTCATCGCCGAATCGGACGCGCGCCCGTCGCGGGCGGAGGTCGAGACGATTCTCCCGCGCTTCACCGGCCCGATCGATCAGGTGCCGCCCGTCTATTCGGCGCTCAAGGTCGATGGCGAGCGCGCCTATGACCTCGCCCGCAAGGGAGAGGAAGTGACACTGGCGAGCCGCGCGGTGACGATTCGGTCGCTCACGCTGCGCGAGGCGACGCCCGAGAGCGCCACGCTTACGGCGCATGTCTCCAAGGGCACCTATATCCGCAGCCTCGCACGCGACATCGCCCAAGCGCTCGGCACGGTCGGGCATGTGACGATGCTGCGCCGGGTCAAGGCGGGTCCGTTCACCCTCGAATCCGCGATTTCGCTGGACAAACTGGCGGATGCCGCTAAGGGCCGCACGCTTGAACATTGCCTCCTGCCGCTGAGGGCGGGGCTGGACGACATCCCGGCTCTATTCCTCGAACCCGGTCAGGCAGGGGCTCTCCGCCAGGGGAAAGTGTTGACCGGGATCGCCGCTGACGATGGCCAACACTTCGCGCTGGAGGGCGATACGCCCATCGCGCTGGTCGAGGCTTCGGATGGAAACGTCCGGGTCGTGCGCGGCTTCAACCTGTAAGATGATGTCGTAGGAAAACACATGACGATCACGACCGAGCGCAAGGCTGAACTGACCAAGGAACATGGCCGCGCCGAAGGCGACACCGGCAGCCCTGAAGTCCAGATTGCGATCCTTACCGAGCGCATCGTGAACCTGACCGGCCACTTCAAGGGCCACGCCAAGGACAATCACTCGCGTCGCGGCCTGCTGATGATGGTCAACAAGCGCCGCTCGCTGCTCGATTACCTCCGCAAGACGGACGGTGATCGCTACACCGCACTCATCGCGAAGCTCGGCCTTCGCAAGTAACCGGAAAGGCGGCCTTCGGGTCGCCTTTTTGCAATACCGGGCAGATAGTGCCCGGACCCTTGGGGCCGTGGCAATTCGGCCGAAGCCCTGAACAGGGGTGAAATCACCCCGCACCGCGCGAGCCGGACAGTTCGCACACAGGCCCCGGGCGCATTGGGCGTCCGGTCCAAAGGAAATCAAATGTTCGACAAGAAAACCGTATCGATCGAGTGGGGCGGACAGACCCTGACACTCGAAACCGGCAAGGTTGCCCGTCAGGCCGATGGCGCCATCATGGCGACGCTCGGCGAAACCGTGGTGCTGTGCGCCGTCACCGCCGCCAAGTCGGTGAAGGACGGGCAGGATTTCTTCCCGCTCACCGTCCACTATCAGGAAAAGTACAGCGCGGCCGGCCGTATTCCCGGCGGCTTCTTCAAGCGTGAGCGCGGCGCGACCGAGAAGGAGACCCTGGTCTCGCGTCTCATCGACCGTCCGATCCGCCCGCTGTTCCCCGAGGGCTTCTACAACGAGATCAACGCCATCGCTCAGGTGCTGAGCTATGACGGCGAGAACGAGCCGGACATCCTCGCGATGGTCGCGGCATCGGCCGCGCTCACCATCTCGGGCGTGCCCTTCATGGGCCCGATCGGCGCCGCGCGCGTCGGCTATGTCGATGGCGAGTATATCCTCAACCCGACCGATGAGCAGGTTGCCGCCGGCGACCTCGACCTCGTCGTCGCCGCGACCTGGGACGCGGTGATGATGGTCGAATCCGAAGCCAATGAGCTGTCGGAAGAGATCATGCTCGGCGCCGTCCTGTTCGCGCACGACGCGTGCAAGGAAGTGATCAAGGCGATCGTCAAGCTCGCCGAGCAGGCCGCCAAGGAGCCTTGGGAAATCGCGTCGTCGGACGACAACGCCAAGTTCAAGGACAAGCTCAAGAAGCTGGTCGGCAAGGACATCGCCGCCGCCTACAAGCTGACCGACAAGTCGGCCCGTTCGAACGCGCTGAACGAAGCGCGCGCGAAGGCGAAGGCACAGTTCGCCGAAGACGGCCTGTCGCCGCAGGAAGTCATGGCCGGCATCAAGCTGACCAAGAAGCTGGAAGCCGAGATCGTCCGCACCGCCATCCTCAAGGACGGCAAGCGCATCGACGGCCGCACCACCACGCAGATCCGCCCGATCGTGGCGGAAACGCATTTCCTTCCGCGCGCGCACGGCTCGGCGCTGTTCACCCGTGGCGAGACCCAGACGATCGCCACGGCGACCCTGGGCACCAAGGATGCGGAGCAGATGATCGACGGCCTGAACGGCCTGTCGTACCAGCACTTCATGCTGCACTATAACTTCCCGCCCTATTCGGTCGGTGAAGTCGGCCGCTTCGGCGCGCCGGGCCGTCGCGAAGTCGGTCATGGCAAGCTGGCATGGCGCGCGCTGCACCCGGTGCTGCCGACCAAGGACGAATTCCCCTACACGATCCGCCTGACCAGCGACATCACCGAGTCGAACGGCTCGTCGTCGATGGCGTCGGTGTGCGGCGGTTCGCTCGCGATGATGGACGCCGGCGTGCCGATCAAGCGTCCGGTCTCGGGCATCGCCATGGGCCTGATCCTTGAAGGCAAGGATTATGCGATCCTGTCCGACATCCTGGGTGACGAAGATCACCTCGGCGACATGGACTTCAAGGTCGCGGGCACGTCCGAAGGTATCACCACGATGCAGATGGACATCAAGATCGCCGGCATCACGCGCGATATCTTCGAGGCCGCGCTGAACCAGGCCAAGGAAGGCCGTGCGCACATCCTGGGCGAGATGGCGAAGGCACTGGGCGAGACCCGTTCGGAGCTGTCGGCGCATGCCCCGCGCATCGAAACGATGCAGATCGACAAGTCGAAGATCCGCGACGTCATCGGCACCGGCGGCAAGGTGATCCGCGAGATCGTCGCCACCACCGGCGCGAAGGTCGACATCGACGACGAGGGTCTGATCAAGGTCAGCTCGTCCGACCTGTCGCAGATCGAAGCCGCGATGAACTGGATCAAGGGCATCGTCGAAGAGGCCGAGGTCGGCAAGGTCTACAACGGCAAGGTCGTCAACCTCGTCGATTTCGGCGCGTTCGTGAACTTCATGGGCGGCAAGGACGGCCTGGTTCACGTCTCCGAGATCAAGAATGAGCGCGTCGAGAAGGTCAGCGACGTCCTGAGCGAAGGCCAGGAGGTCAAGGTCAAGGTTCTCGAGATCGACCAGCGCGGCAAGGTTCGCCTGTCGATGCGCGTCGTCGATCAGGAAACCGGCGCCGAGCTCGAGGATACGCGTCCGGCCCGCGAACCGCGCGAGGACCGTGGTCCGCGTGGCGATCGCGGCCCGCGCCGCGACGGTGGCGATCGTGGTGATCGCGGCCCGCGTCGCGATGGCGACCGTGGTCCGCGTCGCGACGGCGGTGATCGTGGTCCGCGCGGCGAAGGTCGTGGTGACCGGGGCGATCGCGGCCCGCGCCGCGAGCGTTCGGAGAGCAAGGACGAAGGCGGCGAGGACATTGGCCTCCCCGCGTTCCTGACCGGCGGCAACGACGACTAAGCATCAGGCCAAAAGGCTGAAACGAAAAAGGGCTCCGGGAAACCGGAGCCCTTTCTTGTTGGCGCTATCGCAGCCGGTGCTACGCCGCCTCGAACTCAGGCGCGTCGTCGACGATATTGCCCGACTGGCGGTCGAACAGCCGGCGATACTGGCCGTCGGCATTGGCGAGCAGCGTATCGTGGTCGCCATCCTCGATCACCCGACCTTGGTCGAACACCAGGATGCGGTCGAGCGTGCGGACCGTCGACAGCCGGTGCGCGATGACGATCGCGGTGCGGCCCTTCATCAACCGGTCCATCGCTTGCTGGATCAGCGCCTCGCTCTCCGAATCGAGGCTGGAGGTCGCCTCGTCGAGGATCAGGATCGGCGCATCGGCCAGGAAGGCGCGGGCAAGCGCCACGCGCTGACGCTCTCCGCCCGACAGCTTGACCCCGCGCTCGCCGACCGGCGTCGCATAGCCCCGCGGTAGCCGGGTGATGAAGTCGTGCGCATTGGCCAGCCGTGCCGCCGTCTCGACCTCCGCCTGGCTCGCCCCAGGGCGGGCATAGGCGATGTTGTCGGCCAGGCTGCGGTGGAACAGGATCGGCTCCTGCTGCACGATCGCGATCTGTGCGCGCAACGACTGCTGGGTCGCGTGCGACACGTCCTGTCCGTCGATCGTCACCCGGCCCTCGTTCACGTCGTAGAGGCGCTGGATCAGCTTGACGAAGGTCGTCTTGCCCGATCCCGAATGGCCGACCAGCCCGATGCGCTCGCCGCCGCGAATGGTGAGGTCGAGATGCTCGTAAAGCGGCGTCTCATGCCCGCCATAGCGGAAGGTGATGTCGTCGAAGCGCACTTCGCCAGCGCCGATGTCGATCGGCTTCGCGTCGGAACGGTCTTCGATGCCGAGCGGCTGGTCGTGCAGGTCGACCAGTTCCTCCATCTCGTTCACCGCACGCTGCATCTGATGGATGTGGAAGCCGACATCGATCAGATAGCCGTGAACGACGAAATAGCTCGTGAGCACGAAAGTAACGTCGCCCGGGGTCGCTGCGCCCGTCCACCACAGCCATAGGGCCGTGCCGGTGATCGCGCTGCGAATGATCCACAGAATCGCGATCTGCGCGCTGCCCGACCAAGTGTAACGCGACCAGGTGCGTCGCGTGCGCTTCGCCCATTTGGCGAGAAGCGTGTCGACACGCTTCTCCTCGCGCAGCTCGGCGCCGAAGGCCTTGACCACGGCGTTCGAACCGATCGCATCGGAGAGTTGGCCACCCAGCCTTGTGTCCCAGGCGTTGGACAGGGTCGCGGCGGGCGAGGCCCAGCGTGTCGCCAGCAGCACGGTCATCGCCACATAGACGATGGCGCCGATCGCCATCACCACGCCCAGCACCGGCCAGTACCAGCCGAGCAGCAGCATCGTGCCGGTCAGGACGGCGATCGACGGCAGCATCTGATGCAGCAGCACGTCGTTCAGCGTGTCGAACGCCCACATGCCGCGCGTGATCTTGCGCACGGTGGAGCCGGCGAAGCTGTTGGCGTGCCAGTCGGTCGAGAAGCGCTGGACGCGATGGAATCCGTCCTGCGTCACGTCGCGCATCATGCGCAGCGTGAATGGAATGATTCCCGCCCAGGCGAAGTGCCGAAGCACCAGCATGGCCAGGCCGAGCGCCGCCATCGCGCCGAACAGCGCCAGCGCCTCGCTGCGTAGATTGGCGGCGAGCGCGTCGATCAGTTTGCCCGCGAACAGGGGCACGAAGATCTCGGTCACCGTGGCGGCGGTGATGAAGATGGCGATAAAGGCCGCGCGTCCGCGTTGCCGCGCCCAATGGCGAAAGGCGAAACGCAGGACGCGACGGATCGAATCCGTGCGTTCAATGTCTTGAGTCATGTCGTGAACCGGCGCCGGGGCGCCGTCTCCAATGCAATGTCAGATTGAGGTGATGCGGGCGGAAACCCGGATCAGGGAGGCTTCAGGACCTAGTGGCGGAAGCGTCCGATGGTGGGAAACTCACCGGAAGGGCGTGCGATGGTATCTGACATATACGCCCTCCTTTCCTTGCGTTGGACGGAATGGATGTAACAACGCCCCATCCGCCTGACAACCCGCGGCTTCGATTTCGCCGCATTGTATTTCGCCGCCGTGCGGTCAGGATGGCACGATGCGCCTGACCCTGCCCTTGCTCTGCCTTGCGACCTTCACGGCCAATGCCGCCTTGGCGCAATCGGCCCCACCACCCGCGGAGGTGCGTCTGGGGTTCGATACGCGCGGCGTCACGGCGGTGCGGGTGGACGGTCTGGCGGATCGCGCGACGGGGCGGGCGGTCACGGCGGACGATCCGGTGCGGGTGGCGAGCATCACCAAGCTGGTCGTGGCGCTCGGCGTGATGCGGATGGTCGAGGCGGGGCAGCTCGATCTCGACCGCGATGTGAACGAGGTGCTGGGCTGGCGCGTGCGTAACCCGGCCTTTCCCAAGGTGCCGGTGACGCTGCGCCAGCTGCTGACCCACCAGTCCGGGCTGATCGATCCCGACGACTATCGTGTGCCGCTGGGCGAGCGGCTGGCCGACCGGATCGCGCAACCGGCATTATGGGACCGCGAGCATCGTCCGGGCGCGTGGTTTCGCTACGCCAATATCGGGTTTCCGGTGATCGCGAGCGTGATGGAGAAGGCGAGTGGAGAGCGGTTCGACCGCCTGATGCACCGGCTGGTGCTGGCGCCGCTCAAACTGGATGCGTGCTTCAACTGGTCGACCTGCAGCGACGCGAAGATCGCGCGCGCGGTGGTGCTGTACCGCACCGACGGATCGGTGGCGCTCGACGATCTGGGCGGCAAGCGGCCGGAGTGTCCGGTGATCGCGAAATCGGGGTGCGATCTGGGCGGTTATCGACCGGGTGACAATGGCGCGCTGTTTTCGCCCCAGGGGGGCCTGCGGGCGTCGATGCGTGACCTCGCGACAATCGGCCGGATGCTGCTGAAGAATGACGGCAGCTTCCTCAAGCGCGAGTCGATTGCGCAGATCGAGCGGGTGGCGTGGCGCTATGACGGGTCCAATGGGGACACGTCGAACGGCTTTTACTGCCAGTACGGCCTCGCGATGACGATGCTGCCGACCGCGCACGATATCTGCGCCGACGATCTGTTCGGCGACGGACGCCCGCGTATCGGCCATGCCGGGGACGCCTATGGGCTGCGTTCGGGGCTGTGGATCGATCGCGCCAAGGGCACGGGCGTCGCCTTCTTCGCCACCGCGACGTCGCCGGACAGCAAAGGGTTCACGGCGTTCACCGTGGAAGAGGAGCGGCTCGCGCGCGAGAAGGAATGAAGTGGGGAGCTTCTGTTGCTCGGTGCTCCCCGTACCGCCGGAATCCGCTTCTGTTGCCCGGTGCGGTCCAACCGCGCATTTTAGAATAACCTTAAGCCGTTAGGCCTTGGGGTTACGCCGCAATAGCGAGTGCTTCGTTATCGTTGGCACTTGTGTGTATGGGCCGTCGCGGTGGTCCCATTCCGAACGAAAACAACGCCTTTCAATACACGTCGATCCTGGTTCGGCCCCGTCAGAAACGGTGTCCAGATACACCACCGGTTATGGTGGAGCCGCCGGGTACTGCCCCCGGGTCCGCTGCATCTATTCTACGTCACAGTTTATCGTCATAGCCGGGCGAACCCGGCACGTTCCAATATAGGGAACGGAATCCGAATGAAAAGAGTAGGTTTTGGCCTTCACAAGGCCGCAAAGCGGGTGCAAGGGACAATGTCATGCTGACCCAGCGTTCCCGTTATGCCCTGCGCGCCATGCTGTTCCTGGCGAAGCAGCCGCGGGAGGGCGCGCCGACGCCGATGACGCGGATCGCCGCCGAGGCGAATGTTCCGCGCAAGTTCCTGGAGCTGATCCTAGCCGATCTGCGTGAGGCGGGGTTCCTCGATTCCACCCGCGGCAAGATGGGCGGCTATCGGCTCGCCCGGCCCAACCACCTGATTTCGCTGGGTGAGATCATTCGCGTGATCGAAGGGCCGCTGGCATTGGTGCCGTGCGTCAGCCGCACCGCCTATCGCCCGTGCCTGGATTGCAAGGACGAAGCGACATGCGCGATCCGCCATGCCATGGCGCGGGTGCGCGACGAGACCGCACGTATCCTCGACGGCACCAGCCTGGCGGATGCCACCGCCGAGAAGCTCGCCGCAGCCTGAGGATCGGCCGCTGTTCCGCTCATGCGGGCCTGCAACGCGCGATTTTTTTTCCGCTCCGGTGTTCACGTACCTGAAGTACGCTGCGCTCCGGTACTCGCAAATCACCCGTTTCGGCTGCGCCTGAACGATACATCGACCAATCCTTCCCCGCCACAGGGAAGGATTGATGGCGATGAGCCTCAGGTTCAGCCGTTGCGCTTCTTCAGCTCGTCGCGGATCTCGCGCAGCAGCACGACATCGGCGGCTTCCTCGGCCGCGGCTTCCGCTGCCTTGGGGACAACGCGGTTCACCGCGCGCACCAGCAGGAAGATGATGAAGGCGATGATCAGGAAGTTGACCGCCTGGGTCACGAACTCGCCATAGCCGAGCAGCGGCACGCCGGCCTTCTTGAGCGCGGCATAGTCGGTCGAACCCTGAAGGTTCGCCGGTACTTCGCCCAGCACCAGGAAATAGCTCGAAAAATCGAGCCCGCCGAAAATCTTGCCGATCACCGGCATGATAATGTCTTCGGTCAGCGAGGTGACGATCTTGCCGAACGCCGCGCCGATGATGACCGCGACGGCAAGGTCGAGCACATTGCCGCGCGCGATGAAGGCCTTGAATTCACTCAGCATGGACGCACCCCTGAACTGTCTCTGCGGCGGGCAGGGTAAACCCGGGAAACGGTGGCCGCAATCCGTACCCGGACCGGTTATCATTGCGCGCGGACGATCGGTCTCCTATTTTCGCGGTGTCGTATCGATGCGACACACTTGAAGGGATTCTTCGACATGAAGCTTCGTCTCGTTGCCGCGATGGCTGCGGCGGCCCTGCTTTCGGCCTGTGGCCTCAACAGTGTTCCGACCGCCGAGGAAGCCGCGAAGGCGCAATGGGCGGAGGTGCAGAACCAGTATCAGCGCCGCGCCGATCTAATTCCTAATCTGGTTTCGACGGTTCGTGCCGCCGGTGCGCAGGAAAAGGCGATCCTGGTCGAAGTGACCCAGGCGCGCGCCGCCGCGACCCAGGTGCGCGTGAGCGACGCCGACCTGACCGATCCGGCGAAGGTCCAGGCATTCGACCGCGCGCAGAATGCGGTGACGCTGTCGCTGCAGCGGCTGCAGGAGGCCTATCCCGAGCTCAAGAGCCAGGCGAACTACGCCACGCTGATGACCCAGCTCGAGGGGACCGAGAACCGTATCGGCATCGCGCGTCGCGACTATAACAAGGCGGTGCAGAGCTATAACACCACCATCCGCACCTTCCCCGACGCGATCGGCGCCAAGATCTTCTACGGTGCCAAGCCGATGACCCCGTTCCAGGCGACGACGCCGGGCGCGGAAGTCGCGCCGACGGTCAATTTCGGGAACGGCAGCTGAAACCACACTGACCCCAGGGCGAAGGCGGTGCCATGCCTAGGCTGATCCTGATGCTCGCGCTGCTGCTCTTCGGAGCGGCAGCGCCGGCAAGCGCGCAGAGCTTCCCCAAATTCACCGGCCTGGTGGTGGACGACGCCAATGTCCTGCCGCCTGACGTTGAAGCGTCGCTGACGCAGAAGCTCGACGCGCTGCAACGCGATACCAAGCGGCAGCTCGTCGTCGTGACGATCGCGGATGGCCAGGGCTATCCGCTGTCCGACTATGGCTATCAGCTGGGCCGTGCCTGGGGCGTCGGGCTGAAGAATGCCGATAATGGCGCGATCCTGCTGATCGCGCCCAACAACCCCAAGGGTCAGCGCGGACCGCGCATCGAGGTCGGGCGCGGGCTCGAGCCGATCATCACCGACGCGCTCGCCGGGACCATCATTCGCGGCCAGATGATGCCGTTGTTGAACGAGGGCAATGTGCCCCAGGCGATGGTGGCCGGTGCCGATGCGCTGATCGCGCAACTGCGCGCCGCGCCCGAGGAAGCGCAGGCCAAGGTCGATGCGGCGGTGCAGGAGTTCAACCGCACGCACCAGCGGAAGTCCGGCGGTAGTGGGATCGGTATCGGCGGGATCCTGTTTTGGCTGTTCGTCTTCTTCATCGTCATCATCCCGCTGATCCGGCGCGTGCGCGGGCGGCGCTATCGTGGCGGCGACAGCGACCTGCCGATCGTGCTGTGGACGATCGGGAGCGAGATCGCGCGCCATAGCGGCGGCTGGTCGTCCGGGGGCGGGGGATGGTCGTCGGGCGATAGCGGCGGCGGCGGTGGCTGGGGCGATGGCGGCTTTTCCGGCGGCGGCGGCGGCGATTTCGGTGGCGGTGGCGCCTCGGGGGATTGGTGATGGGCATGCGATTGAGCGAAGCGGATCATCGCCGCGTCACCGCCGCGGTCACTGCGGCTGAGACGCAGACCGATGGCGAGATCGTGACGATCGTCGCGCGCCGATCGGACGAGTATCACGACGTCGCCCTGCTGTGGGCGATGCTCGCGGCGTTGCTGGTGCTGGCGCTGCTCGCGGCCTTTCCGCAGGGAATCGACCATGTCCACAGCTGGTTCGGCGATCCCTGGGGCGAGGCGACGCCGGCCGGCCATGTGCTGTTGATCGCGATGGTCGCAATGACCGTGAGCTTCCTGGCGGCGCGTCTGGCGCTGGCGTGGATACCGTTGCGCCTGGCGCTGACCCCGCGATCGGCCAAGGCCCGCCGGGTGCGGCGGAAAGCGCTAACGCTCTTCCGTACAGGGGCCGAGGCGCGCACGATCGCGTCGACGGGTGTGCTGCTCTACCTCAGCATCGACGAGCATCGCGCCGAGATCATCGCCGATTCGGCGATCCATTCGCGGGTCGACCAGGAGGTTTGGGGGGACGCGATGGCGGCGCTGATCGCGGCGGTGCGCGACGGGCGCCCGGCCGATGGCATGGCCGATGCCGTTACGGCGATCGGCGTGGTGCTGGCCGAACATTTCCCGCGCAGCGCGGGCGACACCAATGAGCTGCCCGACCGGCTGATCGAACTGTGACCGTGGATTCCGATGCGCCGGTCGAAACCGTCTGGCAGGGCAGGTTCATCACCGCGAAGAAGCAGGGGCGCTGGGAATATGTCTCGCGTGCCCGGGGTATTCGCGCGGCGGTGATCGTCGCGATCGATGACGAGGATCATCTCCTGCTGGTCGAACAATATCGCGTGCCGCTGGGCCGTGCCTGTCTCGAACTGCCCGCGGGGCTGGTCGGCGACGAGACTGACGGCGAAGCGGTGGAGATCGCGGCGTCGCGCGAACTGGAGGAAGAGACCGGCTACCGGCCCGGTCGCGTCGAATCGCTTGGCGAGTATTTCTCGTCGCCCGGCATGGTCAGCGAGAGCTTCACATTGGTTCGCGCCCGCGATCTGGTCCGTGTCGGCGAAGGCGGCGGTGTTGAGGGCGAGGGCATCACCGTCCATCGCGTGAAGATGGACGCGGTGCCGGCCTTCGTCGCCGACTGCCGCGCACGCGGCATGGCGATCGACGTCAAACTGCTGTTGGTGCTGGGTCAGTCGCTGCTGGCGGCCTGACCAAGCTTACCGGAAATTGTCGGCGTAGGCCTGAAGCTTGAGCGTGCGCGCGGGCGCCGCGACGACATGGAAGGCGATGCCTTCGCGTGCGGCATAATCCTGCGCCGCCTCAAGCGTCGGGAAATTGAGGCGCAGCTGATTGCGCGTGTCGCCGGAACCGGCCCATCCCGTGAGCGGATCGGGCTTCTGCTGCTCGCCGGGGTCGAATTCGAGAACCCAGCGATCGGTGCGGAAACGGCCCGACTGCATGGCGTTCTTCGGGCGCTGATAGATGCGTGCGGTGGACATGGTTCCGTCCCTTATCGCGAACCGCCGCGCCGTGCATCCGCATTTTTCGTTCGCAGCGTCGCGGACGCCGCAGCGGGATCGTCGGGCCAAGGGTGGCGGGGATAGCGGCCGCGCATTTCCTTGGCGACATCGGCCCAGCTGCCCTTCCAGAAACCGGGGAGGTCACGCGTCGTCTGGATCGGGCGGGCTGCGGGTGAGGTGAGCGAAAGGACCAACGGCGTGCCGTCGCCCAGCACGGGGTGGGCGGCGAGTCCGAACAGCGCCTGAACGCGGACTTCGACCGTTGGTCCGCCTTCCGCCGCATAGTCGATTTCGTGGCTCGATCCAGCGGGTGTTTCGAGCCGCGCGGGGGCGAGGCGGTCGAGCTGCTTCTGCCCGTCCCAGCCGAGCCGATTCTGCAGCGCCTGGGTCAAGGCTTCGGGCGCTACCGCATCGAGGCGCCGCTTGCCGGCAAGGGCTGGCGTGAGCCAGTCGTCGAGGTCGGCGAGCAGGGCCGCGTCCGACAGGGCGTCGAGTCCGGCATAGGCGGCGCGGAGGCGCAGCGCCCGAGCGTTGGCGGACCAGGGTAGCGGGTCGAGGCCATGTCGGCGCACGCCCTCGAGCAGTGCGGCCGTGATCTCCTCCGGGTCGGCGGCGCTGTCCGGGCCGGATGACAGGCGAATCGCGCCAAGGCGGCGTTCGCGCGTCGCTTCGACACGGCCGCTTGCGGGATCGAAGCGGACGGTGCGGCGCGTCTCGATGCGGTGGCCGAACAGCGCTTCGACATCGGCGGCGTCGATCGGCACGGCGGAGAGGATGCGGGCGCCGGCGGCCATGCCCTGGGTCTCGGCGACGGCCAGCCATTCGTGGCGAGCGAGCGACGAGGTGGGGTCGAGCTTGAAACCGCGCCCGCCGGCCGAAGCCCAGGTTTCGCCCGACGCGTCGCGGCGCTTGGCGATGCGGTCCGGAAAGGCGAGCGCGACACAGGTGGCGACCGCTTCGGGTGAGCCGGGCGCGATCGCCGCTTCGGATGCGCCGGCAACGAGCTTCGACCAGCGTTCCGCCAGTTTTCGGCCGTTCTCCGCGCGCGGGCCGCGTTCTGTGCGCCAGCGGCGCAGGCGATGCTCGAGATCGGCGTCGGGGCCGCCAAGCCCGCGCTCGCCAAGCAGGACCGCGACCTGCGCGGCGGTCCGTTCCAGCCCGATCCCGCCCGCGCGTGCGAGCATATGGCCAAGGCGTGGCGGCAGCGGGAGGCGCGCGATCGCCTTGCCATGCGCGGTCGGGCGGCCGTCGGCATCGATCGCTTCGAGCGTGGCGAGCCGCGCGCGCGCTTCCTGTACGGCGGCCTCGGGCGGTGGATCGAGCCAGTTCAGCTCGCGCGGATCGGCGACGCCCCAGAGCGCGCAGTCGAGCGTGAGCGCCGACAGATCGGCCTCGAGGATTTCGGGCGGATCGAAGCGCGGCAGACCTGCAGTGGCGGCAGCCTCCCACAGGCGATAGGCGATGCCCGGTCCTTGCCGCGCGGCACGGCCGGCGCGTTGGGTAACGGCGGCCTGGCTCGCCCGTTCGGTCACGAGCCGCGTCATCCCCGCGGCGCGATCGTAGCGCGGGCGCCGGGCAAGGCCCGAATCGATCACAACGCGGATGCCGTCGAGCGTCAGCGAGGTCTCGGCGATCGAGGTCGCGAGCACGATCTTGCGACGCCCCTCCCGGTCCGGTGCGATCGCGGCGCGCTGGGCGGCGGGATCGAGGCTGCCGTGAAGCTTGTGGAGGATTGCGCCCGGTACATCGGCAATGCGCTCCGCCGTGCGTTCGATCTCGGCGACACCGGGGAGAAAGGCGAGGATGCCGCCCTCGCTCTCGCGCAGCGCCTGGCGGATCGCGGCGGCGACCGACTCCTCGATCCGCGCTTCCGCCGCGCGGCCGAGGTGGCGCAAGTCGAGCGGATAGCTTCGGCCTTCACTCTCGACCATGAGGGCGTCCCCCATCAAGGTGGAGAAGCGCGCGCCGTCGAGCGTCGCCGACATCGCGACGAGCCGGATATCGGGCCGCAATGCAGCTTGGGCATCGAGCGCCAGCGCGAGGCCGAAATCGCTGTCGAGGCTGCGTTCATGGACCTCGTCGAACAGCACGGCCGACACGCCCGCCAGTTCCGGATCGGCCTGGATGCGGTTGACGAAAATGCCTTCGGTCACGACCGTCACGCGCGTCTGTGCCGAGCGCTTGCTGTCCATGCGGGTGGCATAGCCAAAGGTCTTGCCCACCGGCTCATCGGCCAGCGCGGCCATCCGTTCCGCGGCGGCGCGGGCGGCGAGGCGGCGGGGGGAAAGCAGCAGGATCTCGCCCGCGCACCAGTCCTCGCTCAGCAGCGCCGGGGCGACGGCAGTCGTCTTGCCCGCACCCGGCGGCGCGACGAGTACGGCGTTGCTCGCACCGCGCAGCGCGGCGAGCAGATCGGGCAGGACGGCGTGGATGGGAAGGTCGCTCACGGTTCGGCTCTACGCAATTCACCGCATCGCTTGAAGCGCCATGGCACCCAATCGCACGACGCGCGTTGCGCGCCTTGAAGGAGACGGGTCATGGCACGCACGCTTTCGAGCTTCAGCATCGCCGCCGATGGCAGTGGCGACTATCTGCTGAGCATCGAGGATGAGGATGGCGAGACGATCGAGCTGACCGCGACCTATGAGCAGCTCGACATGCTGGGCGAGGCGATCGAGGACGCGTTGGACGAGGAAGAAGACGACTCGCTCGACGCCGATGAAGATGCGGACGAGGAAAGCGAAGTATGAGCCGCCCGGCGGGCGCTCAATAGGCGCGGGCGACCGCGAACTCGACGGCTTCGATCATCGAATCCTTGGCGGCGCTGCCCGGGAAAATCCCCAGGGCGTCGATCGCGCGCTGGCCATAATGGCGAGCGCGGGCGAGCGTATCGTCCACCGCGCGGCTCGACCGGACGAGGCCCACCGCATGCGCGAAGTCCTCGTCGCTGATTCGGCGGCCGAGCACGGCTTCCTTCCAGAAGGCGCGATCGTCCTCGCTGCCACGGGCATAGGCGAGGATGACGGGCAGCGTCATCTTGCCTTCGCGGAAATCGTCGCCGGCATCCTTGCCCATCGTCCCGGCGTCCGAGACATAGTCGATCGCGTCGTCGACCAGCTGGAAGGCGATGCCGAGGTTGCGGCCATAGGCGTCGAGCGCCGCTTCCTCCGCCTCGGGCCGTTCGGCGACCACGGCCGCGATGCGGCAGGCGGCGGCGAACAGCGCGGCGGTCTTGGCGCCGATGATCTCAAGATAGCGTTCTTCGGCGAGGTCGATGCGTCGAGCGGCGGTGAGCTGGTTGACCTCACCCTCGGCGATCACCGCGGAGGCGTTGGAGAGGATCTTGAGCACCTTGAGGCTGCCATCCTCGACCATCAGTTCGAAGCTGCGGCTGAACAGGAAGTCGCCGACCAGCACGCTTGCCGGATTGCCCCAGATGAGGTTGGCGGCGCGCTTGCCGCGGCGCATGTCGGACCCGTCGACGACGTCGTCATGCAGCAGGGTCGCGGTGTGGATGAACTCGACCGCGGCGGCGAGCCGGTGATGGCGCGTGCCCGAATAGTCGAGCAGGCGCGCGCTCGCGATCGTCAGCATCGGCCGCATCCGCTTGCCGCCGCCCGCGATCAGATGACCGGCGAGTTCGGGGATCAACGGAATCTGTGACTGCATCCGATCGAGGATCACGGCGTTGACGAGGTTCATGTCCGCCGCGACCAGCGCGATCATCGGATCGAGCGAAGGTTCCGCTCCGCGGCCGGTACGGGGACCAATAGTGTGAACCGTCGCGCTCATGTCGGGCGCGATGTGGCTGCAAGTGTGCCGAAAGGCAAGTGCGTGGGGGTTGCTTACGGATGAAAGCGGCGCAACAAGGCGCGCGGCCATCAACCGGGACCTTCACAATCCATGAGCGACGAGACGCTGCAACGCTATCGCCAGAGCATCGACCGGATCGATGCCGCGCTCGTCTTTCTGCTCGCCGAGCGTTTCCAGATCACCCAGGCGGTTGGCCGTCACAAGGCGGAAACCGGCCTTCCCCCGGCCGATCCGGGACGTGAGGAGCGCCAGATCGAGCGGCTGCGCGATCTGGCCGCTCAGGCCGACCTCGACCCCGAATTTTCCGAGAAATTCCTGCGCTTCATCATCGACGAGGTGATTCGTCACCACGCACAGATGCAGGAGCAGGGCGCCGCGGACTGAGCATCCGCCGTTCATCTTCACCCGGGCATAGTTCTGCGACAAATCGCCTTTAGGGGCGGCGGGCCGGCCATGTGCCGGGTGTATCCGGGAGTGACGAATGCGGCGTGCGGCTTGGTTGATGGCGGGATGGATGGCGACGGCGGCACCGGTGGCGATGGCCTCCGGTCAGAATGCGCCGCAACCGTCGGCGGAGCCCGTGGCGCAGGAACCTGGCGGGGATGCGCCCGCTAGTGGTGCGGAAGAGCCCGAAGAGGTGGTCGTCACCGGTCAGCTACGTGGCGCGGTGCAGGGCGACGTCAAGCCCGAGCTTGTGCTCAACCCTGCCGACATCCGCGCCTATGGTGTCAGCTCGCTTGCCGAGCTGCTGACCGAGCTTGAGCCGCAGACACGCAGCGGACGCGGTCGCGGCGGTGGCGCGCCGGTGCTGTTGCTGAGCGGGCGCCGCATCTCGAGCTTCGCCGAGATCCGCGACATCCCGCCCGAGGCGATCGAGCGGATGGATATCCTGCCCGAAGAGGCTGCACTCAAGCTGGGCTATCGGGCTGACCAGCGCGTGGTGAACATCGTGCTGCGCCGCCGCTTTCGGTCGATCACCGGAGAGCTTGACGGAACCTTCGCGACAGCGGGCGGGCGGGCGGGGCAGGATGCCGAGCTCAGCATGCTGCGCATCAACCGCGACGGCCGCATCAACCTCGACGTCGAATATGAACGCGATTCGGCGCTGCTGGAGAGCGAGCGCGACGTTCAGCGCGACCCGAACGTGCCGAGTTCGGACCCGCGCTATCGCACCTTGCTGCCCAAGACCGAGAATGTCGCGCTCAACGGCGTGTTCAGCCGCAACATCGGCAAGGTTGCCGCGACGGCGAATGTGCGGCTCGAGCAGAATGCCAGCGAATCACTGCTGGGGTTGCCCGCTGCGGGCGGGACCACGCCGCTACAACGGACCAACGACACTGGTACGCTGCACGGCGGCTTCTCGCTCAACGGCGATCTCTCGCCCAAATGGCGCTGGTCGGTGACCGGCAATTGGGACCGGGTCGAGAGCCGGACGCTGACCGATACCGCGACCAGCAGAACCGACCGGGCACGGTCGGTATCGAATGTCGGATCGATCGATGCGCTCGTGAACGGCGCCCTGGCGAAGCTACCCGCCGGCGATATCTCGACCAGTATCCGCGCGACAGGCCGTACCAGCTCCCTGCGCAGCGATTCGCTGCGCGGTGCTATCTTCTCCGAAGCGGATATCGGCCGCGAGACGGGGAGCATTCAGGCCAATATCGACCTGCCGATCGCCAGCCGCAGCCGCGCCGTGCTCAAGGGCCTCGGTAACCTCTCGCTCAACGGCAATATCGAGGTTGAAGAGCTGTCGGACTTCGGCACGCTCGTCGCCTATGGCTATGGCGTCAATTGGTCGCCGATCGACCAGGTCCGCTTCATCGCCTCATTCACCAAGGAGGAGGGGGCGCCTTCGGCGCAGCAGCTCGGCAACCCGATGGTGGCGACGCCGAATGTCCGCGTGTTCGATTTCGTGCGCGGCGAGACGGTGGACATCACGCGCGTGGACGGCGGCAACCGCAACCTAATCGCCGACAATCGCAATGTGATGAAGCTCGGTCTCAATTTGCGGCCGATCAAGGAAACCGACCTCACGCTCAACATCGATTACAATAAGAGCACGATTGACAATCCGATCGCTTCCTTCCCCACCGCAACGGCCGAGATCGAGGCGGCATTCCCGGACCGCTTCACCCGCGATCCGGTTACCGATCAGCTCCTGCGGATCGACAATCGCCCGGTCAATTTCCTGCGCAGCGAGCGCGAGCAGATCCGTTGGGGCCTCAACTTCTCCAAGGCGATCAGCTCGCCACTGGCGCGCAAGGCGATGGAGGAATTCCAGGCGCAGCGTGCCGCCCGCGAGGCGGCGCGCGAAGCGGCGATCGCGCGTGGTGAGACGCCCCCGCCGGAGGCACGCGGTCCTGGCGGGCGCGGCCCGGGTGGCGAAGGGCCGCGCCGGTTCGGCGAAGGCGGTCGCCCCGGCGGCGGCTTTGGCGGCGGTGGCGGTTTCCGTGGCGGACCGGGCGGTGGAGGCGGCCCGGGCGGCGGCGGCCGGTTCCAGTTCGGGATCTTCCACACCGTCGCGCTCGCCGACAAGGTCACGATCCGCGACGGCCTACCCGAACTGGATTTGCTCAATGGCTCGGCGACCGGCAGTCGCGGCGGATCCCCGCGCCACCAGATCGAGCTGCGCACGGGTGTGGTGCGCGATGGCATCGGCATCCGCCTTAACGCCGATTGGCAGAGCGCGACGCGGGTGCGGGGTGGGGCGACGAGCGCCGACGAGCTACGCTTCGACGATTTCGCGACGGTCAATCTGCGACTGTTCGCGACGCTGGGGCCGCAGTTCAAGTTCGTGCGCGAGAACCGCTGGCTGACCGGCATGCGCGTGACACTGTCGGTCGACAATCTCTTCGACAGTCGCCTCAAGGTGACCGACGCGGCCGGCGGGACTCCGATCAGCTATCAGCCGGCACTGCTCGATCCGCTTGGCCGGACGGTGCGGATCAGCGTGCGGAAACTGTTTTTCTGAGATTGCTTGCTCCGCTCACGCGGGCCGGTGCCGCAACTCTAAGGGCTCAGCGGTCGAGCTTGCTCTTGCGATAGAGCAGGGTGATCGCGACGCGGCGGTTACGCGGATCGGCGGGGTTGGCCTTGATCAGCGGTTCGCGGTCGGCGACGCCCTCGATCCGCTCGAACCGCACCTCGCCCACGCCGCCCGCAGTCAGGCGGCGGCGGGTTTCTTCGGAACGCGCGCTGGAGAGCATCCAGTTGTTCATGTTCATCGGGTCGCCATAGCGCAGGCTGTCGGTGTGTCCGCGGATCATGATCGGGTTCTCCGATTCCGCGATCGACTGCGCCACCATCGCCACCAGCTTGGCCGCTTCGGGGACGAAGTTGGTCGTGCCCAGGGCGAACATCGAATAATCGGCGTCGTCCATCAGATCGATTCGCATTCCTTCACGCGTGGGCACGAAGCGAACCTGTTTACCCAAGCGGGTGAGGCCGGGGTTCGACTTGATCTTGCGCTCGATATCCGCCTTCATCTTGGCGAAGCCCTGACGGTCCTCGGCGTCCATCGCTTCCTTGTTCTTGAGGCTGCCCTGCGCGCCGGTGCCGACAAAATCGCCGCCCTGCGCACCGGCCGGGATCGTCATCGATCGCGTGCCGGTCTGCTTGGCCATGGTCGGGTAATTGTCCTTGCCCTGCATCGCATCGCCACCGAGCAGGCCGTTGGAACCGGCACTGTTCTGCTTGAACTCGATCAGGGTGGGCGCGAAATAATCGGCGAGCGCCTTGCGCTGTTTCTCGTTGGTCGCGCCGAGCAGCCACATCAGCAGGAAGAACGCCATCATCGCGGTCACGAAGTCCGCGTAGGCGACCTTCCATGCGCCGCCGTGATGACCACCGCCGCCCTCGACGTAGATCTTCTTGACGATGATCTTGGGCGGCAGCTTCGCCGCATGGGGTGCCCTTGCGCTCATCTATGCGGCTCCCGCCGCATGGCTGCACCAGCCCGCTCCCCCACCCGGCCACCCATCGAGAGTACCGTGTGGGTGGCCGGGTGGGTGGCCGGGTGGGGGAGCGGGCCGGTGCCGTGCCTCATGATCAGCGGCCGCGCAGGCCATCGAACACTTCGGCGAAGCCGGGCTGGTTGTGATGGGCGATGCCCGAGCGGGCCGCTTCGATCACCAGCGGCTGCGGATGGCCGTGGAGCGAGGCGATGATGATCTGCTTGACCGTGTGATAGATCGCGGCGTCGGCATCGATGATCTGCTTGAGGCGGCCCGCCAGCGGACCGACCAGGCCGTAGGCCAACAGCACGCCGAGGAAGGTGCCGACCAGCGCCGAGCCGATCATCGCGCCCAGAATCGCGGGTGGCTGGTCGATCGAGCCCATCGTCTTCACCACGCCGAGCACCGCGGCGACGATGCCGAGCGCGGGGAGCGCGTCGGCGAGACCCTGCAGCGCGTGCTGCGGCTCCTCGACATGGTGGTGGTGGGTCTTGATGGCGTTGTCCATCACGTCCTCAACCGCGTGCACGTCGAGCGTGCCCGACGAGACGACGACCAGACGCAGCGTATCGGAGATCAGGTCGACCAGCGTGTGATCGGCGAGCAGCCGGGGATATTCCGCGAAGATGGCGGAGGACTTCGGGTCCTCGACATGCGGTTCGAGCGCGATCGGGCCGTCGACGCGCAGCATCTTCATCAGCTTGCTGACCAGGAAGATGACGTCGAGATAGTCCTGCTTCTTGTACTTCGGCCCCTTGAGCACCTTCATGAAGCCGCCGCCCAGCGCCTTCAGCTCGCGGCCGCTGTTGCCGATGATCAGCGCGCCCAATGCGGCGCCGCCGATGATGAGCATTTCGTGCGGGAGCGCGTGCAGCACAGGCTCAAGCGCGCCGCCGGTGATGGCGAAACCGCCGAACACCATGGCGATGAGGACGACGAAACCGATGACTGGAAACATGACTTCGCGTGGCTCCCCGGGCGCAGGCTTGGTTACTGGTACAAACGACCGCGCGCGGCCGACCTTGAGGGGAAAAGCGCTAGGATATGGTTAACGATCTGCGCCTTGGCCGTCATTCCGCACGTGCGAGGATCGATTGCCGTTGACGGCGTGGCGCTTGACGATCAGGCAGCCGGATCGGCTTCCCGCCTGGGCGGGAATGGCGGAAGTCGCCAAAGGTCAGGGGTTCTCAGCTCAGCGGAGATAGTCGAACAGCGACAGGCTGGTGAGCTTGCTGAAGCTCGCCTGGGTCGCCTGCAGGATCGTCAGCGTCTTCTGCAATTCGGCGATCGCGGTCGCCGGATTAACGTCCTCGATGCCCGAACGGGTCGCTTCGCGCGTGTCGTCCACCTCGGCCAGCCGTTCGGCCTCAAGGTCCATGCGGAAGGCGCGCGCGCCGACCGATGTGCGCGTCGAGCCGACCTGGTCGAGCGCGGCGTCGAGATCCTTCATCGCGGTATCGATTCCGCCGGCCCCCTCGGCACCGGGCTGAAGCGCCGCGGCGAAGGCCGAAAGGATGGCGAACATGTCGGTTTGGCCATTGGTCCCGGCGATCCCGCCAAAGGCGCGGTCGCCGGTCTCGGTTGCGGCGATGTCGACCCCGTCGCCGACCGGGATCGGCGCGGGCGTGCCGCTGCCGACATAGGCGATCGACCCGTTGGGCTGGCGCGCAAAGGCGGCGTCTCCCGCCGCGCCGCCGAACAGCGGCTGGCCCCGACTGTCCTTGGTATTCACCGTGCCGAGCAGGTCGGTGATGATCGCCTCGACCTCTTTCAGGATCGCGGCGCGACCCTGGGGTGTCATCGTCTGGCTGTTGGCCTGGACCGCGAACGCCTTGGCACGCTGAAGCTGGGTCTCGATCGAGTCGAGTGCGGTATCGGACGATTTCAGCAGCGACTGCGCCATCTTGATGTTCGACGCATAGGCATCGTCGTTCGCGGTGGCGCGCTTGAGGCCCGAAAGCTGCTGCCAGCCCGACGCGCTGTCGGACGGGGCGAGAATCTTCTTGCCCGTCGCGATCTGGGTCTGCAGCCGATCGGCCTGACTGTTCAGGCTCGCCATCAGCAGCGAGGGGCGGTCGAAGCGCTGGTTGGTCGGCACGCGCATGAGGGTCACCGGATGTTGAAGATGGCGTCGAGCGTCTCGCGCGCGACCTGGATGACGCGGCTAGACGCCTGATAGGCCTGCTGGAAGCGGATCAGGTCAACCGCTTCCTCGTCCACATTGACGCCCGTGATCGAATCGCGGGCGGCGGCGGCGTTGGAGCGGATCGTCGATTGCACTTCGGCGATCGAGCGGCGCGCGGCAAGCGCGCTGGCATTATCGGTGGTCAGCGTGGTCAGACTGCCCTCGAACTTGCCGTCCTTGCGCAGCGTCGCCAGCGCGGCGAGATTGCCGTTGTTCCGCTCGCCTCCGCCCGGCGATGCCGCGGCGATGCCGCGCGGGTCATCGAGCACGAGCTTGAAGTCGGATGCGCCGGTGGCGCTGAACATCGCCGCGCCGGCATTGCCGTCGAGGTCGTGGCCGCCGGCCTGGACGGTGTTGACGCCGTTGGCGACACCGACCGCGATCTGGTTGAGCGCGGCGCGCGCGTCGGCGATCCGTGCCGCGCCTTCGGCGATTCCAGCCATCGTGCCGCCGCCCGGGCTGAGTGCGTGGGAACCGTCGATGCCATAGACGGCGAAGGAGACTGATCCGTTCGGCCCGCGCGCATAAGTTGCGACCGCGGCCTGATCGCCCTGGACGAGCAGCGGCCCGCCGCCGCCCGCCTTGACGGTGGCGCGGCCGGAGGTGTCGAAGCTGGCGCTGACATCGGTGAGCGCGCTCATCGATTCGAGCAGCCGGTCGCGCTCGTCGAGCAATGCCGCTTGCGAACTGGTGCCCGGCGATACGCGGCCGAGCGCCGAATTGACCTTGGAAAGACTGGTGGTCAGCGTGTTGAGCTGATCCGCCATCGCATCGGCCGACTGGTCGAGGTCCGCGAGCGCGCCGTCGAGCGCCGCGCCGGTCGCGGAGAAGCTGCTGGCAAGGCTCGCGGCCGCCTGAAGCATCGTCGCGCGCGGCGCGCTGGCCGAGGGATTGGCGGCGAGCGCGGTCGCCGAGTTGAAGAAGGCGGTCAGGCGCTCGTCGAGCTTGTTGCCGGTCAGCGCGCCTTCGATCCGGTTGAGCCACACCGCGCCCGCCTCGCTGCGTGCGAGATCGGAGCCGGCGCTGCGCACCTCGGCGGCGCGCAGGTCGCTGGCCGAACGGGTGATGCCCGAAACGGTGACGCCAAGGCCGTTGAGGACGCGGTTCGATCCGTCGCTGGGCGCGGCGACCTCACGCGTGCCGGTGACGCGGCGCGAATAGCCCGCGGTGCCGGCATTGGCGACATTCTCCGACGTCGTGGTCAGCGCGGTCTGATACGCGCGGATACCGCTGGCGCCGATCGAGAGCATGTCGGTCATTTGGGTTCACCTTCCGCCGTCGGCGCGGCTTCGGTGACGCTTCCGGCCTTGGCGAGGAACGCGGTCATCGCCTTGCCGATTCCCATCGGCGTGTGCGTGGCCATGTTCTCGGCCAGCTTCTGATCCTGCATGTCGCGGAACTGGTCGAGCGCCTGGCTTTCGAACAGGCTGTCGGCCAGCTTCGCCTTGCGCATCGAGGACAGCATCATCTTGGTGAAGATCGCCTCGAACTGCTCGCCCGCCTTGTCCAGATTGTCGCGCGTGCCGAGGCGCGCGGTATCGGTCGAAACCGTACCAGCCAGCTTGAGCGTTGCGGGAGAAGGCGCGCGGAGATCGGTCACAGGACGATCAATTCGGCTTTGAGCGCGCCGGCCTGCTTCAGGGCTTCGAGGATCGCGACAAGGTCAGCCGGGGACGCGCCGATCGCGTTCACCGCCTTGACCACATCGGCAAGCTTCGGACCCGGTTCCAGCAGGAACATCGGACGCTTCTCCTCCTCTACGCCAACACCGCTACGCTGTTCGACCGCGGTTTCCCCCTGGCTGAACGGCGCCGGCTGGCTGACGCGCTGGGCTTCATCAATACGAACAGTGAGTTTACCATGTGTTACCGCCGCCGGGCTGACCCGGACCGCGGAATTGATAACGACCGTTCCGGTGCGCGCATTAACAATTACTTTCGCCGCCGCCTCGGCTGCATCGACGGTGAGATTCTCGATCTCGCTCATCAGCTGCGCGCGCACATCAGCACCGGGCTTGGCCATCACCGCGACCGACACGCCGTCGACCGCGCGGGCGGTGCCGAAGCCGAAGCGGCCGTTGATCGCATCCGCGACGCGCTGCGCCGTGGTGAAGTCCGCGCGGGCGAGGTTGTAGGTGAGGTTGGGCGTATCGGCGAAACCGGTCTCGACCGCGCGCTCGACCGTCGCACCCTCGGGGATACGGCCTGACGAGGGCGTGTTGACGACGATCTGCGACCCGTCCTTGCCCTCCGCGCCGAGGCCGCCGACGGCGAGATTGCCCTGCGCCATCGCATAAATCTGACTGTCGGCACCGATCAGCGGGGTCAGCACCAACGTACCGCCGCGCAGCGACTTGGCCTTGCCCATCGACGAGACGGTGATGTCGAGTTTCTGCCCCGGCTTGGCGAAGGGCGGCAGTTCGGCGGTGATCATCACCACCGCGGCGTTCTTGAGCGCCGGATTGACGCCCGGCGGCAGCGCCAGGCCGAAGCGGGCGGTGACGCCCTTCATCGACTGGACGGTATATTCGAGGTTGTCGTCACCCGTGCCGGGCAGACCGACGACGATGCCGTAGCCGGTGAGCTGGTTCGAACGAATGCCCTGGAACCCGCCCAGATCCTTGATCCGCTCCGCCGCGACGGGCTGAGCGAAGAAGAGGGCGGCGAGCAGAGCGATGAGGAAGCGGGTCATGCGTGATTTCCTCAGAACGGACTGATGACCGAGAAGAAGCGGCTGAGCCACCCCTGACGGCTGGCACGGGCGACATCGCCCTTGCCGGTGTAAGCGATGCGGGCATCGGCGACACGCGTGGAGGCGATGCGGTTGTTGGCATCGATATCGGTCGCGCGGACCACGCCCTTGATCTGGACGAACTCGTCGCCGCGGTTGAGCGTCACGCGCTTCTGCCCCTGCACCAGCATCGTGCCGTTGGGATAGACCGCGGCGACAGTGACTGTGACCTCACCCGACAGCGCGTTCGACTGGTCGGCGCTGCCTGCACCCTTGAAGTTGCGCTTACCGCTGATGCTGGCGTCGCTCTGGTTGAACAGGTTGAGCGCGCCGGTGGTCGGCGGGGTCAGCCCGAAGCCGCCGCCGCTGTCGAGCTGCGATCCGGCGGACTTGGACGCGCTGGTGCGCTCGACCAGCACGATCGTCAGCGGGTCGCCGACGCGACGCGCGCGGGTGCCTTCGTGGAGCGCGGCATAGCCGTCGCTCGCCTGGAAGATCGAGCCGTTGGCCGCCGGCGCCACGACGGGCGCGACGGGGAGCGAGGCGCTGAAGTCTTCCTTCGGCGCTTTCTTCCCGAACAGCTTCGCGTGGGCGGGCTGGGCGAGGGCGATCGCCGCGACGATCGCGGCGCCGGTGAGCAGGCCTGCGGCGAACTTCATCAGCTGGCCCTCAGAGGTTCTGGTTGACATATTTGAGCATCTCGTCGGACGCCGAGATCATCTTCGAATTGACCTCGTACGCGCGTTGGGTCTCGATCATGTCGACCAGTTCCTCGACGACGTTGACGTTCGACCCCTCGAGCATGCCCTGGCGAATCTTGCCGCGGCCGTCCTGCCCGGCGATGCCGAGATTGACCGCGCCGCTGGCCGAGGTCTCGACCAGGAAATTGTCGCCGATCGCCTGAAGACCCGCCGAATTGGGGAAGGCCGCGATCTGGATCTGACCGATCTGGCTGGATTCGGTCTGGCCTGGGACGGAGGCGGAAACGGTGCCATCGGTGCCGACGGTGATCGCGGTCGCGCCTTCCGGGATCGTGATGCCGGGCATCACCTGATAGCCCTCGGCCGTCACCAGCAGCCCTTCGGGGCTGCGCGTGAAATTGCCGGCGCGGGTGTAACCGAGCTGGCCGCCGGGCATCTGCACCTGGAAGAAGCCGTTGCCGTCGAGTGCCATGTCGAGCGCACCGCCGGTGGTCTGGAACGACCCCTGGGTGTCGATGCGCGCGGTGCCCTGGACGCGGACGCCGGTACCGAGGTTGAGGCCGGTGGCGTATTGCGTTTCCGACGTGCTGGCCGAGCCGGGCGCGGTGACGACCTGATAGGCCAGCGCCTCGAAGCTGGCGCGGTCGCGCTTGAAGCCCGTGGTGTTGACGTTGGCGAGGTTGTTCGAGATCACCCGCATGCGCATGTCCTGGGCATCAAGCCCGGTGCGCGCGATGTGCATTGCTGCGGAACCCATGGGTCTAATCCTTCCCTTAAATTCTTAGCTGACGCGCATCAGTGATGCGGCGCTCTCGTCCATCGACTTGGCTTCGCGGAGCAGGTTGGCCTGCACCTCGTAGCTGCGCTGGTTCTCGATCATGTCGACCAGCGACTGGGTAAGGTTGACGTTCGACTGTTCGAGCGAACCGGTCTGGACGCGTGCCTCGAGATCGGCTGGCAGTACGCCGCCGCCGCGGACGTGGAGCAGATTGTCCAGCCCCTTGACGGTTTTGCTGCCCTGGTCGCTGACCAGCTTCAGTTGATCGATCACCTGCGGCGGCGCGGCCGGATCTGCGCCGGGCGGCACGATCGAAATGGTGCCGTCCTCGGCGATCATGATCTTGTCGTAGGGCGGCACGGTGATGGGGCCCCCCGACCCCATCACCGGGAAACCGTCGCCGGTTTCCAAGACGCCACTCGGCGCGATACGGAGATCACCGCGCCGTGTGTATGCTTCGCTGCCATCGGCAGCCTGAATGCCAAGCCAGTTGTTGCCGGTGATGGCGATATCGAGATCGCGGCCGGTCTGGACGACGGTGCCTGCGCGCCGGTCCATATCGACGACGGTTTCGGCGCTGGGCAAGCGGCTGTTGTGTCCGTCGCCCTTGATCATCAGCCGTTCGAAATTGACCCGGTCGGCGCGGAAGCCGATCGTGGAGGCGTTCGCGATGTTGTTCGCGATCGTCGCCTGCGCATCCATCTGGCCCTTGAGCCCCGACAGCGCGGTGTAGACGAGTCTGTCCATCGCTTAGCCTCCAAGTCCCTGAATTAGCTGCGGATGTTGAAGATGGTCTGCGAGATCTGGCTCGCGGTATCGAGCGCCTTGGCGTTCGCCTGGAAGTTGCGCTGCGCCGCGATCAGCCCGACCAGCTCCTCGGTGATGTCGACGTTCGACCGTTCGATCGCGCCCGACATCAGGCCGCCAAAGCCGTTCGAGCCCGGCTCGCCGAGGCGAGGCTCGCCCGACAGGCCGGTGGCGGCCCAGGTCGAATTGCCGAGCTGGCGCAGGCCTGATGGGTTGGAGAAGTTGGCGAGCGCGATCTTGCCCAGCGCCTGGCTGTCGCCGTTCGAGAAGCTGGCGCGGACGGTACCGTCCTCACCCACCGTCACGCCGTCGAGCTGGCCGACGGCCTTGCCGTCCTGCGAGCGGTTGTTGACGCTGAAGGGCTGGCCGAGCTGCGTGGTCGCGCTGCCGAAGTCGAGCGAGATCGACTGCTCGGTCGTGCTGGTGCCGACGGTGAACGGCGCGAACTGGGTCGGCGTGGTCGGCGAGGTGATCGCGCCACTCGAATCGAAGGTCAGCGTGACCGGTGCCGGGTTCGACGCGTTGGTGCCGAGCTGCTTGTCGCCGACGAACGAATAGACCGACCAGGTGCTTGGCGTGGTCGAGGTTTCACGCACGAAATAGTTGGTCATCGTCAGCGGGTTGCCGCTGGCGTCGTAGATCGTCGTCTGGGTCGAGTTGTTGTAGGTGCCCGGATCGAAGCGGTCGAACGCATAGGGCGTGTCGGGCGTGAAGCGCGACGCGTTCTTCGGGATCGACGCGTGCGCCGACAGGTTGAGCGCGAGCTTCACATTCTTGGTCGCCTCGGGCACGCCGCTGGTCTGCGGCAGGCGCAAATTGACGGTCGAACCCATGCCGGTCGCGATCACCGCGCCCGAGCCGTCGACCGGATAGACCTGAAGATACGAACCCTGCGAGTCGGTGACATAGCGTTCACTGTCGACCAGGAAGCTGCCGTTGCGGGTGAAGTTGACGCCGGCCGCATCGAGGCTCGGCTTGACCGCGAAGAAGCCGTCGCCCGAGATCGCGATGTCGAGGCTGGACGAGGACTGCTGCGTGCCACCCTGGCCGAACTGCTGACGGATCGCCTTCACCGTGGTGCCCGAGCCGATCATCTGGTTGGGGTTGAGCGACACGCTCGACGCGATGACGTCGGCGAACTCGGTACGGCTCTTCTTGAAGCCGTTGGTCGAGACGTTCGACAGATTGTGGCTGATGGTCGACATATCGGTCTGCGCCGCCTGAAGACCCGAGAGCGAGGTGTAGAAGGACATTGCTTATGCTCCTTGGAAAGCGAGTGTTCAGCCGATCTTGCGGACGGCGGTGGCGGAAACCTGGCCGATGCCGGGCAGGGTAAGGACGGGGTTGCCGTCGCTGCCCATCGCCACCGCGGTGACAGGGGCCCAGACGAGCGGCTTGGCGGTGACCGCGCCGCCATCGGCGTTCTGCGCGGCGACACGGATCTTGAACGGGCCGTTGCCGGCTTTCTCGCCAGTGTCCGTCTTGCCGTCCCATTCGAATTCGAGCGGGCCCTTATTAGCCTTGCCGAGCGCGACATTCTTGAGAATCTCGCCGTTCGGCCCTTCGATGACGACGTTGACCTCCTTGGCGTCGGCGCCAAGTTCGATCACGCCGCCAAGCGTGCCGTCGGTGCGCGGATAGGCGGTGCTGCCCTCGGTGAGCACGGTGCGGCCGACCCACGATACCAGGTCCGTGGTCGAGGTCGCGCCGAGCTTGCCGGCGATCGCCTGCAGCGTCGTGTTCATCTCGCTGATGCCGGCGAGCGACGAGAATTGCGCCATCTGGGCGACCATCTGCGTGTTGTCGACCGGATCGAACGGATCCTGGTTCTTCATCTGCGCGGTCATCAGCGTCAGGAAATCGGCCTGGCCCAAAGTGGACTTGCCACCCTTTGCCGGCGCGTTCTTGTCGGTGCCACCGGTGCGGCCGATGCCGAGCTTCGACATCACATCATCAAAACCGGCCATCAGCTGCGTCCCAGGTTGAGCGTCTGGGTGATCAGCGTCTTCGCCGTCTGCATCACCTCGACATTGTTCTGATAGGTGCGGGCGGTCTCCATCATGTCGACCAGCTCGCGGGTCTCGTCGACCGCGCTTTCCCAGATGTTGCCGTCCTTGTCGGCCATCGGGTTGCCGGGGTCGTAGCGCTTGGTCGGCGCTTCGCCCGCGGTGACCACGCTTTCGACATCGACCGTGGCGAGGTTGTTCGCGGCGTCGAAGGCGGTGCGGAACACCGGCTTCTGCGTGCGATAGGCCTCAGCCGCCGACGATGCGACCTGGCCGACATTGGCGAGGTTCGATGCGGTGGTGTTCATCCGCACGAGCTGCGCCGACATGGCGCGGCCCGCGACCTGGAAAATGCTGAGCGGCTGATCCGGCATGGTTATTCTCCCTTCAGCGCGCGGGTGATGGTGGAGATGCGCCCGTTCAGGAACGCGAGCGTCGTCTGATAGGCGACGGCGTTCTCGGCAAAGGCGGTCTGCTCGGTCGCGAGCTCGACGGTGTTGCCGTCGAGGCTGGGCTGGAGCGGGATGCGGAACTTGGTCGCGCCCTCGATCGGATCGGTGCCCGCCATGCCGGGGGTTTCGATCGCGCTCAGCGCTTCCTTGAAATCGATGTCCTTGGCCTTGTAGCCGGGCGTCGAGGCGTTCGCGATGTTCGACGCGAGCACGCCCATGCGCTGCGAGCGCACCGCGAGCGCCGCACCGTGCACCCCGAAAAGACTGTTCTGACCCATGCTATGCGTCCTCCGCACATTTGTTCGCGGCCTTCCTAGCAATGGGCGTGCCAGTTTCCGGGTTTACGGTTGAAATGGCCCCGATTGCCGGGAAATGCCCAGCGAGCGGCAAGATGTTGCCGGTGGCGGCAATCGATCTTGCCGGTTTTGCCGGTCGCTGCCGCCGCGTTGCCGGTCCCGACCTCGCCCGGTGGCGCGAAAGGCAATTGGCCCGGTGCTTGCAAAGAATCGCGCATGAACATTGCCGCGCTTTCCCAACCCGCCACCGCCGCGAGCGCGCTGGTGCCCGGTACCTTCCTCGATCCGCTCGCGATCGGGATCGTGCTCGGCGGCACCGCGCTCTCCATGGTGCTGCGCAATCGGCTCGCCGATGTCGGCCGGGCGCTAGCGGCGCTGACGGTGCTGTGGCGCAGGCCGTTCAGCGCCGACGCGCTGCTCGTCCAGATCGCGGCGCAGGAGCGCATCGCGCATCGCCACGGGTTGTTCTCGCTCGATCGCGCGGTGATCGGGGATCCCGACCTGGCGGCGGCGATCGAGGTGGCGGTGGACGGCGCTTCGCCGGAGCAGGTCGAACGGCTGGTCTGCGATCGCGTGACTGCGCGCGCCGAGCGGCATCGTGCCGCGATCGAGGTGTGGACCGGCGCGGCCGAGGCGGCGCCGGCGATGGGGTTGATCGGAACGATCCTGGGCCTGGTCCAGATGTTCGCGTCGATGCAGGATCCCGAGACGATCGGCGCGGCCATGGCCGTTGCGCTGCTCGCGACGCTCTATGGCGCGCTGGTGGCCAACCTGATCGCGATGCCGATCGCCTCGCGGCTCAAGCGGCTCGCCCGGGCCGAGGCGACCGAGCGGCTGCGGCTTGCCGCACCGCTCGCGCATCTCGCGACGCTCGAACGCGCGCGCAAGCGGGAGATTGCGGCGTGAGTGCCCGCCTTCCCACCGACATGTGGGATGAGATCGTACCCGCGCGATCGGTGTGGCTGATCACGCTCGCCGATCTCGCGCTGTTGCTGGTTGGCTTCTTCGTACTGCTCCAGGCCAATCGCGAGTTGGATCGCGAGACGCTGCTCGCCGGGCTGCGCGCCGGTTTCGGGATCGAGGACTCCGCGCCCGCGCCGATGGCGGTCGCGATGGCGCGGGTGGAAGGCTTTGCCGAAGGTTCGGCGGACGCCGACCCGCGCGGCGCGATTCTTTGGGCCCGCGACGCGGCGCGCGATTCACGCACGCGCATCACCATTACCGGATCGACCGACGGCGCGCGCGATGTCGATGCCGCGACCGGTAGCGCTGCGATCCTTGCCGCCGACCGCGCACGCGCCGTCGCCGCCGCGCTGGTGCGTAGCGGCGCGGCTGATCCGGCGCGCATCGCCATTCTCACCGACCCCGGCAAGCGCCGGGCCGTTACCCTTTCCGTCGGTTTCGCCGGCGGCACGAATTGAAGTGGAGGCAAACATGATCGCCATTCTCCTGACCGTCGCGGCCGCAAGCGCCAGCCCGGCCACTTTCCAGTCGACCGATATGCTCGACCGGCTGGTCGAACAGTTCGCGGGGGCGCCGATCGGCATGGAAGGCGGCGCGCGTGCGCCGGTGGACAAGCGCCTGAAGCTTGCCGCATGCGATGCGCCCCAGCTGAGCTGGCGCTCGGCGGCGGAGGACGCGGTGGTGATCCGCTGTCAGGGGCCGCAGCAATGGCGCGTATTCGTGCCGGTCAACGCACTGCCCAAACCGGTTGTGCCCGCGGTGACGGCGATGCCTGTGCCGGCGGTGGTCAAGCCGGTGACGGTGATCAAGCGCGGCGATCCGGTGCTGATCGAAGCCGGTGCTGCCGGCTTCTCGATCACCCGCGAAGGGCTGGCGGTGGCGGATGCCGCCGCAGGCGCGCGCGTCATGATCAAGGTGGACGACAAGCGCCCGCCGGTCGCCGCGATCGCGCTCGAACCGGGCCGTGCGCGGCTGCCCGGATTCGGCGAGTAACTTTTTTCCTAAAGCTTGCCGCCGCGCGGTCGTTTTTGCGTATGTCCGCAGAATAAAGGGTCGCAGACATGGTTGATCCAGTCGGCTTCAAGCCTGCATCCATTGCCGACCGGCGCCTGACGCCGGTAGCCCCGGCCGTGCCTGTAAAGGCGACGGACGGCGTGACGCAGGCTGCCCAGACCAGCACCGCCGCTTCGATCACCCAGGCTGCCGCCGCGAGCGCGCCGGTGGATGCCGAGCGTGTTGCGCGGATCAAGAAGGCGATTGCGGACGGCAAGTTCCCGCTGGTCCCTTCGACCGTTGCGGACCGGTTGCTCGCACTCAAGCTTCAATGGAACCCGCATGACCCGGCGTGACGCCCTTGTTCGCGTGATCGACGCGCTCCACGCCGAGATCGATGCGCTGAAAGCGAACGACGTCGCCGCGCTCGAGCGTGCCACGCGTGAGAAATTGATCGGAATCGACGCGGTGGGGGCCGCGAACGACGACGAACCCGAACTGTCGCCCGAACTCAAGGCGCTGGCGGACGAGGCGCATCGCCTCAACGAGACCGCCCGCATCTATGTCAACCTGATGGCCGCCAATGTGCGGCGGCGGTTGCAGGTGCTGACCGGCAATAGTTTGCCGTCCTACCGGCCCGGGATTGCCGGAACGCTTGCCTGACGGGCAACATCACCCGCTGAACGGGTAAAATCCGACAACTGGCACGCCTCTTGCTGAACACCTCCTACCCAGGGGGAAGAGCAAGAGTCCGATGACTATACCTTCGATCGGAGCCAGGACGAACGTCACCACGGCGATCGCGGCTGCCAGCCAGAAGACCGGTGTCGACTTCAACTATCTGCTCGGCCAGGCACAGGTCGAAAGCGGGATGCGCAGCAATGCCCGCGCTCGCACCTCGAGCGCCACCGGCCTCTATCAGTTCATCGAGCAAAGCTGGCTCGGCGTGGTCAAGGAACATGGCGACAAACACGGCATGGGCTGGGCGTCGGACAGCATCCGCCGCACCTCCAGCGGCCGCTTCGTCGTCGGCGACCCGGCAACGCGCCAGGCGATCCTGTCGATGCGCAACGATCCTGAAATGGCGTCGCTGATGGCCGCCGAACATGCCAGCGACAATAAGGACAGCCTTGAGAGTTCGCTGGGCCGCGAAGCCAATGGCACCGACCTCTATATGGCGCATTTCCTGGGCATCGGCGGCGCGCGGAAATTCCTGCGTGCGATGGAGGCGAACCCGGGCCAGTCGGGCGCGAACCTGTTTCCCGCCGCCGCGCGCGCCAATCGCGGGGTCTTCTATACCTCGGACGGCTCGCCGCGATCGCTTGGCCAGATCTATGAGCGGTTCGCCGGCAAGCTCGACAAGGGCGCCGCTTCGGCTGGCGCAACCGGTCTTGCGTCGGGAAACTTCGCCTCGGGCCAGCTCGATGCGAAGTTCCAGCAGCTCGTCCAGTCGCTTGGCCCCGATGCCGAAGTCGTGCTGGGCAATGGCGCTGTCGGACAGGACCGCAAATGGCTGGCGACGCTCGACCAGCTGCAAACCGCCGGACGAGGGACGGCCGAGCGCGCGATCAATCCGCTGCGCCCGACGCCTGAGACGGCCAAGCTTGCCTATATGATGCTCGCGAGACTGGGAGCGTAACCCGCGTGAACGCACTTGCACTCAAGGGGGGTGTTGCCCCCGCGCTGAAGAGCTTCGCCCTGCCCGTCGCCATTCTCGTGCTCGTCGCGATGATGGTCGTGCCGGTGCCGACCTTCCTGCTCGACACCTTCTTCATCATGAACATCGTCATCAGCCTTGCGGTGCTGATGGTCGCGCTGAACGCGCAGAAGCCGCTCGACTTCTCCGCCTTCCCGACCGTGCTGTTGTTCGCGACCCTGTTCCGCCTCGGCCTCAACGTCGCCTCGACGCGCGTGGTGCTGGGTCACGGACATGAGGGCGAGGCGGCGGCCGGCCATGTGATCGAGGCGTTCGGCACCTTCATGATCGGCGGCGACTATGTCGTCGGCCTGTTCGTGTTCGCGATCCTGATCATCATCAACATGATCGTGGTGACCAAGGGCGCGGGCCGCGTGTCCGAAGTGTCGGCGCGCTTCACCCTCGACGCCCTGCCCGGCAAGCAGATGGCGATCGACGCCGATCTGAACGCCGGGCTGATCACCCCGGACGAAGCCAAGGCGCGCCGCGTCGAGGTATCGACCGAAGCTGATTTCTACGGCGCGATGGACGGTTCGTCCAAGTTCGTGAAGGGCGACGCGATCGCCGGCCTGCTGATCCTGTTCATCAACATCATCGGCGGCCTGATCCTCGGCCCGCTCAGCCATGGCCTGTCGATCGGCGAGGCGGCGCAGACCTATGTGCTGCTGGCGATCGGCGACGCGTTGGTCGCGCAGATCCCGGCGTTGTTGTTGTCGATCGCCGCCGCCGCCATCGTCACTCGCGTCAGCGCGAACAAGGACCAGGATCTGGCCAGCCAGATCGGCAGCCAGTTCGCCAGCCACAAGACCTGGACCCCGGTCGCGGTGATCATCGCCTTGCTGGGCGTGATGCCGGGCATGCCCGCCTTCATCATCCTGCCTGCGGCGGTCGGCTCGGGCTTCATGGCGTGGAAGATGTATCAGGCGAGCAAGCGCCCGGCCGCGCCGGTCGAGCTAGAGTCCGCCGAACCCGAAGACCCTTCGAAGATCGGCTGGGACGAAGTCACCGACAACATGCAGGTGATGATCGACATCGGCTATGGCCTGGTGCCGCTGATCGACGAACGTCGCGGTGGCGCGCTGATGGGCCGCATCACCGGCGTTCGCCGCCAGCTGTCCAAGGAGCTTGGCTTCGTGGTGCCGCAGGTGCGGGTGCGCGACGACATCAACCTCAACCCCTTCACCTATCGCATCGTCGTGGGCGGCGTGGTGATCGGCGAGGACAGCGTTTCGCCCGATGAGGTGCTGGCGCTCGACACCGGCCAGGCCGTGGGCACCCTCAACGGCAAGCCCGGCAAGGATCCGACCTTCGGGCTCGACGCGATGTGGATTTCGCCCGCCGATGCCGACGCGGCGACCGGCCAGGGCTGGCTGGTGGTCGATCCGGGCACCGTGATGGCGACCCATCTCAACCAGGCGCTGATCTCGAACGCGCCGGATCTGCTGGGGCCGGACGAGGTGCAGGCGCTGCTCGACGGACTGCGCGAACGCGCCGCCCAGCTGGTCTCGGCGCTGTCGCCCAACCCGCTGCCGATCACGACGCTCACTCAGGTGCTGCGCGGGCTGCTGGCGGAGAACATCCCGCTCAAGGAATTCCGCCGCATCGCCGCCGCCATCGCCATGGCCGCGCAGAAGACCCACGACGCCGACGAGATCATCGAACTGATCCGCCCGGAGCTTGGCCAGCTGATCATCCAGCGGCTGTGCGGGGTGCGCGAGCCGCTGCGCGTGATGACGCTCGAAGGTCAGCTCGAGGCGTTGCTGGGCCAGGCGGTCCGTTCGGACCCGGCCAAGCGCAACACCATCGAGCCCGATCTCGGCCGTCGTATCGTCGATGCGCTCCAGCAGGCCGCCCAGCCTTTGGTCGCCGAGGCCAAGCCCTTCGCCCTGGTCGTCCAGCCCTCGATCCGCATCGCGATCCGCAAGCTGGTCAAGACCTGTCTGCCGGATACCCCCGTGATGAGCTTCTTCGAAGTGCCTGAGGACAAGTCGGTCGAAGTGGTCGCCGTGATCGGCGCGCCGGAAACCGCGCTGGTGCCGGCATGAACTTCCAGCCCTCCCCCAATGAGTTCGCGCTCACCTATGGCCGCACCGGCGAGACCAAGCGCGACATGGACGGCCTGGTGCGCAAGCACATGCCCTTGGTCCGGCGGCTCGCCTGGCATGTCCATGGATCGATGAGCAGCCTGATCGATATCGAGGATCTGGTCCAGATCGGCCTGGTCGCATTGGTCGAGGCGGCGGCGAGCTTCGAGGATCGCGGCCTCGTCAGCTTCGACCAGTATCTGCAGACGCGGGTGCGCGGCGCGATGATCGACGAGTTGCGGCGGCAGGCGACGATCACCCGCGGCGCGATGAAGCGCCGGCGCGTCTATAACGATGCCGTCACGGCACTGACCGACGAGCATGGCAGGCGGCCCGACGAGGCGGCGGTCGCGTCGAAGCTCGGCGTCACGGTAGAGAAACTGCGCAGCGACTATGCCAGCGCGGAGGCGGTGCGGTTCGATTCGATCGACGAAGTCTATTCGGACGAGGGGCCCTGGTTCATGTCCGACGAGCCGTCGGCCTTCGACCAGCTCGCCGATGCCGACCAGCGCGAGGCGCTGATCGCGGCGGTCGCCGAACTGCCCGAAAAGGAGCAGCTGGTGATCCAGCTCTATTATGTCGAGGAACTCAACCTCGAGGAGATCGGGCAAGTGCTCGGCGTCGGCGCCGCGCGCGTGTGTCAGATCAAGAAGAGCGCGCATGACCGGCTCAAGAAGGGGCTGATGCGACGCATGGGATAAAGACGGGTCCGGTGCCGGGGGGCGCCGGTTCCATAGGGGGCAGGGGCGGAAGCGTGCCGGGGGGCTCGCTTCCGCCCCTTCTTTCTTTTTGCGACACATTCGCAGCGGTGCGTGCTAGCAGCATGACGTGCGTCGCCATCTCTATCTCGCCGCCGGGTTTTTCTCGCTGGGCCTCGCGGTGATCGGCGCGATCCTGCCGGTGATGCCGACCACGGTGTTCGTCATCCTCGCCGCCTGGTGCTTCGCGCGCAGCTCGCCCCGGCTCGAGCGCAAGCTGCTGGAGCATCCGAAATTCGGTCCGCACATCGTGCGCTGGCGGGAAAGGGGTGCGATCAGCCGCGGCGGCAAGAAGGCCGCGACCGTGGCGTTCGCGGTGAGCATCGCCGTCACGCTGATCTTCTCGCCCATGCCCTGGCCGCTGGTGACGATCGCCGCGGCCGGCATCGTCGGCGGCTGGATCTGGACCCGGCCCGAGGGTTGAGAGGCGAGGCGGACCGACCGCTCCCGGGAAACCTCTCTTGGCGCTTGCCTTTGTGTATTATTAAAACAATACACTTGCGTTCCAGTATCGAGGAACCGCCTTGCCCGACATCCGCCATTCCGTTCTCACTATTTTGTGCGTGGCAACCGCATTGCCGGCGGCTGCGGCCGCGCCGGATGAGAAGCCGGTAAAGTCAGGGTACGAAACGTCGGCGTGCGTGGTGAAGGTGGCGCCCGACGAGCGGATCGAATGCGGCGTGCTCACCGTTCCGGAGAATCGCAAAAAGGTTCGCAGCCGGGCCATCAGGTTGCCGGTGATGATCTTTCGCAGCACGGCGACCGCTCCTGCATCGGATCCGGTCGTCTACCTCCCGGGCGGTCCGGGACTCAGCAGCATCGAGGGGCGCACGACGGGAAAGGGCAATCCGTTCCTTCTTGAGCGCGACCATATTCTTCTCGAAGGCCGGGGCAATGTGTTCGCTCAGCCCTCGCTCGCATGTCCCGACCTGAATGCCCTGCGCGCCGCGAACGCGCCGTCGGCCGAGCAAACGACCGCCGTCGTCCGCTGCCGGGCCAAGCTGATCGCCTCGGGTGTCGATCTCGACGGCTATACCTCGGAAGAAGCGGCGGATGATCTCGACGATCTGCGGCGGTTGCTCGGCATCCGGGAGTGGAATCTGATCGGCTTTTCCTACGGTACGCGGCTTGCTCAGACGGTGCTTCAACGTCATCCCGCAGGGGTGCGCAGCGTCGTGCTCGACTCGGTCCTCCCGATCGACATCAATTATGATGAAATGGCGGCCGCGCCACTCCGGCGCGCGATCGACCTCCTGCTGGACAGCTGCGCCGGCGACTCTGCCTGCGGCACGCGCTACCCGAACCTTCGCGGCCGCTTTGCCGCTCTTGTCGACCGTGCGGATCGCGAGGGCATTCCGGTGCGCGATCGGGTTCTGCGCGGTCGCGATATCGCCGATGCCGTCGGCGCGGGCCTCCAGCAGCCACAGGTCATCCCGACCCTGCCGCGTATCATCGCCGATGCGTCGGACGGGCGGCTGGACGGATTGCTGTCGCTGGTCCAGCGAACGCCATCGCGGTTCAACTGGGGGCTGCGCCTTTCCATCTGGTGCGGCGAGGAGATGCCATTTGAAAGGCCGGACCGCATGGCCTCGCAACTATCGCCGGCATTGGGTCTTGGTGGCTCGGACAGCCGTACGGCGACCCCGGAGATGTGCGCAGCCTGGCGGGTCTCCGCCGCCGACGCGCGGGCCAACGAGCCTGTTAAAAGCGACGTGCCGATCCTGATCCTCGCGGGCGAGTTCGACCCGGTGACGCCGCCGGCCTGGGGGCAGCGTCTGCTCCGTACGATGCCGAATGCCCGGTTCGTGCAGCTTCCCGGGCAGGCACATGGCGCTATGTTCAACCGTTGCGGCGGGCGATTGACGTTGGCGTTCCTTCACGACCCCCGCGCCCCATTGGACGGCGATTGCATTGCGAAGATGCCGGGGTTCGCGCTCCCGTCCGAATAGCCGCTTGTCGACGCTCGCCGTCGCGGATTTCTTCTGGCGCAAAGAAAAACCCCGGTGGTCTTTCGACCACCGGGGTTTCCTTGCATGCCCCTCCTCCGAAGAGGAGGGAGACCGGCCGTGATGCCTGTCAGGGGGGTGACACCCCGACCGGCACACGCTTAGCGAAGCAGCGACAGAACGCCCTGCTGCGACTGGTTGGCCTGCGCCAGCATCGCGGTCGATGCCTGGCTCAGGATCTGCGCCTTGGCGAGCGCGGTCGTTTCGGCCGAGAAGTCGGCGTCTTCGATGCGGCTGCGCGCTTCGGCGAGGTTGCTGGTCGTGGTCGTCAGGTTCGCGACGGTCGATTCGAGGCGGTTCTGAACCGCACCAAGGTCGCCACGGCCTGCCGAGATCTTGTCCAGCGCCGCGTCGATCACTGCCATCGCCGCCGAAGCACCGCCCTGGGTCGCGATCGAGATGCCCGAGGTCGTGGCTTCGCTGAAGCCGGCATCGGCTTCGCCGGCACCGGTGATCGCGATGTTCTTGCCCGGCTCGGCGGTCAGCGTGACCTTGCCTTCCAGAACGCTGGCGGTGCTGCTCAGCGTCACCGCTGCGCCGCCGGCATCCTTGACGTTGCTGAGCACGCCGTCGCCGTCGGTCAGGCTGATGTTCGAGCCGTCCTTGCTGGTCAGCTTGATCTTGCCGTCGTCGGTCAGGCTCGCCTGGATGTTGCTGCCCGAACCCAGCACCTGGTTGATGCGGTTCGCGACTTCGCTGGCCGTATCTTCGTTGGTGAAGGTCACGGCGGTGCTGCCGATGGTGAGCGTGTCACCCGACGCGATCGAGCCGACATCGGCGGTCACTTCGTTTTCGGCAGTGGCCTTGACGCCGGTCGTCCCGGTCTTGGCGTTGACCGCATCGGCCACCGCCTTGGCGTCGACGCTGGCAACCGCGCCGATGTCTTCGCCGTTGATCACCAGATCGCCGGCCGCGAGTGCGGCGTTGACGACGCCACCCTTGACCTGTGCCTGAAGGCCCAGTTCCGAGGTGCTGGTCTTGACCATCTTCATCGAGATCGTCTCGCCGGCGTTGATGCCGGTCTGCAGCTTGACCTCGCCGAAGCTGCCGTCGAGCAGCTTGACGCCGTTGAAGTTGGTGGTCTCCGAAACGCGGCCGATTTCGGCGACGAGCTGGGAAACTTCGGCCTGCAGGGTGGTGCGGTCGCTATCGCGCAGCGTGCCGCTCGACGACTGGGTCGCCAGTTCCTTCATGCGCTGAAGCATGTTGGTGACTTCGCTCAGCGCGCCTTCGGCGGTCTGGGCGAGGCTGATGCCGTCATTGGCGTTGCGGATCGCAACGGCCATGCTCTTGACCTGCGAGGTCATGCGGCTCGCGATGGCGAGGCCCGCTGCGTCGTCCTTGGCGCTGTTGATGCGCTTGCCGGTCGACAGACGCTCCATGGCGGTCTGCAGGCTCGACGAAGCGACCTTGGACGCGTTCGCGGCGCGAAGGCTCGCGATGTTCGTTCCGATAACAGTCATGTCTTGTCTCCGTTCAGTCCGGCGTCCTTGCCTACCCCCCTGAATGCGAAGGAGCTCGGGTCGCCACAGGGGGGAACGACGGGCTGAGACGGGGATTAAGCAATTTTCTGAACCACGCCTCGCGCGCGCTCTCGCGTATGTGTGTGAGGGCGTGCGCGGCAATCTAGAGCCGGTTTGGCCGATTTTTGCCGGTTGGTTTACCACTCGTTTACCATCAATCCTGCATCACGCTCCCAACAGGGGGAATGAATGCAGACGATCTTTCCGTCAGCCGCGGTACTTCGGCAGCACTATGCGCTGGTCTCTTCGCTTCGGGCGCAGGGATTCACCATCGGGGCGGCCGACAAGGTCAAGCCGATGTCGGGCGATCTGTTCATGATCGTCGATGGCGAGGCGCCGCCGGTTTCGGCCCGCACCTTGGTGCTGGCCGAGGGGCCGATCGCCGCGATCCCCTTCCATGACGGCAATCCCGCCCGGCTGAGCTTCGGTCCGGAGGACGCGGCCATCGCCAGCGGTTTCGCCAGCGCGATGCTGCGCGGCGGGCACGCCCCGGTCGCCGCCGACCCCGAGAGTCTCGCCCTTTACGCGCTGGCTGAACGCGTCGCCGCCGCCGACATCACCGTGCTGATCAACGGCCCCACCGGCACCGGCAAGGAAGTGCTGGCCAAGGCGATCCACATGGGCAGCACCCGCCGCGACGGTCCGTTCATCGCCGTCAATTGCGCCGCGCTTCCCGAAACCATGCTCGAGGCGCTGCTGTTCGGCCATCAGAAGGGTTCGTTCACCGGCGCCAACGCGGCGGGTGAGGGCTTCTTCCGCGCCGCCAACGGCGGCACGTTGCTGCTCGACGAAGTCGCGGAGATGCCGCTCGCGCTCCAGGCCAAGCTTCTGCGCGCGCTGCAGGAGCGTGAAGTGGTGCCGATCGGCGCGACCAGCCCCGAGAAGATCGACGTTCGCGTCATCGCCTGCGCCAACCGCGACCTTCAGGGCGAAGTCGCCGAAGGCCGGTTCCGCGCCGATCTTTACTACCGCCTGTCGGTCTTCCCGCTGTCGACGCGTCAGCTGGCCGATCGCCCGGGCGACGTCGCCGCGCTCGCTTCGGCGATGGTGCTGCGCCACGCCGGCAATCGCGCGCGCCTCCCCTGGGTAACGCGCGATGCGCTTGCGGTGCTCCAGTCGCACGACTGGCCGGGCAATGTCCGTGAGCTGGAGAATGTGATCCAGCGCGCGCTGCTGCTCTGTCCGGGTGATGCGATCACCGCCGATCATCTGATCTTCGACCGTGCCCCCGCCGCCGCCCCGGTGCAGGCGGAAGGCACGCTCAGCAACATCGTCCAGCTCAGCGAATTCGCGGCGATCCGCGAGACGCTGGCGCAGTGCGGCGGCAGCCGTACCGAAACCGCCAAGCGCCTCGGCATTTCGGAGCGCACCTTGCGCTACCGCCTCGCCAAGGCGCGCGAGCAGGGTGAGGACATCGTCCGGAGGGCCACGGCATGAGCATTGGCGGCGTAGGCGGGGCAGGCGGCATCGACCGCGTCATGCAGCTCCGCGCCCAGATCCTCGAGCGCAACGAAGCGCTCCAGCGTGCGACCAGCGGCGCGGCGGCTCCGGCCACGGCGCCGATCGGCCAGCCCGCGGGACCGGCAAGCTTTGCCGACACGCTGGAAAACGCGCTGCAGCAGGTTAACGGCGCGCAGAGCCGCGCCAGCGATCTCTCCGCCTCGTACGAGCGCGGCGAGACGGTCGACATCGCCAAGGTGATGCTCGCCCGCCAGGAAGCGTCGGTCGGTTTCGAAGCGACGCTTCAGGTCAGGAACAAGCTCCTGACCGCCTATCGTGACATCATGAGCATGCCGGTCTGATATGAGCAACGCAGTCTCCGTCTCCGACGCGCCCGCCGTTCCCGCCAACGCCAATGGCTTTGGAGGGGGAGGCGGTTTCGCCAATCCGCTGAGCCAGATGCGCTCGGTCTTCTCGCAGCCTGCGGTCAAGCGCAGCCTGCCGCTGATCTTCATGGTCGGCCTGATCGGTGCCGCCGCCCTCGCCTGGATGGCGCTCTCGACCCCGCCGCAGCGGGTGTTGTTCGCCAGCCTGCCCGAAAGCGACAAGGCCGCCGTGGCCGAGGCGCTGAGCGCGGCAAGCATCCCGAACGGGATCGACAGCGCGGGCTCGCTCACCGTGTCGGAGGATAATTACCATAAGGCGCGGATGCTGCTCGCGGGGCAAGGTCTGCCCAAGGCGGCGCCGGGCGGCTACGCGCTGCTCGACCAGCTGCCGATGGGCGTTTCGCGCGCCGTCGAGGGTGAACGTCTCCGCCAGGCGCGCGAGACCGAACTTGCCCGTTCGATTGCCGAAATCGACACCGTGGCCGAAGCGCGCGTCCATCTCGCGACGCCCGAAGCCACCGTGTTCGTGCGCGACAAGGCGGAGCCTTCGGCCTCGGTCATCGTCAAGCTCCAGCCGGGCCGTACGCTATCCGACGCGCAGGTCCGCTCGATCGTCAACCTCGTCGCCTCGTCGGTGCCGGGGATGAAGGCCGAAGCGGTGACCATCGTCGATCAGGCCGGCGCGCTGCTCAGCAAGTCGGGCCAGGAAGGCAGCGCGGGCGACGCGCGCATCGATTTCCAGCGCCGCGTCGAGGACAAATACCGCCAGCAGCTCGTACAGCTACTCACTCCACTACTCGGTGCCGGCAACTTCACCGCCGAAGTCCAGGCCGATGTCGATCTCGACGAGAGCCAGGCGACGCGTGAGACGTTCGACAAGGCGAATGCCGTGTTGCGTGCCGAGCAGGGCAACTGGACCGGCGCGCCGCGCGATGGTGCCGCCGCGCCCGGCGGCATTCCCGGTGCGCTCTCCAACGTCGCGCCGGCGCCAGCAACGGTCGCCACGCCAACCCCTGCCGCAACGCCCGCACCGGGTGAGCCGGCGACGCCGACTGCCGCTGCCGCGACTGCCGCGGGCCTGAAGCAGAGCGACAGCTTTGCGCGCAGCTATGACAACGCCAAGGAAATCTCGGTCACCCGCGCCGCGCCGGGCAATATCCGCCGCCTGTCGGTCGCGGTGTTGCTCAAGGAAGAGCCAGGCAAGCCGCGCGGCCAGGTCGAGATCAAGCAGATCGACGATCTGGTGAAGGCGGCGGTCGGCTTCAACGCCGCGCGCCAGGACCAGGTGACCGTCGTCAGCCGCAAGTTCAGCACGAACGCCGACGCCGCCAGCGAGGCACCCGCCTTCTACGAAAGCGGCTGGTTCGCGATGGTCGCGCGCAACGTGACCGCGGTGATTATCGCGCTGCTGGTGCTGCTGCTCGGTGTGCGTCCGCTCGCCAAGGCGTTGCTCAAGAAGCGCGACGACACCAACCGGGGCGGCGCGCTGCCGATGGGTGGCGCGGATGGCGTGGCGATGCCGGCGCCGGTCAGCGCGGAGATGCTGGGTGCCGGCGGAGTGCCGCTTGGGGAACGAGTTGGGCTGGTGCGCGATTTTACGCGTGACAATCCCGCGCGTGCCGCATTGGCGGTGCGGGACATGATCAAGGCGGAAGGCAATTGAGATGAATGCGCCCCGCAATTTTACCGGTGTTGAGCGTGCCGCGGTGCTGATGATGGTGGTGGGCGACGAAGAGGCCGCCGCGATCCTGCAGAAGCTCGATCCTGAGGAAGTTCGCCAGCTCGGCACCGCGATGATGAACGTCGCCGATGTCAGCGAATGGGAAATGGCCCAGGTCCTCGACGACTTCACCGGCCGCGCGCAAGAGCGCAGCGCGATCCAGTTCGATCCGCGCCCGAAGCTCGAATCGGTGGTGACCAAGGCATTGGGACCCGAGCGTGCGAGCTCGATCCTGGCGCGTATCCTGCCGCCTGAGCCGAACGAATCGATCAGTGCGTTGCAATGGATGGACGCGACCGAGATCGCGGCGATGCTGGAGGAGGAACATCCCCAGATCGCTGCCGTTCTGCTCGCGCATCTCGAACCGGCGACCGCGGGTCAGGTGCTGGAAATGCTGCCTGAAGCGATCCAGCCGCAGGTGCTGCGTCGCGTGGCCAGGCTGGGTCCGGTAACGCCGGAAGCGCTCGCCACGCTGACTGCGCTGCTCGAACGTCATTCAGGTCAGCCGCGCCGCGTTGTGGGCGTCCAGATGGGCGGCACGCGTGAGGCAGCGAAGATCATGTCGAGCGTCCGGAAGGTGACCGAACAGAAGGTGATGCCCAAGCTGGCGAAACTGGATCGTGAGGTCGCGCGGGCGATCGAGGAGGCGATGTTCGTCTTCGACAACCTGCTCGAGCTCGACGACAAGAATATGGGCACCCTGCTCCGCAACATCGAGAGCGATGTGCTGGTCCGCAGCCTCAAGGGCGCGGACGAGGCGGCGCGCAACCGTTTCCTCTCGTGCATGTCGAGCCGCGCGGCCGACACGATCCGCGACGAGATGGAAGCACGCGGCCCGATGAAGCTGGCCGAGGTGCTGGAGGCGCAGAAGGTGATGATCGCCATCGCGCGCCAGCTCGTGAAGGACGGTACGATCACCATGCCGGGCAGCGGCGGAGACGACGACTATGTCTGAGCCGCAAGGCTTCGTCCCCGGGCTTGCCGCACGCAGCGCGGGGATCGCCGAGGCGCTTCAGCGCGCCTTCGCTCCGCCCGAGGAATTCGCCCCGCGCGCGGTGCGTCCGCGCGATGCGGCCCCGGTCGAGCCCAAGCATTTCAGCCCGGCCGATCCGGGGAATAAACCAACAGAGGGATGGGATCCGTTTGATCCCGAACCCGCGCCGGAGCCCAAGGAATTCGTGGACCCGATCACCGCCGCGCGCGCCGCCGGCTATGCCGAGGGGCTGGCAGCAGGCCGTGCTGAGGCGGATGCAGCCGCCGCGCAACAGGCTGCTTTGCTCGAGCAAGTCAGTGAGGCGCTGGCCCAGGGCGCGCATTTCGACCGTGAACGCATGGCCGGGCATCTGCGCCAGACCGTGCTTCACCTCGTCGCCAAGATGATCGGGGAGACCGGCGTCGCACCCGACGTTCTGGCTGGCCGGATCGAGGCGGCGACCGACATGCTTGCCGACAGCGCCGAATCGGCAATCCTGCGGCTGCATCCCGACGATGTCGTATCGGTTCAGGGGCATTTGCCGAAGACCGTGTTCCCGGTCGCCGATCCCGGTGTCGCGCGTGGCGGTTTCATCATCGAAAGCGCCTCGACCATCGTCGAGGACGGCCCCGACATGTGGCTCGAGCAGCTGGCACAGGCCATCGACCGCGTTCCGATTCCGCCTGTCGTCTGAGGGGCACGATGTTGAACCGCTTCACCGCCGACTATCTCGACGGCCTTTCCTGCCGCGACTTTCGTCCGCAGCCCAAAGTGTCGGGGCGGCTGTCATCCTATGACGGATTGCTGATGGAAGCGGTCGGCCTCTCGCTTCCCGTGGGCACGGTCTGCGCCATCGGTACCGGTGCGAGCCGGGTCGAGGCTGAAGTGATCGGCTTTCGCGGTGGCAAGACCTTGATGATGAATCTGGGCGGCCCCGCCGCGCTGCTGCCCAACGCGCCCGTGCGCCCCGTCGGCCCTCCGGGTGAGGCGGAGGTCGGTGCGGCAATGCTTGGCCGCGTGGTCGACGGCGCAGGCAAGCCCATCGACGGGCTCGGCCCGATTCGCGGCGCGGGGAAATGGCCGCTCGCGGGGAAGATCCAGTCGCCGCTCGACCGTGGCCGTGTGCTTCAGCCGATGGATGTCGGCGTGCGCGCGATCAACGGCCTGCTTACGATCGGTCAGGGTCAGCGCGTCGGCATCATGGCTGGCTCGGGCGTCGGCAAGTCGGTGCTGCTCGGCATGATGGTTCGCGCCGCCAAGGCTGACGTGATCGTCATTGGCCTGATCGGCGAACGTTCGCGCGAGGTCTCCGACTTTCTCGAGACCAAGGTCGCGGGCGAGGCGCGTGCGCGCTCGGTCGTGGTTGCGGTACCCGCCAACCATTCACCGGTATTGCGCATCCGCGGTGCGCTGCGCGCCACCGCCATCGCGGAAGCCTTTCGCAACGAGGGCAAGAAGGTCCTGCTGATCATGGATTCGCTGACCCGCGTCGCGCATGCGGGTCGCGAGATCGGCCTCGCGCTGGGTGAGCCCGCCTCGGCGCGCGGCTATCCGCCCAGCGCGATCGCGATGCTGCCGAGCCTGATCGAACGGGCGGGCACCGACGTCCACACCGGCGGGTCGATCACCGCGATCTACACCGTGTTGGCCGATGGCGACGACGGCAACGACCCTGTGGTCGATTCGGCGCGCTCGATTCTCGACGGGCATATCGTGCTGAGCCGCGCGCTTGCCGAACGCGGCGTCTATCCCGCGATCGACCTGGGGCCATCGGTCAGCCGTGTGATGACCGACATCGCCGACAAGGAGCATGTCGCTGCCGCGCGCGTGCTGCGCCGCCACCTCGCGACGTATGAAGAGAATCGCGATCTGGTGCTGATGGGGGCTTATCGCGCCGGCGCCGATCCGGCGATCGACGCGGCCATCGCCTGTCATGATTCGGTGCTCGACTATATCCGCCAGGCCTATGACGAGACCGTCAGCCTTGAAGAGGCGGTAGCGGAGCTGGTCGGCGTCTTCGGCGATGCGTAGTTTGATGGCGGCACCAGCCCGCTCCCCCGCCCGGCCACCCACACGGTACTCTGAAGGGGTGGCCGGGCGGGGCGGCGGGCTGGTGCCGGATCCCACCGACAATGCCTGACAAACATCAGAAGAAACTGGGTCGCCTTCTCCGCGTCCGAACCCTCCAGCTCGACATGATTCGGGCGAGCGAAGTCGCGGCGCAGACCAAGGTGAGCAACGAGGAAGCTCTGCGCGCCCGCATCGCGCAACTGGCGCAGGGCGTCGCGCCGACGCCCGCGCCGAAACCGGGCAGCGCCACCACCCTGATCGCCGCGGCCTATTATCGCGATCGCCTCCACCAGTCGGCCTTCGCCGCCGAACGCCGTGTCGCGGAGGCGCAGCGCGGGCTCGATACCGCGCGCGCCGCCACGCGTGAGGCCAAGCGTGACCAGACGGCGATCGAGAAGCTGATCGAGCGCGCCGAGGCCAATGCCGCTCGTCGCGCGATGCGTGCGCTGGAAGATATGCCGGCGATTCCCAAAAAACGGCACGATCCTTGCTGAGTGGGCGGAGCCCCGTCTGAACGCATGGGGCGAAGGAGTTATCGCCCGCAATGCCAGACTTGCTCGCCTCCACCTCGCTGCTCCCGCTGACACCCGCGATTCCCGGACGCGCGGCTCTGATTGCCGTGCCGGCCGTGGCCGATTTCATGGCGATGCTGGGCGAGCTTGTGCTCCCGCCCGGCGCAAAGCCGCAGGGCGGCAAGGGGCAGGCGCTTGCCGGGGCCGGCAAGGATTTGCCGGTCGAGGGCGCGGTTGCCAATGGCGAGGAGGAGGAGGGCGATCCGTTGGTGGCCTGGCTGCCTGCGGGTCTGGTCCCGATCACGCCACCCGAACCCGTGCCGCTGCCCGACGTCGCGCTCGTCGCTACACCATCACCGGCTGGGGGTGGGGCCATCGGGGGAGCTGGACCGGTCGCCGAGGCGGCTCTGTCGACCGCGCTTAGTGGAGTCGAAATACCTGCTCCGGCGGTTGAGGCGGCGACGCCCGCTTCCGGCGCCGAAGCCGCGTCGGTTGACGTGCCGGCGGTGGAGATCGCCCCTGCCGAGGGTGAGGCCGTTCTCCGGCAAGCATCTGTCGAGCCGGAGGCGGCTCTGCGCGGTAAGGTCGAGGCGCAGCTACGGGAGGCACCGGTTCGCCCGGCGTCGACGCATGCTGTCGTTCCGCAACCGGTTGTGCCTGGTGCTCCGGCGACTCAGACGGCGGCACAGGCCTTTGCAGCCGCGATCTCCGCCTCGTTCGATTCTCCCGCCGCGTCCGCGATGCGCTCGACCGATCCGGTCGCGGTGCAGATCCAGGCCAGTGCCGCGACCGAGCAGCTGCGCACGACTGTGCAGGCAATGTCGGGCGCTGATCAGCCTCCGCTTGACCTCAGCCGCGATGACTGGGCGGGCAAGATGATCGACCGCATCGCCATGCTTCGCGATGCCGCCGAAGCCGCCGACACGCGTATTCGCCTCGCGCCCGAGAATCTCGGCAATGTCGATGTCTCGATCCGCCGGGACGGCGATCGCCTGCATGTGCATTTCGCCGCCGAGAATCCGACGACTCGCCAGCTGCTCGCCGATGCCGCGCCGCGGTTGGCCGAACTGGCCGACGCGCGCGGGGTGAAGCTGGGCCAGACCAGCGTCGATGCCGGCGCCGGCGGTCAGCATCAGGGCGCCCAGTCTCAACCAAATCAACCCGCCCGCCCGGCCTCCGCCATGGCGAGCGACACGCAATCTGACCGCGACGACCGCGTCGCCTGAACCGAATCCAGGGGGAAAACTGAGCCATGAGTGACGAGAAAGACGCCGCACCGGCCAAGAAGAAGGGCGGGGCCAAGAAGTGGATCCTGATCGGCACCGGCCTGATTGTGCTGGTCGGCGGCGGTGTCGGTGGCGGGCTCTATGCGTCCAACGCCGGTCTGTTCGGCGGCGCCAAGGCCGAGGGTGAGGCCGAGAGCGGCAAGCCGCGCCTGGTCCCCAAGGAAGAGGAGGTCCGCGCCAAGGGCGAGGGCAAGGAAGGCGAGGGTGGCGAGGGCGGCGGGAAGAAGCCGCCCGCGGGTGAGGGCGGGGACAAATATGCCTCGACCTACTACCAGATGGAGAAGGAGTTCACCTCCAACCTGCGCGACAGCGTTCACTTCATCCAGGTCGGGATCGCGGTCTCGACCCCCTATGACAACAGCGTCATCGAGGGGTTGAAGACGCATGAGATGGCGGTGCGATCGGCCGTGCTGCTCTCTCTCGGTGAGACCAGCGAGGACGAGGTGTTCACGGCCGAGGGCAAGAAGAAGCTGCAGAAGCGCCTGACCGATGCGATCAACGCGGTATTGAAGGAAAAAGAAGGATTCGGTGGGGTTGGTAACGTCTACTTTACCAATTTCATTGTTCAGTGAACGGGCATGGTTAACAGCCCTTCAGATCTGACCCAGGAAAAAGGGGCGCCCGAGAGGCGCGAACGTCCCCGGGCCGGCGCAGAGCACGCGCCGGCATTGGGGACGACGAACCTCAACCCGTTCGGGGATCTGCATTCGGTGCAGCATCTCTCGACGCGGCTTGCCAAGTCACTGAAGGGAAACTTCGAACCACTGGTCGGTGAGGGCGTGCGCTGCTGGGCCGAGCCGCTCAGCGTTCAGCGTTTCGGCGATTATCGCGCCGAACGCCCGCAGACGTTGACCGCGTGGCTGCCGCTGGCGATGGCGCCGGGGCGCGGCCGCGCGCTGATCGTGATCGACGGCCATTTCGCCTTCGAGATGCTCGACCGCTTCTTCGGTGGCGAGGGTGAGGCGCCGGAGCCGCTGCCCGCCGAGTTCACCGGTTCGGCCGAAACACTGCTGACCCGTATGTCCGCCATGATCGCATCGCAGCTTGCGCCCGCGTGGGAATTGCTCGCGAAGATCGATTTCGTGCCGGCTCAGCTCTTCTCGTCGCTTTCGGCGGTGCCGGAACTGGATGCGGGCGATGCGATGGTCGTGACCCGCCTGGGTATCGCCGCCGGCGAGGCCAAGCCGCAATGGATCGACATTCTCTATCCCGTCACGGCGCTCAAGCCCTACACGCCCAGCCTCACCGCCAAGGTGATCGGCGGTGAACCCGAGCCGGAACCCGAATGGCGCAACGGACTGACGCGCGCCGCGATGGCGCTGCGCCTGCCGGTTCGATCGGTTCTCGCCGAGCCGGTCGTGCCGCTCTCCACGCTGATGGCATTGAAGCCCGGCGACGTGATCCCGATCAGCTTCGGCCCCGATGTGCCGGTGATGGTCGCCCGCCAGCAGATCGGCTGCGGCACCGTTGGCACCGCCAATGGCCAGGCCGCGATCCGCCTTACCCGTTTCGAATCCTTCAAGATCGAGGACGCACGATGAACGACATGACCGGGGGCATGGCCACCGACTCCGCCGCGGCGGCCAATTTCCACCTGCTGCAGGACGTGGACGTCAAGCTGACAGTCGAGATCGGATCGACCACGCTGACACTGCGCGAACTGCTTGCGCTCAGCGAATCGAGCGTGATCGAGCTCGACCGCGAGGCCGACGAATTGCTCGACGTGTTCGTCAACGGCACGCTGATCGGTCGCGGCGAAGTCGTCACCGTCGGTGACAAGTTCGGTATCCGCATGACCGAACTGGTCGCGCCCGAGAAGCGGGGCTGATCCACCATGATGTGGTCCTACATCCTCAAGCTGGTCGTGCTGCTGCCGCTGGTCTGCGGCCTGCTGATCGGCTGCCTCTATTTGTGGCGCAAGCTTGAGGCGCGGCTGCCCGGCAACCAGGGCGACCGGATGCTCAAGGTCAGGGAGACGATGATGATCTCCACCGGCACGCGCATCGCGGTGCTTGAGGTGGAGGGCAAGCGCATCCTGGTCTCGGTGAGCCGCAACGGCGTCAGCCTGATCGACCGGATCGACCCGTGACCGTCGCTTTCCGCCACCTGGCGCTCGTGCTGGGCGCCTTTGCGCTCGCGCTGTTCCTTGTCGCGCCGGCTTTTGCGCAGGGCGCTCCGGCTCCAGTCGCGGCACCGGTTGCCGCGCCGGCTCCGGGTGTCGGCGATGCGGTTGACCGTGCGCTGGGCGATCTTGGCGGCGGCGATGCGCCGCTCAGTCTGTCGCTTCAAGTCCTCATCATCATGGGGCTGCTCACGGTTCTGCCGGGCATCCTGCTGATGATGACCAGCTTTACGCGGATCATCATCGTGCTGGCGATCTTGCGTCAGGCGCTGGGACTTCAGCAGACGCCGCCAAACCAGGTGCTGGTCGGCCTGTCGCTGTTCCTGTCCTTCTTCATCATGGCGCCGACGATCAGCCAGATGAACACCGCCGCGATCCAGCCCTATGCCCAGGGCCAGATCGGCGCGACCGAGATGATCGCAAAGGCGGGCGAACCGCTCCACGCCTTCATGCTCAAGCAGACGCGCGTGAAGGACATCACCATGTTCGCGCAGATGGCCAAGGTCGGCCCGATCGCGAACCCCAAGGATACGCCCTTTTCGATCCTGCTCCCGGCCTTTGTGACCAGCGAGCTCAAGACCGCGTTCCAGATCGGCTTCCTGATCTTCCTGCCCTTCATCGTCATCGATCTGATCGTCGCCACCGTGCTGATGAGCCTGGGCATGATGATGATGTCGCCGACGATCATCTCGATGCCGTTCAAATTGCTGCTGTTCGTGCTGGTCGATGGCTGGGCGCTGACCATGGGCAGCCTCGCTTCCAGCTTCGTGACCTAGGATTTCCGATGGACGCAGAATATTTCCTGACGGTCGCGCGCGAGGCGATGTGGGTGCTCGCGCTCGCATCGGCGCCGATCCTGATCCCTGCCCTGTTGTCGGGCCTGATCCTCGGCATGGTGCAGGCCGCGACCTCGATCCAGGAGCAGACGCTGACTTTCGTCCCCAAGCTCGCGGTTGTGGGGATCTCCCTGGTGATCTTCGGCGGTATGATCATGACGCTGCTCGGCGACTTCACCACGGGCATCTTCGAACGCATCCCCGAGCTCGTCAGGTAACATGCTCGGCTTCGGCCTCGCGATCGAGCCGCAGCTCTGGGCGCTGCTGTTCACGATGGTGCGTGTCGGCGCGGCGTTTATCGCGGCGCCGGTGTTCGGCGCGGTGTCGGTGCCGATGAACGTCCGCATTCTGCTCACCGCCGCGGTCGGCATCCTGACGATGAATGCGGTGCCGATCGAGGCGCCGGGCGAGGTGTTCGCGCTCGCCACTTTCCTTGCCGTCGCGGCGGAAGTGATGGTCGGCCTCGCGCTCGGCTTTGTTCTCCAGATCGCCTTTGCCGCGCCCTTGGTGGCGAGCGAGGTGATCGGCGTGTCGATGGGCCTTTCCTTCGCGACCGCGATCAACCCGCAGACCGGCCAGTCGACCCCGGCGCTCGGCCAGTTCCTGACGGTTCTGCTGACGCTGCTGTTCCTCGCGGTCGACGGGCATCTCGTGCTCGTCGAACTGGTCATCCGCTCCTATGAGCTGCTCCCGCCCGGCCAGGCCTGGCTGACGCCGGACAAGCTTCTGAACATCGCATTGTTCGGCGGATACGCCTTCCTTGCGGGCCTGTTGCTGGCTCTGCCGGTCGGCTTCCTGCTGCTCTGCCTCAACATCGTCGTCGGCATGCTCTCGCGCTCGGCGCCCGCGCTCAACCTGTTTGCGATCGGTATCCCCGCCAGCCTTGCCATGGGCGTGCTCGCGCTGGTCGTCGGCATGCCCGCGATGGGCGACTATATGCTGGTGATCGTGCGTGAAGCGCTCGACGCGGCCCAGACGTTGGTGCTCGGCTGATGTCGGAGAGCGCTGGCGAAAAGACACAAGCACCAACACCCAAGCGCAAGGAAAAGGCGCTTGAACAAGGCGACCTGCTCAAGTCGCGCGATTTCGGGGCGGCGCTGATCATCCTGCTCGGTTGCGGCTGGATGGTGCTGATGGGTCCGCAGCTGCTCGGCGCGATCAAGGAAGTGATGAGCGCCAGCTTCCAGTTCGGGCGCGCGGATATCGAGAGCTTCCAGCCTTGGAAGCCGCTGGCGACCGCCGGGTGGAAGCTCGCCCCGTCGCTCGGCGCGCTGCTCGCGATCAGCTTTGTCGGCGCGATCGCCAGCCAGGCCGCGCTCGGTGCGCTGCACTGGAACGGCAAATTGCTTGCGCCCAAGGGCAATCGCATCAATCCCGGCTCCGGCCTCAAGCGCATCTTCGGCCCGACCGGTTGGATCGAACTGTTCAAGTCGCTGCTCAAGGTGATCCTGCTCGGCGGGATCGGCGGATGGATGCTGTGGGGATCGGCGGCGCCGACCATGGGACTGGTCTCGTCCGACCTCGGCACCGCGGTGAAATCGCTCGGCGATACCTTTGCGACGCTGGTTTTCGTGATGGCTGGCGGGCTGCTGCTGATCGCGGGTATCGACCTGCCGATCCAGATCTTCCGCCATATGCAGCGCCTCAAGATGAGCCTTCAGGAAGTGAAGGACGAGCATAAGGAGAGCGAAGGCTCGCCCGAGGCCAAGGCCGCGCAGCGCCAGCGTCAGCGCGAAATGGCCAAGGGCGGCCTGCGCGGCAAGCTGCAGGACGCCCATGTCGTGCTGACCAACCCGACGCACTTCTCGGTCGCGTTGCGCTACACCAACGGCAAGGATCAAGTGCCGGTTGTGGTCGCCAAGGGCCGCGGCGAGATCGCGCTGGCGATCCGCGAGCTGGCCGACGAATTCGATGTGCCAAGGATCGAGCTGCCGCCGCTGGCGCGCGCCATCTACTTCACCAGCCGCGAGAATCAGGAAATTCGCGACGACCTTTACATGGCGGTCGCGACCGTGCTCGCCTTCGTCTTCGGGCTCGACAAGCGGGCGGGCGGGCGCATGCCGGCGGTCAAGGTGCCGGACACCGCGCTGTTCGACGAAAACGGCGTCCAGGTGCGGTCATGATTGGATTCAGCTGCGCTGAATCGCGGTGCCAGCCCGCTCCCCCACCCGGCCACCCATCAGGATACTTTCGTGGGTGGCCGGGTGGGGGAGCGGGCTGGCACCGTAAACCTACTAAAATCCAAGCGATGATGGCCGTTAATCAAGTCAAAGGGGGACGCGCACGTGGCGATTGAATCGATTCCAAAAACGCTCGGCGGCGCGTCCGGCATCGATACCGCGGCGCTGGTCAAGGAACTGGTCGAAAAGCAGTTCGAATATCGCAACGCCCGGCTGAAGAAGCGTGAGGACACGCTGACCGCGCAGATCAGCGCGGCTAGCGCCCATAAGGGCAATATCACCAACTTCGCCACCGCGGTGGCCAACCTCGCGCGCGGCGGCACGCTCGCCACCCAGCCGACCAGCTCGAACACCGCGATCCTCAACGTCTCGCGCCTGAGCGGCGCCAATCTCACCACGCTCAACGCGCGGATCGAGGTGCGTCAGCTCGCCGCCAGCCAGACCGCGCATGCCGCGCCTGTGGCCAACAAGGCCGCTCCGGTCGGGCAGGGCAAGCTCACGCTTACGCTTGGCACCGGGACGGTGACGAACGGGGCGATGACGGCCTTTACCCCCGGCAGCACCGCGCCCGTCGACATCACCATCGACGCGACCAATTCGAGCCTTGAGGGCATCGCGGCGGCGATCAACGCCGCCAATGCCGGGGTCAGCGCTTCGATCCTCACCGATGCGGCCGGCTCGCGGCTGGTGGTCAAGGGCGCGACCGGCGCCGACCGCGCCTTCACGCTGACCGCGACCGAGACTCCGGGGCAGGAAGGACTCGCCGCGCTCAACATCGGCATCGGCGCGACCGGCACCACGATTGGCAGCGCCGCGGCCGATGCGCTGGTCGCGATCGACGGCGTTCAGCTCAAGCGCGAATCCAACACGATCAACGACCTGATCCCGGGTGTGAAGATCGATCTCAACAGCGCCCAGCCGGGCACGATCGTTACCATCGGCAAGTCACTGCCCACCACCGCGCTGACCAATGCGGTGCAGGATTTCGTCGCCACCTACAACGAGCTCTTCACCGCGCTGCGCGCCGATCTCCATCCGGAAACCGGCTCGCTGCGTACCGATCTCGCCGCGCGTGAACTCAGGCGACAGCTTCAGCAGCTGACCATGGCGCCGATCGGCGATGGGGCGCTGACGAAGCTGGCGGAGATCGGGGTCAAGACGAACCGCGACGGCACGTTGATGCTCGACAACGCACTGCTCACCAAGGCGCTGGTCAACAACCCCGAGGCGGTCGAGAAGATGTTCGCCGAGCCGCAGGGCAACGCGGCCACCGGAAACGGCCTCGCCACCGCCCTCAACGCGATCGCATCCGCGGCGACGAACACGCAGCGCGGCCTGGGCGCGAGCGAGGTCAGCTACAACAAGGCGAAGGGCGAGCTCGCCAAGGACAAGGCCGACGTGCTCGCCAAGACCGAGGATGTGCGCCTCCGCATGACACGCCAGTTCGCGAGCATGGACGCCAAGGTCGCCGTGTACAAGAAGACTCAGGACTTCCTGAAGAATCAGATCGACGCCTGGAACAACCAGGGCTGATGCGATGAAATCCCCGATCCGGATCAACGCCAACGCCGCCCAGACCTATCGCTCGATCGATGCGGTCGGCCGCACCGCCGCGGCCGATCCCTACGAACTGGTCGAGATCATGTACAAGGAGTGCATCGCCGCGCTCCGTGCCGCCGCCTTCGCGACGGAAAAGGGGCAGCCGACGATCAAGAGCGAGCGGATCGCGCGCGCCACCACGATCCTGTTCGCGCTCGAATCCAATCTGGATTTCGAACGCGGGGGCGAGGTGTCGCGGACGCTCGGCACGCTCTATCATGGGCTGCGCGCTCAGATCCTCAACGCCAGCATCGGCGGCGATCCCGCGCCGTTCCGCGCGGTCGCCGATGATCTCGAGGATATCGCAGGCGCCTGGAGCCAGGCACGCGCTGCTTAGCGCGACCAGCGCTCTATTACGTCATCCATCGATACAGGCCGCGCCGGCGGTGCCACGCCCGCACGCGGTTGGAATTGCGGCGCGGTGGCTGCGCCTTCCGGCCCCGCCGCGATCGGTCGCCGCGCCAGCGCATGCGGGTGCCGCGCGGCCTCGGCCAGCGACAGCACCGGGGTGACGCCCGCCTCGCTCTGGGCGAAGCCGCGGACCCATTCGTCGCGGGTCCGTGCCGCAAAGCGTTCGGCGAAGCGCGCCGCCATCGCGGGCCAGCCCGTGCGGTCGAGCTGTGCGAAGCTGCCAGCGGCGAAGCCCAGCCCTGCGCACAGGGCTTCGAACTGCGCCGGATCGATCGCGCCGACCGCGACATGCTGTCCGTCTGCGCAAGGGTAGCTGCGGTAGAAGGGTGCACCGCCATCGATCAGATTGGCCTCGCGCCGGTCGACCCAGCGGCCGCTGGCGAACAGGCTCTGGGTCAGCGCCATCAGGGTCGCGACGCCGTCGATCGCAGCGGCATCGACCACGCGCCCCTCACCGTTCATCTGTGCGCCAAGCATCGCCGAAACCATGCCGAGCGCGAGGAACAGGCCGCAACCGGCGTGGTCGCCAAGTAAATTGAGTGGCACCGCCGGTGCGTCGGCCGCGCCGATGGCATGCAGTGCGCCGGTCAGTGCGAGCACGTTGATGTCGCTTCCAGGGCGCCCCGCGAGCGGCCCGGTCTGTCCCCAGATGCTCGCGCGGCCATAGACGAGGCGCGGATTGCGCGCGCCGCACCGCTCTGGTCCCAGCCCCAGTGCCTCCATCGACCCTGGCGGCATCCCCTCGACCAGCGCGTCGGCATGTTCGGCCAGGGCAAGCACCTCGGCGATCGCGGCGGGTTCGCGGAAGTCGAGCGTCACATCCTGTCGCCCGCGATACATGGCCGGGACGATCGCGCTGGTGCCGCTGCCCGGCTGGGCCACGCGCACCACCTCGCACCCGAGGTCCGCGAGCAGCATCGACGCGAACGGGACCGCGCCGATCGCATCGATCTCGATCACCCGCATCCCCGCCAATGGTGCCCGCATATTCTCTTTATCCCCGCGTTCGTATCAGTGGGTGGCCCGGGGCATCTGTTTCGGCTAGCGCGAGCGCATGAGCAAGCCGCACATCGTCGCCCTGGGCGGCACATCGCGTCCCGAATCGGCGACCGGCCGCGCGCTCGCGCATTGCCTGGCGCTGGCGGAGGCAAAGGGTGCGCGCGTCACGCTGCTGACCGGGGAGGCGATCAACTTCCCGCACTATGAACTGGGCTGCAACACCGACGATCCCCGGGTCGCGCATTTCGTGTCGGTGTTGCGTGAGGCCGATGGTTTGATCGTCGGATCGCCGGGCTATCACGGCTCGCTCTCCGGCATGGTCAAGAACGCGCTCGATTATGCCGAGCAGCTGCGCAGCGACGACCGCCCTTATTTCGACGGGATACCGGTGGGCCTGGTCGCGACGGCGGGCGGCTGGCAGGCGGCGGTCTCGACGCTGGTGGCGCTGCGAACCGTGATTCACGCGCTGCGGGGATGGCCGACCCCGCTGGGGGTGGCGATCAACACCGGTCCCGGCACCGGGGATGCGGTTGGAGAGGCATCACCCCAGCTCGGCATCATGGTCGACCAGATCCTGGGCTTTCTACGCCGCTGACCCGATACGTGGTTGTCGGCCCCTTAACGGGATCGTGACGCTTTCGATCCTACGCTCGCGCGCATGAGCCAAAGTCTCCTTCCGAGCGAGTCGCGCCGAAGCGCCGCCACGGTGCTGATCGTCGACGATAGCCGCACCAATCTCAACGTGATGGGCGCGCGGCTGGGGCAGGCGGGCTATATGGTCGTGCTCAGCGACAATGGGCGCGAGGCGATCGACCTGATTTCCGGGCGTGGTTTCGACCTGATCCTGCTCGACATGATGATGCCCGGCATGTCCGGCGTCGAAGTTCTGGCGGATCTGCGCGCGACCCCGCGCACCGCCGACCTCCCCGTCATCATGATCACCGCGCGCAGTGACAGCGGCGCCGTGGTCGAGGCACTGGCCGCGGGCGCGGATGACTATGTCGCCAAGCCGTTCGACTTCGACATCCTGCTCGCGCGGATCGACCGGACGCTTGGGCGCGCCAGCCGGATCGCCGAACTGAAGCGTGCGGTCGCGTCGCTCGACGCGCGCATCGCCGCTCGTGCGATCGAGCTGGGCGAGGCACGGACCGAACTCGCCGTCACGCGCGCCGATCGGGCGCGGCTGGTCAGCTCGATCAGCACGTTGAATGCCGAGGTCGAACGTCTCAGCGGAACCAGTGCCGCCTGACGAAATAGAAGGTCACGGCCGCCGCCACGCCCACGCTGAAGGCGGTGATCACCCAGAATGATCCGGGATGGTCGTTATAGGGAATGCCCTGAACGTTCATCCCGAACAGGCCGGTGATGAAGGTGAGCGGCAGGAACACCATCGCCGCGATGGCGATCACCAGCGACCGTTGATCGATCACTTCGGCGCGCAGGTCGGTCAGCGTTTCGTGGATCAGCGCGGCGCGCTCGCGAATGCTCTCCAGCTCCTCGGCCATGCGCGCGGCGCGATCGGCGGCGCCACCGATATGCAGCCGATCATCGTCGCCCAGCCAGCGCACGGACAGGGTCGACAGCTTCTCCAGCGCCACGCGCTGCGGATAGAGGAAGCGGCGATAGCCGATCGCCTGACGTCGCACGACATTGACCTTCTTGCGCAGCTCGAACGCCTGACGCGCGTCGAGCTGTTCCTCGCAGCTGTCGAGCGAGTCACCAAGATCGGCGACTTGCGGGTCGAGTTGTTCGGTGATCGCTTCGGCCAGCGTCGCGATCAGGTCACCCGCGTCGCGCACATCGCCCGCCTCGGTCGCCGCGCGCGCGACATCGACCGCGTCGAGCGGCAGCCGCGTGACCGAGATGACGCGATCCCCCTCGGCATAGAGGCGGATCGAGGCGAGCGGGTCGGAGCTGCGCATCGCCGCATGCGTCAGTCCGCGCAGGTTGAGCACCGCGCCGCCATTGATCTGGTCGCAGCGCGGCCGGGTTTCGAGCGCGGTCAGCGCCTCGACGGTGAAGCGGTCGAGCTTGGCCACGTCGCGCAGCCAGGCCTGCACCTCCTCGTCTCGCGAGGTGAGGTGGATCCATACGAAGCCGCGTCGCAACCCGATCGCGTCATGGGCATCGAGCGTGCGGACGCCGCTGCGGGTGATGACATAGGCAAAGCCGCTCAAATGGCCATCTCCAGGTCCACGGTCAGGCCGGGCAAATTAGCGGGCGGCGCATCACATTCAATCCGTTCGGCATCGGCGCGTGCGCGGGTGAGAATCTCGGCGGGCACATCGGCGCGGTGCGCGATGCGATCCGCCTGGGCGATCAGCCGCGCCTCACGCAGCGTGAGATCATCGGGGTCGGTAGAGCGCAGCGTGATGCGGACGATCCCCGATTGTCCGGATTCCGGTGCCGCGAGCCAGCGCTCGACGGCCTCCGCGGACTGATCGGCGAGCGGATCGATCGGCCCGGCCAGCGCGGCGCCGATCGCGCGGCGCCGGTCGGCCGCCTCCGGCCAGCGCGCGTGGACCGCATCGCGGCTGGCCTTGAGCGCATCCGCCAGCCCGCCCAGCGATTGCGGAAGCATCGTCTCGAACCGCTGGCGCAGCGCAGCGGCGAGTCCCGCCGACGTACCGCCGGTACCGATCGCGATCGTCACCGGATCGCGTTCGACGATCGCGGGCAGGGTGAAGTCGCACAGGTCGGGACGGTCGGCGACATTGACCAGAATCGCGCGCGCTTTCAGTCGCGCTGTCACGGCTTCGGGTTCGTCGCAGGCGACGATGGCGAGACGGGCATCACCCTCCTCGCCGACGATCACTGCACCGGCGCGTTCGAGCAGGCGGCGCTTGGCATCCGCCGTCGCACCGCTGCCGATCAGGATCACGGGCCGCCCGTCCAGCTGGACGAAGACGGGCAGCCCCGATCGTTTCACCGAACCCACTCGGGCACGCGTTCGGCACCCATGATGGTTTCGGGCTGGATGCGATCGGCGACGACCGCATACTTGTCGCCCGACACCAGGACTTCCGGCACCAGCGCACGGCTGTTGTAGGTCGAGGCCATGGTCGCGCCATAGGCGCCAGCCGTACGGAACACCGCGAGATCGCCCGACTTCACGACGTCGATCTCACGTCCCATCGCAAAGGTGTCGCCGGTCTCGCACACCGGGCCCGCGATATTGGCGACGAACTTCTCGCCGGTCGGCTCGACCGCCTCGAACTCGTGATAGGCGTCGTACAGCGCCGGGCGGGCCAGGTCGTTCATCGCCGCGTCGACGATGACATAGGGATTGCCCGCCGCCGGCTTGACCCAGATCACCTCGGTCACCAGCACGCCGGCATTGCCGCAGATGAAGCGGCCCGGCTCGAACATCAGCGTCGCGTCCCAGCCTTGCGTGACGCGCGTGACCATCGCGCCGAATTCCTCGGCGGTCGAGACGGTCTGGCCAGTGTGATAGGGAACGCCAAGGCCGCCGCCGAGGTCGACATGAGTGATGGTGTGGCCCGCCGCGCGCAGCTGCGCGACCAGTTCGCCGACACGCTTGTACGCGGCCTCGAGCGGGGCGAGCTCGGTCAGCTGGCTACCGATATGAATCGCGACGCCGCGCAGGTCGAGGCCGGGGCGCTTGGCCAGGCGATCGAAAATCTCCAGCGCGCGATCGATCGCGACGCCGAACTTGTTCTCGGCCTTGCCGGTCGAGATCTTGGCATGGGTGCCCGCGTCGACATCGGGGTTCACGCGCAGCACGGCGGGCGCGGTCTTGCCCTGGGCATGGGCCAGGTCGGCAAGGACCTCGCCTTCTTCTTCCAGCTCGAGGTTGAACTGGCCGATGCCCTCGTCGAGGCCCAGCTGAAGCTCGGCGCGGGTCTTGCCGACGCCTGAGAAGACGATGTCCTCGGCCGGCATGCCCGCCGCCAGCGCGCGCTTCAGCTCGCCGCCCGAGACGACGTCGGCGCCATAGCCCTGCTTTGCGAGCACGCCGAGCACGGCGAGGTTGGGGTTGGCCTTGATCGCAAAGGCGAGATGGACGCTGGGCAGACCGGCCAGCGCGTTCTTGAGTGCGGAGGCGTGGCGTTCGAGCGTCGCGGTCGAATAGACATAGACCGGCGTGCCGACGTCGGCGGCGATCGCGGGGATGGAGACGTCCTCGGCGTGGAGGACGCCGTTCTTGCGGTTGAAATGATCCATGGGAATAGGGTCTTCTTGATTACTGCGGCGGCAGTTCGAACTCGTCACCGCGGCGTTCCTGGGAGCTGCTCAGCACTTCGTCGCTGCGCGTCGGTCGGGTCTGGGGCGGCGCCTTCACCAAATCAGCCGGTGTCGGTGTGGCCACCGCCCCATAGGGTTTGGTCGGCAGCGATCCCCCGGCGGCCGGTTTCAAGCCGCCCTTGTTGCCGCAAGCAGCCAACAAAAGCGCCGTGAAGACCACCAGGGTACGCATGTCGTTATACTCCTCCAGCGGCGGATGCCGCCTTCACTTCAAGCGCGGCGCGCGCCGCCGCAATTGCTTCCCGTACCCGCGCCGGGGCCGTGCCGCCGAAGCTCGTCCGGCTCGCGACCGATGCATCGACGGTCAGCACGCCGAATGCGCGTTCGTCGATACGCTGGTCGATCGCCTGCAGATCCGCAAGCTCAAGCTGGTCGAGCCGAACATTCTTCGCCTCGGCCACCGCGACCGCGCGACCGGTGATGTGGTGCGCCTCGCGGAACGGGATGCCGCCCTCGCGCACCAGCCAGTCGGCGAGATCGGTCGCGGTCGAAAAGCCGCTTTCGGCCAGGCCGCGCATGCGATCGGTACGGAACTGCGCGCTCTCGACCATCCCGGTCATCGCGGCGATCGACAAAGCGAGCAGGTCGTGCGCCTCGAACACGGGCGGCTTGTCGTCCTGCATGTCCTTCGAATAGGCCAGCGGCAGCCCCTTCATCGTGATCATCAGCGATGTCAGGCATCCGACGATCCGCCCCGAATGACCGCGCACCAGCTCGGCCGCGTCGGGGTTGCGCTTCTGCGGCATGATCGAGCTGCCGGTCGACCATTGGTCGGACAGCTTGATGAAGCCGAAGGGCTGGCTCGCCCAGATCACGAACTCTTCCGCAAGGCGCGAGAGGTGCAGCGAGCATTGCGCCGCCGCCATCAGATAATCGAGCGCGAAGTCGCGATCGCTGACGGCGTCGAGCGAGTTGCGCGTCGGCCCGTCGAAGCCAAGCGCCGCAGCCGTTGCCTCACGGTCGAGCGGAAAGCCGGTCCCGGCCAGCGCCGCCGAGCCGAGCGGGCAGCGATTGCCGCGTGCACGGCCATCGGCGAAGCGCGAGACGTCGCGGTCGACCATCTCGAAATAGGCCATCAGGTGATGGCCTAGCGTCACCGGCTGCGCGCTCTGCAGATGGGTGAAGCCCGGCATCACGCTGTCGGCATGGTCCTCGGCGCGCGTCAGCAATGCGTCCTGCAGCGCGGCGAGCGCGGCGAGCACCTGGTCGGTCGCGTCGCGCACCCACAGGCGGAAATCGGTCGCGACCTGATCGTTACGGCTGCGCGCGGTGTGCAGCCGCCCGGCGACCGGCCCGATCTTTTCGGCCAGCCGCGCTTCGGTCAGCATATGGATGTCTTCGAGCGCCAGATCCTCGGGCACGCCGTCGCGTTCGTAATCGGCCGCGACCGCGTCGAGTCCGGCCGAAATCGTCGCCGCATCCGCCGCATCGACGATGCCCTGCTTGCCCAGCATCGCGACATGGGCCTTCGATCCTGCGATGTCCTGACGCCACATGCGCTTGTCGAACGGGATGGATGCGTTAATCTCGCGCATCACCGACGACGGGCCTTCGGCAAAGCGCCCGCCCCACATGCTATTGGAGTCTGTCTTGCGCTCGACGATCGCGCTTCTCCCTGTCCTTGCCACGCTGGCGCTTGGAATCGCCGGCTGCGATACGGCCAAGCAGCCGGGCGAGCAAGCAAACGCCGCTGTTGGCGGCGAAAGCCCCGCTGCACCCGCGAACAGCGCTGGTGACGCCGAACGGGTCGGCACGATCGACCGCAGCCACAAGGGCGAAGCGGTACCGACGCTGTCCTTCACCGCGCCCGACGGCAAGAAGACGACGCTCGCCGCGTTCAAGGGCAAGCCGGTGCTGCTCAATCTGTGGGCGACCTGGTGCGCGCCGTGCATCCGCGAAATGCCCGCGCTCGACCGGCTCGCCCAGCGTGAGGGCGACACGCTTCAGGTGCTGACGGTGAGCCAGGATCTGGAGGGCGCGGCCAAGGTCACGCCCTATTTCGCGAAGGCGGGCTTCAAGGCGCTCAAGCCCTATCTCGATCCCGATGTCGGCCTGTCGGTCCATTACGGCGTCAACCTGCCGACCACCGTCTATTACGACGCGCAGGGCCGCGAGCTGTGGCGCGTCGCCGGCGACATGGACTGGGACGGCGAGACCGCGAAGGAATGGCTGGCCGAGGCGGGGTGAAGTTGACGGAGTTACGCGGAACGCGATTCATTCTGTCAACTTTGTCGGCTTTGTCCGGGCGGCGTTTGCAGCGGGTGCTGAATCGACGCGATCAAAGAGCGGCCGTCATGCGGCTGGCCGATGCAAGCAAATGAATTCCAACATTGCAAGCGGGGCAGGGTGACTGGCCGCTGTTGATCCTGTGCGCCATGATGCTAGCGTGATGTAATGCTTACGAAGCGTCTGTTTCTGTTCGGGTATGAAACTCCGGCGGAGGCCGAGCAAAACGCTCGTGATGGCTTCGACGATGAGTCCAGCTCTGGCGTGTGGATCATGAGCACGTCCAACGAAGAAGCTGTGATGTGGGGGCGGGTTGTCGCTGAGGCGTTCGTCCTGTCTCAGTTCGAAGGGGCTAACGGCAAAGCCTATTCGTGGACTGATGCCGGCTTTGCTCATTGGATTGAAACTGATCCAAACATGTTAGGAGGAAGCGCTAGCCTACCGGTCGTGGCGGTTGGCGAAATGCCAGATTTCTCCGTGCTTTCTGCTGTCGTCTAGCGTCCACGATTAGGCGGTTAGTAGACATTTCCCCTTCTCCGTCATCCCGGCCTTGTGCCGGGATCCACGGCGCCTCAGGCGATGCGATAGAGCCTCGTGCTTCCAGCTCGCCTCCCGGTGGATCCCGGCACAAGGCCGGGATGACGATTGGGGTTGGGGTTAAAGCCGCGCCGTCTAACCGGCCGACTTCGCCCCCAGCCCGCGCGCCAGCATCTCCGCCACGGTATCCGCCACCTCGGTCGCATCGCGATCGTCGCCCCACACGCCGTAGCGCAGGCCGAGGAACACGTTCATCCCCATGATCGCCCAGGCGTGGACGTCGGACACGTCGGCGCGGACCTCGCCGCGCTCGGCGGCGGCGCGCAGGCGCTTCTCGATGCGGTCGGCGGTCGTCGCATAGTGCAACCGGAAGCTCTCGGGATCGACGAACTCGGCCTCGTCGATGATCCGGTAGATTTCCTTGTGTTTGCGCACGAAGCCGATGAAGGTTTCGAGGCCCGCGCGTTCGGCGGCGATCTGTTCGGGCGCGGCGCGGATCGCGGGGGCCACCTGCTCGCGCACCTGCTCGCTCATGTCGCGCACCAGCGCCCGGAACACCGCGTCCTTCGAATCGAAATAGGTGTAGAAGCTGCCGAGCGCGACGCCCGCGCGGCGGGTGATCCCGCTGATCGATCCCTCGTGGAATCCCTTCTCGCCGAATTCGGCGGCGGCGGCGTCGAGGATGGTGCGCAGCGTGCGGCGGCCGCGCGCGGTGCGCGGTTCCTTGCCCTCGCTCGCCGCGCTCTCGTTTCGCACCGAGCCTCCGGCAACTGTGGCTTCAGCGCCACGATCCTGCGTCATTCGCCCCTCTCCGCATCCGGAAGTTGAAACCCGGTTCAGGTTTCACTATAGCCTCCCTCAACGTCTTACAAGCCGTGGGTTTCACACGGCTGCCATCTGGGGAGGAAGCTTCGATGCTACGCCTGATTCCGTCTGTCCGCACGATTCTCAACGCCGGCGCCGCGTTCGGCGCGCTCGCCGCCATGCCCGCCCTCGCGCAGGACGCGCCCGCCACCGCCGCCGAGGAAGCCACGCCCGCGGCCGAGGGCGAAATCGTCGTCACCGCGCGCCGCCGCGAGGAAAGCCTGATCGACGTGCCGATCTCGATGTCGGTGGTCACCGGCGATTCGCTGCTGAAGAGCGGCGCGGCCGACATCACCGCGCTGCAGGACAAGACCCCCAACCTCACGCTCCAGATCGCGCGCGGTTCCAACTCGACGCTAATCGCGTTCAGCCGCGGCGTCGGCCAGCAGGATCCGCTGTGGGGCTTCGAGCCGGGCGTCGCGCTCTATATCGACGACGTCTATGTCGCGCGTCCGCAGGGTGCCGTCCTCGACATCTTCGACGTCGAGCGGGTCGAAGTGCTGCGCGGCCCGCAGGGCACGCTCTATGGCCGCAACACGATCGGCGGCGCGGTCAAATACGTCACCCGTCGTCTCGGCCATGATTACAAGGCGACGGCGCGCGCGTCCTATGGATCGTACAACCAGATCGATCTGGTCGGTCAGGTCGTGGTGCCGGTGGGCGACATGCTCTCGCTCGGCGCCGCGGTCGCGCAATATTGGCGCGACGGCTACGGCACCAACCTCACCACCGGCGCCGAGCACTACGACAAGAATGTGCTCGCCGCGCGCCTGTCGGCCGAGTTCACCCCGTCGGACAACATCTTCATCCGCGTTGCGGGCGATCGCGTGCTCGACCGTTCGAACCCGCGCCACGGCACCCGCCTGCTGCCCAACGGCACCGACCCGATCTATGCGCCGACCGCCAGCGTCTATGACACGCGCGCCGGGATCGGCGACCGCAACCGCGTCGAGACGCGCGGCCTGTCGGTGACGGGTGAGATCAACCTGTCCGACGCGCTGACCTTCAAGACCATCACCGCCTGGCGCGACGGCAACACCGACACGGTGATCGATTTCGACAACACCGTGCTGCCGACGCTCGATGTTCCGGCGGAATATTCGGACCGCCAATTCACCCAGGAACTCCAGCTCCTCTATGAAGGTGAGCGGATCCAGGGCGTGTTCGGCGTCTACTACCTCAACGGCCGCGCCAGCGGCGCGTTCGACACGGTGCTGGGCGCGCTCAACACCACCACGCTGACCTCGGGTGAGGTGTTCACCAAGAGCTATGCCGCGTTCGGCGATTTCAGCTTCGACCTGACCGATCAGTTCAAGATCTCGGCGGGGCTGCGCTACACCCGTGACGAGAAGACCGGCACCGTCTTCCGCCGCAACTATACCGGCATCCGCAGCCCGCATTTCGGCAACGCCGCGGCGGTGCCGGGCCTGATCCGGTCGAACTATACCAACGACCGCGATTTCGAGAAGCTGACCCCGCGGGTGAGCGTGAGCTACGAGCCGCGCCAGGACCTCAATTTCTACGCCAGCTACGGCAAGGGGTTCAAATCGGGCGGCTTCGACATGCGCGGCGACGCGATCCTGACGCCCACGACCGTCAACGGCTACAACCCCGAGACGATCGACAGCTACGAGCTGGGCATGAAGGGCGCGTTCCTCGACCGCACCCTGTTCCTCAACCTCGCCGGCTTCTTCTCGAACTACAAGGACCAGCAGGTCACGATCCAGGTGCCGTCGCTGGCCGGCGGCATCGCCAGCTTCGTCGACAATGCGGGCAAGGGCGAGATTTACGGCTTCGAGCTGGAAGCGCGCGTCGTCCCGTCGCGCAACCTCTCGGCGACCTTCGCGGTCGGCTATACCCATGCCGACTACAAGGAGTTCTTCACCTATATCGGCGGCGGCACCACCCCGGTCGACGTGTCGAACCAGCGCGCGTTCCAGAACACGCCGAAATGGACCGCCAACGTCTCGGCGACCTGGTCCGAGGATCTGGCGGGCGGCACCATCGCCTTTACCCCGTCGGTCTCGCTGCGCAGCGATACCCAGATGTTCGAGATCGCGACCCCGGCGCTCGACCAGGACGGCTATGCGCTGGTCGACGCCTCGCTCAACTGGACCTCGGCCGGCGGCCGCTACCGCATCGGCGTCGCGGCGCGCAACCTGACCGATGCGCGCTACCGTGTCGGCGGCTACAACTTCCCCGGCGCGCTCTTCGGCAATTCGATCATCGGCTATTACGGCCCGCCGCGTACCGTGACCGGCACGTTCGAGGTGAAGTTCTGATCGCCTTGCGGACCAGAGTTTGACACACTGACATGGCCGGGCGTCTCCCAAGGGGCGCCCGGCCAATTTTTTCGAAGGGGAGGGACGGCATGAACGCCAGCGACGGAACGACCGCGCGTCAGTCGACACCAGGGTATCGGGGCGTCGTCCTCGCGATGCTGTTGCTGGTCTACACCTTCAACTTCCTCGATCGGCAGATCCTCGGCATCCTCGCGGTGCCGATCAAGGCGGACCTCGGACTCACCGACGCCGAATTCGGCGCGATCGGCGGGCTTGCCTTCGCACTGCTCTACTCGATCCTGGGCGTCCCCCTCGCCTATCTCGCCGATCGCACCAGCCGCAGCGCGGTGATCGCGGGCAGCCTGGCGGTGTGGAGCGCGTTCACCGCGCTGTGCGGCACAGCGACCGGTTACTGGCATTTGTTCCTCTACCGCCTCGGTGTCGGCGTGGGCGAAGCGGGCGGCGTCGCGCCGTCCTACGCGCTGATCGCCGACTATTTCCCGCCGGAAAAGCGCGCGCGGGCGCTCGCCATCTACTCGCTCGGCATCCCGGTCGGGCTTGCGGGCGGGACGTTGCTCGGCGCCTATATCGCCGCGCTGGTCGACTGGCGCACCGCGTTCATCGTGATGGGGGTCGCGGGCATCGTGCTGGCGCCGATCTTCAAATATGTGGTGCGCGATCTGCCGCGCCCGGCCACCGCGGCGAAGGCCACGCCGGTGTCGGCCGTCTTCCCGATCCTCGCGAAAAAGCCCGCCTTCTGGCTGATGGCCTTCGCCGCGTCGTTCAGCTCTCTCTGCGGCTACGGCCTCGCGCTGTGGACGCCGTCGATCCTGATGCGCAGCTTCGGCTTCGATCTCATCACCACGGGTCAGTTCATGGGCTCGATCCTGCTGGTCGGCGGGGTCGCCGGCGTGTTCGCAGGCGGGTGGTTCGCCGACCGGCTCGGCGGCAAGGATCGCGGCTGGTACGCGAAGCTGCCCGCGATCGCCTGGGCGATCACCGTCCCGACCTTTGCTTTCGGATTGCTCAGCCCGTCCTCGACAATAGCCTGGGCGCTGCTGCTGATCCCCAATGCACTCAACATCCTGTGGCTCGGTCCGGTGACCACCGCCGTCCAGCACCTCGTCCCGCGCGAGATGCGCGCGACTGCCTCGGCCAGCTTCCTGCTGATCAACAATCTGATCGGCCTGGGCGCGGGGCCGCTGCTGATGGGCGCGCTGTCGGATGCGCTGAAGTCGACCTACGGCATCGAATCGCTACGCTATGCAGCGGTCGGATGCCTGATCTTCTACGGTCTAGCGGCAGCGCTGATGCTGTTCGCGGTCCGGCCGCTGCGGCGTGACTGGGTCGACGACGTTCAGGCCTGATCCGGCTCGGCGGAGCTGAACCGGACGCGGTGCCGGCCCGGCTCCTAGCGCTCGCGCGTCGCCATGAACTTCACCTTGGAGTAGCGGTCGGCGACATAGCCGACTTCCCAGGCCGATTTGGCGAGGAACACCGGGTCGCCGTCGCGGTCCTTGGCCATCGCGCCGCGGTTGAGGTCGATGAACTCCTTCACATCCGCGGCCTCGCCGCCGATCCAGCGCGCGGTGTCGAACGGCGCGGGCTCAAGGTTCGCGCCGACCTTATACTCGGCGTCGAGGCGGCTGAGCAGCACGTCGAGCTGGAGCTGGCCGACCACGCCGATGATCCAGTTCGACCCGATTTCCGGATAGAAGACCTGGATCACGCCTTCTTCGGACAGGTCGTCCAGCGCCTTGCGCAGCTGCTTGGTCTTGGTCGGATCCTTGAGGATCACGCGGCGCAGGATTTCGGGCGCGAAATTGGGCAGGCCGGTGAAGCGCACCGCCGCCTTCTCGCTCAGCGTGTCACCGACGCGCAGCGTGCCGTGGTTGGGGATGCCGATGATATCGCCGGGGAACGCCTCGTCGGCCAGCTCGCGCTGCTGGGCGAAGAACATGATCGGCGAATGGATCGCGATCGGCTTGCCATGGCCCGTCGGGGTCAGCTTCATGCCGCGCTTGAACGTGCCCGACACCAGCCGCATGAACGCGATGCGGTCGCGATGGTTGGGGTCCATGTTGGCCTGCACCTTGAACACGAAGCCGGTGACCTCGTTGTAGTCCGGTGAGACCGGCGCCGGCTCGGCGGGCAGCGCGTGCGGCGGGGGCGCGTGGCGCGCGATGGCGTCGATCAGCGAATCGACGCCGAACTCCTTGAGCGCCGACCCGAAATAGACCGGGGTCAGGTCGCCGTTACGATACGCCTCGCCGTCGAAGCTCGCATAGCCCGCCAGTGCCAGCTCTGCGTCCTCGCGCAGCTTGGCGAGATTCTGGGGCGAGACGATCGCGTCGAGCTGCGGATCGTGGAGGCCGGTGGTCTGGATGACCTTGCCCTGGAACTCGCGGCTGTCGCCCTCGGGCAGCAGCAGGCGGTTGGAGACGAGGTCGTACACCCCCTCGAACGTGCCGCCCATGCCGACCGGCCAGGTCATCGGCGCGACGTCGAGCGCGAGCAGGTCCGCGATCTCGTCGAGCGTCTCGAATACCTCGCGGCCTTCGCGGTCGACCTTGTTGACGAAGGTGATGATCGGCACGTTGCGCAGGCGGCACACCTCGAACAGCTTGCGCGTCTGGCTCTCGATGCCCTTGGCGACGTCGATCACCATGACGGCGGAATCGACCGCGGTCAGCGTGCGATAGGTGTCTTCGGAAAAGTCCTCATGGCCCGGCGTGTCGAGCAGGTTGAAGGTCACGCCGTCACGCTCGAAGGTCATCACCGACGAGGTGACCGAGATGCCGCGCTGCTGCTCGATCTTCATCCAGTCCGAACGCGCGCGCCGAGCCGCGCCACGCGCCTTGACCTCGCCGGCGAGATGGATCGCGCCGCCGAACAGCAACAGCTTTTCGGTCAGCGTGGTCTTGCCGGCGTCAGGGTGGGAGATGATCGCGAAGGTGCGGCGACCTGGAATCACATTCTCGGGCATCGCGGCCCTCTAGCGGGAAGTGGCTCGCGAATCGAGTGTTTCGGTTTCTGAAACGATCGCTTTCGAACGTTGCCCTTTTGCGACTCGGGAAGCGGTGTCATGTTTCGGTTGCGCCACGTTCTTCGCGAGGCGGTCCAGCCAGGGATGCGAACCGATGAGCACCATCACGACCAGCGACGGCACCGAAATCTTCTACAAGGACTGGGGGCCGAAGGAGGCCACCCCGATCGTCTTCCATCACGGCTGGCCGCTCAGCGCGGACGATTGGGACAATCAGATGCTGTTCTTCCTGCACAAGGGCTATCGGGTGATCGCGCACGATCGGCGCGGCCATGGCCGCTCTTCCCAGACCTGGGAAGGGAATGAAATGGACACCTATGCCGCCGACGTCGCCGCGCTGGTGAAGGCGCTCGACCTGAAAGGCGCGATCCATGTCGGGCATTCGACCGGCGGCGGAGAAGTCGCGCATTATGCCGCGCGCGCAGAGCCGGGGCGGATCGCCAAGGCGGTGCTGATCGGCGCGGTGCCGCCGGTGATGGTCCAGAAGGAGAGCAATCCCGAGGGGCTGCCGATCGAGGTGTTCGACGGCTTTCGCGAGGCGCTCGTCGCCAACCGCGCGCAATTCTACATCGATGTCCCCGCCGGCCCGTTCTACGGCTTCAACCGCGACGGCGCGACGGTCAGCCAGGGGCTGATCGACAATTGGTGGCGCCAGGGGATGATGGGCGGCGCCAAGGCGCATTATGATTGCATCAAGGCGTTCAGCGAGACCGACTTCACCGAAGACCTCAAAGCGATCGACGTGCCAGTGCTGGTGATGCACGGCACCGACGACCAGATCGTGCCGATCCACGACAGCGCGCTGAAGGCGATCGGGTTGCTCAGGAACGGGACGCTCAAGACCTATGAGGGGCTTCCCCATGGCCTGTGCGCGACGCATCCCGAGGTGGTGAACCCCGACCTGCTCGCCTTTATCGAAAGCTGATCTGGATCAGGCGAGCGTCACGGTCATCGCGAAGACGCGGCGCTCGCCCGGTTCGAGCCGGAGCATCCCCGGCTTGTCCCAGATCTCGTCGGTGAACCCGGCGGGATCGGCATGGCCCTGCCACGGCTCGATACAGATGAAACGCGCGCGCGGCTTGGTCCACACCGCCAGCGTCGGCATGTCGGGGAAGCCGATCTCGAGCTGGGGTCCGTCGGGCGTGCCATAGCGTAGCGACCGGCTCTGCGGTTCGGTCCAGACCAACGCTTCGTCGGTGAACAGCTTATCGTGCAGCCACAAGGTGTCGCCCTCGACCGGGGTCTCGCGGTCGACCGGTCCGATCAGCTTGCCCTCGAGCCGGGCAAGCAGCTGCGGCTCTTCGCGTTCGAAGACGATGCGGTGATCCTTCTTCGCGCCGCCATAGGGCAGGGGCCAGGCGAAGGCGGGATGGAATCCGAAGCTCGCCGGCATCGCCCGGTCGTCGCGATTGACCAGCGTGACGGTCGTGGTGAGCGTCGCTCCTGCGATCACGAACTCGGCGTCGAGCGCGAAGGCGAAGGGGTAGGCGTCGCGCGTCGCGTCATCGTCGCTCAGCCGGAACCAGGCGCGGTCGGTGGCGTGGTCGACCAGCGTGAATTCGCGCCGTCGCGCGAAGCCGTGCGGAGGCAGCGCATAGTCGCGGCCGTCGAGCCGGTAGCGGTCGTCCTTGAGCGCGCCGACGATCGGGAAGAGCAGGGGCGCACGGCCGGTCCAGAAGGCCGGGTCGCCGTCGCTCATCAACTCGTTGCCCCGCGCGTCGCGCAGATGCGTGAGCTCGGCGCCCAGCGGATTGATCGTCGCGCTGAGCGCATCGGAGCCGATCTCGATCATCCCGCGCGGTGCACCGCGAAACCGGCGAAGCTCTGGTTCACCGGCATCATCTCCATCGTATTGATGTTGAGATGCGCGGGGAGCTGGGCGACCCACAGGATCATGCCGGCGATATCCTCGGCCGTCATCGGATCGGCGCCGCCATAGAGTTTGTCCGATGCTTCCTGGCTGCCGGTGCGCACCAGGGTGAATTCGGTCTCGGCCATGCCCGGCTCGATCGAGGTGACGCGCACCCCGGTGCCGGCGAGGTCGCTGCGCAACGACAGGCTGAACTGGTGCACGAACGCCTTGGTGCCGCCATACACATTGGCGCCGAGATAGGGGTAGGTCGCCGCGACCGAGGACAGGTTGATGATCGCGCCGCGCCGCTCGATCAGGGTCGGCAGCAGCTTGTGCGTGATCGCGACCAAAGCGGTGACGTTGGTGTCGATCATTACCCGCCAATTGTCGAGCGAGGCATCCTGCGCCTTCTCGGTGCCGAGCGCGAGGCCGGCATTGTTGACCAGCAGGTCGATACCCCGGAACGCTTCGGGCAGGTTGTCCAGAGCGGCGTCGCGCGCGGCCTCGTCGCGGACGTCGAACACCGCCGGGTGAAACCGGTCGTCGCCCAGCTCGGCCTTCAGCGCATCGAGCCGATCGGCGCGCCGCCCGGTCCCGATCACCCGCCAGCCCGAAGCGACGAGGGCGCGGGCGGCGGCGGCGCCAAAGCCGGAGGTCGCGCCGGTGATAAGGGCAGTGCGCATTCCGTCTACTCCTTCGTCATCCCGGGCCTGTACCGGGATCCACCGCGCGTCGGGCGATGCGCGTCAGGTTCCAGTCCATCGCTTGCCGCCCCGTGGACCCCGGCACAAGGCCGGGGTGACGGATCGGGTTAGCGGGACGATTTAGCCGCGCAACATCGCGCCGAGTTTCCCCGCCGCGGCGACGACCTTGTCGGCCACCGCCTTGATCTCGGCGTCGGTGAAGCTCTTCTCGCCCGGCTGGAGCGTGACTTCGACCGCGAGGCTCTTCTTGCCCTGCTCGACCCCGGTGCCGGTGAACAGGTCGAACAGGCGCGCGTCGGTGATTGCCGCCTTGTCCGCGCCCTTGACCGCGCGGACGAGATCGCCCGCCGCCAGCTCCGCCGGAACGATGAAGGCGAAGTCGCGCGTCACCGCCTGCAGCGCCGGGGGCGTGTAGGCCGGGCGCATGAAGCCGGTCGAACGCTTGCCGGGGATCGCGTCGAGGAAGATCTCCACCGCCGCGACCGGGCCGTCGAGGTCGAACTGCTTGAGCAATGCCGGGTGCAGCATGCCGAACGCCGCCAGCACCGTCTTCGGCCCGAGGCGCAGCGTCGCCGACTGGCCCGGGTGCCACGCCTCGCCCGCCTCACCCATTACCTGGAGATTGCCGACCGGCGCGCCCGCCGCTTCGAGCAGCGCCAGCGCTTCGGCCTTGGCGTCATAGGCGGTGAAGGGCTGTGCCTTGCCGTTCGCCCAGCCACGTGGCGTCTTGTCGCCCGCGAAGAGTGCGGTCAGCGTCAGCTTCTCGGCGTCGGCGAGATAGCGACGGCCGATCTCGAACAGGCGGATACTGGTCGCGCCGCGCTTGGTGTTGCGGCCCGCGGCCATCAGCAGGCCCGGCAACAGCGAGGGCCGCATGACCTTGAGGTCTTCGCTGATCGGGTTGGCGAGCGTCCAGGCGCCGCCGCCCACGGCCGCGGCTTCCTTCTCGGCGATGAAGCTCCACGTCACCGCTTCGTTGAGGCCGCGCGACGCGGCGGTGCGACGCATGCGACGCTCGAGCTTCTGCTCGGGCGTAGCGGTCGGCGTCGCGACGCCAGGCGTGCGTGGCAGCGGGGTCGAGGGGACGTTGTCGATCCCCTCGATCCGGATCACTTCCTCGACCAGATCGGCCGGACCATCGACGTCGCGGCGCCAGCTGGGCGCGGTGACGCGGAAGGCGTCGAAGCCCGCATCGATCCCGACCGGATCGCCATTGGCGTCGAGCGGTTCGACGGTGAAGCCGAGCGATTCGAGGATCTCCTTCTGGCGTCCGACGGGCACGGCAAGGCCGCCCAGCGTCTCGGCCAGCACCGGATCGTAACCGGTGGTGATGCCGACGCGCGGCAGCCTGCCGGCGCGCGTGACTTCGCTGGCGGTACCGCCGCAGAGCTGGGTGACGAGCCGCGCGGCAATGGCGATGCCGTCCTTAAGGAAGGCGGGGTCCACCCCGCGCTCGAACCGGGTGCGTGCGTCGCTGGTGAGCAGCAGCTTCTGCCCGGCGCGCGCGATATGCTCGGGATCGAAGAAGGCGCATTCGATGACGACGTCGGTGGTCGTCTCCGACACGCCGGTATCCTCGCCGCCCATGATGCCGCCGATATCGTGGACGCCGGTGTCGTCGGCGATCACGGTGATCGTCTCGTCGAGCGTGTAGGTCTTCTCGTTGAGTGCCAGCACTTGCTCGCCGGCCTTGGCCTTGCGCACGACCAGCGCGCCCGACAGCTTCGCCTTGTCATAGACGTGAAGCGGGCGGCCAAGGTCGACCATCACGTAATTGGTGATGTCGACCAGAGCCGAGATCGGGCGCTGGCCCACGGCCTTCAACCGCGCCTGCATCCATTCGGGCGAAGCGCCGTTGGTCACGCCGCGCACGGTCTGGCCGTAATAGGCCGGGCAGCCCTCGGGTGCGTCGATGCGCACCTCCGGCCCCGCGCCTTCGCCTTTCACCGGCGTGGCGTCGAGCGGCTTGAGCGTACCCAGGCCCGCGGCGGCGAGGTCGCGTGCGATACCGCGCACGCCCATGCAATCCTGGCGATTGGGCGTGATCGAAACGTCGAACACCGGATCGTTGAGGCCGGCATAATCGGGGTAGCGGGTGCCGATCGGCGCATCGTCGGGCAGCTCGATGATGCCGTCATGATCGTCGCCCAGCTCAAGCTCGCGGGTCGAGCACATCATGCCGTTCGATTCGACGCCGCGCACGGCGGCGACCTTCAGCACCATACCGTTGGCCGGAACCACCGCGCCGGGAAGGCCGAGCACGCCGACCAGGCCGGCGCGCGCGTTCGGGGCACCGCACACGACCTGAAGCGGCACGCCGTCTCCGGTGTCGATCGTCAGCACCTGAAGCTTGTCGGCCTGCGGGTGGCGCTCGGCGGTAAGGACGCGCGCGACGCGGAACGCCGCGAGCTTCTCGCCCGGATTCTCGATGCCCTCGACCTCAAGCCCGACACGGGTCAGCGCCTCGTCGATCTGCTCGAGCGTCGCGTCGGTGTCGAGATGCTCCTTGAGCCAGCTCAGGGTGAACTTCATGCGCCCACTCCCCCGCTCAGCGTGGGCACGTCGAGCGCCGAGAAGCCATAATGTTTAAGCCAGCGCAGATCGCCGTCGAAGAAGGCGCGCAAATCATCCATCCCGTATTTGAGCATCGCCAGGCGATCGATCCCGCAGCCAAAGGCGAAGCCCTGCCACTCATCGGGGTCATAGCCGCCGGCCTCGATCACCTTGCGGTGGACCATGCCGCTGCCCAGCACTTCCATCCAGCCTTCGGACCCGCCGATCACGCGCTTGCCGTTGACGATCGAGAAGCCGACATCGACCTCCGCCGACGGCTCGGTGAAGGGGAAATAGCTCGGGCGCAGGCGCAGCACGATGTCGTCGCGCTCGAAGAACGCCTTGAGAAAGGTCTCCAGCGTCCATTTGAGGTGGCCAAGCGTGATGCCCTTGTCGATCACCAGCCCCTCGACCTGATGGAACATCGGGGTGTGGGTGGCGTCGCTGTCGCTGCGATAGGTGCGGCCAGGCGCGATGATCCGCACCGGCTTCTGCCCGCCCGCCGCCTTCATCGCGCGGATCTGAACCGGCGAGGTGTGGGTACGCAGCACCATCGGCGAGGCGTGTTCGCCGGCGAGGTAGAAGGTGTCGTGCATCGCGCGCGCGGGGTGCGTCTCGGGAATGTTGAGCGCGGTGAAATTGTGCCAGTCGTCCTCGATCTCCGGGCCGGTCGCGACCGCGAAGCCGAGGTCCGCGAAAATCTCGGCCAGCTCGTCCATGACCTGGCTGACCGGATGGACGCTGCCCGCGGGCACGCCGTCGGCGGGCAGGGTCATGTCGAGTGTCTCGGCGGCGAGCTTGGCCGAAAGCGCCGCGCCCTCCAGCGCCGCCTTGCGCGCGGCGATCGCGTCGGTCACCGCCTCGCGCAGCGCGTGGATGCGCGGGCCGGTTTCCTGCCGCTCCTCGGGCGACATGCCGCCGAGCGTCTTGAGCAGGCCGGTGACGGCGCCCTGCTTGCCGAGCGCATGCACGCGCACCGCGTCGAGCGCGTCGACACCGGACGAGGCATCGATCGAGGCAAGGAGTTCGGCCCTGAGTTGGTCGAGATCGGTGGTCATCGAAATTCCGTTCATTGGTCGATGTGGCCCGAACCGCAGTCGGGCGTGAAGGTCAAGGCCCCGGGGCCAAACTAGACGCGATGCCCGAACAGCGCCGCGCCGAACGCGACGAAGATTCCGCCGGTGATGCGGTTGAACAGGCGCTGGCGGTTGGCCGGGGCGAGCCAGGCGGCGAGGGAGCGGCCGCCAAACGCATAGACGCTGTACCAGAAGGTCTCGATCACGATGAAGCTCGCCACCAGGATCGTGAGCTGCGGGGCGAAGGGTTTGGACGTGTCGAGGAACTGCGGGAACAGCGCGCCGGCGAAGACGATCAGCTTGGGATTGGCGAACCCGGTGCCGAGTCCGGTCGCGTAGAGCGCTCGAAGCGAGGGCGGGGCGGGCTTCGCGGCATTCGGGTCGCTGTCGGCGACCGGCGCGCGCCACGCCTTGATCCCGAGCCAGATCAGGTAGGCGACACCGGCATAACGCAGCACGTCGAACAGCATCGGCGATGCCTTGAGCAGCGCGCCGAGGCCCGCGGCGGAGGCGAACAGGCAGGTGAGGACCGCGGTCATCAGGCCGGCCATCGACGCGATCGATCGGCGCGTGCCGTGATGGATGCTCTGGGCCATGACGTGGAGCATGTTCGGCCCCGGCGTCGCGGCGATCAGGAACACGGCGGTGACATAGAGCCACCAGGTCTGGAGCGTCATCTGGTCAGTTCCTCCCATCGTCACCCCGGCCTTGTGCCGGGGTCCACCGTGCCGCGCACGACACGCTGGAGCGCCTTGTCCATCGCTTGCCGCCCAGTGGACCCCGGCACAAGTCCGGGATGGCGGGCGGGGCGAGCCGTGAAACCAAAAAGGGCGCCGGTGTCTCCACCGGCGCCCCATTTGTTCGGTCGCTACAGATCGCCTCAGGCGGCCTGGGGCAGAGCCGCCTTCGCCTGCGCGATGATGGCGGTAAACGCCTCACCTTCGTGCATGGCGATGTCGGCCAGGACCTTCCGGTCCAGCTCGATTCCCGCCAGCTTCAGGCCATGCATGAACTGCGAATAGGTCAGGCCTTCCGCACGGACGCCGGCGTTGATGCGCTGGATCCAGAGGGCGCGGAAGCTGCGCTTCTTAACCTTGCGGTCGCGATAGGCATACTGACCGGCCTTTTCGACGGCCTGGCGCGCGATGCGGATGGTGTTCTTGCGACGGCCATAATAGCCCTTCGCCTGATCCAAAATCCGCTTATGCTTCGCCTTCGTGGTCGTACCACGTTTAACACGTGCCATGTCTCAGGTGCTCCTTACTTCAGGCCGTACGGCGCCCAGAGGCGCACGTGGCCGGCATCAGCTTCGGAAAGGACCGACGTGCCGCGGTTGGTGCGAATATACTTCGCGTTGTGGCTGCTCAGGCGGTGACGCTTGCCGGCGACGCCGTGCTTCACCTTGCCCGTTGCGGTGAATTTGAAGCGCTTCTTCACACCGCTCTTGGTCTTCATCTTGGGCATTTTCGTCTCCTTTTACGCGCGACGATTACAAGACAGCCACGGCAGCCCTAGTTAGCCGGACGGTCCACCTGAATCGCGGAAAGGCGGGCGCTTAGCTTGTCGGGGGCGGTTTGGCAACCGCCCCGTGCGGCACCGGCCCGCTCCCCCATCCCGCCACCCATCGAAGATAGCTTGCAGTGGGTGGCGGGATGGGGGAGCGGGCCGGTGCCGCATCGAATAGGGATTCGCGCGGGAGCGCGCCGGGGTATCCCCGGTCCGCTCCCCCGGCGCGCAACGATCCGACACCTTGCAATGTTGGAATTCGGCTGCTTGGCTGGCGCGGGCCGGCGATCCGGCCGCGCTCTTTGACATGTCAGGCAGGCGTTCGGTGTGCGGTTGCACGCCAAGCCCGCGATCGCGCCGGTCCTATGGGTCGTAACCGACTCGCGCGCGCGTAGGAGTGCGACTTTTGGGACGTTCCGCGCGCTCCGCGCTCAATGCCCCTGGCAGGCGAGCGCTTCGACCAGTTCCTCGATTCGGGCCGGGTCGCCCGCGGCGATCACCTCGCCGTTGCTGCCGGCATGGAGCGGGTCGCCCTGCCAGTCGCACATGCGTCCGCCCGCGCCCTCGACCACCGGCACCAGGGCGGCGAAGTCGTGGAGCTTGAGCCCGGCTTCGATGACGATGTCGAGGTGGCCGGAGGCGACCAGGCCGTAATTATAGCAGTCGCCGCCCAGCACCGTGCTCATCACCGCCGAATCGACATGCTCAAAGGCGTGGAGCTGGCCGTCGGTGAACAAAGCGGGCGAAGTGGTGGCGAGCAGCGCCTTCGAAAGCTCGCGACAGGTGCGGGCATGCGCGGGCTTGCCGTTGAACAGCGTCTCGCGGCCGGTGACGCCCAGCCACCGCTCCGTGATGATCGGCTGGTCGATGATGCCGAGCACGGGCCAGCCATCCTCGAGCAATGCGATCAGCGTGCCGAAGATCGGCCGGCCGGCGATGAAGCTGCGCGTGCCGTCGATCGGGTCGAGCACCCAGGTGCGGCCGCTGGTGCCCGGGCGGTCGTCCTCTTCTTCGCCGACGATCGCGTCCATCGGGCGCTCGGCGATGATCAGGCGCCGCATCGCCGCCTCGGCCGCCTTGTCGGCGAGCGTCACCGGCGAGGCGTCGTCCTTGGCTTCCAGACCGTGTTCGGCGCGGAAATAGGGGCGGATCGCCGCGCCCGCCGCATCGGCAAGGCGTCCGGCAAGGTCGATATCGGCTTGGCTGACTGGCATGGCGCGGCCCTAGCCGCCGGGGCTCCTGTTGTGAAGCGGGCCGGTACCGACAGAACGCGCTTCAGCGCGGTCGCAACTGAGGCCCTCAGAAGGGGAACCAGCGGCTCTTCTCGCTGAACTTCATATAGCCGACATTGGCGCCCAGCCGCCAGCCGACGCCGAGGCGGACCGGGATCAGCACCACGTCGCCGCGGCGCAGATAGGTGGCGGAGAAGCCGCCGACGAAATAGACGCGGCCCTCGCCTGCCGGGAAGCGCTTGTAGAGTTCCTGGCTGTCATAGAGGTTGTAGACCAGCACGAACACCTTGGTGGCGTCGCCACCGATGTCGAAGCCCACCGACGGTCCGGTCCAGAATACCTTGCGCTCACCCTCGACCGCATGGACCATCTTGCCCGAGCCATAGCGCAGCCCGACGACGATCGCGCCCGATCCCTCGCTGCCGGCGATATAGGCATTGGGTTCGCCCTGATCCTTGAGGATGTCCTCGATCAGCCCCGCAAGACCGCTCGCGCCCTTGCCGAACACGCCTTCCGCCGCGGCGACGATGCGCACCCGGTCGAACGTGGTCGGGGCTTCGGGCTTGGCGAGGTGTGTGCCGGAGGTCGCTGGCGCGGCGCTCGCCGACGGCTGCTGTTGAGCGGGCGCCGAATCGGCCGGGGGCGGGCTATAGTCGGTACCGGGATCGACCGGCTCGTCGGCCGGCTGCCTGGCCGGAGGAGTCTGGGTCTGCGCGGGGCGCGGCTGGTTGAGATCGGCGTCGATCGCGCTGTCGGGATCGACCGAACGAATCTGAGCGCCCGCCGGCGCCGCCGCGAGCGACGGCACCGCCAGTGCCAGAGTGAGCCAGATCATCGCGCGCCGCATGGTAAGTTCTCCCGCCATCATGCCTTTTGAATCGGCAGGTGGTGCCACGGCAATGAACGGGCGATGACCCGAGTCGATTTCGCGTCCACCCGAGTCGATCCGGCGATGAATCGTGTGCAAAAGCCCCGTTGATCGTCCGCACATCGCTCGCTATAGCCCCCGCTTCGCCGCTGGGCACCGGAGACGTGGGTGAGTGGCTGAAACCAACGCTTTGCTAAAGCGTCGTACGGGGAACCGTACCGAGGGTTCGAATCCCTCCGTCTCCGCCAGGGCTTGATCCCCCCGCATCCGCCGCGAATCGAAAAAGCCCAGTTTTCTGCGGCTTTGCGCGCGATTCGCGTCCTCTCGTATCCGCTCATTTCCATCGGCAACCGATTGGAAGTGTGGGAAAAAATGTGGGAGAATTTGAGCCATGGGAAAGCTCTCCGCTGCTGCGGTGAAAGCCGCGACGCGCCCCGGTAGACTGGGCGACGGCGACGGCCTTTACCTCGTTGTCCAGCCCAGCGGATCTAAGAGTTGGGTCTGCCGTGTGCAGAAGAACGGCAACCGTCGCGATTTCGGCTTGGGCAGTGCTTCGAAGATCCCGCTTAAGATAGCCCGCGAGCGCGCCGCTGAGATTCGCTCTTGGGTCGAAATGGGGTTCGATCCGGCATTCGAGCGGCGCAAGGCTGAGGGAATTCCGACGTTCAAGGAGGCGGCGGCGAAGGTTCTGGCTGCGCATCGCAAGACTTGGCGCAACGAGAAGCATGAGGGGCAATGGCTGAGAACGCTTGAATCTTATGTGTTCCCTGCACTCGGAAGCATCGGTGTCCACGAGATCACGGGTCCAATGATTCGCAACGTTCTCTCGGAGATCTGGCTTTCGAAGCCGGAGACGGCGCGAAGGGTGCGGCAGCGTATCGGGACGGTGCTCGATTGGGCGTATGCGTCGGGATATCGCGACACGGAGGCGCCTATGCGCGCAATCACGAAGGGATTGCCGCGTCAGCCAAAGAAAGACGGGCATTTTGCAGCGATGCCCTATGCGCAGGTTCCTGCGTTCATCATCAAGTTGCGCGAACGGGAGTCATTTAGTCGACTTGCGCTCGAATTCGCGATCCTGACGGCTGCCCGTTCGGGTGAAGTGCGCGGCGCGACATGGGATGAGGTCGATGCTGTGACGGGCCTTTGGACGATTCCCAAAGGCCGAATGAAGGCGCGCCGTGAGCATGTTGTGCCGCTGACCAAGCCGGCGATGCGGATCGTCAGGCGATGTCAGGAGCTGCGGATCAGCACGTGTCCCCTTATATTTCCCGGAATCCGAGGCTCTCTGCCGCTCTCTGACATGACGCTCACCAAGCTGCTCAGGGAAATGAAGCAACCCTACACTGTGCATGGCTTTCGTTCGGCATTTCGTGACTGGGTTAGTGAGGAAACTCAGTACTCAGGGGAAGTCGCCGAGTCTGCACTTGCTCATGCGGTTAAAAGCAAGACTGAGGCTGCTTATAGGAGGGGCAATCTGCTCGCTAAGCGAAGTAATATGATGAATGATTGGGGGAACTATTGCACATTAATGATGTAGGATGTGTCGATTTTTGTGACTATTGTTAGTGTTTACAGTGCAATAGTGCTTGTGGCCACGGAATTGCCGCAGGTCAGGCTGATCGGGCAGCCCAGATCGTCATAACCAAAACCTTCCGGAACGCCCGCGCAATATTCGCGGGGCACCGTCATCTTAGCCCTGCGCGACGGATAGGGGCATATAAAAGGCCGGGAACAGCGGCCCCCGGCCTCCAATTTAGCGCACTGTCACATCAATACTGTCTACAATAATAGAGAGTGTTCATATATTACTCATGGCGCTCATAATCTAGCGCATAACTCGATGAAGCTACTTTGCGGCAAGCTTTCGCTGTACTAGCCAACGAGAAATAGCTCGCTGAAGTGGAAATACGTCAAAGAATCCGGCGCAAGATGTGGTGTCAGTCAAAAAAAACCGTTCCTCTTTATCGTACACGAAAACCAATCCGCTGCCAAATGGATTCACGGTGGATGGTACATGTATCTTGCACTCCTTAATAGAAGAAAATGGAATTTCTTCCAAAACTCCGACTTCTTCTATTAGTAATTTCTCCTGAAAAACGCTAAGGCGCCCGCATTTTGAATTTCTATACGTAAAAAGATAGGTTTTGTCGTCTTTATTGCCTTCATCTACATCAATGGATTCAAGATTCAAAAGATCTTTCGGAATCAGCATATTTACCTCACTGGTATCTGAATAAGAATACTTGTCCCTGTCATGAAGAATCTAGTTCCAGGATTGCTTCTAAACAAAGACGAATCAGGAAATAAAAGTCTACCAAGCTTCTCATTGGCGATAGTGGCTGTAATATTTATATTGGTTAGCTTGTTTGCTTTTGCAGTCGCAATGGCCTGAGAAATGCCCTGCTTAATAATATTGGCGCTTCCCTCAATGTACGACACGTGAATATTTAGATTGCGGCCAGTTATTCCTATGGAGCCGACCAGCGATTCTACGCCAAAGGAAAGTCCAAGATCAGAGGGAAGCAGCGGCCGATTCCCATTTCTGGGTATTGGATCCCGACCTGGCTGCCCCACTACGACTATACAACTTCCAGGGTTAGCTACGCAAAAATCCTCGCCATTCTGCAGGGATGCTTGATCAAGCAAATCGTAGTTTGGCTCAAACCCGCCGCGTCCAAACAAATTGGTGCGAATGCCCCCCGATGCCAGCGGTGCTGCGACATTGGGTGCTTTGCCCGTGACCGTTACCTCACACCCGTCCCCGGTAGGGCATTCTGTCATTCCGGTCGGATCAAACTTATTGACCGGGTCATTGCCCACATAGGCATAGAGGTTCATCCCATCGCCGTACCCGATGGGATCGGTCTGCATGAACCGGCCGAGCGTGGGCGAGTACATGCGTGCTTTGTAGTAGGACATGCCCAGTTCCGGCAACCATGCCTGCCCGGTATAGCCGAACCGGCCCACATCGCCGCCCGTCGGGATGCCATATTCGTCATAGGCCCGGATCGCGCTCGCCGCGCCGCTAGCGTCGGTCTTGGCGACGATCGAACCACGCTCGTCCGCGATCGGCCAGCTGCGGTTACCGCCAGCATCGTACGATACCAGCACCTCGTCCGCGCCCGGCCCGAACACATGCCGCGCCTGCAGCACGTTGCTGGTGTTGTACTCCGCGACGATATTGCCGCCGTCATAGGCGAACCGGCGGCCCGCGCTGCTCTCGTACAGGCGCAGCATCGGATCATAGCTGAGCGTTACCCCGCCCGGTCCCGTCAGCAGCATATTCTCGCTGCTGTAGCTGTAGCTGTCCGAGCCCGAGCTGGTCAGGTTGCCCTTGCCGTCATAGCCGAACGAGGTCGCGCCTGCGCTGCCATATTGGTTCAGCCCGTTCACCGAGTAGTTGCGGTCGGCGTTCACAGCACCCGTCCAGGCATAGCTGTCATTGTTGCGTGTGCTGCTCGCGATCTGGCTCGCCGGGTTGTAGCCGAACGTCGTGGTGACGTCGTGGCCGCTGCCCGCCAGATCATGCGCCAGCGAGCTGAGCCGCGACACCGCGTCATAGCCATAGCTCGTCACCACGCCGTTGCCGCGGGTCAGGCCGGTCCGGCGACCCAGATCGTCATAGGCGAAGCTCGCCAGAACGCCCGCGCCCGATCCCGCCCCATTCTCCCGGATCGCCGTCACCTCGCCGGTCACTAAACGGTCGTAATCGACATAGAGGCTGTCCGGCCAGGTCATCCGCGTCCGCCGCCCGGCCAGGTCATGGGCGAACGCGATCGTCCCCTGCGGCCCCGTCTGGCTGGTGTTGCGCCCCAGCGCGTCATAGCCGAACGTCAGCGCGTTGCCGCTCTGGCTCGCTCCCGTCATCATGCCGAGCAGATTGTAGCTGTAGCTGACGTCCGGTTCCGCACCGGGCAGGTTCTTGGTGCTCAGCCGGTTCAGATCGTCATAGCCATAGGCGATGCTGTTGCCATCGCGCAGCCGCCGGCTGGTGACGTTGTCGTTCGCGTCATAGCCCAATTCTTCATAGTCGGTCGCCGAGCTGGTGCCCGCGCTCGACGGCGAGGGGTAACGGGTCTTCTTCAGGCGATCGTGGCCGTCATACTCATAGCTGGTCTTGTTGCCGTTGCCGTCGGTGAGCGACTCGGCCTGGCCGTTGGCGGTAAAGCTCACATAATCATGCGAGGCAGCGGCCGTACCGAACGAGTTGTGATAGTCGACCACGCGGCCCATCGCGTCGAACCCGCGCTGCTGGACCCGGTCGGGGCCATTGGGGCCGGTGGTCTGCGGCGTGCAGGAATCGCTCTGCCCGGCCCATTGTGTCGGATCCATCCGCTGCGCGACACACACCAGCAGGCCGCGATTGGTGTAGCCATATTGCGTCACGGCATGATCGCTGCCGCCGGCGGACACCACGTCCTTGATCCTGCGCGCATTGCCGTCATAGCTGCTCTGGACGGTCTCGCTCGCCACGAAGCCCGACCAATTGGTCGCGCCGCTGGGCACGGTGCCGCGCTGGGCCAGCGTCACCTGTCCGTCGCTGTTGTAAGTGAACCTGCTCGCCGGGATCTTGCGCGCGCCGGCCCCGTCGGGGTCCGCCGTCATCGATCCGGTGAGCCGGCGATCCCCGTCATATTCGAACCGCGCCGTATCGCCGCTGCCGCTCAATGGGCCGTCGATCGAGGTGACGTTGCCGAACCCGTCATAGCCAGTGGTGGTGGTTGCGCTCAGCGAATTGTCGCCTGCGGCGCGGGTCACCGTGGTCGGCTGCAGCCGCGCGTCATAGCCGATCGTGACCTTGGTCTCGTCCGCGCCGCCCGCGCAGCTACCTGCCGTGCGGCAGGTCGAGATGCCGGTCAGCAGCTTGACCCCGCTGGTGGTTGTGTAGCTGTAGCGCGTCTGCGGACGCGTCCCGCCTGAGGTCGGCGCCGGCGCGGTTTCCGTCAGGACCAGCCCCGTCGCGGTGTCGTAGGTGTAGTCGGTCTGGTTGCCCTTGGCGTCCTTCGTCCAGGTCGGCAGGTTGCACGTCGCATCGACGCAGGTCGTCTGATAGTTCGCGCTCGTCGCGATGTCCGCCAGCCCCGATCCCGGCTTGGCCTTGCGCGTGGTCGCGGTCACATTGCCGCGCGTATCATAGGCGAACTGCACCTTGTTGCCTTCGGGATAGCTGATCTCGGTCGGCCGCCCGATGCTGTCATAGGTAAGGCTGGTCGTCCGGCCCAGCTCGTCGGTGACCGATGTGGGACGGTATTTGGCCAGGTCCGACACGATCGTGCGCGTATTCGACGCCGCGTCGGTCACCACCATCGTCGCGGTGTTGCCCGATATGCTGTAATTGTAGCCGGTGGTGACGCCATTCTTGGTGACCGATGTGGGCGTAAGGCCCGAATAGGTGACGCTGGTCGTGTCCGACGACGCCGACGGACGGCGAACGCCGGTGATCACCAGGCCCGATCCTGTGATCCGCCAAGTGTTGCCGCCTGGCGTCGTGATGGTGAAGACGTTGGTGGAGGGATTGGCATAGGTAACGGTCTGGCTGCCGCCACCACCGCTCAGCACCGCGCTGGTGCGCCGATACCATGCGTGCCCTGGATTCTGCCCCGGCGGCGCCGAGTTGGCGGCGAAGCCATAGGCGATCGAATAGCCCGCGTCGTTCGAGACGCCGCCGAGCCGCCAGCTATAGGTGCAGACCGGCTCATCTTCGGGCGTCGAGGGAATCGAGCAATTCTCGTACGGCTCCCAGTTGAAGTTGACGCTCATCCCGCTGCGCCCGGACATCGACAGCGGCAATCGCGTGCAGTTGGTCGAGCTGCTCGCCGTGCAGAACCCGCCGCCGGCACCGGCACCAATCGGATCGTCGAACACGATCGTGGTGCCGTCGAGCGCCTGATAGGTCATCTGGTTGCCGCTGAACGACAGCGTCGCGCCGGTTCCGTTGATCGAGCGGGTATAGCCGTCGGCCGAGGAGAACTGGTCCCATTGCGGCCCCATCTCGACCGTGATCCGGTTGTTGCCCGAGAATGAGGTCTGGCGCGAGGTGACGCCAGTCCAGTTGTCGGTTTCACCGCTATACGCGACCAGCGGAAGCTCGGACTGGCCGGCGCCGATCGACGCGATGGGCAGCCGGAGGTTGAACTGTCCGGTGGTCAGGTCGACGCCGTTCTCATCCAGATTGGGATGCGGCGAAGCTGATTGCGCGAGCGCAGGTGCCGCAAGGCAGGTGCAAAGCGCGGTGGTGACGGTAAGGAGCGAACGGCGCAGACGCGACCGGTCGCGCGCAAAAGCTGTGCGCGTCATGGCAATCTCCAATGATGTTGTTGCTTCGGGACCAAGGGCGCGCGCTACGGCGCGCCGGTCACCGTCTTGTTGGTGCGGTTGTCCGCCTTGTCGTAGCTGTAGTTGGACTGGACGTTGTTGTTCACTGTCCCGCTGTGCTTCACCGCGACCAGCCGGCCGCGCGCGTCATAGCTGTAATTGAGCGTCTCTGACGCCAAGGCAGACGCTGTCGCTGCAACTGTTGCGGCCGCGAGTCCCGCTGCGAGCAGTTCCTTGTATCTTTCCATTTCCATTTCCCGTGTCGGCAAGCCGCAGGCGGGGGAGGAGCGCCTTCCACGACTCGCCGACCAGGAGGGAGTAAGAAATGAAATCCTACAAATATCCTACATTCGTAGGATGGCATAAGATTGTAGGATTTCAGGTGAGCCTTCGACCGGCCCACACGACGCGACCGATCAGATCAACCCCGTCCGGCGGACAGTCCGTCCAGGTCGGATAGGCGGGATTGTCGCTGGCAATGGTGAGAAGGCTGCTGAATGGGTTGAGGGACAGGCGCTTGACCATAAGCGTATCGTCGCGGCGCAGCGCGTAGATGCCATCGCGCAGCCTCGGGGCGGCATCCGCGCGGTCGATCAGGATGTCATCGCCATCAGCCAGTGTCGGCGACATCGAATCGCCCGACACCTGGATAATAGAGAGCTGATCGAGCCGTCCGCTGGTGATGCGCGAGAGCCAGCGCCGGTCGAAGCCGAACTGCGCAATCGGTGCCTCGCCTTCGACGAAGGCGCCGGGTCCTGCAGATGCCTGCACCGCGAGCTTGGGCACCATCAGGAAGTCTGAGACAGGCGAGGCCGGGCCACCGAGCTCGCTGTCCTCCACACCGAAATAGCGCGCCAGCTTACGGCGATCGGCTTCCTCGAGCCGTCGCGGCGAACCCCGACGAATATGCTGCTGGATATAGGCTGCGTTGCGCCCAAGCAGGCGTGAGATGCTCGCATAGCTCTCGCCCCTGCGTTCGATCAGCCGCTCCAGTGCGGCCCGTGCCTCGATCTCATCCATGTCAACAAACTACCATAGGAAAAATCCTAGACAAGTAGGAAATGGCTTGAGAACATATATCGAACATCGATTCGGAGGTCTGTCCATGCTGCGCATGATTGTCGAGAAACACCTCAAGACCTGGCGTATCCCCCCGACACGGTTCGGGCGGGATGTGGTCGGCGATCCACGCTTTGTGTTTGATCTACGTGATGGGCGTGAGCCGCGGCTGCGCACCGAGCGGCGCGTGCGGGCCTATATCGCGACATATGAGCAGGAGCGGGCGCAATGAATCGCCGACTTGCTGTGCTTTGCTGCGCGTTCGCGCTTGCCGGCTGCGCGGTCGGTCCCGTCTTCGTGCCCAGATTCTCGCAGGCCTTTGGACGCTTCGCTGCGCTGCATGAGCTACGGCCGAGTGTGCCGGTCGGCGCCCTGTGGATCCGAGGCCATGGTCCCTATGGTGGTGGCGCGGCGCCAGAGAACCTCGTGGTCGAGCCAGGACTCAAGGAGATTACGATCGACAATAATCTTCAGGCGAGCTTCACTGCGGGGTTCCTGAAGTTCCTCGACCTGGATCCGAGCTACCGCTCAAAGGTCACCGCACGCTTCGGCGATCTCAGCGTCGTACGGATCAAGGATATGTCGAAGCTTGCGGGACCATCTGGCGCATCGCGTATCTATGCCGGGCTCAAGGCCGCGACCATCACCATCAGCGTGGTGCAGGACGCCAGTCTCGATATCGAAGCAAAACTGGCCGGGAGCGATCTCAACGTTGTCGCGAAAGGGACAGCCGGGCGTGCGCGTACTTTCACCATCGACGGCAAGGACATGTTCCTCGCCATTCAGGTGGCGACATTTGCCGAGGCGCAATCGGCCGCGCGAACGGTTCGGGTGCGCGGCGGACAAGCCGCGACGCTCGATCTGGACGGCCTGAAGATCGCGTTGGCCTGGCTCGCGAACGGTGCGGCTTGTGAGGTGAGAGCCACGGCCGCTGACGGCGTCGCGGTGACGCTCAAACCTGGTGCGGCCGAAGCATTGATGCTTGAGGTGCCGGTGGCGCGTGATGGCCAACTCTATACCGGTGTCGAGTTATCCTATCCCACAGTCGGCAGCGCGCCTGAAAATGGATGCGAAGGCAAGATCGTCGGGGCGCTCACCGGGCCTCAGCTGCGCTATGAAAAGATCGAGACTGGGGATTGGCGATTAGCGGGCTAGCCTTGGCGTTTCGCGCCTTGGTGCGCGACCGCGCTCTATTCCGCTCCGCTCCGCCGAGCCCTTGGTCGATCTCGGCCCATACGGGTGACGATCGCTAACGTGAAGGCCGGCGAGAGGCCGGGGAAGTGGAACGCGGATTTGATCGAGCGCGCGCTGGCGGACGGCTGCGCAGCCGCCAGAGGTCGCAGCGCTTTTGCTTGCCGCGTGGCACACTCGATCCGGGCGGAGGACGCGGCAGCGGCTGGCGCACTTGTCGCGCGTGCACGCCGCCGCGCCGGACGCCCGGCTTCGAAAGTGCTTGTGTGTGGGCGCCTGGCGGCGCCGGCAGCGCTTTGCGCTGAAGTGCTGCGGTCAGCGCTGGCGCGCTGGTGTTGGCTTGTCCGGCCGCGGCCAAGGGGGCTGGGCGGCGCTTCCCTCTAGTCCCGCCGCGGTGCGCCGCAACCGGCTGCGCCGGTCCTCCACTTCGTTGCGGCCCTGCGGGTGCAGCGCGCCGCTCAAGCGGGACTTCCGGTCCGCTCCTTGCCGCCCACCCCCCTTTTCCGGGGCCGGTGCGGTTTGAAGGAGAAGGATCATGGAACTCAAGCATATCGACATCGTCAAACTGAGCGTCTCGCCGGTCAACATGCGGGGTGTGAAGAAGGCACCCGATCTCGCCAACATCCTGCCCTCGGTCAGGGCGCGCGGGGTGCTGGTGCCGCTGATCGTGCGGCAGAATGGCAGCCCCGACAGCTACGAGATCGTTGCGGGCAAGCGGCGCTACCATGCCGCGCTTGCGGTCGCGGCCGAAGGCGGCGGCATCGACGAGCTGCCCTGCGCGGTGATGGCAGCGGGGGACGATGCCGCGGCGCTCGAAGCCTCGCTGATCGAAAATATCGCGCGGCTCGACCCCGATGAGGTGACGCGATGGGAGACGTTCACGCGGTTGATCCGCGAGGGCCGCAGGCCGGAGGATATCTCGCTGACCTTCGGCCTCACCGAGCTTCAGGTGAGGCGCACGCTTGCGCTCGGCAATCTGCTCCCCCGCATCCGCAATCTCTATCGCAGCGAGGAGATCGACGCGGTAACCGTGCGGCACCTGACCCTCGCGTCTAAAGCACAGCAGCGCGATTGGCTGACGCTGGTTGATGATCCTGACAGCCGCGCACCGGTCGGGCATCAGCTCAAGGCGTGGCTGTTTGGCGGGACGTCGATCTCGACCAAGGTCGCGCTGTTCGAGCTGGCTTCGTTCAAGGGTGAGATCGTCGCGGACCTGTTCGGTGAGGACAGCTATTTCGCGAGCGTGGAGGGGTTCTGGACCACGCAGGAAGCGGCGATCGAGGAACGTGCCGAAGCCTATCGAGAAGCGGGCTGGGCCGAGGTCGTCGTCATGGAGCGTGGCGCGTACTTTAATTCATGGGAGCATGAGCGGCGCACCAAGAAGCAGGGCGGCAAGGTCTATGTCGCCATCGATTATCGCGGCGGTGTCACCTTCCACGAGGGCTATATCACGACCAAGGAAGCGAAGAAGCTCGCCAAGGGTGAGGTCATCGAGAAGCCGGTTCGGCCCGAGGTCACCAGCACCGTGCAGGACTATATCGACCTGCATCGTCACGCCGCCGTGCGCGCAAAGCTGGTGGAAGCGCCCGGCGTCGCGGTGCGCGTTGCGGTCGCGCATATGATCGCCGGGTCACCGCTGTGGAACGTGCGGGTCGAACCGCAACGCGCGGCAAGCGATGCGGTCACCGAGAGCATCGAGGTATCGGCAAGCGAGGCGCTGTTCGACGAGAAGCGGCGGGAGGTGATCGCGCTGCTCGGCTTCGATCCCGAGGCCCCGACCGTCACCGGTGGCGATCCGGACGGGGCAACCGCGCTGCTGCCCAAGCTGCTCAAGCTCGACGACGCGCAGGTGATGTCGATCCTCGCCATCGTCATGGGCGAGACACTCGATGCGCGGAGCAACATGGTCGATGCGCTTGGGCAGCATCTCGCCGTGGACATAGCACCCGTCTGGCAAGCCGATGACGCGCTGCTCGATTCGATCCGTGACCGGGAGGTGCTCACTCAAATGGTCGAGGAAGTGGCTGGCAAAGCCGTCGCTGAGGCCAACGCCAAGGAGAGCGGCAAGGTGCTGCGCTCCATCCTCAAGGACTGCCTCACCGGCAGCAATGGCCGCGCCAAGGTAGAGGGCTGGGTGCCGCGCTGGATGCGGTTCCCGGCGACCGGCTACACAATGCGTGGCGGGGTTGGGGCGGTGCGCCGGTCCACCGCCGTGGCGATGCTGTTCGATCCCGAACCGGTCGAGATGCGCACCGATGCCGAGCCGATGCGTGCAGCTGCATGACCTTCGATCCGGCGGCGTGATCCACGCCGCCGGACCTATTTGCGCTTGGCAATCCGCGCTCTAGAGGTGAGGTTGATCCCATGAAGCGACGGCTCGATCATCTTCCCGAAGGCAAACGCCGCGAGCTCGAGTTCGTGGCCGATCTGCTGCGTGAGGGGTTTGCCGAGGCGGTCGCCGAACGGCGCGCTCCGCGCTTCCGGGACGGCAAGCTGCTCAAGATCATCCTGTTCGGAAGCTATGCGCGTGGCGACTGGGTCGAGGACCCGGTGGGCCGGTATTTCTCCGACTATGATCTGCTCGTCGTGGTCGATCATGAGGACCTGACCGACGTTCCCGAATTCTGGCTCAAGACCGAGGAGCGGCTGCTCGCCGAGCTGTCATCGGGCGAGCACCTGCGCACCCCGGTCAGCGTCGTCTATCACAGCCTGGACGATGTGAACGAGAAGCTGCGGCTGGGCCGCTACTTCTTCATGGACATCTTGCGCGACGGGATCGCGCTGCTCGAAGAGCCGGGACATCCGTTCGAGAAGCCCCAGCCGCTGTCGCCCGAACAGGCGCTCGCCGAGACGCGCGAGTATTACGAAGAGTGGTTTGAGAGCGCGGATGGCTTCTTCGACACAGCGCGTTATGCGCGTGAAAAGGGCCGCTTGAAGGAGGCCGCGTTCCAAATCCATCAGGCGACGGAACGCTACTATCACTGTCTGTTTCTGGTGCGGACCTTGTACAGCCCGAAGACCCACAATCTGAACCGGCTGCGCTCGATGAGCGAGGAAATCGAGCCGCGCTTGAAAGCCATCTGGACCTCCGAAACCAAGTTCGAGCGGCGCTGCTATGAGCTGCTGCGCGCGGCCTATGTGAAGGCGCGCTACTCGCGCCATTACCGCATTACCGCCGAGGAATTGGACTGGCTTGGCGGCCAGATCGCTGCGCTGCGCGACCTCGTCCGTACCATCTGCGAAGAGCGGATCGAGACCCTCGCCAACGCCGCTTAAGCGGCTTGCCTCGACGGCATTGCAAACCCCAATTCCGGCTGCCGGTCGTCGATTTGCGACGCGGTAACGCATAGCGCATCGCTGTCCGGCGCGATGCTGATCCAGTCGATCCGCCACGCCAGATCGACCACATCCCCGCATAGCTCGCGCTTGATCGAGCCCAATGCCGCGCCCTCTGTGGCTACTGAAAACCGGCATGTATCGGCCGCTTCATCATAGCAGCCCCGCACCAAAGTCCCGTCCGAAACGGCGATGGCAAACCCGTCGCGCAGCGCGCGCGGGGAGAGCTGAACTACGGTCTCGACATCGCCCGACATCATCAATCGACCGCCTTCGCGTGCTTCAATCCGAACGCCCATCTTGATTCTCATTGTTTCCGACTCACTGGCAGTGATGAATAGAACGTAATGTGAACATCTGGAAGGGGCAGCGGGTTTGGGGCGGGGGAGCAGGTAAGGCAAGATGAAAGGCCTGCCTCCAAGGATGTCGGCAGGCGAGGTCTGCACAGCGTTTTTGGTGGAGGCAGGCGCAACCCTTTGCCTCCATCGTGTCGCGCGCTTGCGCGAAACCGGCAGATTTCTGCGGGGTTTCCGCAAGACCGGTTGGAGGCCCTTGAAGCGCCTCGCATCACGTCCCTCATCGACAATCCTTTTGGCATTCCAAGGACGCGATCATGGCCGGCGAGGATGATTTCGGGCTGTGGCTCGGGCGGATCGGCAGCGACAAGCCGCTCGGCGCAAGGCTTCGCGTCGCCGCCAATCGCGCCGGTCGCCAGCTGCGGACTGCGAGTGGTCGCGCCAGCAAATTCACCGGCGCCCGGATCGGTCGCGGCGCAGGCGTGGGACGCGTACTGTCGAGCCGCGACCGTGGCGCCGGTCTGCGCGGGCGCCGCGTCATCGTGAAGACGCGCATTGTCAGGCTTGCAGGCAAGGGTGTCGATGCGGCTCATGCGCATCTGCGCTATCTGCAGCGCGACGGTACGACGCGCGATGGCGAGCGCGGTGAGCTTTACGGACGGGAAAGCGAAGGTATCGACGGCAAGGCGTTCCTCGATCGCGGCAGCGGCGATCGTCACCAGTTCCGCTTCATCGTCGCGCCTGAGGATGGTGCGGAGTATGACGACCTCAAGCCCTTGATCCGTCGGCTGATGGCGGATGCCGAGCGTGACCTTGGTACGAAGCTCGACTGGGTCGCGGTCGACCATTTCAACACCGGTCACCCGCATAGCCATGTCATCGTCCGCGGCGTCGACGAGCGCGGCAAGGATCTGGTGATCGCGCGCGATTATCTGACCCATGGGCTGCGCGAGCGCGCGGCAGCCCTGGTCCAGCTCGATCTGGGGCCGCGCACCGATCTTGAAATCCAGCGCAGCCAGCAGGCCGAGATCACCCAAGAGCGGTTCACCGGGATCGACGGGCGCCTGATCCGCTCAGCTGATGCACTGGGCCATGTCCGCGCGATCCATCGCGATGGCGTCGAGCAGTCGCTTCGCGCGGGACGTTTGCAGACGCTGGCGCGGTTGCAGCTTGCGCGCGAGGTCAGCCACGGCACCTGGGCGCTCGATCCCGGGCTGGAATCGGCGCTGCGGCGCATGGGTGAGCGCGGGGACATCATCCGCACAATGAACCGCGCAATGCGCGAACGACTGCCGCAGCGCGCGCTGTCCGACTATGCAATCTATGAGCCGGGGGAGGGCAAGGCAGCGCCGATCATCGGCCGGGTCGTTGCCCGAGGTCTTTCGGACGAGCTCAATGATCGTCGATATCTGATCATCGACGGGACCGATGGCATCAGCCGCTATGTCGATATCGGAACCAGCAACGAGCCGATCCCTGACGGTGGCATTGTGCGGATCGAACCACGCGGCGCAGCAGCGCGTGAGGTCGATCGCACCGTGGCCGAGGTCGCCGCTGCCAATGGCGGGTGCTACTCGGTCGACGATCATCTGCGCCATGACGCGCAGGCAAGTGAAGCCTTTACGCAAAGGCATGTCCGTCGGCTTGAGGCGATCCGCAGGACCACGGGCGGCGTGGAACGCGCGCCCGACGGAACATGGATCGTCGCGCCCAATCATCTGGCCCGCGCCGAGGCCTATGAGCGCGCGGTGGCGGGCAACAATCCGGTGGCGATCGAAACCCTGTCCACGCAGCCGCTCGAAAAGCTGCCCGGCCATGACGGCGCGACCTGGCTCGATCGTGAGCTGTCCGTAGCAAAACCGGCGCCACTTGGACGCGGGTTCGGGGCCGAGGTGCGCACGGCGCTGGTTCTGCGCCAGCAATGGCTGGTCGAGCACGAGCTGGCGCAGATCGAGGGCGATCGCGTCCGACTGAAGCTCAATGCCGTTGCCCGGCTTCAGCAGCGCGAAATGACGCGCGTCGCCGGGCAGCTCAGCCGGGAATTGGGGCTGCACTATGTCCCGGCTGCGCCGGGCGAGCGGGTCGAAGGCAAGCTCGGCCGCGCCGTGCAGATCGGGGACCGTAAGTTCGCGCTGATCGAGCAGTCCCGCGACTTCACGCTGGTGCCGTGGCGGCCGGTGCTCGAGCGCGCGATTGGAAAGCAGGTCGCCGGCATCATGCGCGAGGGCGGGATCGACTGGACGATCGGACGTACCCGCGGCCCGACCATCGGTCTGTGATCGGCGAGAGGCGCCTATTGCCGCGTAATGCCGCTTCAAGGGCGTAGTTCTGCAGCCGTCGATCCCGTGCGATCCTCGTAGTCCGAGCCCTTTGGAAACTGCGATGCGGACCAGCAAGACCCGGCACCAATTCTATCTGCCCGACGAGATGTCGCAGAAGCTCGATGCGCTGGCGCTCAAACCCGGCGCATCGAAAACCGCGATCCTGACCGATGCGCTTACCGCCTGGATCGAGCGGGCGGGCCACAAGGAACTGGACGAGCGGTTCGGACTGCGGCTCGACCGGCAGAGCCGCATTGCCGAACGGGTCGAGCGCAAGGTCGAGGCACTCACCGAGCTGGTCGGCGTGTTCGTCCAGCACCAGCTGACACTGGTGGCGCATCAGCCGCCGTTCGATGACGAGACCGGGCAACTTGGCCGTGATCGTTACATTCGGCTCATCGACTTGGTCGAGCGGCGCATGGTTAGCGGCGGCATCGTCGCGCGGCTTACCGGTGCAACGGAGAAGCGACATGACTGAGCAGATCGCCCCCTTGTCTGTCCGCATCAAGGAAGCATGCAAGATGACCGGGATCGGCCGCTCCAAGCTCTACGAGCTGATCGCCGCCGGTGACATCGAGGTGATCAAGGTCGGATCGATGACGCTAGTGCCAGTCGATGCGCTGCAGGGGTTCCTGGACGCGCGGCGGGAGCGTCGCTGACCATAGCCTTCAACCGGGTGAGGCGGTCGGATGCTCGAGCCGGATGGTGTCGAGCAGACGCTCGATCGCTGCATTCTCTCGCGGCGTGCCGCTGGGCGCCACTTCCCAATTGCAATGCACATAGCTGAGCGGGTCGCGTAGCCTGATCGGGCCCAGTGCGATCCGCCAGCGTCGCTGCGTGCCGCCCACCTGCTTGACCAAGGTGGAGACAATCAGATCCTGCAATTGGCTAGTGAGCATAGCATCGCTCTGGCGCGACATTGGTGGGTGTGCAAGCGTACGGCGACGCAGCTTGATTGACAGCTATGCGCCCCTAATCCGGCCGTTCGGACTACCGCGCGGCGATCCCGAAAGCCGCCATTCGTTCAGCTGCGTCTCACGGCAACTGTTGAGTGGGAAGCGGTCGCGCCTATGGGCAGCGATGCCCATAAACACCGAAGATTTCGCGTATCGTTCCTGCGTCAGCTTTCCAGCGAACTGACCAGATAGTTTGGCAAACCATATTCCCGCGCTTGAGGTCGGCAGATGCGTAGCCATCCGACCCTGCCGGCGAGATTTGGAAGCCGGTTTCCTTCAGGCTGGATACGGTCTGTTGTTCCGACGCGCCGACCGGAAAGGCCGCTTGCACCCGACGATCAAACTCAGGTTCCGCGTCACGCACATCAGGCGGAAGCTTGTCTGCGATCGGCGGCAGTTGTGGAAAGGTTGCGTTGCTACACGCCGCCAGCAAGGCAAGCGCGGCAGAAGCAAAGGCGCGGCTCATAGAGTGAAGCTAGTCTCTACCAGCGGCGGCAGCAATGGGGTCGCTAGCAGACGTTTGAGGCTGAGGTCGCTGCGCTGGCCGCACGCGCCCTCAATCCGGCCGTCCAGCGTGCTCGCCGACGAACCCGAAAGCCGCCGCGCGGTGACATGCCCTATTCGGGCATGTCACCCTTTCTACTCGAGAGGCAGCAGTTTGACTTATGTGAGTTGCTTCCAGTCGGTGCTGGTCAGCCCGGTGGCTTTGTACCAGTTCGACGTGTCGGTTCGGAATAGCTCCTCGCCCCGGAAGTTGGGCACCACGGCACCGACCGGATTAATGCCCACCTCGCGCGCGCCTTGTTGAGCGAGCGGGATCAGTTTGTGCGGCTCCGTCGCAACCATGGCCGCGGCGGAAACCGTTGAGGTTGCGTTGCTATCCAGCGTAATCGAAGTCAGGTCCGGCGTCCGGTCAATCACACGTCGCTGTGCTACCGCATCGCCAAATCCATCACTCACGATAACGTAATCATCGACCTCGCACTTAAAGAACGCGCCGACGGTCGGGTGCGTGATGATCGGGCTACCAGCCGTGGTTGAGCACCCCGGATAATTGTTGCCAACGTCCTTCGAGAAGCGCGTAGACATCCACAACCCCGGTTCCCCGAGCGTGACGGCGGTATTCTGCACCAACTCGCCGGGTGTCAGCCTGCCGCCTTGAACGGTCCAGTTGCTCGTTCCAGTTACCCGCAGCGCGCCAATAGGCGCGCTGAAATTACCGTAGCCGTCGCGATAAACCAGTTTGTTTCCCAAAGCACGGTCAAGGAAAAGCCTTGAAGTTTCGACCCCGGCTCGTTCGCGCGACCATAGTTTCAGCGTCGGCGACACCAAGGCCCCGTCAAAGAACTCGCCGCTAGCCGGTATCAGCTCCATGTCCCGGGGTTTGAAACCCGCCATGGTGATAGCGTTATAGTCGGCGATTCCACCATCAAGGGAGAGGGCGACGATATTGGAGGTGTCCAGCCCCAGGAGGATTACTTTTTTGGTGTTCACCGTCGTCTTCAGAAGCGACTTATACATATAGATGTAGCCCGACACCTTGAGCAGGCGCACATGGTCCACATCAAATGCGTTGCAATTGTCCAGCGTGCCGCCCACGTGCCCAACCCCGGGTTGCAGATTGACGGTCAGAGCCGTTTCCCAAAGGTCAGAGGTACCGGTCTTGCCATACACCCACGCTGATCCCGCATCCGTACGAGGCACATTTTCCGTGTAGACGTTGAACGTTGTTACATTGCCGCGAGCGATGTCACACGCCTTGTCCACGCTCTCGATGGTGCCGGTGATCTTGCAGTCGGTGACGGAGCGCGTAGCCGAGAAGTAAGCAATCGGCCCGTGCGAAACATACGCATCGATGCTCGTGGTGGTAGTTACATCGGACGGATCCGATCCTTCGCCTGCGAACTCCACGCCGCGCGTGCGAAATCCCTGCACACCGCCAAGGACCTTTGTTGACATCCAGCGGCGAAGCCTGATCCAAACGTCAATCCCGGTGTAGCAGTAGAAGTTAAGGCGTCCGTTGAAAAGAAAGGGCAGATCAAGAACCACATCAGCGCCCGGACCAAACCCGCGAAGGCAAAAGCCCTCCAGACGCACGCCTTCGAACACGTAGCCGGTTGGCGCTGTGCGCCAGCGGAAAACACCCCGCTTGGTCATCGGCTCGAAGCGGATCTTGACGGGAGCAGCGTCGTAATTCTCCGCTCCACCGGCCCCGACAAAATTCGCGCCCGGCTTAAGGAGGATCGTGTCGGTAATGAGCAGCGTCCCTTTGCCCGAGCTCAATGGGAGATCGCTGTCGAATGCCGCCTGAAGCGCTGCCGTGCTGTCGACATTGACAGCCATCACGCACCCGAAAGCAGTAATATCGACCCGCCCACCGGCAGGGAGGTCAACATAGAGCTTGACCCCGCCCGCCGTGGTCAGGTGATGATCGGTCGCGCCGCTTGCCGCCTCGGTGTAGCTGAACTGGCTGGCATACCATGTTGCGCCTGCACCACGCGCGGCTTCGGTACTGGCCAGAAGCTGAGCCACCGTACGGCGCGCAATGGAATCAATGCTCTGCCGCACCCAGGCTCCCACGCTCAGCGCCGTGCTGTCAGCCTTGATGATGTTGATGTCGTCGGCTTGACCTGTGTAGTTACCGAGGGCCCAGAAGAAGGCCCCGTCATCAACGGCAGCATCCTGAACGAGAAATGCGGTACCTTCCGTCACGGGTGACGCCTTGAGCGCCCCCAACGTGAAGTAGGTGTTGTTTGTAGACATGTCTGATCTCCGCAAGGGCTGAGTCTATCTCAGCAAGCGGGGGCTCACATTTCAGATCCAACATGTATCCAACAATCGTCAGGTGATTGTTCGGAGTCCAATTGCGCGTTGATCGCCTTCGGTAGACGCTGGTGTGCAACTATGTTCGTGTTCACGGCCCAACGCAAAAACCGCCAGTCCGCTACCGGCTGAGAGCCGCAAAACTGATTTTGGCGCGAGCTACGGGTCAGGAACGCGCCCTCATTCCGGAGGGTCGGCCGCTTCACCCGTGCTCTTAAAAGCCGCCATGCATTCTAGCGTCGTTTCTACGACTATTATTGGGTGGGAAGCCTCAAGGTGGTCTGCCACCCCCATCCTATTTATTCATCCCGCATGGTCGGTTGGCAGCTGCTAAGCTTGGCAAGGACCTTGTCCGCCCAATCTGCGAGCGGTGTTCCCATATTTGAACTCAACTCCACGACTCCAGCATCATCATTTCCGTACCGAGCATCGAAACGCACAACGTATATTCTGCCATCTCTGACGTCTCTCGTTCCTTCGTCAGGGAGTTGCGGCTGAGGCATTGGCACTGTCCTCAGGGAAGAAATGATGTCGCTCATGGCCGCACATGTAGCGCTGGTTATCCGTCGAACCTCGACGCCCCCCTCCTGGTTCTTAATAATCCGCACCGTGTGTTCGCCACGTTGGCGCGCTATTTTGTCGGGGATGATGAAATCCACCGTGGTAGTAGAGCGAACCAAGGTTTCGCTCGATAACAGCTGCGCCCAGGCATCGGACGGCAGGGTCGTGAGTTGGAGGATGGCCGCCATGAACATTCACGTACGATGCGCTCGTCAACTAATGTCCGCAATGGCGTCGTCAGCAGACGTTTGATCTCTAGCTCGCCGCGCTGGCGGCAATGCGCCCCAATTGCAGACATCGGACGGATCTATGAGCAATCCCGATAGCTGTCGTTGGTTAGACGATGGCATAGACGTCCGCGACGGGTGGTTTCTGGTCTGGCAGCTTCCGGCAACCGGAACTCAGAGAAGTCACTAGCGCGCCATCGAGTACCGGTGGGGATCGCATCCGAAGGAAAGCTCGATGCCGCCATATTGAAGTGGATTATTCAGGGAATGCGGGAAAGGCTCATAAGCCCAAGTCACCTGATTGTAGACCGGCCGAAGGAAGAGCGGGATTCCTTTGTGCAGGAACAGAAAGGCAGGATTATCGCTATGCGGCCCTACGTCGACCGGAGAGGGCCGGTGTTCGCTGATTATATAGTAGAAAGCCTGCCCATAGAGAGCGCGCTTCTCCGGAAGAGTCGGAAACAAGCGCTGGATGGGCTGGAAGCGAATTCGGGTGACCTCCCGATAGCGCGGATACTTGCTCCGCCAATCCATGAAGGGCATCGGAAGGCGTGTGCGCCAAATCGTAATTCTTCTGGCTCGTAGATGTGCATCGACGAGATTGCGCAGAGCACGCCGGTAGAGCTTGTGCGGTGGCGCATAGCTGGTGAGTTGCTGATCCATCCAAGCGACAAGGACGGAGCGGTAGGCGTTAGGCGGGGTGCGGATCCAATGCGGCTGGAGTCTCGCGGTGGCCAATTCAAACTGAGGGGCAGATTGCGGCCAAGGTGTCTTCATCAGCCGATGCATGACCGGCATCCACTGCCGGCACATTGGATCAAGGAACTGTTGATTCTGACTATCTTCGGGATAGCCCCCGGTCACCTGTCGCGCTTGGGCGACGGTAACAGAAACGAGCGCCAGTGATGCGCCGGTCAGCGCACTTGCGGCGACGCGGACAAGGGTGCTGCAAGTGCTAGGCCCCGGGGTGAGCGATTGGCCTAAGCAGCCCCAGTTCATTAGAAACGCCGCCCGTCTTGCATTGCACTGGCTTGTCACAATAGCCGTTAAGGGCTGCTTACAAACCAGCGCTGCCGGAAATGTCACACTCTGGGAAACCCCATCGTTGAGGTAACTGTCGTTGGGTCGCGAGCTGCATCCGAGTTTGCGCTCATTGTGTCGCCAATGCGCCCTCAGGCCAGCCGTTCAGTCCGCTCGCCAGCAATTCCGAAAGCCGCCGTTCCCTCGATCGGGCGAGTCTTTGTCCGCCGGTCGGCGCACACCATCTTGTCAGGTGCCGGATCCCAATTCCCTTTGCCAATCCCTGATCCAGCGAATGCGCGATTGCTGCAATGCAATCGCCAGTTCGACCTGAACAGCTTCAAGCGCGTCTTGCCGTTGTTTGTAGGCGGTCAAGGCTTGGATAGCTTCTTGGGCCATAGCGAACATGCGTTCTGCGTGCGCGACCTGCTCGACGCGATCCATCGTTTTCCATAATCCAGCACGGAGCCGGAACGGGTCCATGCCGATCGATAGTGCCGTTTCGGAATCCTGTGCCCAATCCATCAGCGCTGCCTGCCCAGCGCAGGTGAGCGCCAAAAGTCGTGTACCGCGACCATCCTGAGGAGCGGCCATTTCGATCAGGCCGCGTTCGGTCAGGCGGCGGATCGCCGGATAAACCGAGCCTGCGCTTCCCTGCCAGTCCGAAGATGGCGACTCCCGGAATGCCTGCCGAACCTTGAACGCGGTATGCCTGGCCCGAAAGCCGATTTCGGTCAGGATCGCACCTTCAAGTTCGGTCAGCATCCAGCTTCCTTATCCGCCGCGCTTGCCAGCAGGCAATCTAAGCCTGTAATAGTCCGAATAGGACTATTACAAAGAAGAGACATCGATGCACGCCCTTTCACGTAGAAGCTTCATCTCCACTGTGGCCGCGCTCGGCGTCGCGGGAAAGAGCCGCGCCGCGCTGACGAAGATCGACACGCCGCCTCTCCAGATTGCGCAGGAAGGCACCTTCCCGGTGTATCTATCGAACGAGCGCGTCGTGGTCATGATCCGCTCGGCTGGCCGGACCCCGCTGCCGGTCATTTTCGACACCGGCACCAGCGGCAATGCAATCGATGCGGCGGTCGCCCGCGCGCTTGAGTTGAAGGTTGTCCCAGGTCGCATCCACAGGGTCGTGGACGGCGCGACCGGCAAAAGCTTCGATACGTATGGCTGCATCATGCCGGACCTCAGCATCGGCGCGCTGAAGATCGGTGACCGGACAGTGTCGGCCTATCCCTACAACAAGCCCGATCAGGTCGGGATCTTCGGGCCGAAACTGTTTGCGGGACAGTTGGTGTTGGTCGACCTCGGCGCCTCGCGAGTGCGCGTCATCAACAAGGGCGGGGCGTTCAAGCCGTCTGGTCCGGCGATTCCCTATAATGGCCCTGCGGGCCAGGGAACGCCGGCTGTCGACATCGTCCTGCCGACTAAAAACGGCACGCCCTCGTCTATGCCAGTCAGGGCAGATCTCGATTCCGGCAACAACCACCGGCTCAATCTTCCCGCCTCCTTCATGGACTCGCTTTCCTTCATGCGCCCGCCGGTGGTCATCGGCCAGACGACGTCGGTTTCGGGAAGCCGCGACGTCATGGGTGCGCAGATCAGAGGGGATGTGAAGATCGGTCCGGTAACTCTGAACAATCCCGACGTGGTTTTTGACGGGCTGCGGCCCAATGTCGGTTTGCCGGTCCTCAAGCAGTTGCGGTTTTTGCTGGATCCACAAACCGAGCAGGGCTGGCTAGTCAGTCCGGTCGATCTGTCGGCCGCGCAGTTACGCGATTATATCGGGCACTATGGCGTTAGAAGCGTCGCCCTGACAGGCGACCGCCTGACCTACTTACGGGCGGGCGGGGTAGCGCAGGAACTGATCGCGCTGGGAGGCGACTTGTTCGACGTCGGCACTAGCGGCGTACAGGCCCAATTCTATCGAAAGAACGGCGTAGTCACAGGATTTATAATGATCACCGCGGATAGCGAGATGCTTTCCTATCCTAAGACCGGGTGAAAGCGGCGCCTGCCGTGCTCCGCACGCGTCATTCATGTAGTGTGTAAACGTCCACTATGGGATCGCTAGCTCTCGCTTCATCGGATCTGACCTTGCTGGCGGCTACGCGCCCTCATTGCGGTCGTTCGGGGGACTAAGAGACGTTCCCGAAACCTGCCACTCCCGAGAACCTAAGCGTGGTTTGCTACAAAGCCGAACGCGCGTTTGGCCACGCCAGTGTGCAGGGCACGCAGGCCGGGCCGGTTGCGGCTACCACTTGAAATATTCACCTTATGTTCCAATGTTCGCCTGCGCCAGTATAGTGACCGCCGAAAGCACGGGGAGGGATTTTGATGCGATATTGGAACACTGGAGATGGCCCGACTGACGCCAACCTGTCCTATCTGGAGAGCCTGGCCAAACCTTGGCGCGACATCACGGTGGACTATTTCATGGACAAAGTCCGTGGCGTGATCGGTGTCGAGAAGATGCTCCCCAAAGCGGTACGGCAGCACTTCAATCTCCCGTACCTGTTTATCCGCGATGATGCCTATCACTGGAGCAAAGAGCGTTTTGCCGAGAAGGTTGCCGAATTGTGTGGTGCGCTCGAAGCCGGCTTGGTCGCCGCACATGCCGACCCCACGCTGCGCCGCGGCGGAGGCGCTGATCTCAGTGACCGACCCGCGACCAGAGGAGAAGAGATTGCGGCTGCGCTCGAGGCATATCGTGACTATCCGGGAAGCACGGAACTGAGCGATTTGCGACTGGCGTGTTCGGGCACCAGGCTGAACTTTGAAATTGACCAGCTGATGAAATGGCGCGCGCAAACGACCTTCGGCCAACGGGCGTTCGATTGAGTATGAAATCGCCTGTGTACTGGGCGATATTGGAAGTGGCGCAGGTGATCATCATCATGAACCAGCGTCGTGGCGATTTGCGGAAACTCGTCGGCCCAGCGCTGCGCAGCGCTGATCGCGCGAAACTGCGGCCCCGAAAGAGACACTGTGGCCGTCGCCACCAATTCGACTGAACAAGCTTCTTATTTGTTCCATGTGAGATCGAGAGGGCAATTGCCTGTTTTCAACCTCCGCACTAATCGTGGGCACAGATAGGGTGGGAGGATGAGTTGGCTTTCATCAACGACGACGAGATCGCGGCACTTCGCATTGAAAATATGATATTGCATGTTGTCGGGGACGAAGAGTTTAATCCCGAGCCGATGCGGGTGGTTGAACATGCTGACTTCTTCGTCGAGCGCATTCGTAACACGGATGTAGCCTCAGTGTTCGAGTTCCATTCGGATTCGCAGACAAAGGCTCAGCTGGAGCGTATGGCACGCGATGATGACGGCTTCGAAGCTGGCGGTCAGGCACTTGCGCGCGAATTTTCTCGTTTTCACCCGGGAAGCAGCCGCGATGGCGCGTTCTTCATTTTCGAGTTGAGGACCGATAATCCCAACGTTCGCATCTATAGCCTGATCAAATATGATTATCAGCAGGTGATCGAGCAGCAACAGCGGGCCGATGGCGCCAATCTGTTGCGACTCATTGTTCAAGCCTTCGTGGCCGATAAGCGTGCGATCCAGAAGTCAGCTCTGGTGCGGGTCGTTGATGGCGTGGCGGAAACAGCGATCGCAGCGAAGGATCGCATGAAGCAAGCGCCGGAAATCGGGGATTATTTCGCAAATTATTTGCACGTGGTCCGCACGCGTGACGATGAGCAGCTGAACCGGAAAGCGATCGAAGCGGTGAGCAATGCATTGAAAGAGCTCAGGGATATCCTGCCCGATTGCGATGTCCCGCTGGCCTTCCGTGAGGCAAAGGCGGCCTTGAACAATCGCCAACGTATCACCCCGGCTGCGCTGGAGGAGGCGGTGCTCGCGGCGGCGGGCAATCCCGAGGATGAGCGGATCATCGCAAGGATCCAGAATTGCGTTCGGCGCAAGGTCAAGTCGGCTAAGCTCGAAGGTCTTGAGTTTGCTCCGAACCGCAGCCTCCTTCGTAGTCCAGCGATCCGACGGGTGCGAACCACGGAAGGGGTTCTTCTCTTCTATCCGGATCGCGTAGGCGGCGCGAATGTCGATCGCGTTCGAACGGCGGAAGGTGGCGAGGTGATCACGATCACAACGCGGCATGTTGAGGAGGATGGCATTGTCCGTCGAGAGCCTCGCAGCGCGGCTTGACGCACTTGATGCCGGTGGCGCCTTTGTTTCCGAAGGTGAAGCCATTGTCAGCATTTCCAATCTCGAGGTCGCAGTTGCGCGCGAGGTCGCGGCGCTTGCCGTAGCTTTGGGTTGGGGTGCGGTCGCCTTTGATGGGGCGGGAACCGAATGGGCGCTTGAAGATCTTGATGAGCCATTTGCGCCGTTCAGGGTCGATCTCGAAAAACCACGTGGGCCAGCAGGGGTGCTGCGGTTGCTGACCAATGTCGGTTTCGCCTCCTGGTTGGAGCGCGATGCGCTCAGTGCGCACTGGCAGGTAGCTCAGCTTACGACTGAGATTGTCGGGGTTGGCACCTGTTTTACGCCTTGGGGCGATGAGATTACGGAACTTGCGCCTGATGTCGCCTTGCGCGGCCCACGAACGCTCGTTCGGGAATTTTCTGGCCAGCGGGCTGTGCCGGCCAGCCTGGCGCGCTGGCTCCTGCGTGACGTCGATACCCTGTCGCTCGATGATCCGGCAGCCTGGGTCTGGGCAGAGCGAGCATCGCGCATGCTACTTCTGTCACTGCCGGACGAGTACGATGCGGATCGCGGATCACTTCGGTTCAAAGGGCCGCCGCGGCTTGAATTGCGTTATCCTGCAGTATGTGCGCCCGTCGCGACGGTACTTGGGCTCCCGGGGACTAAGGATCTGCAGGCCGCATTGGCCTGGGTATTTGAGGTCGAGCGTGAGACCGAGATGCGCCATATCCTGCTAGCGACCGAACTTGCCCGATGTGGCGGGACGGGTGAGGAAGCGGCGGAGTTTTTGCGCGATCATCTCGGTGCGGCGCTGGAAGGCGCGAAGACCGCCTACCAAGTGCAACTCGCCGGTATGAGTAGTGATGCCCTCAAGACGCTGGCAGAGCTGCGCAAGAGCGTCACGGATGAAACCGCGAAAGTATCCGATGCGACACGCCAGATCATCACGGCGGTAGCGAGCGCGCTGGCAGTGGGCGCCGGGCTGATCGCCGCCCGAATGACCACGAATGCAAGCCCGTTACTGATCATACTCGTGATGGTGATGGCTGGTGCCTATGTTGCGATTACCATTCTTTCGGGGGTGATGTTTACCCTGCTCCAGCGGAAAGTGCGTAAGGAGTGGCAGCCCAGACTCTATAGGTTTCTCTCGCAGCCGGACTATGAGGCAATGGTTGCCCGCCCTACGCGTACAGCGGAGAAGGCGCTTTGGTGGTCCTCTATTCTGGGTGCACTTGCCGTCATTGTGATGGCCTTCGCGATCTTCCTGATCCCTCCCGTATTGAGCGAACACAAAGATGAGGTGTCGCTCCAGGAGAATGGGTCGGCACCGCCATTGGTCGAAGCTCACCCGCCGCTGGAGAATAGGACGATACCGGCCAGCGGCACTCTGGCGAATGATACGGTGCCGGGGCTATCCGTGGGAAACTCCACGCGCGATCCCAAATAGGCAGCGCGGCCCCGTGGTCGTGGCGGCTAAGTGCGATCGACATTGTCGTGCTAGATGGCTGCAACACGTCGCTGTAATTCGACGAGGCGGGGATCGCCTTTCAGCGCGTCGATGCTCGCGAGCCGTTCGACGAGTTGTTGAACGCCGTACGGCCAATCCGCTGCACGCACTGGTAGGATTGCCGACATGACGGCCAGATACTCTTCTGGATGCGCGGTGACGGTCTGGTCTTGCGAGTGCATCCACCACAATCCCAGCGGAGCTGCGTTGGAAACAACTGTCAGGAGCGGAAGGATAGCCTCGGTGAGGACCGGGACGTGCTCTCCCCCGGTTAGAGCGATCTCCGCTAGAGCCGACATGGCGCCGCCAGACCTGACGAAGCTCTGCCGCGGCCACACCTCTTCAAGAAACGCCAGCTTGTCAGCCAGCGGGGCCCGCACAGGAGGGCCTGCCGTAGCATCCTCGTGCCAACGCTGTAGCTGATTGAGCGCCATTACCCGATCGGTATCGCTTGCCGTCATCAACGCGGCTCGCAAATCTTCGCTCGCAAGGAGTCGCTGGCCGGCGTCATCGTACTGGCGCCAAGCTGACAGTAGAATGCCGACGATCCGTCGGTAGCCGTGTGGCGGCGCGCTGTCTTGGGCCAAGAGGCTCAGGAGCAGCGGTCTCAGTCGAGCAAACAGCTGGTAATTGATGGTGCCATAACCGAGGAAGCCGGCGCGAGCCGCTCGCGTTACGCTGTCCTCGGGCTCTCCCTCAAGCTTCGACAACACGTGCTCTTCAGTCCAGTCTGGAGCCCTGTAATAGAGGTAGGCCAGCCGCATAGTAAGTACGGGCATAACGAATGTCGGTTGATCGTCGGGGAGATTGAGCAGTCGTTCGGCGCGCTCTAGCCATCCGAGCTGTGTTGTCGGCGAACTGCTCGTCCATTCGAGCTCTTCGAACAGAAGTTCGGTAAGTCTACCGGCAACCGAATTGATGGCGCTGGTCACCCAGTCGGGCTCACCATCCGAAATGATGCCCGATCCGGCCGCGCCGGGGTGTGCCGCGACGGCAGCCACGAGCCGATCCCAGAGTTTTCGATAAGCAGCTGGGTAGTTCTGCCACAGTACGCCGCCGCGCTGCTTCAGCCAGAACCCGGCGGATTGGAGGTTCGGAACGAGAAGCGACTCCGGCATGCCCGCCAGACGAAGAGCGATAAGAAGTCGGACATGCGGTGTGTCGTTCGCACGCGCATCGTCCCACAAGATGTCTGACCAAGCGTTCGCCGCCGCTTCGCCTCGCCGTTCGGCGAACTTGAGGGCCGACAATGTCCGTACCGGCCGAGCCTCCATGAGCCCCTTGATCGGTTTCCTCTCGATCAACGGGCCTGCTCGCGTCGTGCCGGCTGCAATGGCGGGCAGAACTTCAGACGGCGGCAGCGTCAAGAGGCTTGTGGCGTCGGTATCGATTTGCACCCAACCAGACCGGTACCGCTCGCGCGCGAGTTCCGCCTCTGCGTCCTCAGGCGTCCAATCTGTGAGTGTTCCACGCAGCCGGGCAATCTCGGCCGAGATGTCGATGCCGGTCGCCATCGCCAAGCCCTCGCGTTGCAGCCAGTATAGCCGGTTGAGAGTGCCAGCTGTTCGATAGCGCCGGAAATCGCTACGATTTACGCCCGTCCAAGCGGGGCGCCCCTTCAGGAACCGTTTTGTGATCGCAGCGCGGTCGCGATCTGTGATTTCGTTCCAACGCGCCTTGAGTGCCGCAAGTAGATCTCGTTCGAGGTCAGAATCCCAAAAGTGCTCCGCATCGAGCTGGCGAAAAAATGCGCCCGCCTCCTTTGCGGTCGTCAGGGTTGGTTGCCCCGTTACCCAAGTACGTACTTGTGAGAAGATCGGACTCGACGGCGGAGGGAGCATTTTTGCTTCGGAGGAAGCTGCCTGCGGATCGTGGTCGATCAAATCGCGCAGCGCGTCGACGAGGAGATGCGCGAAATCGGAAGCGTGGTTGATACCGAAGGCATCCTCATCCTCACCATTGGCGCGTTCGAACGGGCGGAGCATGAAATACGGAACGTCGCGAAGTCGCGTTTCCAGCGCGACAGCTAGCGCCAAATTGTTCCGCAAACCCTCGACATACGGCCGGAGCCATTTACCCGTTACCTCGATCTCTGGGAAAGTCGGGTAGTGGACTTCCCACTGGATGACGTCGTGTGCGGGCACAGTCGGATCGACGGGCACGTCAATCCATGAACGACGTACGATCATTCGTGGAGCGGTCGCTTCGAATAGGCGCTGCAAATACCATTCGGACCAGCCTCCGGACGACTTTGCCGAAGACACGACGCCATAGGCGGCGAGGTCATCCCTCCCGTAGCGCAAGTTATTTCTTTGCTTCGAGTCAAAAAGGTCGCGCCAAGATTGGCGCAACGCCGCTTCGGCGTTTGGGGTTTCAAATTCCCTCAGGATCGCCTCGCTTAGGGCTGGGTGGACATGATATTGCCCTGCCGCCCACCACAAGGAGAAAGGCTGGTCAGCAACCTTGCCGAGCCAAGCCGACAAAATGAACTGCCTTGAAGAGAGCTGGTGCGGTTCGTGAGCACTGCTCCCGCGCAAGCTCGATCGCGGAATAGAATTATTGGGATACGTATCGGTGGGCAGCGGTTCGAGCGCTGACCACGCGCCCTCGGGTAACGCGCGGTCGCTTCTTGGGTTTTGCGGGTTGCTTGGGGCTGGACGGAGATCGCTGTCGAGGCCGAATTGAGTGAATGGGTCGATCGCTGTTCCATTTTGATCGACCAGTCGTTCCCGCGGCGTGGCGTACCGTATCGCCGGGTCGAAGACACCTAGCCACTGCGCTGGCGGCGTCGGCGTCGCAGCGACAAACGCCCGAGCACCTGCCTGCGATGATACCAGATGTGCAACTTGCCCGCGTTCGAAAGGCTTCAGCGAACCCGGCGTCTGAGACGCAAGCGCAGCGACCGCACTGTGCCAGGTTTCAGGGTCACGAGCGCGCTCCGCCCAGCGTGTGATCGTCGACCAAAGTTGGTCAAAGCGGTCAAACGGAATGGCGGTGACACCCTTCTGCATCCACAATGCAGAGGCGGTTTTCGCAGCGCCGCTTTGGAAGGCGTATAATCGATCGCCGGCGTAATTTGGACGCAAAGCCTCAAGCAGGTATTTGAGCGGTGGATCGTCTGCCGAATAACCGATGAATACGATACGAAACCGTTCGATCAGCGATTGCATGAAGCGCGTAGCCCAGCCGTCTGAAAGATAGGCACGGCCGAAGTCCGCGGATGAGAGAACAAATTCCTCGCTGTCGATATCGTCGTACGCCTCGTTGACCTTGCCGTGCAGGTGCACGATCCCGCGAAAACCTGTGCCTTTCGACGGATTGGGAAACAGAGGAGGGACGAGACATTCGAGCGGCGTTGATGCGGCGGCCTCGAACAGCAAGTCGAAATTGGTTGTCACTAACCGGGTGATACCGTCTGGACCGCGAGAAAGGTCGAGAAGCGACCGATGCGCATCGAGAATGGCGGTTTCAGGTGGTTTGACTGCCTTGGCGACTGCGCGTCGTACATCGTGCACGGGGAAGTCGCGTTCGAGCAGGCCGAAAATCTGGTCGGTTGCAATGACGCTTCCGACGCCGTCGATCGCCGGTAGGTTCTGGGCCATCCCCAGAACTTGGCACGCCGTGCTTTCGCTCGGCGCGCCCAGTTCGGCGATCACGCGCTCGGCGAGTTGTGGAAAGGTCGGTCCCTCTGCTTGGTGCAGCGAGACGCCGGATCCGCAAAAAAATATAACCTGGCCGTCGTCCCGCGCATCTAGCAGATCGCCGGGGATATCTGGGCCATCAATAGCGAACCGCATTCCTCCTTTTTCAACCGTCCACAGCCTTTCGTAAAGGCGGTCGTTGGCTTCTGTCGGCTAGTCAGTTCGCCGCGTCGAACGGCAGGCAAGTACCCACTTCCATCGATCAGCCGGCTGAGGCGGCTAGTCTGGAGATAGCCCGTCTCGAGCCGTCCCCCGTCAGGATTCGTGACGTCCGCTTTTCGCAGTCATCCATCTGAGAGCAGACTGGCGGTTACCGGCCCAAAAGCGGACAACCTGCTCAAGAATAGATGAATGGCGGCGATTGGGCCGATTACCGACGGACCGTTTCCAAGTCCGGACCTGAGAAAGCGGACATGACGACTTCGATCGTACGGACGGCCTGGACTGGGCCGTAAACGGTCGTCCCACTTCGCCAGTCACAAGCGGTAACCGTCCGCTTGCGGCAGCTACTTGCCATTCGTACAGCCTTGGCCGGGCGGAGAGACGCCCACACAGGAACCCGACCATGATCAAGATGAGCGTCTATTATCCCGCCGATGGCGGCTCGAAGTTCGACCATGACTATTACCGCGCCACACACATGCCATTGCTCCAGGAACGGCTCGGCGAGGCCTGCTTGCGCTACGAGATCGATAAGGGCCTTGCGGGTCGCGAGCCGGGAAGCACGCCGACATTCGTCGCGGCGTGCCATGTCTACTCGCCGGACCTGCAGACTTTCAGGGAGGCACTTGCTCCCCATTTTGCGGAGATCGTTGCAGACGTCCCAAACTATACGGACATCACGCCGATCGTGCAGATCAACGAAATTGTTGAGGTGTAGATCCTCGGCGTGGTCGGCCATTCAGGCTGGTCGACATTAGCTAGTCCAGCCAATCGAGCCACCATATCCAGCCCAATGCGACCTGTATGAAGGGTATCGGGGAAGACAGCTCATCATTCGGTAACTACCGCCCGGCGACGTCCTGATCGACGGCAGCTATGAAAGCTGTCTGCGAACAACCCGGGCGACAGGAACCGAATAGTGCTACAATAGCCTGTCCGCCTCTCTGCTGAGCGTATCGATCAGCAGGCGGACTCCAGGAAGCATGCCGCGGTTGGCGGCATGGACCAGCGAAATGTCCAGGCCCGGCCCAGCCCAGCCGGGCAGCACCTGGACCGCAGTCCCTTCAGCGACCATCCGGCGCCCGACGAAGGTCGGCAAGCGCCCGATGCCCAACCCGGCCCCGATCGCATCCGCGATGGCCCGCGCGCTGTTGGCCGACATGCGCGGCTTGAACTCGATCTTCACCGGCTTCGGTGACTCGCCATGGAGCATCCAGATCTGAGTTTCGCCCGGCGCGATCTGTTCGCCGATCAGCGGGTAGCCGGCGAGTTCGGACGGACTGGACGGCATGCCATGGGACGCGATCAGGGATGGCGCGGCAAAGATCGACGCCTCGGTGCTGCCGATCCTGCGACGGATCAGCGAGGAATCCTTGAGCGCTCCGATGCGAACGGCGAGATCATAGCCCTCGGCGACAAGGTCGATATAGCGATCGGACACATCGATCTCGCAGCGCAGCCTTGGATTGACGGTGGCGAAGCGCGCTACGACCGCGCCCAGCCCCGCCTCGACCAGCACCGACGGCAGGGTCAGCCTCAGCCGCCCCGAAGGCTCGGCCACCGCATGCGCAGCCTCGTCGGCCGCGCGCTGCAGCGCATCGACGATCATCCGCCCGTGAATGAGGAAGCGCTCGCCGGGTTCGGTCAGCGCTGATCGTCGCGTCGTTCGCGCGATCAGCCTGATGCCGAGAGACTCCTCCAACTCAGCCACGCGCTTGCTGACGGTTGCCAACGGAATGCCCATTGCCCGCGCGGCCGCCGTGAAACTGCCGGTCTCGGCGACACGGGTAAAGATGACGACGGCTTCAACCGGCGGCAGGCGTTCGGAGACCGGGGCGGTTCGATTATCCACGTATAGAGATACTCATTCCAGATCGAGAATATTATCGGCCATTTTCAGATAATCTATCTCTTCCGCATGAACCAGATGCTTTCCAATCCGCCTGCGGCCGAGCTGCCTCCGCAATCCCCAAAACTGATGCTCGCAATCATTTGCGCGGCACAGTTCCTGGTCGTCATCGACGCCGTCGTACTGATGGTCGCCGGCCCGGCACTGGCGCAGGCATTCGGAGCCGGCGAGCGCGACCTGCAATGGGTCTTCAATGCCTATGCGCTTACCTTCGGTGGATTGTTGCTTCTGGCGGGCAGAGCCGGCGATCGCATCGGCCATCGCCGCGCATTCGCAGCCGGCGCGATCGTTTTCGCGCTCTCTTCGCTTGCCGGCGGGCTCAGTCAGTCGATGGCGATGCTGATTGCGGCGAGAGCGCTGCAGGGCATCGGATCGGCGATGCTTGCCGCCAACGCGCTGGCCTTACTCACCCTGCATTTTCCAGCCGGCCCTGCGCGGATCCGCGCGCTCGGCCTGTTCGCGTCGTCGGCGACGATCGGTATCGCCTCCGGCACGTTGCTAGGCGGTCTGCTGACCAGCTATTTCGGGTGGTCGTCAGCCCTGCTCATCAACGTCCCTCTTGGTCTTGCCATGGCGTGGGCAACGATCAGGGCAAGAGGGCGTGCGGAAACCGCGACAGTGGCCGGCCAGCAGATGGATTGGGCCGGCGCGACGGCCGCGACTCTCGGTTTTGGCGCGCTGACCCTGGGGATCGCCGAGCTGGCCGCTCCGACGCGCGACACAGTCGTGCTGCTGGCCGTAGCAGCCGGTCTATTGGGCGCTTTCATCGCAATCGAACGCCGCAGCAAGGCGCCTCTGCTCGACCTCAACCTGTTCAGGCTCCGGCCGATCGCTATCGGGAATGCACTGATCTTCGTCCATTCCGCCGGACCGTTGGTAATGCTGTTCTTCGGCTCGCTCTATTTCCAGCAGGTGCGCAATCTGGAGCCGCTCGAAACCGGGCTGCTGTTCCTGCCGATGGCGCTTGCATCGATCGCCGCCGCGCGTCTTGCCCCCCTCGTCATGGTCCGCCTGACGCCACGTCTGGTGGCCTTGCTCGGCTTTGGCCTGATGGGCGCCGCGTCGCTCATCCTGTCTCGCCTCCCTGCTGCACCCGAACCGTTTTTCGCCGCATCTGCCCTCGCGCTCGCACTTGGCGGGTTCGGCGCAGCCCTCTCCTTCGTGTCCCTGACCGAAACCGCCACCGCATCGGCCAAGGCCAGCGAAGCAGGCATGATCTCGGGTCTGGTCAACACGTCGCTACAGGTCGGCGGCGCATCCATCCTCGCCCTGATCCTGGCAGCGGCCACTACCGGTACGCCTGCGCCGCTCGACGTCCATGCCGGCGCCTTCAGCACCGCTGCTGCGCTGCTGTTCGCAGGCGCGCTCGCCGGCTTCCTCCTGCTCCCCCGCAAGTCCGGACAATAGCCCTCTCACCTCAAGGAAATCAGCATGCACCTCAATCGCAGGGAATTCGCCGCCATGTCCGTATCCGCCCTCATGCTTCCCGGCAGCGCCGCGGCTGAACCCGTCACGGCCGATCCGATCAGTCTGGTCGATCCCGAACTCCGCCCTATCCTCGAACAGATTCCGCCGCTCGATCTCGGCATGGACAATCTTCACGCCGTGCGCCGTGCGCAGTTTCCGCCCGCGCTGCCCGCTCCCGCAGTCCAGCCCGTGGATCGGTACATTCACGGAGGGGAAGGCAATCCGGCACTGCGACTGGTCGTTCTCGACCCGGCGCCAACCCGTTCGAACAAGCCGGCGATCCTGCACATACATGGCGGCGGCCTGGTGGTCGGCAAACCCGAGGTCGCAATCGTCGAACTGCAGCAGCTATCGGCAGAGCTGGGCACGCTCGTGGTGTCGGTCGACTATCGCCTCGCGCCCGAGCACCCCTTCCCGGCCGGGCTGGACGATGCCTATGCCGCGCTCGAATGGCTGCATGGCGCGGCCGGAGAACTCGGCATCGATCCTCGCCGCATCGCCGTGATGGGCGAAAGCGCCGGTGCCGGACTGGCCGCCGCCGTCTCGCTCAGGGCACGCGATCGCGGCGAGCTGCCGATCCGCTTTCAGCTGCTGCGCTACCCGATGCTCGACGATCGTACCGTGCTGAGCACGCCACCGTCACATGTCGGCCGCTTCATCTGGAACGCAAGGTCGAACGCATTCGGCTGGCACTCGGTGCTGGGGCGCATGCCGGTCATGAACAGCGCTCCGGCGGAGGCGGTGCCCGCCCGGGTATCCCATCTGGGCGGGCTTCCGCCCACTTGGATCGGAGTTGGCACACTCGACCTGTTCGCACAGGAATCCGTGCAGTTTGCAACGCGATTGAGGGCTGAGGGCGTACCGGTCGAGATGTCGGTGGTGCCGGGCGCCTATCACGGCTTCGACGCCATGGTCCCCCAGGCGCGGGTATCGGCCGGCTTCATCACGAGCTGGAAATCGGCGCTGCGTCGGGCGCTAACCGTCGACTAGGGCATGGCGCAATCTTCCTGTTTATGCACGATCCTCCTCGCCGGCTCGTTCGGACCGAGTGCAGGCTCTCTCCCGTACGAAGTGTACAGAACGCGGAGTCCTGTCGCGTGTTTATACACGATTCATTCTTGATTTCGCACGAATTCATGTGCTAGGCGCCCATGCGTGACCAACGATATTCCCCATGCGCGCCGAGACGTGATCGCGGCCCGTCTCGCCAAGGGCCAGGCCGTCAACGCGGGCGCACTCGCCAGCGAGTTCGACATCTCCGAAGACGCGATCCGGCGCGATCTGCGCGCGCTCGCGGCTGCGGGCCTGTGCCGGCGCGTCTATGGCGGAGCCCTGCCACTCAGCCCCGGCACCACGCCTGTATCGCACCGTTTCGGAGCCGATGTAGACCGCAAGCGTACGCTGGCCCGGGCCGCGATGCCGATGGTCGAACCGGGCAGCTTCGTCTTCCTGGACAATGGCAGCACCGGCCTGATCGTCGCAGAAGAGCTTCCCAGGGACGCCGACCTGATCGTCGCGACTAGCTCTATCGAAATCGCGGCGGCGCTGGTCGCTCGCGGAGACATTCATATTCACATGTTGGGCGGTGCGATCGACCCCGTGATCGGCGGCTCGATCGATGGCACCGCGCTTGAAGCGATCGCCCGATTGAACATCGACTTGTGTTTTCTCGGGGCATGTACCGTGTCGGCCGAGGGTGGTGTCAGCGCGCTTGACGGTGCGGACGCCACGTTCAAGCGCGCGCTGGCCGCCCGAAGCCGAAGCACCCTAGTCCTCGCGGCGAACGAGAAAATCGGTGAGCACGCACCGCACCGGATCGTCGACCTGAACGCGATCGATCCCATCATCATCGAACATGATGCGCCGGATGCCGCTGCCGACACGCTGCGCTCGGCCGGCGCCAACATCCTGCGGGCCGCGCCGAGCGCCGACCGGCAACTCTGACGGATTGGACGTTCGGTGACGCAACAAGAAGCCAGCTCGCGGCTGGCAACTCGCATCGCATTTTTCGTAGCCGGTTTCGGCCTTGCCTGCTGGGCGCCGCTCGTGCCGCTCGCAAAGGCGCGGCTGGGGATCGACGAGGGATCGCTGGGGCTCCTCCTCCTGTGTCTCGGCGCCGGTTCGGTTCTGACGATGCAACTCACCGGCGCGTTCATCTCGAAGCTTGGCGCGCGTCCGATCATCGTCATCGGCGGTATCGGACAGGCGGTTCTGTTGCCCTTCCTGGCCCTGGCACCAACCGTTCCGGCGATGGCGATCGCACTGTTTCTCTTCGGCGGGTTTCTCGGCCTGATCGATGTCAGCATGAACGTCCATGCGGTCGAGGTGGAGAAGCGCGGCGCGAAACCGCTCATGTCCGGTTTCCACGGACTGTTCAGTGTCGGCGGCTTTGTCGGCGCGTTGCTGCTGACCGCCGCTCTTTCCGCGCAGGTTTCGCCGGTAACGGGTACGATCGCGGCGGCGGCGCTGATGATCGGGGCGACCCTGTTCGCGGCGCCCCGGCTGATCGATACCCCACAGGCCGAAGAAGCACCGCTGCTGGTCGTGCCGCGCGGTATCGTTGTCCTGCTTGCCCTGCTCGCGGCAATCACCTTTCTTACCGAAGGAGCGATGCTCGATTGGGGCGCGCTTCTCCTAACCGGCAACGGCCTGTTGCCGACCGCTCAGGCGGGGATCGGCTACAGCGCTTTCGCCATAGCGATGACGATCGGGCGGTTGACCGGCGATGCCGTAGTCGCACGGCTCGGTGACAGGCGCACCATGTTCTGGGGCGGACTGCTTGCCATGGCCGGCTATGTCGTCCTGCTCACGGCTCCCTTCGCCTCCATGGCCTTGCTCGGCTTCCTGCTGATCGGCCTGGGCGCCTCCAACACCGTCCCGGTGCTGTTTCGACAGGCGGGGGCACAGACCGTGATGCCCGCGGGCCTCGCCATCGCCGCCGTCACGACGGTTGGCTATGCTGGCGTGTTGGCGGGCCCGGCGGGGGTTGGCTTCGCGGCACAGGCGATCGGTCTGCCCGGCGCCTTCTGGGTGCTGACCGTCATGCTGGCGCTCATTCCCATATGCGCCACAGCCGCGACGCCGCGCGACCATGCCGGCACGGCCAATTCCTCCCCTACCAGCTGAGTTTCAACGATGGTCGATCGCATCACCTTGTCCGCGAAGGCACTGTTGTTCGATATGGACGGCACGCTAGTGGATTCCACTGCCGTATCCGAGCGCATCTGGCGCGCATGGTCGGCCGAACAGGGACTCGATCCCGAGGCCGTCCTGGCATTTTCGCAAGGCCGGCGGACGCTGGATACCACGCGACGCTTCGCGGCGACCGAGGAAATTGCCCGCGCCGCGGCTGTGCGGATCGAGGCGCTGGAGATCGCGGCGGACGACGGCACCATCGCCATCGAGGGGGCTAAGATCCTGCTCGACCGTCTGCCGGCCGATCGCTGGGCGGTGGTCACCTCGGCCGGCCCCAATCTCGCTTCCCGTCGTCTGGCCGCAGCCGGCCTCCCGATCCCGGAGACCCTGATCACGGCGGGCGAGGTGGCGAACGGGAAGCCGGATCCCGAAGGATATCTGTTGGCTGCGAAGCGGCTTGGCGTCGAGCCGGAAGGTTGCATTGTCTTCGAGGATACGTTCGCAGGCCATGAAGCGGCACGACGCGCAGGGATGCGATCGATCAATCGAAATGCCGTCCCCCATGGACACGACAGCCCCTTGCTGGCGCTCCTCAGCTATACCGCTGTCGATTTGGTCGTTGGCGACGTCTCGCTAGATCTGACGCTATCGGAGGAACGGCAATCCCACTGAGCCGTGCTTGTTGAATGACCGTTGTTGAAACTATCCCTTCGGCGTGACCCAGACCGATACCGGCACTACCACCTTACCCGGCGCGGGCTTGCCCATATCCACGCGGTCCGCTTTGACCAACTCACCGGTCTCCAGGTTGAAGGATGCCCAAGGTTTGGGCATCCGCCCGAACGACATCTTTTGGATCGGCTGACCGGTGGTCGAGTTCATGATGGTGGCAATGATCGGCATGCCGACGCGCTATCCAGCCTCTCGGGTATCTGTCCAGTGTACCAGCCCTGATTGCTGTGGACGATCAGCTCGAAGCGTCAGTCCTGTCTCCATGGCGGATACTAGCGCATCGCTGCGCGCCAATATCTCACGCCAGCGTGAGATACAGTTCAGCCTCGATCAGCCAGTCTGCGCCGATCAGCCGCCATTTGGCGGTATAAATCCCGCTCGCCAGCAAATCGCCCTTCGCCGCAGTGCCTTGCCATGCCCCCTGCTCGAAGGCGACCGGTCCGACCGGCGACAAGGTGACCGCCTCCGGGCTGCGCAAATAGATCGTCCGGTCGGACGCCGCGAATTCGCGTTTCCAGGCGAGCAACTGCGCGTTGCGGCCGGAAAGCACTGCGCTGTCGGTGCCGGTCACAAGCACGACGTCGCTCGTGAGCAACAGGCCGATCGCCGCCAAGTCGGCATCCCCGAAATGCGGTCGCGTAGCCGTCTTTATGGCGAATGCCGGAACCTGGGCCGTAAGCCGACTTGCACCTTTCGGCGAAGCAATCACATCAGCAGTCGTTCCGTCAGCCGATGCGCAGCTGGCTCTTAATCGGCTGCTGATGGGCCGTGTCCTGCCTGTCTGGTTCTGGTTCGAGCGGTCGGGTTAGCGGACCCTCCCTATAGGCGCAGCGGAGCTATATGGCTTTGAGCACAATCAGCCGGGACACTTGCTAGGCCCGACATTTGGCCTCGCCATCAAGGCGACTGGATCATCGTCCCCGTCGCGCTGAGTGTCTGGCTCAGCCAGCGCGCGGCGCTGGCGATGCATCGTAAAATATTTCCCTAAACTCCTGCCGGATTCCTCCGATCTCCCTTTGACCGGCCCATTTTGCGTCCGGCGAGGTTGGGGGGAGTTTCCGATGGTTGCCATTTTCACCGGGGCCGGGACGGGTTTCGAGCGGGGATCGGGGAACGTCATCGGCGGTGGCGGGCTGCTGGGCTCGGCGGCGCAGGGGCGCGGCGGCGACAACGTCTTCCTCAATGCAGCGAACGGCAATTTGCTGATCAGCCGGCAGGACGAGTTCCTGTCGGGGCGCGGACCGGATGTCGGGATTACCCGCACCTACAACAGCCTGGGCAATTTCAGCGACGACAATGGCGACAACTGGCGCCAGAGCATGGACCGGCGCGTGTTCGGTTTCACCGGAACGGTCAATGCGGCCGGCAGCACGGTCAAGCGGCGCGGCGGCGATGGTTCCGAAACTCTCTATAGCTGGAATGGCTCGGCCTATGTCGCAACCGACGGCGCGGGCAGCTACGATACGCTGAGCTATAATGGCGCCAGCAACCTCTGGACCTGGACCGACGGCGACAG